>NZ_FMWS01000066.1 GCF_900103255.1 Gilliamella bombi | reverse complement strand
CTCTTTTTGAGTCTCATTTTGCATCTCGGCAATCTCTTTCTGATTGTCCAGTTGCATTTTAGTAAGCTCTTTTTGATTCTCAAATCCGGCGTCAACCATACCAGCAGAGGAAGCATCAGCACCAGCACGCTCCCAAGCATTAAGCTCAGGAAATGCAGCAGCAAGATAATCACGAGTATCCTTTCCTTTATCAGCGGCAGACTTGCCACCAAGTCCAACCAAATCAAGCAACTTATCAGAAACGGCAGAAGTGCCAGCCTGCAACGTACCTTCAAGAAGTCCTTTACCAGCTTTAGCCATAGCACCAGAAACAAAACTAGGGACGGCCTCATCAGGGTTAGGAACATTAGAGCCTTGAATGGCAGATTTAATACCAGCATCACCCATGCCTACAGTATTGTTATCGGTAGCAAGCACATCACCTTGAATGCCACCGGAGGCGGCTTTTTGACCGCCTCCAAACAATTTAGACATGGCGCCACCAGCAAGAGCAGAAGCAATACCGCCAGCAATAGCACCAAACATAAATCACCTCACTTAAGTGGCTGGAGACAAATAATCTCTTTAATAACCTGATTCAGCGAAACCAATCCGCGGCATTTAGTAGCGGTAAAGTTAGACCAAACCATGAAACCAACATAAACATTATTGCCCGGCGTACGGGGAAGGACGTCAATAGTCACACAGTCCTTGACGGTATAATAACCACCATCATGGCGACCATCCAAAGGATAAACATCATAGGCAGTCGGGAGGGTAGTCGGAACCGAAGAAGACTCAAAGCGAACCAAACAGGCAAAAAATTTAGGGTCGGCATCAAAAGCAATATCAGCACCAACAGAAACAACCTGATTAGCGGCGTTGACAGATGTATCCATCTGAATGCAATGAAGAAAACCACCATTACCAGCATTAACCGTCAAACTATCAAAATATAACGTTGACGATGTAGCTTTAGGTGTCTGTAAAACAGGTGCCGAAGAAGCTGGAGTAACAGAAGTGAGAACCAGCTTATCAGAAAAAAAGTTTGAATTATGGCGAGAAATAAAAGTCTGAAACATGATTAAACTCCTAAGCAGAAAACCTACCGCGCTTCGCTTGGTCAACCCCTCAGCGGCAAAAATTAAAATTTTTACCGCTTCGGCGTTATAACCTCACACTCAATCTTTTATCACGAAGTCATGATTGAATCGCGAGTGGTCGGCAGATTGCGATAAACGGTCACATTAAATTTAACCTGACTATTCCACTGCAACAACTGAACGGACTGGAAACACTGGTCATAATCATGGTGGCGAATAAGTACGCGTTCTTGCAAATCACCAGAAGGCGGTTCCTGAATGAATGGGAAGCCTTCAAGAAGGTGATAAGCAGGAGAAACATACGAAGGCGCATAACGATACCACTGACCCTCAGCAATCTTAAACTTCTTAGACGAATCACCAGAACGGAAAACATCCTTCATAGAAATTTCACGCGGCGGCAAGTTGCCATACAAAACAGGGTCGCCAGCAATATCGGTATAAGTCAAAGCACCTTTAGCGTTAAGGTACTGAATCTCTTTAGTCGCAGTAGGCGGAAAACGAACAAGCGCAAGAGTAAACATAGTGCCATGCTCAGGAACAAAGAAACGCGGCACAGAATGTTTATAGGTCTGTTGAACACGACCAGAAAACTGGCCTAACGACGTTTGGTCAGTTCCATCAACATCATAGCCAGATGCCCAGAGATTAGAGCGCATGACAAGTAAAGGACGGTTGTCAGCGTCATAAGAGGTTTTACCTCCAAATGAAGAAATAACATCATGGTAACGCTGCATGAAGTAATCACGTTCTTGGTCAGTATGCAAATTAGCATAAGCAGCTTGCAGACCCATAATGTCAATAGATGTGGTAGAAGTCGTCATTTGGCGAGAAAGCTCAGTCTCAGGAGGAAGCGGAGCAGTCCAAATGTTTTTGAGATGGCAGCAACGGAAACCATAACGAGCATCATCTTGATTAAGCTCATTAGGGTTAGCCTCGGTACGGTCAGGCATCCACGGCGCTTTAAAATAGTTGTTATAGATATTCAAATAACCCTGAAACAAATGCTTAGGGATTTTATTGGTATCAGGGTTAATCGTGCCAAGAAAAGCGGCATGGTCAATATAACCAGTAGTGTTAACAGTCGGGAGAGGAGTGGCATTAACACCATCCTTCATGAACTTAATCCACTGTTCACCATAAACGTGACGATGAGGGACATAAAAAGTAAAAATGTCTACAGTAGAGTCAATAGCAAGGCCACGACGCAATGGAGAAAGACGGAGAGCGCCAACGGCGTCCATCTCGAAGGAGTCGCCAGCGATAACCGGAGTAGTTGAAATGGTAATAAGACGACCAATCTGACCAGCAAGGAAGCCAAGATGGGAAAGGTCATGCGGCATACGCTCGGCGCCAGTTTGAATATTAGACATAATTTATCCTCAAGTAAGGGGCCGAAGCCCCTGCAATTAAAATTGTTGACCACCTACATACCAAAGACGAGCGCCTTTACGCTTGCCTTTAGTACCTCGCAACGGCTGCGGACGACCAGGGCGAGCGCCAGAACGTTTTTTACCTTTAGACATTACATCACTCCTTCTGCACGTAATTTTTGACGCACGTTTTCTTCTGCGTCAGTAAGAACGTCAGTGTTTCCTGCGCGTACACGCAAGGTAAACGCGAACAATTCAGCGGCTTTAACCGGACGCTCGACGCCATTAATAATGTTTTCCGTAAATTCAGCGCCTTCCATGATGAGACAGGCCGTTTGAATGTTGACGGGATGAACATAATAAGCAATGACGGCAGCAATAAACTCAACAGGAGCAGGAAAGCGAGGGTATCCTACAAAGTCCAGCGTACCATAAACGCAAGCCTCAACGCAGCGACGAGCACGAGAGCGGTCAGTAGCAATCCAAACTTTGTTACTCGTCAGAAAATCGAAATCATCTTCGGTTAAATCCAAAACGGCAGAAGCCTGAATGAGCTTAATAGAGGCCAAAGCGGTCTGGAAACGTACGGATTGTTCAGTAACTTGACTCATGATTTCTTACCTATTAGTGGTTGAACAGCATCGGACTCAGATAGTAATCCACGCTCTTTTAAAATGTCAACAAGAGAATCTCTACCATGAACAAAATGTGACTCATATCTAAACCAGTCCTTGACGAACGTGCCAAGCATATTAAGCCACTTCTCCTCATCCAACGCGTCAGTTTTTGACAGAATCGTTAGTTGATGGCGAAAGGTCGCAAAGTAAGAGCTTCTCGAGCTGCGCAAGGATAGGTCGAATTTTCTCATTTTCCGCCAGCAGTCCACTTCGATTTAATTCGTAAACAAGCAGTAGTAATTCCTGCTTTATCAAGATAATTTTTCGACTCATCAGAAATATCCGAAAGTGTTAACTTCTGCGTCATGGAAGCGATAAAACTCTGCAGGTTGGATACGCCAATCATTTTTATCGAAGCGCGCATAAATTTGAGCAGATTTGTCGTCACAGGTTGCGCCGCCAAAACGTCGGCTACAGTAACTTTTCCCAGCCTCAATCTCATCTCTCTTTTTGCGTTCTGCTTCAATATCTGGTTGAACGGCGTCGCGTCGTAACCCAGCTTGGTAAGTTGGATTAAGCACTCCGTGGACAGATTTGTCATTGTGAGCATTTTCATCCCGAAGTTGCGGCTCATTCTGATTCTGAACAGCTTCTTGGGAAGTAGCGACAGCTTGGTTTTTAGTGAGTTGTTCCATTCTTTAGCTCCTAGACCTTTAGCAGCAAGGTCCATATCTGACTTTTTGTTAACGTATTTAGCCACATAGAAACCAACAGCCATATAACTGGTAGCTTTAAGCGGCTCACCTTTAGCATCAACAGGCCACAACCAACCAGAACGTGAAAAAGCGTCCTGCGTGTAGCGAACTGCGATGGGCATACTGTAACCATAAGGCCACGTATTTTGCAAGCTATTTAACTGGCGGCGATTGCGTACCCGACGACCAAAATTAGGGTCAACGCTACC
The DNA here is from genome assembly GCF_900103255.1 of Gilliamella bombi. Classification (GTDB taxonomy): domain Bacteria; phylum Pseudomonadota; class Gammaproteobacteria; order Enterobacterales; family Orbaceae; genus Gilliamella; species Gilliamella bombi. The sequence continues at coordinate 1,353 of NZ_FMWS01000066.1, read as the reverse complement.
TGTAGGAAGTGTCCGCATAAAGTGCACCGCATGGAAATGAAGACGGCCATTAGCTGTACCATACTCAGGCACACAAAAATACTGATAGCAGTCGGCGTGTGAATCATTAGCCTTGCGACCCTCGGCAGCAAGAACCATACGACCAATATCACGAAAATAGTCACGCAAAGCATTGGGATTATCATAAAACGCCTCTAATCGGTCGTCAGCCAACGTGAGAGTGTCAAAAACGATAAACCAACCATCAGCATGAGCCTGTCGCATTGCATTCATCAAACGCTGAATAGCAAAGCCTCTACGCGATTTCATAGTGGAGGCCTCCAGCAATCTTGAACACTCATCCTTAATACCTTTCTTTTTGGGGTAATTATACTCATCGCGAATATCCTTAAGAGGGCGTTCAGCAGCCAGCTTGCGGCAAAACTGCGTAACCGTCTTCTCGTTCTCTAAAAACCATTTTTCGTCCCCTTCGGGGCGGTGGTCTATAGTGTTATTAATATCAAGTTGGGGGAGCACATTGTAGCATTGTGCCAATTCATCCATTAACTTCTCAGTAACAGATACAAACTCATCACGAACGTCAGAAGCAGCCTTATGGCCGTCAACATACATATCACCATTATCGAACTCAACGCCCTGCATACGAAAAGACAGAATCTCTTCCAAGAGCTTGATGCGGTTATCCATCTGCTTATGGAAGCCAAGCATTGGGGATTGAGAAAGAGTAGAAATGCCACAAGCCTCAATAGCAGGTTTAAGAGCCTCGATACGCTCAAAGTCAAAATAATCAGCGTGACATTCAGAAGGGTAATAAGAACGAACCATAAAAAAGCCTCCAAGATTTGGAGGCATGAAAACATACAATTGGGAGGGTGTCAATCCTGACGGTTATTTCCTAGACAAATTAGAGCCAATACCATCAGCTTTACCGTCTTTCCAGAAATTGTTCCAAGTATCGGCAACAGCTTTATCAATACCATGAAAAATATCAACCACACCAGAAGCAGCATCAGTGACGACATTAGAAATATCCTTTGCAGTAGCGCCAATATGAGAAGAGCCATACCGCTGATTCTGCGTTTGCTGATGAACTAAGTCAACCTCAGCACTAACCTTGCGAGTCATTTCTTTGATTTGGTCATTGGTAAAATACTGACCAGCCGTTTGAGCTTGAGTAAGCATTTGGCGCATAATCTCGGAAACCTGCTGTTGCTTGGAAAGATTGGTGTTTTCCATAATAGACGCAACGCGAGCAGTAGACTCCTTCTGTTGATAAGCAAGCATCTCATTTTGTGCATATACCTGGTCTTTCGTATTCTGGCGTGAAGTCGCCGACTGAATGCCAGCAATCTC
>NZ_FMWS01000089.1 GCF_900103255.1 Gilliamella bombi | reverse complement strand
TCATCAAGTGCCGTCACTTGTACCCAGGTTGTGTTTTCATCCTCTATCGCTATCAAGCCATCATTCTCTAGTGAAATTAGAGACACGGTACGAGGGAAACATACCGTATTACGTTTCTTTTCTTGAGGCGAAAGGCTGTTATCTAATGATAACGGAAAATCACGCCAATAACTTACGCTTGAATTGAGTTGCCCATCTTCGCCATTAAGGTGTAAGACTTTACTGGCGGCTATCCAGTACGGCTTGTTTTCAATCATAAAGCGAATAGTGAAAAAATCATCATCATGCGCAGGTTCAGAATCTGCACTCGGCGACGTCGTATTTTGTCCCTTTCCGCCACTAACTAACTCAACTTTATCGGGTATATCGGCTAGGATCAATTTTAGGTAACGCAATCGATAAAATTTGATCAGGTTCGTTTTATCTGCCTGCGTTAAACGTAACCTTTTAACTTTATCCGCCTTATTTTCAACAGAGTCTACATAGTTCACCGAAATAACTCAGAATATTGAACACTCTCGAAAAATTGATATGGATGTGAATATCTTGCAAGATTACAATCAAAGTTTGTTTCATGACATGATAATAACTCATATTTATCATTATTTTTCGTGTAAATTTCATCGAGTAGAATAAAATCAAAATCTTTTTCATTCAACAAGCTTTTGGATTTAATAAAGCCAAATTGATGAATACTCTTATCTTTTAGTTTTATTGAAATAAAATAATAAGGTTCTCGGTACTCAATAATTTCGAAAATTAACCCGCCATTGTAACATTCTGCTTTTGGCGTAATATTTAAATTAGCATAAGAATGATTTAAATCATTTTTTTGATAAAGTTCAATTGACCACCATTTTTGAGCTGGATTTAAATAAGCATGACTTAGTGCTTTTTTTAGTAATTCAGTAGATTTATCAAAATATATCTCGCCTTTAGATAGCGGGATACCACATTCCGATAAAATTAAAACACAATAATGTGGCTGTTTTGTTGATGTAATTAATAAAGTTTCGATACCTTTCCCGTTATAGAACTCAATAGAATTATAGCTATTTACTATGGGTAAATTTAAATTACTACACGCAAAAATATCAAACGTATAAAAAAGTAGCATTAATAAAATATGTTTAGATATTTTTATCATTAGTAATTAACCTCCAATTTATCTAATTTATAATAATAAAATAAATCTCTCGCAGGAAAAAATGCTTGAAATTGAATTATATAAGCTGTTGGGATTTTATCATAAATATGAGTTCCTAGATTTAACAATGAATATGGCATTGTTGACGGAGTAGGAAAATCTAAATAAGAAACTAATTTTTCAACAAAAGTAACACAATTATTTGTATAAATTGAGTATGGTTCTCTATCTGGATTATTATTTTCTTTTATTTTTATTTCGCAATACTTAATAGCTTCATTAAAAACATTTTCTTTTCTAAGAATAGCTCCCTTTATATTACCTTTTTGACCAGAGTTATTAGATATTTGACGTAGTGTTTTCTTAAATGAATCAATATTTATCATTTTTGAAGAAGATATTATGACATTCTTTGTTTGGACACTCCTTGTTCTTCCTAATTCTCCTGGTGGATATCGACCGTATTCGTAATATTTTGTTTTACCATTTTGTCCATTAATTATTAAAACTCCTGCATGCCCTAATAATGGAACTCGATCTGTACCGAAATAATCCCTACCTAATGTTCCACTTCCTCCTTCTAATCTAATAAGATAATTAGGAAAAACCAATGGAATTACATAGTCTTCTGAGCCACTAATATACGCTTCAACCAAATCATCATTACCAATTTCATTCATTTTGGAAATTTTTATATTTGTTGTGCCCATAAATTTATTTTTCCTTTATTAATCCATAATCTTTAATTATCAGTAAAAGTCGGTTTAGAAATTTGTAAATTAACAATTCCATCTTTTTCAGATATTACTTTTTGAGTATATCCTTGTTCATTGCTCACACCAGTTAATTTACTACCATCGGCCAACATTATTTCGTAGTTGACGTTTCTAAGAGGTTCATTTGTATCGGAATCCTTTAATAAAAATTTAATATGATATAGGCTTCTATCAGTCACGCATGGTAAATATAATTTATCATTTAGTTTCACTGCCACCCCCATCTTCTGCATCACATTACACTTAAGATAGATATTATCCTGCGTGCCCAGTTCAATGCCTTCGCTGCTGATTTTGATATAAGAGCCACCACAAATGAGGGTGAGATTGTCTTTGGCGGTAATGGTGACTTTGCCATCGACACTATCCACTTTGATATCTTGTTTGGCAGCCATATTGAAGTTGGCGTTTTGGGCTTGCACTTCAATATCGCCTTGGTTGGCAAAGAGTTTCATCCCTGATTTTTGGGCAAATAAACCCATCGCTTCAGCCGATGATAGGGTGACATTTTTTAAAGCGTTGATGTCGGTTTGGTTTTCGCTGGTTAAGGTTAGGCTGTTAGCTGTCGATAGT
>NZ_FMWS01000052.1 GCF_900103255.1 Gilliamella bombi | reverse complement strand
ACCACACATTCTAGACGATAGCTTCTAACCATTCCGCCACTAGCAAGAGGAACTGATACTGAGGTCATACATCCTTGAATATCTGCCCAATTAAACTCTTTAACACTGATCTCTTTGGCTCTAAAAGGGGAACGAGTAAAAATTTCCCATAAACCAAAATATAAAATAAAATGATCATAAATATAAACCTTACCCGTTTTACGATTTAATCGTATTGGGCAATCTTCAGGAGCAAAAATAACACTCAAAAACATCTGAAAGAAAAAATAAATCAAAAAAAAACCTATAAAACAGCACATTAACAACAACATTTCATGTTTAGTTCCCCTCAAAACACTTGGTAAAGTTAAATAGAGTGCAAATATTAAAAATAAAATAACTATTAATGAAAAAAAAATAGTCACCAAACGAAAAAAAAATCTCATTCCTGTAAAACTTCTTGAAAATTCACAATAATCATCATTAGCATAACGTAGTTTTTTATTATTACTTAAATGTAATTGTGTTGTATATATTCCTTTATGCAAATCTTCGCGCCATGCGGAAATTTGTGGTTGATATTTGGATGGCATTATTACGTTCTCCTTTTTAATTGATAATATGTTCAATGCGTAGTGGCGATTTGGCGTCTTTACCTTGCCAGTAATGTAATATGCCAATCACTTTTTTCGCTTTTACCCTTAATTCGGCAACTTTTTGGTCTATTACCACGGTATCATTTATATTTGATTCGATAGGATAATCTTTAGAAGCAACCCAGCGCACTAAGTCATAATTACATTGATTGGGTGATACCGTAACATTCAGATTTTTATCGTCTTTACCTTTTACAATTTGGACCTTAGCCGATTGCTCTTCAGAATCTGTTAGATAGACCATACAGGTATAACGGCTGTGCGCATCGAAATTGGGCAGTTTAATATGCACATGTAGCCCACCGGCATAAATTAATGCAGCGTTTTCATCTGAATCATTACGAATATCGTCCAAAAAGAACTCCATATCATAAGGTTGATAATTTAAAGCCAAATAAACACCTGAAAGATAGGCAAAATAGTCATTTAACGCCGCACTGGTGCCAACAGCGGTGAGAGGATAAGGCCCCCCTTTTTCTTGATGTTCATGTTTCCCAAAATAGCAACGATTAAACCAAATTTGCAGCGGTGACCAACGATCGGCTTCTGAGCCTATATACACCAAAATTACACCAATAATGGCTATTGCTATGGCTAAAATCGCAACCGAAAGGGTAAGAGAAAATATTGCACCATACAAAGTTATGCCTCCAGATAGAGAAGAAAGTATTCCTCCCCAAATAATTAATTCGCCATCATCACTATCACCATTTTTCGCATAACAATACCCTTTATAAATATCCATGACCCCATTCAATATTGTAATTAGCGCTAGCGTTCCCCCGGTGACTTTTATAAATTTCTCACAACCCGGTATCATGGTGGTAAAGATATTGGTTTTGGGTAATACACTACCAACTAGCTTAATCGTGTGGGCCATTACTTCAGCCGACATTAACGACATAATTACACCAGTTTTTGCCATGTCATTAAGAATTTCCTCTTTCACATCTTGCCGCATGTCACGCCCTGCAGCCTCGAGTGCTTGCCTATTTTGACTGAATAGGTGACCTTGTAAAAATATCATTATCCCATTCATCAAAATCCCTTTTGAGGCATCGAACTTAATTCGCCGTTTGGCTTGTACCATTGCTATTTCAAGGTCAGCTAAGGTTAGCTCGCCACTAAATTGGTGAGCGTGTTTAATTTCAGCGTCTAACACCTTTTTGGCTTTGGCAAGGGTGGTTTCTTTTAAATTGCCGCCTTTTTTCAACTCATCAATCATGTTATTCATTGAGGCTATATCATCAGCTACTACCATAAACTCCATTTGAACCGTTTTTTCGAGCTGTTTTTTAGTCAGTTGGCTTTCAAATTGCCAACGCTTATCGGCATCCGATACTCTTGATAGCTTATACAGCTTGGAATTTTTATCAATGCTCACCGTTGATACATCTGAATGATCCATCAAAATTTCATAAACTTTGGGTAGGTTTTTAATTTTGACCGGTAAACTTATACGCCTATTTTCAATACCCGAAAACATTTTAAGCAGTTCTGTGCCATGATCTTTCATTAAGACGTCATTAATTAACTTAGCGTTCTTTGGTGGATTAGCAGCACCAGCAGCCATCCAATTCATTAATACTTCCATTTTATCCACAAATAAGGTCGTATTTTTCGCATCAATTGGCAAATTCAAAATATCGTTAATTTTGCCCACTAATTCATTGAGAATTGTTACGTTCGTTTTGTGGTTTGCTGCATCTTGATTTTGCTCCATTTCATCGGTACGTTGTTTTAGTAGCCATTCATACAGGTTATTGTCCTGACCTTTTAACAGATGAAAATAGATGGAATTTTCGTCTCGTAATAGGCTGTCCCATAAGCCAAACTGTTCAGGTAGCTTCGCCATTGTTATATTACCTTGTAATATGGTAGTAATATCTTCAAAATAGCCTAAGTGGTCTTTAGAGTAGTCGTTTTCTTGTTCCCGTTTCCAAAACTCAACTTGGTTATAGTTGGTCAGTCCAGCTGGGGCATATTTAGACGGTTTATCTTTTGAGCCAAAAAGCCAAGTAACATAAACTAAATAATCGATTGATATTTTGCGGATGTCTTTAACTATTTCGTCAAATAGTTGTTTTTCTTCTTGGCGAAATGCGCCTAGTTTACCCTTATCCAGCCGTGCATCGAGTTTTGCCCATTCCTTTTTAAATTTGCTTTCAGCTGCATTATCCAATGTCCAATGAAATCGTCTTACATCAACAGCTGGTATGGCGGATTTATGCTTTGTGAGTAGTTCTTTTTTTTCTGCTTCTGATAAGGCAACTTCTTTATATCCATTTTCTTGTAACGTTTTGATAGTATTATAATAAGAATTCTTCGCACCTTTATAATTAGAGCCTGGTTCATAGGCATCGTAATATTTTGGCTGAGTGTCAGCGCCTTCATAATCTTTGTCTATAACTTCATTACAATAGTTCTTTAATCCTTTTTTATAAGCGTCAATACAAGACACAATCCTGCGTTTATAGCCACGCTCAGTAGAAAAATATTTATGATAATATTTGGAGGTATCTGTATTGGGTCTTAGGGGGACTGTTATTGCTTGTGACTGTGCGGTGTCACTTTGATTGTCATCAATATTAGGATTTATAAGGCTTTGAAAATAATCTTTTGCATATGGAAACAGCTGTGGTAACTCATCAGACGCATTTAACCAGTTATCTGATGGCGTATAATCTGCTATTTTTTCGTTATAGGCATCAGTTAATTTTTTCTCTATTTCTCGTTCGTGCTCTAAAAAGGCATTATTAATAGGATCAAAGTTCCGAAATCGTTGAGCATTCAGCTCTTCGGCTATGCCGAAGGTGTCTTCTAGCACAATGCAACCTATTGTACATTGATACTGCTTTTCAAATTTTGCGGCTATATTTGCAATTGCGTTTAAATTATCTTTATCTGAATAATCATAAAATTCATGTGCACTTGGAAAACGTACGTTAAAATCTTTTTTGTCAAAGAAAAACTCAGGTAAATAAGGTGCTTTATTCTTGTCAAGTAAATCGTTGAAAGCAAAGCTACGTCCGTCGGTTAAATCGGTAGGATTGTTTCGCGTTTTGTCGTTTATCGTTACTTGGGTGAATCGTCTTAAATCAGCATCTGGAGAACGGTAATAATCTTCAATATCTTTTGACCAAGCTCGACGGCTATAAGCTATCCATACCGTGGCATTTAATACATCAATATTGGCAAAAATAGCGGGGATATTGTGGTTCTTTTCAGTGCATTTTTCAGCTAAATCTTCAATTTCGTATTTTTTCATATGGTAAATGGATCGATGCCGTAATGCTCCTTTCGAGGTCACTTCGTAGCCTAATAATTTTCGAATGCCATTTTGTTCCATTAATACATAAACATATCCTTTGCGTAACATTCTTAAAGCGTATTTATGCTTCGTTAGTGCCACGTTAGGGCGCCTATCAGCTAATTTGGGTACGTTTTCTGACCAGTCTATACCGTGGTAAGCATTGGGATTAATAACCGATTGGCGAACTAAAAAAAATGGCATGCCGTTTCGTTGACAAGTACCACATCCACCATCGGCCATTGCTGAAGTGTTTTTTGCTTCAGTAAAAATATTAGGGTCAATTTTTTCCATGATATATTCCTTTGTTATTATTGTTCTAGCTCTATTTGACTTAAATGCTGTGCTAAAGTACCTGGTTCATCTATTGCTTTAGCTATCGCGGCTTTTAACGATTTGGGATCTAATCGGTTTTTATAGCGCATAAGCACCAATGATAATGTAAATAGATCGTTGCTATCTTCTAACCCTTCTATTTTTGCTTTGTTATAAAAATCTGCTAATAATAATATGTCTGAATCTTCAATATTTTTATTTTGATTTTCACAGATATTTTGCCAAGCTACAGTTAAGTGATATAACTGAACAGATTGTTTTAAAAAAGTTTTAGTTTCTTCTGTTACAAATAGATCAAAGGGTTCAGGGGTATAAGATAATGATTGAATAACCTGCAAATGATTGGTGAAGGATGTAAAACAGTAAGTACTACAGCAATTTAATAAAGTTGGTAACCAATCAGGACAAATTTTATTGCCTTCTTGCAATAAAAACATTCTAAACGGTTCATAAAAAGGAACAAAACGAACTCCAATTAATTGACCTAACTTTAAACCGATGTTAATCAGTTGCTCACTTAAAAACTGGGGGGCGTTTTCGCTAACTATACAGCCACACAAATATCGTTTTGGTAGCGAACCTTCTTCCTTTAGTTGATTACTAATAAAATGAACTAATCTTTTATTGATTGGTTCATCAGGTTTTGCGATCACAACTAACTTTGGGCAATGACGTGGATCGTGGGCTAAATCAGGTCTTAGCACAACTTGGATAGCTTCTTTACCTAGATTTTCTTGCAAACTGTCCATCGATAATAGATGAAAATAACTGAGCGAAACTAGGTTATCAATTAATAGATAACGATACTGCTTGCGTGCTTTTTCATTCTCTAAAAGAGTGAGTATTTGCTTTTCCATTATGCTGACTCCGAACAAGTATCGCCTTTTGGCAAATTGGTTTTTTCCACTTGATAATTTGATGGCCCTAATATACGAAAGCTAGCAGATTCAATCTGAACATCACCTGGTGCTAGCATTTTTATACCGCCATTTTCAATTACAATAGCAACATCATCACATGCCAATACAAGTTTTTTCTTGGCTGATATAATTACTTCGCTGTCGGTGCTGGTAATTGTCATATTTTGTTTTGAACTTAATTGCATTTCATCATTTTGAGCCTGTATTTCGACATTACCTTGCGAAGCAAATAGCTTTATGCCCATTTTGTTGGCAAATAGGCTTATCATGTTACCCGCAGTGACCATAAAGCGTTTAAACGCACTAACATCAACCGTGTTTTGTGCTGTCTGGATAATGTTTTCACCTGCGGTGTGTTGAATTGAACTTGGGGTGACATCCGCCATGCCAGCTGGTGCGTAAGTGAGTATTCCCGGTTGTTTTAGTTCTTTTAAGCTTTGTTCAAATAGCTGTTTTTGGGTTTGTAAATCAGCCAGTTCAGCTTTGGCGGCCTCGGCAAGTTCATTGAGCCGTTTAACCATTTCAGTCGCTTGCGCTAGTTCTTTAATAGCATTGTCCATTTGTAGCTGTATATGACTTGCTTGCGTTTGTTCTTCACTGGTAATATACAGCCCTTTACCCGCTCTTATCGCGCCCCATTCGTCGGTGCGTAGT
>NZ_FMWS01000005.1 GCF_900103255.1 Gilliamella bombi | reverse complement strand
CCTAGCTAAGACCTACCAAATAGCACCAAAATCGCAAATTTGTTATGCAAAACCGAATGATGTGATTGTTTCACCTAATCTACAATGGCGATCATATGATCCTAATCTGGCATCTGACCCAATTTCAGGACCTTGGGCTTGGAATGGTACGAATATAAGCCGACATCCTAACGCTGGTGGAGGGTATAGCGCTGATTATGTTTATAACTGGGGATTTAAAGCTAATCCAATAGAATCAGGTAAAAAATTTCCAACAACTGGCTTTCCTGGAGCTAAATTTCAATTAGTGATGATAGGTGCACAAGATGATTATCGTTATCAAATACTCAATAACCCAGGTGGAGGTGTTTCTGTTGATCAAAATGGGGTGGTAGAACTTAATAGTAAGCCGTCAGGAAATGTTACGGTGAGGACAACGTTAAAAAGAGATACTTCAATCATTCATGATTATATATTTAACCCAACTTCTGTGTGGTTAGAACCTAAAAATAACGACAATATAAATTTATCTAATGCAATCAATTTATGTGGAGGAATGGATAATATACCTTTACGTAAAGATTATACTAATTCTCCAGCTATTAATGTTGCAGAAAATCAGAATTGGAAAATTTATCCCAATAGTTTTACGCGATCAATTGGCGGTTCAGTTATGGGGGAATGGGGCTGGCTATCGAATAAAAACTATCCTAAATCAAATTGGCCTAAAGATAATACTTACAATGTTCTTTTTTGGACTAGAGAAATAGATTACGCTAAGTATAATATTTATTTTACAGTTAACTTATCTGGTTATGTTTCTACACGTGAAGCTGAAAAGGGTGACAATAGTAAAATAGCGTGTAAACGTTAATGATTCTACAATATATGATAATATCGAGTTATATAAAACTCAGATTAACTGAAACGTAACTCTCTGAATCAGTGACGGCTATTTTTATGATTTTAGCGCCATATTGCCTTCTGGTGATAAGGCGCTATTTTTTTATGTTTTCCATTACCATTGTTTCTCAAATTACGATAAATAACACAACAAGTAGTTCCTACATATTACTCAGTAAACTCACCTCTTTTAAGAACATTAGTTGTATAAAGAATTCACACACTATCATGAAATACTATCTATCATATAACTGTACCATCGGGCGCTAGTCTGCACTTTTTTAATGGTCAAGGCTCGCATATTCATATGAATATCCTTACTGTATTAGTTCTCTAGCCTACTACTCTTTACCATTTAACTTGCGGTGTATAATTTAAGCAAAAACTATGGAGGATGAATTCGATTTTTGTTCAATAGGATAAAAATTGTTTGTCAAAAACTTTCAGGTAACTATGTGTTTTAGTATAAAACTACTTATAATTAATTTTGATATCATATAAAGTAATTAAACCGTTTGGCGAGTATTGTTTTTAAAATTATAGTACTTATTTAATTTTATTATGTTTATTTCTTAGTAGACGTTATAATCATTCATGAATTAACTAGCTGGATATGAATATGTTAAAAAAATTGATATTGATTGCTTTGTTGTTACCTATCACCGTATTTGCTGCTAAAAAAGAGTGTGGGATTAAGCCTAGTTATGACATTACGATAAATAGAGAAAGTGTACATATTTTTGATAAAAAAAATGATTTAATTATCATGCCAAATGGTAATGTCATTTTAAATAAAGAAACGATATCACTTAATCCATCATTACAAAAAGAACTGATTCAATTTCAGCAAGATTTACGTCAACAGTTACCACTACTAGAACAACAATCATTAAGCCTTTTAACTGAAGTTAAAGAAACTTTTGAAAAAGCAATAAAAAATCAATTGGGCGATGATAATGAGCTAAAAAGCGAGTTAAACAAATTATATAAACGTTTAGTCAAGTTGTTACATGCATCAATTATTACTGAAAATGGTAATACGCGATTTTCTTACCGACATTTTAATAATATCAAAAAAGATGGAGAAGATATTGGTCAACGCATTTTTTATAATGTTGTGGGCGGAAGTATTTTGCATTTCGAATTTTTTAAAAATTATGGAGCAATTAAACAAATTTCTAAAAATGAATGGAAGGCTCAAAAACCTAAATTAAAAGCTTTTGATGCTCATATTTGTTCAGTTATTACAGATATTGATGCTCAATACAAACAAATATTGAATCAACTTAATCAATCAATTCATAACTAAATAGACATTAATAAAAACTTTTGCGAAAATGATACCTCTAATAAGATAGTTAAACGGAAGCTTATGACTGCACATATAATTGATGGGAAAGTATTAGCACAACAAATACGAACTGAAATTGCTAATAAAGTCAAAATGCGTATTGAAAAAGGACTATCAGTCCCAGGATTAGCTGTAATTCAAGTCGGTTCAGACCCTGCATCAAAAATCTATGTTAAAAATAAGCAAAAGGCTTGTGATGATGTTGGTTTTGTTTCATTTGCTTATGACTTTACCTCGACGACCACCGATGAATTATTAGCATTAATTGATGAACTAAATCAACGTTTAGATGTGCATGGTATTTTAGTACAACTGCCTTTACCTGATAATATTGATAAAACAAAGGTTCTTGAACGTATTGATCCAAGTAAAGATGTTGATGGTTTTCACCCATATAATATTGGACACTTGCTACAGCGTGATCCAATCTTGCGACCATGTACTCCTTATGGCGTAGTCAAAATGCTAGAATCCACCGGCATAAATCTGTCAGGTTTAAATGCTACCGTTGTAGGAGCATCAAGCATTGTGGGTCGTCCAATGGCATTAGAGTTATTATTATTAGGTTGCACAACAACCATTACCCATAGTCGTACTATTGATTTAGCAAAACATGTTAGCAATGCGGATATTGTCGTTGCGGGAGTAGGCATTGCTAATTATGTTAAGGGTGAGTGGATAAAGCCAGGTGCAATCGTCATTGATGTTGGTATCAATCGTTTGCCAGATGGTAAACTTGCAGGTGATGTAGAGTTTGATGTTGCTGTTAAAAGAGCGGGATGGATCACACCTGTTCCTGGTGGTGTTGGTCCAATGACTGTTGCTATGTTAATGAGCAATACACTAGAAGCATGTGAAAAATTTGGTAAATAATTTATATTAATCAAGATTTACTAAATTTTATTCAAAAGATATATATTAAAAAAAGGATTATGCAATGATCATATTTCACACTAATTTAGGTGATATTAAAATCAAAACTTTTGATGATAAGGCGCCAGAAACTGTTAAAAATTTTGTTGAATATTGCAAAGAAGGCTTTTATAACAACACAATATTTCATCGTGTTATTAATAATTTCATGATTCAAGGTGGTGGTTTTGAGCCTGGAATGAACCAAAAAAAGACAAAATCACCAATTAAAAACGAAGCAAATAACGGTCTAAAAAATGAACGTGGTACTTTAGCAATGGCACGTACATCAGATCCTCATTCGGCAACTGCGCAATTTTTTATCAACGTGGTTGATAATGATTATCTCAACTTTCGCTCTGCGGACATTAATGGTTATGGCTATTGTGTTTTTGCACAAGTTGTTGATGGGCTTGATGTGGTTGATAAAATAAAAGCTGTTAAAACAGGGCGCAGTGGTATGCATTCTGATGTTCCTGTTGAAGATGTTATTATTACGAGTGTCACGGTTGAATAATCCTGTTCGTTATTTTATTGCTGATATTCATTTAGCAGATAATGAGCCTGCTTCAGGTTATATTAATATAACCGCAGGCTTTTTGTCTTTTTTGGATACTTTGCCCGACAACTGCGAGCTTTACATTCTAGGCGACCTTTTTGATTACTGGGTTGGGGATGATGTAAAAACAAACTTACATTATCAAATTGCGCAAGCTTTACAAACCTTATCAAAACGTAATATAAGAAAATATTTCGTCCATGGTAATCGTGATTTTTTATTGGGAAAAAAGTATGCACAACAATGCGAAATGACCTTACTGCCTGAGATTAATAGCCTTCCTAATCAAGGAAAAAACATTATTTTTTTACATGGTGATTTACTGTGTATTGACGACCATCAATATCAAACTTTCCGAAAAGTTATGCATAATAAATGGCTTCAAAAATTATTTTTATTTTTACCTCTTTTTATTCGGTTGAAAATTGCAGCAAAGTTACGAAAAAAAAGTAGTCAACATAATCAACTCAAATCTGAAAATATCATGGATGTGAATCAGCAAGCAGTTATTGAAATGATGGTTAAACATAATGCAGATATTATGGTGCACGGTCATACACATAAACCTGCTGTACATCATTTTCAAATTGAAGGCAACACTGCAACTCGTGTGGTGCTTGGTGCTTGGCATGATGGCGTGACATATATTAAACAAGCGGAAAATAGTAATACTTTAGAGCTTTATAACCATTCTTTTAAATAGTCACTTTGTAAAACATGTTCGGTCTTACCAAACTCAATCAGCTTGCCTTGATCTAAAATTGCAACATTATCGGCTATTTGATTAACTTCATTAATATTATGTGTTACATAAATAATGGGTATATTTAGCTCATTAGTTAATTTATTAATATAAGTTAACAATTCTTTTTTTCTTGGCATATCTAGAGCTGAAAGCGGTTCGTCCATTAATAGTAGTAAAGGGTTGGTTAATAGTGCTCGACCAATTGCTACTCGCTGTTTTTCTCCACCAGATAACATAGCAGGATAACGATTTAATAATGGTCGGACATTAAGTACATTAACTATTTCATCAAATCTTGATTGCTTGAAATTTTTAGCACCATAAATCAGATTTTTAATAACTTTATAATGAGGGAAAAGTAATGCATCTTGAAAAACGGTACCAATATGCCGATTTTCAGGAGTAACAAAAAGGTGTTTATCGCAATCAACTAGTGGTAAGCCATTCAACTGGATTTGGCCTTGATCAGGTTTAATTAATCCATTAACAAGGTTTACTAGTGTGGATTTTCCTGAGCCAGAAACGCCTAAAATAGCAGTAACCCCTTGGCAGGCTATCTCATGATTGAATTGGAACGAAAACGAAGCAAGTTGTTTGCGAACATCTATTTTTAACATATTGATTATCCTGCTAACTTCTTTTTATGCCATCGATTTAACAATTCGGATAAAAAAAGTGCGATTAGCGATAACACAATCGAAATAATACACAGTCGCAATGCACCTTGTTCACCATTGGGAATTTGTAACAACGTATACATTGCTAATGGTAAGGTGCGAGTTTCATCTTGAATATTTGACACAAAAGTGATTGTTGCACCAAATTCCCCTAAGCAACGGGCAAAACCCAATACAATTCCCATAAGAATACCAGGAAAGGCTAATGGTAAAGTAATAGTTATAAAAACTCGCCACTTATGGGCACCAAGAGTCCGAGCAACGTTTTCAAGGCGTGTATCAATTGATTCAATGGCTAAACGAATTGAACGCACCATTAATGGAAATGCAACTACAGCCGAAGCTAAAGCTGCACCTTGCCAATTAAAGCTAAAACTAATATTTAAATGGCTACTCAACCACTCGCCAATAACGCTACGTCGTCCCATGGTTATTAACAACAAATAACCTAAAACAACTGGTGGTAAAACAAGAGGAAGATGTACGATGCTATCAAATAGCGATTTACCAAAAAATTGACAGCGTGCCAATATCCAAGCGGTTAAAATTCCTATTGGCAAACTAAAACCAATTGCTGTGGCGGCTATCTTTACACTAAGTAGTAAGGTTCGCCATTCAAATTCAGTTAATAACATAGTTTTATAAAATTATTTACTTATTAAATTACTTTGTTATAAATCCATATTTTTCAAAAATAACTTTAGCTTGTGGTGAATTTAAATATTGATAAAAATCAGTTGCTTTCGGATTTAACAAAGTGATGGGATATTCGATAGACTTAAATGTATCTTCAGGAAAGGATCCAATTATTTTTACTTTATTGCTTATTTTTGCATCGGTACTATATACAATACCAAGCGTAGCTTCATTACGCTCAACTAGTACCAAAGCGTCTCTTACATTGCTCGCTGGGGCAAATTGTGGCGATAATTTATTAAATACCCCTAAATTAGTTAATGATTCTTTTGCATACATTCCTGCTGGTACATGATCAGGATCACCAATAGCTATTCTTTCACCTTTAGGTAAAATAATTTCCCAATTGGTATTTTTATTAATTGAAACATTCTCTAAATGTGAATTTTGAGGAGCAATAAGCACCAATGTATTTTTTAATAAATCGTGTTTATTTTTAGTTAAATTATGCTCAATAAGATAAGTCATCCACTTTTGATCAGCTGACATAAATATATCCGCAGGTGCACCTTGTTCAATCTGTTTAGCTAATACTGATGATGAAGCAAATGAGAATACAATATTTGCATCTTTATGTTCTGTTTTATAAGCTGCAGCGATATCTTGCATAGCATTAGTCAATGAGGCAGCGGCAAATATAGTCATTTTTTCAGCAGCTGAAACTGAAAAAGTTATTACCATCATTAAGATAATTCCAATAATTTTTTTCATTCTGTTCCTCACAATAAAATTGAGTTAATTTTAACTGTTAATATTATTTATCTAATTGATTATTATTTATTAAGTTATTTGGAATATTATTAAATAACCGCTATATAATATATAACATATCGATGCTAGCAGAATTTATATATAAAGTACAATTAAAATTCATTTAAGCTGATACGATATGACAATCAACAAAATTTTTACCAAGTTTTGAAGGAATGCCAAAAAGGGTCTACAATAACCACTATTATCTCTTCCAAATTGATTAGTCGGTTCTTCATGGTGTTAAATATGTTTTCTCCTGAAATTTTATTAACGTTAAATATAAAACAGCAGTTATTTACTGATCCAAGGCGTATTGCGTTATTAAAAGCAATTGAACAGACGGGGTCATTAAGTCAGGCTGCCAAGCAAATTGGTATTAGTTATAAAACCGCTTGGGATGCCATTAATGATATAAATAAATTAGCACCTAAACCTTTTTTAATTACTGCAATTGGTGGTAAAAATGGAGGAGGCACTAAACTGAGTGCTTATGCAGTTAGATTTATCCAACTCTATGATCTATTAACTCAACTACAACAAAATGCTTTTAACATACTAAATGATGACAAAGTACCTTTAGATGATATTTTAAAAGCTACAGCTAGACTATCATTACAAACTAGTGCACGAAATCAATTATATGGTACGGTTAAGCAGATTCAAACAAACGATGTTGCTGGTTTTATTACAGTGCTACTTAGTGATAATCAAACTGAGTTAAAAGTTTACATTACTCAATCAAGTATTGAACGGCTAAAGTTGAGTACGGACAAAACAGTATTGCTGTTAATTAAAGCTCCATTAATTGAATTAAAAAATGAAATCGAGAACGAAAACTGCTTGTCGGTTACCGTTGAAAAAATAACTACTGATGGCAATTGGAGTGAAATTGCTTTTACACTATCTTCTGGCATAGTGCTTTATGCTAACAAATTAGCCAGTGAAGTAAAAAAGTCGGCCTTAGCTACAGGCAAACAATCAAAACTATTTATTAATCCACAAAATATTATTGTTGCGACATTAGTTTAGCAATATGAGGTTATCATGCTACAAATAGAAAACGCACATTTTAAAATTAGTGACTACCTAGTTTTTGCCATTGAATCACTTACAATAAATCAAGGAAGTAATGTTGCATTTGTGGGGCGTAATGGCAGCGGTAAATCTATACTAGTTAAAGCATTGGCTGGTGAGCAAACATTATTATCAGGCAAAGTAATTAATCAATTTAACTCCATAGCACACATATCGTTTGAACAGCTACAAAAACTAATTGATGATGAATGGAAACGCAATAATACAGATATGCTAAGCGAAGGTGAAAACGATACAGGATTAACCACTCAGCAAATTATACAAGAAAATAATTTTAATCAAGTACTTTGCCAAAAATTAGCAACACAATTTGGAATTGAACACCTATTAACGAAACGCTTTAAATACCTTTCAACTGGTGAAACACGCAAAGCCTTAATCTGTCGAGTTTTGATGCAGCAACCTGATTTTCTGATATTAGATGAGCCTTTTGATGGCTTAGATGTGACATCACGTGAAAACTTAGCCGAAATACTAGCAGATCTTGCTAAGCAAGGTATCACAATTGTCCTTGTTTTAAATCGATTTAATGAAATTCCTACTTTTATTGAAAATATTGGCATATTAGCCGATTGCCAACTATTGAAAATTGATACAAAAGATACAATCTTAAACGATACAACTGTTAAGCAATTAGCTGATTTGGAAAATATTTCCAATATGCCATTACCAGAAGCCGACGAACCACCAACTCAATTAGCGGATCAATTAGATCGAGTCATATTAAATAATGGTTATGTATATTATGATGATAAAGCAATCATTAATGGATTAACTTGGCGAGTAAAAGCCAAACAAAATTGGCAAATAGTTGGACCTAATGGCGCAGGTAAATCAACGTTATTAAGTTTAATAACTGGCGATCATCCGCAAGGGTATAGCAATGATCTCACTTTATTTGGTCGTAAACGAGGTTCGGGTGAAACGATTTGGGATATTAAACGCCATATTGGTTATGTTAGTAGCAGCTTACATTTGGCTTATCGAGTTAGTTCTAGCGTTAAAACTGTGTTATTGTCAGGCTATTTTGATTCGATTGGTGTCTACCAAGCTACCAGTGATAAACAAGCTAAATTGGCTGATGAATGGCTACAATTACTAGGGTTACAAACGCAGGCGGATAAACCCTTTCAATCGCTTTCTTGGGGACAGCAAAGATTAGTATTGATTGCCAGAGCGTTGGTTAAACATCCGACACTGCTTATTTTAGATGAACCATTGCAAGGGCTCGATCATCTTAATCGAGAATTAGTAAAACGTTGGATAGATCGTTTAATTAGTGAAGGGTACACGCAGTTGCTATTCGTGTCTCATCACGCAGAAGATGCGCCAAAATGCATCACTCACCGATTGACTTTCATCCAAAACTTGGATCATAGCTATCAATATCAAATCGAACAGATAAATCGAATGATTAGTTAAAACTATCAAAATCAGTGTTAAAGATAGGAATAAACATTAAAATAAAAGGGATTTTTTTTTGAAATTTTATCTTGATAATTGAAAAAAGTTTATAAAGACTATATTTATAAAGTTATCCCCGTTGCCTGTGGATAACTCTGTGAGTATTTTATTGAAAAAAGCGCTAACCTCAGTAACTATCAGGATTTTTCTTAATTTGATTGTAACTTAATCATGAAATATTTTTTTGTTTCATATCAACATGTTACCGTAAATCAAGTTATAAATTAGTTGTCTTTTTTATAAATGAAAATGTTAGTTGAACAAAAAATAGTAAATTTCAAAAGGTCAAGTCCTTTTGGGGATAATTTTTATTAATAGGTAAAATATTAGGTTGCGATGTAATGAAAAAATTTAAATTATGTTCCGAATTTAAGCCAGCTGGTGATCAGCCAGAAGCAATAAAAAGGATTAATCAAAATCTTGATGATGGGATTGCGCATCAAACACTATTAGGCGTAACTGGATCAGGTAAAACATTTACCATGGCAAATGTTATTGCTAAACATAATCGCCCTACAATTATTTTAGCACCAAATAAAACATTAGCCGCTCAGCTATATGGCGAAATGAAAGCCTTTTTCCCTGAAAATGCGGTTGAATACTTTGTATCTTATTATGATTACTATCAACCTGAATCTTATGTACCGTCAACCGATACATTTATTGAAAAAGATGCATCAATCAATGAACATATAGAACAAATGCGTCTTTCTGCCACTAAATCACTACTAGAACGACGTGATGTTGTAATTGTTGCTTCGGTGTCGGCAATTTATGGTTTAGGAGCACCAGAAACCTATATGTCGATGATATTACACCTAACAAAAGGCACCATAACCGATCAGCGTTCAATCTTAACTCGATTAGCTGAATTGCAATACACTCGTAATGAAATAGGTTTTAGTCGTGGTACATTTCGTGTTCGAGGAGATGTTATAGATATTTTTCCAGCTGATTCAGACGATCTTGCTGTGCGCGTTGAGTTATTTGATGATGAAGTCGATCGAATTGTTATGTTTGATCCGCTTACAGGTAATAGCATAAATGAAGTATCGCGGATAACAATTTATCCAAAAACACACTACGTCACACCAAGAAACATTATGGAAAACGCTATTGCTCAAATAAAGCAGGAACTTAAAGAGCGTCAAAAAGTATTGTTAGACAATAATCGTCTATTAGAGGAGCAACGTTTAACTCAGCGGACATTATTTGATATCGAAATGATGACCGAATTGGGGTATTGCTCTGGGATTGAAAACTATTCACGCTTTTTAGCTCAGCGTAATCCAGGCGATCCGCCAGCAACCTTATTTGATTATTTGCCACCTGATGGATTACTGTTTATTGACGAATCTCACGTGGCTATTCCACAATTAGGGGCAATGTATAATGGTGACCGTTCACGTAAACTTAATCTGGTTGAATATGGCTTTCGTTTGCCATCAGCACTAGACAATCGACCGCTAAAATTTGCTGAATTTGAAAACATCATGCCACAAACGATTTATGTGTCAGCAACACCAGCTAAATACGAAATTGAAAAATCAGGTAATGAAATTATTGAACAAGTAGTTAGACCTACAGGTTTATTAGATCCTATTATCGAAGTTCGACCAGTTACGACGCAGGTTGATGATCTATTATCAGAAATCAAAATTCGTATTAATAACGAAGAGCGTGTTTTAGTGACCACATTAACTAAACGTATGGCAGAAAACTTAACTGATTATCTGTCAGAACATAATGTAACTGTAAAATATTTGCATTCAGACATCAATACGGTCGAACGTATGGAAATTATTCGTGACCTACGTTTAGGTAAAGTTGATGTACTTGTGGGCATTAACTTATTGCGAGAAGGTTTAGATATACCTGAAGTCTCACTAATAGCAATATTGGATGCTGATCGCGAAGGTTTTTTACGTTCAGAAAGTTCACTAATTCAAACCGTAGGGCGTGCAGCTCGTAATGTAAATGGTAAAGCCATATTATATGCTGATAGAATAACCCCTGCTATGCAAAAAACGATTGATGAAACTGCCCGTCGTCGTAAAAAACAGGAAGACTTTAATACAGCACACGGCATTACACCAAAATCAGTACGCAAAGAAATTAAAGACGTATTAGAGGCAGGTTTAAGTACCAAAAAATCAACAGCCAAAGTACAAGCATTTGAACCAGGCAAACCTTATCAGTATGTTTCAGTTAAAGAAGTACAGGCAAGAGTCAAAGAGCTTGAAGCAATGATGTACGAAGCGGCTAAGAATCTTGAATTTGAAAAAGCTGGTGTACTGCGTGATGAAATAAAAAAATTGCGTGCTGATTTTATTAAAGTATCTTAATAACTCATCTAACAAGGAAAATATGATGACAATAACACGAATTGATCCAGATAACCGCTGGTCTGAAGCAGTGATCCATAATAACGTTATTTATTACACAAGTGTTCCAGCTGATCTTGAAAATGACGCTTATGTACAGACCAAAAGTGCATTAGCTGAAATTGACAAAATATTGGCTCGAGCTAACAGTGATAAATCACGTATATTAGATGTAACATTATTTTTAGTTAATAAAAGTGACTTTGCTGCTATGAATAAAGCATGGGACGAATGGGTAGCTAAAGGTAGTGCACCAGTACGTTGTACAGTGCAAGCTGGGTTAATGAAAAAAGAATATTTGATAGAAATTAAAATCGTGGCAGCAGTAAAAGGCTAACTCTTTCTTCACCGCCGATACTATTCGGCGGTATTACTTTGTTTATCATCTTCATTTTTCTGGGAACATGTGTTTTAATTGCTAACAGATAAAATCCTTACTATCCCCATTAATTAAATTTTAGTGTATACTTCACATACATCTTATTTTAATTATTCATACATTTGCCATGCATACTCAACCTAGAATTGCCATTGTAATGGGTTCCAAAAGCGATTGGACTACTATGCAACACGCAGCCGACATCCTTGATGCGTTAACAATTCCTTATCATGTTGAAATCGTTTCTGCTCACCGTACCCCTGATAAATTATTTTGTTTTGCTGAAGATGCTAAACAAAAAGGCTTTGATGTAATCATAGCTGGTGCTGGCGGTGCGGCTCATTTGCCAGGTATGTTAGCTGCTAAAACGCTGATTCCTGTATTAGGTGTTCCAGTGCAAAGTGCTGCATTAAGTGGAGTAGATAGTCTCTATTCTATTGTTCAAATGCCTAAAGGTATTCCTGTTGGTACTTTAGCAATAGGTAAATCTGGTGCAGCGAATGCGGCATTACTTGCTGCACAGATTCTAGCTCTACATGATAAAGAAATATATCAACGTTTATCAACATGGCGATTAACTCAAACTGATGAGGTACTAAATCAGCCTGATCCAAGAGTGAATGCATAATATGAAACTTCAATCTGTTTGTGTACTAGGTAACGGGCAATTAGGGCGAATGCTTAAGCAAGCAGGCGAACCAATAGGTATAAAAGTTTATCCAGTTGGATTAGATGTAGATCCTACCGCCATTCCATATCAACAGTCAGTAATAACAGCTGAAATTGAGCGATGGTCCGATACGTCATTTACACAGATTTTAGCCAAGCATCCGCATTTTGTTAATCGAGATGTCTTTCCTATTATTGCCGACCGTTTAACGCAAAAACAGCTACTTGACGAACTTGGTTTACCGACAGCGAAATGGTTTTCGCTTGATCACCCTCAAGATTGGTCAACGTTATTTACTGAACTTGGCGATCGATTAATTGTTAAACGTCGAACTGGCGGTTATGATGGGCGAGGTCAATGGCGAATTGCTATTAATGGTCCAATAACTGTACCTGATGATATCTATCAACAAGCTATCGTTGAACAGGCTATCCCTTTCGAAAAAGAGATGTCATTAATAGGCGCTCGTAATGCAAAAGGTGAAACAGTATTTTATCCCCTTACCAATAACTTCCACCAAGACGGCATCTTAAAAATAAGTGTTGTACAACCTAACGAATCTCATTCATTACAAATAAAAGCGGAGCAAATGCTATCTGCTATTATGCATAAATTGAATTATATTGGCGTAATGGCAATGGAATGCTTTATTGTTGGTAATGAACTACTGATCAACGAACTTGCTCCACGGGTACATAATAGTGGTCATTGGACGCAAAATGGAGCTTCAATTAGCCAATTTGAATTACATCTTCGGGCTATATTGGGACTTCCTTTGCCTAAGCCAGATGTATTTACGCCATCAGTTATGGTTAACTTAATTGGCACAGAATTAAATTTAAATTGGTTATCAATTGATTTGGTACATCTTCATTGGTATGAAAAAGAAGTTAGGGTTGGACGTAAAGTAGGGCATTTAAATTTAACCCATAACCAAACAAACAAATTGTTAAAAGCGTTAGAGAATTTAATACCGTTATTACCTAATGATTATCAAAAAAGTATTGAATGGGCAAAACAAACATTAGCAATTTGAAAACTTAAAACAATTTGAGTGATTAAATTAAGGATGAAACCATGATCAACTTTAACCAAAAAATTAATTATCAGCGTTATGCTAGCAAACAGCGTGAAGCTCTGTCTGATGAGTACTCAATAGTACGCTGTTTTGAAAGTGATCGTGGACGCATCATAAACTCAGCCGCTATTCGTCGCCTACAGCAAAAAACGCAAGTTTTTCCATTAGAACGAAACTCAGTAGTTAGAACAAGACTTACTCACTCTATGGAAGTGCAACAAGTTGGGCGATACATAGTCAAAGAAATCGTTAATCGCCTTGGCAATGCTGGAAAATTAAAAAAATATGGGCTTGATAATTGTATAATGGCGATTGAAAGCCTAGTTGAAATGGCTTGTTTAATGCATGATATTGGTAATCCTCCATTTGGTCATTTTGGTGAGGCCGCCATTAATAAATGGTTTACTCTACGTTTAGGTCTTGGCAAAGCAACAAATTATCGACTTCTTGAAATAAATGTTAGTGATAAAGAAGAAATAAAAGAACTTAAAACCAAAATCCGCCAAGATTTATCAAGTTTCGAAGGTAATGCACAAGCAATTCGTTTAGTGCATACAATATTACGGCTCAATTTAACTTACTCTCAGATTGCTTCAATTATGAAATATTCTAAACCAGCTTATTGGTCTAAGCCGGTACTGCCAGAATTTTCATATTTAATGAAAAAAGCAGGTTATTATTTATCAGAAGAACCATTTATTGAAGCGCTATCCAAACAGCTTGATATCAAACCATTTCATCGTTACCCATTTACCTATATTATGGAAGCAGCCGACGATATCTCATATTGCATTGCCGATCTAGAAGATGCGGTTGAAAAGAAAATTCTAACGGTAAAACAGCTTTATACTTACTTAGCTGAGGCATGGGGACCGATTAAAAAAGGTGATCTGTTTGATACTGTTGTCAATCGCCCTTATGAAAATCTAAATCAAAATGGATTTGATGCGATAGGCATTGACCAATTTTTTATGTACCTACGTGTCAACACTATTGGCAAATTGGTACCACATGCTGCTGAACGTTTTATTGAAAATATTGAAGAAATTTATCATGGCTCATTTAATCATGTCTTACTTGAAGATCATGGCGCAGAATATAAATTACTTAATATTTTTAAAACAGTTGGACTTGAACATATATTTAATCATGAATCGGTTGAAAATATTGAACTTCAAGGGTACCGAATTATTAGTGGATTGCTCGATATTTATAGCCCATTGCTTGATATGCCTACCAACGACTTTTTGAAATTGGTTGAGGATAAACATCACAAAAATTATCCTATTGAAACTCGCTTATATCATAAATTATCCTCAAAACATTGTGTCGCTTATAAACAAGCAGTTAACAAACTAAATTCAAATAAAGCAGAAAGTTTTGCGTGTATGGAATTCTATTATCGATGTCGCTTATTGCAGGATTATATTAGTGGCATGACAGATCACTTTGCTTATGACGAATATCGCAAGTTAATGGTAACATTCTAAATCCAAGTAATTTTTATAACAGCTAAGCACCACTAATATGCATTGGCACCATATTAGTGCGCTGTTAAATAATAAATCTAATTAACTATTTGTTATCTTTTGTTTTAACCTTCCAATCAAAACAACCGAACTTTAATTTTATGATAGCTATATTTTTATAAATTAAGTTGCAGTAGCAAATTCAATTCAAGTTAATTTTTTTGGCACACTCTTTGCATAATTTAATCTGTAACTCATAATTTTTAGGAGCGATTGATGAAATTAGTTACTGTAGTTATAAAACCTTTCAAATTAGAAGAAGTTCGAGAAGCCTTATCCAATATAGGTGTTACAGGATTAACTGTTACCGAAGTTAAAGGTTTTGGACGACAAAAAGGTCATGCCGAACTTTACCGTGGTGCAGAATATAATGTCAATTTTCTACCAAAAGTTAAAATTGATTTAGCTATTCGTGATGATGAACTTGACCAAGTTATTAGTACAGTTACTAAAGCAGCATATACGGGCAAAATTGGTGATGGAAAGATTTTTGTCACTTCACTTGAACATGTAGTGCGTATACGTACTGGTGAAACCGATGACTCGGCATTGTAATTGATTGTTAAGGAAATCATTATGTTGAAAAAAATTATTCCCTTTTTAGTTATTTTATTCTCAAGTTCAGCTTTTGCCGAAGAAGCTGCTGTAGTTGATAAAGCGGATAACGGCTTTATGATGATCTGTACCGCCCTAGTACTTTTTATGTCGGTGCCAGGGATTGCTTTGTTTTATGGTGGATTATTACGTTCTAAAAATGTGTTATCGATGTTAACACAAGTACTAGTAACTTTTTCGTTAATAGCGGTGCTATGGATTGTTTACGGTTATACACTTGCTTTTGGTGAAGGGAACTGGTTTTATGGCAACTTTAACCATTTTCTATTAACAGGGATAGGTATTACAGATGTGTCAGGATCGATTTACGAGCTAATTTGGATCGCATTCCAAGGATCATTTGCTTGCATTACTTGTTGCTTAATTCCAGGTGCTTTTGCTGAACGAATTCGTTTTTCAGCAGTATTAATATTTATGGTGTTATGGTTTACATTTTCATATATTCCCATGGCGCACATGGTATGGGGAGGCGGAATTTTAGGTGATGAAGGAGCACTTGATTTCGCTGGTGGTACGGTAGTACATATTAATGCTGCGATTGCAGGACTAGTGGGTGCTTATCTGATTAGAAATCGTATAGGCTATAATCGTGAACCACTAAAACCATTTAACTTACCTTATGTCTACCTTGGAGCTGCTATTCTTTATATTGGTTGGTTTGGCTTTAACGCAGGATCATCAACGCATGCAGATGAAATCGCAGGTTTAGCCTTTATTAACACTGTTGCAGCAACAGCAGCAGCGGTTTTGGCATGGACGTTAGCAGAATGGTTTTTACGAGGTAAACCATCTTGCCTTGGTTCGGCATCAGGAGTGATAGCGGGATTAGTTGGTGTAACACCAGCGGCAGGTCTTGTTGGTGTAGGTGGTGCTATGTTAATAGGGCTTATTTGTGGTTTTGCTGGTGTCTGGGGAGTATCAACACTCAAAAGAATTCTAAAAGTTGATGATACATGTGATGTATTTGGTGTACACGGCGTATGTGGAATTGTGGGTTGTATATTAACTGGTATATTTACATCAGAATCGTTAGGAGGTATTGGTTATGCCGAAGGCATTACAATGGCAACTCAAGTAGGAATACAATTGATGAGTGTTATTACCTGCGTAGTTTGGACTACAGTGGTTGCTTATATTGCTTATAAAATTGCAGATATCATTGTTGGCTTAAGAGTATCAGAAGAACATGAAAGAGAAGGTCTGGATATTAATAGCCATGGTGAAAGTGCTTTCAATAGTTAATCACTAACCGAAACAGTCATTAATTAAAAATTAGATATAAAAACAGATTTAAACTTAAAATAATTTACAGGAATTACTCGTGATGTTTACATTAATTTAAGAAACTACTGTAACAAAATAGACATAAAAACAAAATTAACGTCATATCACAAATAAGTGATATGACGCTTATATTATAAAGAAAAAATAACAGTCACTAATTTTGTTAAATGCTTTATGGTTAGTTATTCAATCATTTATAGCGTGTAAGAATGCCTTGTTGAAGTTTTTTGTTCCCTTAACCAGCAGAACGTTATGTTAAAACGTGTAATAGCATCGAATCAATCACAAATTTACTAAACCACTTAATCCACAAGCGAATGACAAACGTGGAAAAAGTGATACAAACTTTGAATTGAGATATGACATAATCAGCAAATATTTATCGATTTAAAAGATAGAATACAAAATCTTAAGCGATTTCGGGAAAGGAACCTTATGAGTTTTTAGAGGATTATTTTAACTATAAAGTATAAACACCTCAGTGTTTTTCTAAAATTTACATTTCTTTACAAAAAATTCCGCCAAAAAACTAGCCAACAATTTTTAAAATGGTTATACTTTTATTGCTATAGGGAAACAAGCTTATTAAACAAGCGAATAATTATAAAAATATAAATAAAACAAATTGTTACTTAACAGGTAAACCATGATACATTATCATTTTAGATATCAGCAAACTTATGTCTTAAATTTATTAAATAATCTTATTCGACGAGTTTTTACACGAAACTTATTTATATCTTCCAAATTATCTAAAACAGTTTTGCTAGTATTAGCACTGTTATTGTTGTCATCGTCATGGAATGTACAGGCAAATGGTAAAAAAGCTCGAGCGAGTAATCGTAGTGATGTAATAATGCTACAACCGTCGCCAGCTATCAATTATGTAAGGCCGACTCTACTTTATGGTAAAAACATTAATAGTTGGCCATATGCAGGCCCAGCTGACATATGGAATCCTGATAAGGGCTTTTCAGTACAATCAATTGATCCTGATCTTTACTACCTCAATTTCCCGACCACAGGTATGGAAGGTTTATATTTTGATTTACTCATAACAGACATAAGACCAGAAGAATTGAAATGGAAACCCGTTGAAGAGGGGGGGATTCGTGTAACAGTGACAAATGTTAGAGCTAATAAATGGTGGCTTCCTGATGAAGATCGGGGACAAATTGTCGCCCGTGTTGAGCTAAGTAATCCGTCTAGACAACTAAGATTACCAGCAAGGATTGAGTTAGTGGGTAGAGATATTAATACCGATGATGAGGTAGTCAAATATGGATTTGTATTGCAGAAGTGGTTCGGTAAATCGGACGGACGAGGAACTTATGAGAATCAGTTAAATTATTGTAGATGGAATGCCCTCCTCGGCAGCGGCTACCGAATGGCAAAGCTAAGGGAGTTAACCAATGCGAAGTGTGGTGTTATCAATTTTTTTCCCTGTATAAATGGCATAGATAATAAGTTTGCGTCATCACCATCAGGTTTTAATTACCAACGTCGAATTGGAGAAGGTTTTCTTGCGGAGTGGGGCCCTATCGAAGAATATTATAATGATTGGTTCGACTACGTCTGGGTAAGTGAGGCCGCAGAACCTTCGTTTGGTGGGCGTGAGGAGCAGTTCATTGTCTCGGCACGTACCGGCGGCGTCGGCACTAAGGAAAAATCGAAGTGGACGGCGATCTCCGGTGTTATTTGCATCCATTATTAACTACTATAATACGATTAAATCGCATAAAGTAATTTCAGAGGAAATACCTTATGCGTTTTTAGAGGATTAGTCCAACATTAAGCTTTAATTCACAATACACCCGATATACCCGTTTATGATTCCATTTATAGCCGAGCTTTTGAATACGATTAAAGCATTTAGGAAAAAATCAGGGTAATGTTTTTTGGTGGAATGGCAACACATTTTCAAACAAAAAAATTAAGGGGTAAGTGTTTTTTAAATTCAACGGGAGGCAAGTAGCCTAACGAAGAATGTAATCGTTTATGATTATACCAATAGGCATAAGCCGAAAAAGCGCGTTGTAACTCAGCCGTTGAGTTGAAACGTTGGCCTTTTACAAATTCCGTTTTAATTGTTTTAAATGTCGCTTCCG
>NZ_FMWS01000050.1 GCF_900103255.1 Gilliamella bombi | reverse complement strand
ATATTTTGGCGAGGATCAAATATAAACACGAGTAATCTGTTCGAAATGCCTGCCGATAAAGATCGGCAGGTGAAGTGTTGGATTATTTTAATAAAGTTGCTGATTTTAATATCGCTATCAATAATTCCCAATAACGATAAACACTTTGAATGTTAACTTTTTCATCTGGTGAATGTGGCGAAACAATCGTTGGTCCAATTGATATCATATCCAGATTTGGGTAACTTTGTTTAAATAAACCACATTCAAGCCCTGCATGAATCACCATTATTTTGGCTTTCTGAGAAAAAATTTCGTGATATTTATCTTTAGCAAGCTTTAAAAGCTGTGAATCTAAATTAGGTTCCCAACCTGAATAACCGCCACTTATTTCATAATTAGCATCCACTAATTGGCTAAGTGATGTCAATGTTGATACAACCGCATCTTTAGCACTATCGACTTGAGAACGAATAAGAAAATGGACATTCAGTTGATTGTCCTCAATACTAACAATACCTAAATTGAGCGATGTTTCAACCACACCATGAAGTTGATCGCTCATTCTAACTACACCATTAGGCGCTGAATTTAGCCAGCTTATGATTTTATTTTGATGCTCTGTAGTTAATACGCGTTTTACTTTGTTTGATTCAACTTTCGATAACGTTATTTCGATAGCAGGCTCTACATGACCTAACTCACTGTGTAAAATTGTTTGATACTGTTTAACAATGGCTTCTAATTTTGGCAGATCTTGTTTATTTAGTGTAATTTCAACAAAGGCTTCTCTTGGGATCGCATTACGTAGTGAACCACCTTTTATATCAGCTAATCTAAACGAGATATCTTGTGCATATTGCGCTAAAAAGCGAGCCATCAATTTAATTGCATTTCCACGACCAAGATGAATATCACAACCTGAATGCCCCCCTTTTAATCCTTTAAGTGAAATGTTCATATAACAATCATGCTTTTCTGGCATTACTGCATAAGTAACAGCAAAGGTTGTAGTAAAGTCAACGCCGCCAGCACAACCTGTAAATATTTCGCCTTCATCTTCAGAATCAGTATTAATTAGATAGTGACTTTTTAGCCAATTAGGTTGTAAACCAAAGGCTCCGTGCATACCAGTTTCTTCTGATACTGTTATCAATACTTCAATTGGTCCATGTTCAACAGCAGGATCAATTAAAACAGCTAATGCAGATGCTAACCCCACGCCATTATCAGCACCTAATGTCGTTCCTTTGGCTTTTACCCATTCGCCATCAACATAAGCTTGAATTGGGTCAGTTAAAAAGTCGTGACTAGTACCTTCATTTTTTTGTGGTACCATATCCATATGAGCCTGTAACGCAATTGACGGGCACTCTTCCATACCTTTGGTAGCAGGTTTACTTAACAAAATATTACCTACTTTATCAAGTTTGCAATCAATACCATGAGTTTTAGCAAAATCGACGATATATTTAGTTATCATTTGTTCATGGTGAGATGGGTGCGGAATTTTACAGATATCATTAAAAATCTGCCAAACAAATTTAGGCGTTAAGGTAGAAAGCATAATATAACCTCAATATTAAGTATGTAATAAATTAATGAGTGGTTTTTTTTATTGAATCACATTATAATAAGGTGCAATTTTACATCTATTTTTAGTTCATTAATATTTATTTATTCATACAATCGATTAAAATTGCAGGTTACTCAATGTCAACAGATCAAATTTTATTAACAGAAGAAGAAATCCAAGCCAAAAAACAACATAAAGCAGAACTTATTGCTGAAAAGAAAAAATTCAATGTTACTTGGGAAATGTTGCAATCCTATGGGCGCCAACTTTCTGAACGCTTATTACCTGCAAATCAATGGAAAGGTATTATTGCCGTTAGTCGTGGTGGATTAGTTCCAGCGGCAATTTTAGCGCGCGAATTAAGTATTCGTTATGTCGATACCGTTTGTATTTCAAGTTATGATCATGATCATCAACGTGAAAAACTAATATTAAAACAAGCTAATGGCGATGGTGAAGGTTTTATTGTTGTTGATGATTTAGTTGACACTGGTAACACTGCTCATACAATTCGCGAAATGTACCCTAAAGCTCACTTCGTAACTATTTTTGCAAAACCTGCTGGTAAACCACTTGTTGATGATTATGTTGTCGATATTGCACAAGATACTTGGATTGAACAGCCATGGGATACCGGTGTTATGTTTGTTAAACCTATTAGCGATCATAAATAATTGATAAGGAAGTTAAGGTTGTTATGGCAACTACCGAAAATCTAACTGAACAGATATTTAAACCACAATTTGATTATCCTGAAACTTCAACACTTATCAATCGCATTGATAATAGTAATGGTAGTAACATTAGCGCCTTAGATGGGGAAGTTGACTCCAGATGGTATCGAATTATTAATCCTATTTTGTGGCATTGGCGTGGATTACCCAAATTAGAGGCTGAAGCGGTTTTATCAAAAATTGCCGCTTCAACTCGACGCCACACAAATGATACCTGGCTAGACACTGTTGCTGGTTATCAATCTGGCAACTGGGTCTATGAATTTTTAAATCAAGCAGCAGTATGGCAAGCTAAAGCTGAATCAATTGATGAAGCAAATCTTATAGATGAAAATAAAAATAATTTACACAATTATTATCTTATAGCCAGCATATATGCAAGTATTGCTAGTTATCCTCATTTTAAAAATGACCAACTAGCAATGTATGCCCAAACATGCGCTTATCAGTATTATGCAAAAGCTCTT
This sequence comes from Gilliamella bombi, assembly GCF_900103255.1. Taxonomy (GTDB): domain Bacteria; phylum Pseudomonadota; class Gammaproteobacteria; order Enterobacterales; family Orbaceae; genus Gilliamella; species Gilliamella bombi. The sequence continues at coordinate 54,120 of NZ_FMWS01000050.1, read as the reverse complement.
CAATTTTCGCCATTTTTGATAAAAGAACTGGAATTTAAAATCGATAATCGTAGTGTCAAAACAATTTTACATTTACCAAAATGCGAAGGGACTTGTCCTGTTGTGTTGATTTGTAACGCGTTAGGCAATTTGCAGATCGATTATTATCGTTATTTTAGTGAATTTTTAGCGCCGCATGGATTTGCCATGCTAACTGTTGATCTACCAACTGTTGGTTATAGCCGTAACTTTGCTTTATCACAAAATAGTAGCCAAATTCATCAAGCTATATTAGAGCAATTGTCTTCTGTTCCATGGATAGATGATCATCGGATTATTGTTGCTGGATTTAGGTTTGGTTCACATATTGCCACACGTTTAGCTTATTTGATGCCAAATAAAATAAAAGGCGTATTTAACTTTACTCCGTTTATTCATCAAATCTTTGTTGATAAAGATCTGCAAAAAAATCTACCGAATAGTTATAAAGATATGTTAGCTAGCCGTTTGGGATTGCCTTCAATATCCAACCAACAATTGGCAGCAGAATTAAATTATTTTTCACTAAAAAATCAAGGACTTTTAACTCATGCTTGTCATGTGCCTGTTATGAATATCATCTTTGAGGATGATAAGTTAAGTGATCTTTGTGAAGCAAAATTAATTCATTCAATCAAACAAAATAAAGTAATAACTGTACCTAAAACACAGTTACAAAAAAGTTTGCATCAGGCGTTAACACAATCAGTAAATTGGATGAAGTCTGTTATATAACCTGAAAAAATAAGAATATGCTATGACTATTAAAAAACAACAAACCGTGGTTGTTAAATTAGGTACCAGTGTACTAACAGGTGGAACAAAACAACTTGATCGAGCACAAATAGTTGAGTTAATAAGACAATGCGCAAGTCTACATCAAGATGGACATAAAATTATCATTGTTACATCTGGTGCAATTGCAGCTGGACGCGAATATCTTAACTTCCCTACCCTACCTAATACTGTTGCTTCAAAGCAATTACTTGCTTCTGTTGGACAAAGTAAGCTTATTCAACTTTGGGAACAGCTATTTTCTATCTATAAGATCTATATTGGTCAAATGTTACTTACCCGTGCAGACCTTGAAGATCGTGAAAGATTTTTAAATGCCCAAGACGTTTTAAAAGCAATGTTAGATAATCATATCGTTCCAATCATCAATGAAAATGATGCTGTTGCAACCGCAGAAATTAAAGTTGGCGATAATGATAATTTATCAGCACTAGCTGCCATTTTAGCCGAAGCAGATAAGTTGATTTTATTAACCGATATTGAAGGTCTTTATACAGCCGATCCAAGAGCTGATAAAAATGCCAAGTTAATTCATGAAATTGATCATATTGACGATAATTTGCGAAGTATCGCCGGTGATAGTGTTTCAGGGCTTGGCACGGGTGGTATGAGCACAAAATTACAAGCAGCTGAAGTAGCTGGAAGTGCAGGTATAGAAGTTATTATCGCTGCAGGAAATAAACCAAATGTTATTATTGATATTGTCAATAATAAACCGATTGGAACACATTTTTCACCACAAAAAACACCATTAGAACATCGTAAACACTGGTTGTTTGGTGCACCAAAAGCAGGAAAAGTGTTATTAGATGATGGTGCTGTTAATGCGATTTTAAATAATGGTAGTTCGCTATTACCTAAAGGAATTATCAGCGTAGAGAAAGATTTTTCTCGCGGTGAAGTTATTGATATTTGCGACAAATTTGGCAAACGCATTGCGCGAGGTGTCAGTCGTTATAACAGTGATGCTTTAAGGCAAATTGCTGGGCATCATTCTCAAGAAATTAGTCAAATTATTGGCTATGAATATGGTCATGTTGCTGTTCATCGTGATGATATGATAATAAAATAAATAATAAACAAGGAAGGAAAATCATGGGATTAGCTATTGGAGGTATAATTGCTAATTGGTTAGCAGTAGATAGATTTAAATTATATGACTGATGATGATAAGCAATCATTATTAAAAGAAAGAAATAAATAATATAAAACAACTAAATAGTAATATAAAATAGTGGTGATAACAATGTTACAGCAAATGGGTAAAACTGCTAAACTTGCTTCATATCAACTAGCACAATGTCCTACCGCAATGAAAAACAACACGTTGATGGTTATTGCTGATTTATTAGAACAGCATAGCGCAAGTATACTCATTGCAAATGAAAAGGACATCCAAGCGGCAAAAAAACAAAATTTAAACGAAGCCATTTTAGATCGTCTACTCTTAACACCCAAACGATTATCATCTATTGCCAATGATGTCCGTAAAATCATTTCATTAACTGATCCTATTGGTCAAATCATTGATGGTTCTACTTTAGAAAACGGCTTAAAGTTACACCGTCACAGAGTACCACTTGGCGTTATTGGTGCGATTTACGAGGCTCGACCAAATGTAACAATTGATATTACAGCTCTTTGTTTAAAAACAGGCAATGCCGCAATACTTCGCGGGGGTAAAGAAACAATCAATACTAATATGGCCACAATTTCTGTTATTCAAAAAGCGTTAAAACAAGTTGGTTTACCCCAGACAGCTGTTCAATGTATTAATAATCCTGATCGTAAATATATTCATGAGTTACTTAAACTCGATAAGTATATCGATATGATTATCCCCCGAGGTGGTGCATCTTTACATAAATTATGCCGTGAACATTCAACAATACCCGTCATTACAGGTGGTATTGGAGTCTGTCACATTTTTGTTGATGAAAGTGCTGATGTTGATAATGCTCTACCAATTATTGTCAATGCCAAAACTCAGCGTCCAAGCACTTGTAATACGCTTGAAACGTTACTAGTCCACCGAAATATTGCGGAGCAGTTTTTACCAAAACTTTGTCAGGTCATGGCAGATAATAACGTCGTATTACATACTGACCAAAACTGTTATGAAATATTAAAAACAGGTAATGCAACTATCCTACCAGTAAAAAATGAAGAATTACGGCAAGAATGGTTATCAAAAGATTTAAACGTGATCATTGTTGATTCACTTGAATTGGCTGTAGAGCATATCCGCGAGTATGGTACGGGGCATTCGGAATCCATTCTCACGCGTAACTTGCTTAATGCAGAACAGTTCGTAAATCAGGTTGATGCAGCTGCAGTTTATGTCAATGCATCAACACGTTTTACTGATGGTGGGCAATTTGGATTAGGTGCAGAAGTAGCAGTTAGTACACAAAAACTACATGCACGCGGACCAATGGGACTCGAAGCTTTAACTACCTATAAATGGATAGGTTATGGAGACAATTTAATTCGTCAATAATAAAATTCTGTTTAATATAACTGTTCGGACATCCCGAACAGTTTTTATGCTTAACCAAACTAATCAAAATTACGCATTAATAATGCATAATTTAAATCGATTTCTTCAGGAATCGGAATATAAACAATATGACCATCACCTAAACCAGCAGAAACAGGTTGTCCTTTTTTGTTTTCCATTCGCTCAATCGTGAAAGTTTTATTACCTTTCGGCGTCATCATTTCAACGCTATCCCCAACAGAGAATTTATTTTTTACGATAACTTCAGCCAATCCATTTAATCGCTCACCACTAAACTCACCAACAAATTGTTGCCTTTCCGAAACTGAATGGCTATGTTCGTAGTTTTGCATTTCTTCATGCTTATGGCGACGTAAAAATCCTTCCGTATACCCTCGATGAGCAAGTGCATTAAGCTCTTGTAACAAGCGAGGATCAAAAGGTTTACCTTCACTCGCCGCATCAATAGCTTGGCGATACACTTGTGCTGTTCTTGCACAATAATAAAAAGATTTAGTTCTTCCTTCAATCTTGAGCGAATGTACACCAATTTTTGTTAAATCATCTACTAGTTCCACTGCTCTTAAATCCTTTGAGTTCATAATATATGTACCATGCTCATCTTCGTAAGCTTGCATATATTCACCTGGGCGACCTGATTCTTCAAGCATAAATACTTTACTAGTAGTTTGACCAATTCCTAATGTTGGTTCAACTTGTTTTACCGAGATCGGTTCACATTTATGTACAATTTGCCCCACTTCGTCTTCTTTACCCTCAGCAACTTTATATTTCCAACGGCAAGCATTAGTACATGTCCCTTGATTTGAATCACGCTTATTAATATAGCCCGAAAGCAAGCAGCGCCCAGAATATGCCATACACAATGCCCCATGGATAAACACTTCTAACTCCATTTCAGGAACTTTTTCACGGATTTCAGCAATTTCATCAAGTGATAATTCACGCGATAAGACGACTCGAGTTAATCCCATTTGATGCCAAAATTTTACTGTTGCCCAGTTAACAGCATTCGATTGTACAGATAAGTGAATTTCCATATCAGGAAAATGTTCGCGAACTAACATGATTAAACCTGGATCTGACATGATAAAGGCATCAGGTTTCATATTTACAATGGGTTCTAAATCACGAATAAAAGTTTTTAACTTCGAGTTATGCGGTGCTATATTCACAACTACATAAAACTTCTTACCTTGAGCATGTGCTTCGTTAATACCAATTGCTAGATTTTCATGATTAAATTCATTATTACGAACTCGTAAACTATATCGCGGTTGGCCGGCATAAACAGCATCTGCACCATATGCGAAAGCATAACGCATATTTTTTAAAGAACCGGCAGGAGAAAGTAATTCTGGTTTTGCATATAAATTTGTCATTAAAAATGCCTCTGATTTCAGGTCAGTATTACTTATAAGTAATAGATTAAGCAAAATAGGATGGGCATTTTACGCTTTAGCCTATCTGTTGGCAAATTTATTATATTGTCAAGATACACAGCAGAAAAACTATGCTTATAAACAAAGGCTATTTTGTTAAATGTTGTGATTAATTTCACATCAAACTGTGATTATGCCTAATTTTTTTAAATTTTACATTACTATTTTTTTTAGTCAAAACCACATAGCATAGCATCTACGTCAACAATAAAATTGTTGAAAATATAAATTGCAGTATGTAAATAAACTAAGATGTAGTAAAACACCGGGTTGTTTACACTTCATGGTTAAAATCATCCTGTCAATTTTCTGTGAGGATCAGAATATTTGGGTGTCTGCAAAAAATATTTGAAATTAAATTCACAAAAAGTGAATAAAAATTCATTTTGTACTTGTAATAGCCTTATAAATAACCTACTATATGCACATTATTGCATAAAAAATAGATAAGGGTAGGGTATGTTAAAAGCAATTATTGTTGGTGCAAGTGGTTATGCGGGGGCAAAATTAGCTTATTATTTACACAAGCATCCGCATATACAACTTATTGCTTTAACCGTGTCTGAAAACAGCCAAGACGGTGGTAAGCTTATTTCTGATTATGATTTACACCCTCAGTTAAAAGGTGTTGTTGACTTACCACTTATTGCCACTGCAGATTATTCTGCCTATATCAATGATCTTGATATAGTTTTTTTAGCTACTGAACATGCAGTCAGCCACAATATAGCTCCTTATTTTTTAGAACATGGTTGTACAGTTTTTGATTTGTCGGGTGCGTTTAGAGTTAACTCTGCTTCTTTTTATACCGATTATTATGGTTTTATCCATCAGCACCCAAAATGGTTAGATAAAGCAGTTTATGGCTTAGCAGAATGGAATAGTGAACAAATCAAACAGGCACAACTGATTGCTGTACCAGGATGTTATCCTACAGCATCACAATTACCATTAAAACCATTAATCGAGGAGGGGCTATTAGATAATTCACAATGGCCTGTTATTAATGCTGTGAGTGGGGTGAGTGGAGCAGGGCGAAAACCTTCGCATAATAATATATTTTGTGAAGTAAGTTTACATGCCTATGGACTTTTTACTCATCGGCACCAACCCGAAATTGCAACACATTTAGGTCAAGAAGTGATCTTTACACCTCATTTAGGCAGTTTTAAACAAGGTATCCACGCCACAATTACTTGCCGAGTAAATGAAGGTGTTACATCACAAGATATCCTCAAAGCTCTAAATAAATATTACAAAAATAAGCCTTTGATTAGAATTTATCAAAAAGATTGGCCAGCATTAAAATCTGTCATTGGTTTGCCTTATTGTGATATTGGATTTGTATTAAAAGATCGTCATTTAATATTAATTTCTGTTGAAGATAACTTATTAAAAGGCGCAGCAGCACAAGCTGTGCAGTGCATGAACATTCGATATAATTTTGATGAAACCACGTCATTATTATAAAAATGAGTGAATTATTTCAAAAGCACTGTACAAAATTTTTAATGAATTAAAAATAGGTTAAATTAATAGGAAACTAAAATGAAACCATTAATTATAAAACTTGGAGGCGTATTGCTCGACAATAAAGATGCCTTAAGTAAATTATTTGACGTTATTAGTGAGTACAAAAAAAATTTTCAACGATCATTAATTATTGTTCATGGTGGTGGTACGGTAGTTGATTCATTAATGGATAGACTTTCTTTACCCGTAGTACGTCGCAATGGATTACGGGTAACTCCTGCTGATCAAATTGACGTTATTGTTGGTAGCCTTGCTGGCAGTGCCAATACTACTTTATTGTCAGAAGCAAAAAAACAGCAAATAGCAAGTGTAGGACTCTGTTTAGCTGATGGTAATAGTGTAGAAGTTAAACAAATTTCAGAAGATTTAGGTTATGTTGGTGAAGCAAAAGCTGGCGATCCTACATTAATCAATCTACTTATTAATTCGGGATACCTTCCCATTATTAGCTCGATTGGTATTACTCAAGCGGGACAAATGATGAATGTTAATGCCGATCACGCAGCGGTAGCACTAGCTAAGACCTTAAATGCTGATTTAATATTATTGTCTGATGTAGTTGGCGTACTTGACGAAAACAAACAACGCATTGAATCATTAACTCAATCACAAGCGGAGCAACTGATTGCTAAAGGTGTTATTACAGACGGTATGGTTGTTAAAGTGAATTCAGCTTTCGAAGCCGCCAAGGCCTTAGGACGACCAATTGATATTGCTAGTTGGAAAGAATCCCACCAACTCATCGAATTATTTAATGGGCAATCAGGCACTACAGGCACAAGAATCATTGCTTAGATATTGAGCAGCTATTATATTAAGCTAGTTATCTATATCTAACGATTAATAAAAAAATATTTTTAACTCATTTTTATCGTCAGTTAATTTAGAAAGGGTATAACATGGAAAAAAGTGGAACAAAAAAGGTCGTATTGGCTTATTCAGGTGGTTTGGATACATCAGCAATTATTCCTTGGTTGAAAGAAAATTATGGTGGATGTGAAGTTTATGCCTTTGTTGCTAATGTAGGTCAAGATCCAAAAGAACTAAAAGATGTAGAAAAAAAGGCTAAAGCATCGGGTGCAGTTGCTTGTAAGGTTGTTGATTTAAGAGAAGAATTTGTTAAAGATTACGTATATCCAGTCTTAAAAACAGGAGCCTTATACGAAGGAACTTATTATCTTGGTACCTCCATGGCTCGTCCAATTATTGCAAAAGCGCAAGTTGAATATGCGTTAGAAGTCGGGGCTGATACACTCTGTCACGGAGCGACTGGTAAAGGCAATGACCAAGTGCGTTTTGAAACAACCTATACTGCACTTGCACCACAACTTAAAGTGATTGCTCCTTGGCGTGAATGGGATCTGCGTTCACGCGAAGCATTAATTGATTATTTAAAAGTTCGTAAAATTCCAACAACTGCAACCGTTGAAAAAATTTACAGCCGTGACGAAAACGCATGGCATATCTCCACTGAAGGTGGTGTGTTAGAAAGCACATGGAACCAAGCTAATACAGATTGCTGGGCTTGGACTGTTTCGCCTGAAGATGCTCCAAACCAACCAGAATTAGTAACCATTGGTATTGAAAAAGGCGAAGTGGTTTCAGTAAATGGGAAAAAATTATCACCATATAACTGTGTTGCAACATTAAATAAAATTGGTGCAAAACATGGTGTTGGTCGAGTTGATATCATTGAAAATCGCTTAGTCGGTATCAAATCGCGTGGTTGTTATGAAACGCCTGGCGGCACAATAATGATGACAGCATTACGTGGTTTAGAACAATTAATATTAGACCGCGACAGCTTTAAATGGCGTGAACAACTAGGTATTGAAATGGCTTATGTTGTTTATGATGGGCGCTGGTTTGCACCATATCGTCGATCAATTCAAGCCGCGGCTGAAGTTTTGGCACAAGACATGACGGGTGAAGTAGTGGTTAAACTTTATAAAGGTAATGCAACTGCCGTGCAAAAGAAATCACCAAATAGCCTATATAATGAAGAATTTGCTACATTTGGTGAAGATGAAGTTTATGATCATAGCCATGCAGGAGGATTTATTCGTCTATTCTCATTATCATCACGTATACGTGCTTTAAATGAGGAACAGCAAAAACAAACTGCCAAAAAAGCGAAAAAGTAAACGCCAATTTGCAAATAAAATAGCGATAATAATAAATATATACAGGCAATGTCCTGTATATATTATTTTTATTCTTGATTAAATTTAATTTTATTATAAAAATAAATATATAAAACGAAAATTGAAATTGTACAGCTAATCATTAAGATAACATTTATTTAAGATAATATTGAGGTAATTATGGCATTATGGGGTGGGCGTTTTAGCCAAGAAGCAGATGAACGATTTAAGCATTTTAATGATTCATTACGCTTTGATTATCGTCTTGCAGAGCAAGATATCATTGGCTCAATTGCTTGGTCAAAAGCATTGGTAACGGTTAACGTTATATCTTATGATGAACAAAAAAAATTAGAAAAAGCCTTAAATGAATTGTTGCTATTGGTTAAACAAGATCCTAACCAAATTTTACAAAGTGATGCCGAAGACATACACAGTTGGGTTGAACAAAAACTGATTGAAAAAATTGGCGAATTAGGTAAAAAATTACACACAGGACGAAGCCGTAATGACCAATCAACAACCGACTTAAAATTATGGTGTAAAGACCAAATTCCTTATTTAATTAATGCGATAAATCACTTACGCCAATTACTAGTTACAACCGCTGAACAGCACCAAAAAGCTATTATGCCTGGTTACACCCACTTGCAACGAGCACAACCAATTACATTTGCGCATTGGTGCCTGGCTTATTTTGAAATGCTAAGTCGTGATGTCAGCCGTTTAGAAGATACATTGCAACGTTTAGATGTTAGTCCATTAGGCTCAGGTGCATTAGCTGGAACTGCCTATCCAATGGATCGTGAACAATTAGCGCATTGGTTAGGATTTGCTCAAGCAACTAATAATAGTTTGGACTCGGTGTCTGATCGTGATCACATTCTTGAACTATTAAATAATGCTTCAATAGGTATGGTACACCTATCGCGTTTTGCTGAAGATCTTATTATTTTCAATAGTGGTGAAGCCAATTTTGTTGAACTATCAGATCGAGTGACTTCAGGATCTTCACTCATGCCACAAAAAAAGAATCCAGATGCATTAGAACTGATTCGTGGCAAAATAGGGCGGGTTGCAGGTGCATTAACAGGAGCCTTAATGACCTTCAAAGGTTTACCGCTTGCTTATAATAAAGATTTACAAGAAGACAAAGAGCATCTATTTGACGCACTTGATACTTGGCAAGAATGCTTAGATATGTCCACACTAGTGCTAGAGGATATTAAAATTAACTACACAAATTGCCAAGAAGCTGCCAAACAAGGTTATTCTAATGCAACTGAATTAGCTGATTATTTAGTTGCCAAAGGCATACCATTCCGTGAAGCTCACCACATTGTTGGCGAAGCAGTTGTTGATGCTATTGCAAAGCAAAAAGCGCTCGAAGAACTTTCGCTTGAAGAACTACAAAAATTTAGCCCAGTTATTGATAATGATGTTTATTTAATATTATCGCTAGAATCATGCCTAGCTAAACGATGTGCCAAAGGTGGGGTTTCACCACAGCAGGTAAAATCAGCGATTGAAGTTGCCAAGCAACAACTATTATAAACAGCTATATTAATCTAATAACAACTATACCTGTATTATCTGGTATTTTTATACTGAAACACATAGTTACCTGAAACTTTTTAACAAAAAATATGATTGTATATCTGTTCATACAGTGTAAAAATAGAGCTCTTTTTTGAATGGATTAAAGTGAAGCATAATGAGTAAAAGTTATAATTTTAGTGCAGGTCCAGCAAAATTGCCTGCTGAAGTATTAAAACAAGTTCAAACTGAATTATTAAATTGGCATAATACAGGCGCTTCAGTCATGGAATTAAGCCATAGAGGTAAAGATTTTGACGTCTGTGCTATTGAGGCCACCAACGACCTACGAGAAATCTTAAACGTTCCAAACAATTACAAAATTCTTTATTGCCAAGGTGGAGCCAGAGCACAATTTGCTGCAGTTCCATTAAATATTTTAGGAAATAAAACCAATGCCGACTATATTAACAGTGGTTATTGGAGCCAATGCGCAATCAAAGAAGCCAGCAAATATTGCCAAGTGAATGAACAAAATGTTGTTATCAAACAAAACGGACTAACGGCTGTTAAATCTATGTCAGAATGGCAATTAAATGATAATGCTGCCTATGTACACTATTGTCCAAACGAAACAATTGATGGCGTTCAAATCTTTGAAGCCCCCAACTTTGGTGATAAAACTGTTGTAGCTGACTTATCATCATGTATATTATCGCAACCTATTGACATAAACCGATATGGCATAATTTATGCGGGTGCTCAAAAAAATATTGGTCCATCAGGTATTACCATTATCATTGTGCGAGAAGATCTAATTGGTCATGCACAAAAAATCATACCATCAGTACTAGATTATAAAATCTTAATGGACAACGATTCAATGTTTAACACTCCACCTACATTTGCATGGTATTTGTCGGGGCTAGTGTTTAAATGGATAAAAAGTCTTGGTGGACTAAAAGCAATGCAGCAACGAAATCAAGCTAAAGCACAATTACTATATCAATTCATCGATCAATCTGATTTTTATAGAAATAATGTTGCAGTAGCTAATCGGTCAATTATGAATGTTACCTTCTTATCACCGAATGAAGAGTTGGATAAAAAATTTGTAAGCGAAGCAACTCAAGCCAACATTATTGGCATTAAAGGTCACCGAATTGCAGGAGGTATGCGAGCATCAATTTATAACGCTATGGATCAAGAAGGCGTCAATTATTTAATTGATTTTATGCAGCGATTTGAAAAACAAAATAGCTAAATTAACTCAAAATATTACAAGTCATTACTATCAGCAAAAAGGGAGGCAAACCTCCCTTTTTCATTTAATCAGCATTATTTACAGCTATAAACCTCACCAACCATAACCGCATCTGTTGGTGCAATATCAGAAATATATTGCATTGAAGTATCCTGTGCATTATAAATCACATTACCACCCATTGCAGCAGCTTTATTCATCAGGTCAGAAGCCGCATCACGAATAAGTTCACTATGTGTTTTAAGACCAGAAAAAAAACTACTACGACGCCCCTCTGCTTTACCTAATAACTGACAAGAAGCAGCTGGTTTAGTATCAATAAACCGAACTTGACTACCGGCAGAAGTAGTTTGATAGTTAGAACTACTACAAGCACCTAAAAGTAAAGTCGCAACCATCGTAACACCAATGAATAATAATTTTTTTATAGACATAATATTTCCTCAACCAATAAAACAACAATCAATAATAAACTAAATTATTGTAGCAGTTTAATTAAACAAAAAATATCAGTAATTAAACTTGTATAAAATCTAATAAATCACAGGACAATAAATAATCAAACCGACCTATTTTATTAATTAACTATAGCAAATTCGATTTAACTCTATTATAATCGCAACCCTACTAACTAAGTAGCACATCCAAATGGCCCCTTAGCTCAGTTGGTCAGAGCAGTCGACTCATAATCGATTGGTCACTGGTTCAAGTCCAGTAGGGGCCACCATTAAACACTATGATTTATATAAGTTTTTAACCATTTCTTACGTTTATCATTGTGTCGTTGAGCAAGCCTTGTGCCGTAAATGTGACATTGTTTGCAAATTCAAGCATATGATCTGCGTTTAGATGAGCGTATTTATTCACCATCTCTAACGTTTCCCATCCGCCAAGATTTTTGAGCGTATAGAGCGGTGTACCTGCTTGAACGTGCCAGCTTGCCCAAGTGTGGCGTAAATCATGAAAATGAAAATTATCTATTCCTGATAATTGACAGGCTTGTTTAAAATCTCGCCGATCAATATCACGCACTCGCTTTTTAGTTGAACGAGTGAATACATATTCACAATTATTCCTGAATCTTAACTTACGTATTAACTCCATTGCGTCATGATTTAGTAATAACGCTCTTGCTTTTCCTGATTTTGCGTTTTCGTTAGTGACGGTTGCTACACGATTAACAAGATCAACATTGTGCCACGTTAGCGTAAATATCTCACTCATACGCGCACCTGTTGATAGCGCAAAAAAACAAACGTCTTTCATCCATTGTAATTTTAGATTCTGTATGAGTAAGCTTGCTTTTTCCTTTGTGATCCACCTTACTCTGACTTTAGGCTCACCATAACGAGGAATGTAGGGAACAGCATCAATCCAGTTCATTTTATGAGCTAAACTAAACGCCCTGAGAATCGTAGAGCGATAACGGTTTTTTGTACCATTTGCTATTGGTTTCTTAGTTTTTGCATGAAATGTTGGTATACTGTTCGTTAACTCCTCACCAGTAATAGTTGATAAATCTCTACCCGAAAAGATATTTAAAAAATATTCTGCGTGAGCCTGTTTATAGTCAAATCTTGCTTGATGTTCTCCATCTTTTAACATCAATATAATAGCTTCTTCAAAAAGCCTGGTTGGCTTTTTGTTGATTCTTGACGTTTCCCACAATTCAGCTTTTAGCCGATCATGATATTCTAACGCCTGTTTTTTGTCTGCCGTACCAGTAGAGCGTCTAATTCTTGACCCATCCGGCGCGACGATGTCAATATGCCAGACGTCGCCACGTTTTTTAATTGACATTTTTTTACCTCCTTAATTTCAGAGGTTAGCCGATTTGCATTATGCTTTGCCTTGAAATTTTCTTCAAACTCTTTTTTATCGACCAACCATTTTCCAACTCTATTTTTTGATTTAGATTGAAAAGAAAATCCGTATTCTTTTCTTTTTTCATAAAGATACGTGTAAGATAATTTTGTTATTCTTGCCGCATCTTTTAATGTAATCATTTCCATAATTACCTCTGATTCTCTCTTATCAACAAATAACACTTAGCAATAGCAATTATTGCTCTTTGCTTTTTTGTGTAGCTAGTGCTTTTTTAACAGTGTCTTTTACTAGCTGTCTTTGACATGCTCTTTTATATTTTTTTTGGAACGTTTTAAAATTATTTCCGTCCCGATTAGCGTCTTCTACAAAAACATCATCTTCAGCGCCCTCGCATTTATTAAAATACTCTCCGAACGCGGTACAGATAGAATCATATTCAGCCGGAGTTACGCTGATTGTTACCGCTCTACGGTTTTTCATTTGATTTCCTTAGAATTTTGGCGTTAATTCATTAGAGTCACCCCCAATGGGGGTATTGTCTAACATTCTTCTATTTTTACGTCATCTGGACATTCAATTGTTAAAGCGGGGCTGTAATCGTGCTCATGAGTCAACTGAATATTCCAATTTGGAATTGGTATACCCTGATCTATTTGGGCAACGCCAATCATCCAAACACCGGGGGTGACATATTCGCCAACAACATAAAGCTGATTTTCGCCAGAACTAACTTTGTATCTAGCTTGTTCATCGAAACAGTCGATTTCTTCGACAGGTTTTCCATCTATTGATACACTAAAAATATCGTCGCTGTGACCGATGAAAGTTAATTGTTTTGTCATAATTATTCTCCTCATTTAACTGTTACTATCACGCTATTATTTATATAAATCTAGACACTACATTGATGCTCAACATTACATAACCGTCTCGCAAATACTCCGCATCGTCTAAAATATGAGAGACAATAACAGTACATTGATTGCCCGTACGATTACCGTGCTCATCAATTTCATACAAAACTAGAAAATCTCCAACCTTGTAATTTCGGTCGTTGTAGCGTATTTCGGCCGACTTCCTGCCTCGAGCTACATCCATAAAATACTCTGATTTAATTTTTAGTTCGTGTGTAGTCATTATTATTTCCTCTTAATAAATGACATCCAATGAGTGTTGGACCTTTTACCGCTGATGTGGCCAAAGATAGGTTCATACTCAGTTAACGCTAAAATCTCTTTAACTGGTATGTCTGTTTCGTTCCATTTAAAGATTAGCGTGCCGTTTGTTTTTAGCACTCGAAAGCATTCACTAAAGCCTTTTCTTAAATCATCTTGCCAAGTTGACTTATTAAGTTGGCCATATTTTTTTGCTAGCCAACTGCGGTGGCCAACTTTGATTAGATGGGGCGGATCGAAACAAACTTGATAAAATGTTTCATTGTCGAACGGTAGCGCGGTGAAATCGGCTTGCACATCTGGATTGATATCTACTACTCGACCGTCGCATATTACGTGACTCTCTTTTCGCTTATCACAAAACAAAACTCGCTCATCGAATTTGTTAAAATAGAACATGCGAGAGCCACAGCAAACGTCAAGAACAGGTTTTGTCATGATTGTTTCCTTTATCCATTTGATTCAGAATATGAGCTATAACGTTAACCGTCCAACCATTGCCAAGACATTTATAGCGCTGTGTATTGCTAATGCCTGCTGTGTAGTTGTCTGGCAGTGTTTGTAAACGTTCGCACTCTATTGGTGTTAGCTTTCTTATGTAGCCGTCTATTAAAATGCCGTGCTTATCTTGCGAGGTTAGTGTATAGAATTTTTTACCTTCGCTGAATCGTTGACCGTTTTGTCTCTTTTCTATTCTATCATGAGTTATACAACCAAACAGGTATTGACCCATCTTAGCAGCTCCTCCTCCTGCATCACCGCACAACGTTACAGCCTTACCATGTATGCTATAAACACGATTTGCCTGGCTGTCTTTGCGAAAATAACCAATCTTTCCTTTAATAACCTCTTTATCCAAAATTTGTAACGTTTTATCAAAAGGGACAATATAAGGCTGTAAACAATACATTAAATGATTATTATGTTCCCAAGAATTACTTGTTAAAGCTGGGCTTTTGTCGGCATAAACGCCCCCTTTATTTTTACCTCGAGGACGTTGAAAAATTGCTTGGTTAAAATCTTTAACAAGCAAGCCTTTTTTGTTTCGCTTCAGCATTGATTTAGCATTTTCTTTATATAATGTTGATAATATTGTTTGTGACTTATCTGTTAACGCCTCACCCTCCAATAAAACATCCTTTAACAAAATACCTTTGTCTTCTGGCTGTTCTACATGCCAGTTGCACCAATAGAGGCGTTTTCTATTTTGAGCAGATACTAATGCGCTATTAATCATTATCGGCTCAACGCCGATGACTGATGTAATTACATGTTCAAACTCTTTTTTCATTCTGACATTCTCGAGTAAAAATTTAACATCAGGATTAACAGATTGAACATGCGATAGTATTTCGGCAAATCTAAAAAATAATGCTGAGCGTTTATCATCAAATGCTAACTGCTTACCGGCAAATGAAAACCCTTGGCAGGGAGAACCTGCTAAGATCAAATCAATGCCTGACCAATCAATATCCCATTTTTCCCAGTTATTGATATCTCCAAGCCTGACAATGTCAGGATAATTGTTGTGACTGACCTGTATTGCGTATTTGTCAATTTCGCTAGCGTAGTATTTTGTTACATTAATATTTGCACGTTCGAGCGCAACACGACCGCAGCTTATGCCGTCAAATAATGATAATACGTTCATGATTTTTACCGATAGAAATCGCACGCCAAATGATCAGCGCAGATATTTGTAAAATTAATAGAATAGGGTGGTTGTTCAGTGAGTTATTAACAGATTTTGTTGGTAACTTTATAAGTTATTGATTTAAAATGGTATATTGTCATCAAATGTATCTTGCTGAGCCTGAGCAGTTGCTTGCGGTTTAGATTGTTGTGCTTGTTGTTCATCCTGCTTTTTAGTCAATTGAATTTGAGATACACGCAAACACGGTCTTGTGAATGTTGCACCATCTTTTTGCCATTCTTCAACATAAAACTCACCACTAACCACAACTAAATCGCCTTTTTTGATATTTGGCGCATAACCCTCTGCCGCTTTACCCCATAGCACACACTTAATCCATGATGTTTTTTGATGTTCGCCGTAACCCTGTTTAACTGGTAATTGAAATTCTGCTATTGCTGTATTGTTTTGTAGATAACGTAGTTCAGCATCTTTACCAACGTTACCCGTTGCTGTCATTGTGTTAATTGCCATTTTTTCGCTCCAATTGTTTATCAATTTGTTTTTGCATTTTTTCAATTTCTTTAACGCAAGCAATAGCCTCTTTTAATAGTTCAGTTCGTGTTAATGGGTTTTTATCTTTAATCATAATTTACTCCTTAATACCGATCCCAATCGCTACAAGTTCTTGAAGATAAGAATTAACTAACTCTTGTTCGTAAGCATTTTTATCTTCCGCAGCTTCATATTCAGCTTTATCAACGTCTATTTCTACTTCATTGTGTGATGGACCAATTCGTGCGCTCACTACAAACGTTATTTTTTCTGACATGATTACTCCTCGGGCAGCGGTAATTCATCTACATACGTCCAGTGTGTTATGTGTTCATCAATAACAGATTCATCATATTCACCATCTGTGTGCAGTCTGTACACGAAAAAATAATGTTCACGTTCATTATAACCACACACTTGAGTGTAAGGTTCATAAAACGGCTTTTTTATAACGATAATGATATCGTCAGCGTCTGTGCCGCAAGGTTTTTCATCTGGAAATTTACGCCAGTTTAATTTAGTCATTAATCACCTCCGTTAAATCAGTTTCTGGTACTAATTGAATGCTAATAAAATCGCCCATAAGGACAGGAACGTGATACCACGGGCACATAACACCCGATTCATCATATGCATAATAAATATCATTATTTGCGATTTCTGTTCTCATGCCGTCATATAAGACGGGGTCGAATAAGCTAAATTTTGGCGATTGCTTTGTTAATTTGCCCATTAGATTTCCTCCTCTAAAATTATTGTCACTCTGTCGCCAACGGCGTGACTACCGTCTGAAATTTGTGGTGCGGCTTGTATATTTCAAATTAGCGGACTGTGAGAAACGAGGGCGGAAATGACCCTCAGTGCACACTAATCATCAACGCATATACCAGACGTTATTAAAAACCGTCTAAGTGACGGTTATGCGGCTTCTATTTGTTTGATTTTCTCATCTAGTTCTTGCAGAAATTTGATAACTTCTGCTTCTATCTCTTGAGCCAACGCTTCGTCGTAATGAATTCGTACGCATCTAAAGCTCAAATTATCTGGTAACCTATCGTCATAACTGACAAAATCGCACCATTTTCGACCCGTGCACATCATTTGCCATTGCATTTGTAAGATGTACTCACGCTTTGGCTTTAGTGATTGCATAAATTCTAAGTGCGTCCACGTGTTTGGGCATTTGATTTCAATTAATCCATCATCATTTACTAGTCCATCGGGGCTAGCGCCAGCGTTTTCGATTGTAGGGTGGGGAATAAAGCCAACCTCGTTTACCTTGCAAAGGTTTTCAAGCTCGTAGCAACGTCTGGCTTCAGGTTCTAATTCAGTGCCTCGTTGCATTGCTGCGTTAGAGTATGATTCGGTTTGTTTTTCTGTTAGCCGTTCGCAAATTAGCTGAGCCATGTAATTTTGACGGCTAGCTGCATAGCCGTTTTTTGTTTTTGTCATCACATCGCTAATTTTGCTTGCTGTTACTTTACCAAGCCTAGCCTGAAACCACTCATCAGTTCGTTGCTCCATGTTCTTTTGCCTTGTTTACAAATTCATTCATTTTATCTGTCCCGATTATGTCACGTTGTTTTTTCGTCAGTGACTTCCAAAAATTACGGAACAAATCAAGACCATTAATAACATGTTGTTCGCATAATGATAAAAGTAGGTTCAGATATTCAGGATCGACGGTGTTACCATTTATTCTTCCATCCATGTCGTCATCGGCTGTTGTGATTCCTAAAGCGCCAATTAATGTGTACCTTTGCAAATAGGTAACGGTTGAACCGATAGCTTGAACGTCATTTTTACTACCTGTTTTATCAGGTGATGCGTTCATTGTAGTGGATTCTTTATGACCGTCTAAATGGCTGACGATGCAAGATACAGTTATTCCGTTGCTATGGTCTTGCTCAAATCTAATACTCAACCCGTTATTAAATAAAACGTCTTTAATTTGAGCTATAATGTCTCCAAGCGGTGTATATTTGTAATGATGTCCATCTTTCTTTTTTATGAGAGTTGGACACTGTTGCTGAAACTGGGCTAGTGCGTGATTAAATGCTTTTTGCGCTTGTGATTTTTCCCAACGCTCTTGCAAGTCCATCAGCTTTTCAAGGCTTGCTATGTCCGTGCCTTTTGTAATTGCTTTGTCAATTAAATTTATTGGTAAAAAATCAGTATTTGCTTGAATAATTTCTGTTGCCATTTTTATATTTCCTTTAATTAGTTGCCACTTCTAACATCCAGCGAATAAGCATAAACAATCCGCCCAGCGTCAAAAAGTAGGTACAAAAAAGGGCGTATATTTGCTCGCCCTTGTTTAGTTTGTAATTAATATTAAATCGGTCTGTTTGATAAACATTACAGCCGACGTAGTCAATTGGTATTGTGTTCATTTAGACGTCCTCTGGTCGTTTTGTGAGCGAGAGACGCCAGTTAGTACTGTTGGCGTTTGTTGCTAAAACGCTGTTGCAATAATCACCACCGCAATTAGCCCAGCCAAACCCTCTTGCGCTGATACAGGGTTCATCAGTATAAAAATACACTTCGCCATCTCTATCCATTGCCGCCCATTTCCATTCTGGAGCAATCATCGCCCACATTTCACGGGTAATCAAAGGGATTGGTTTCGGTACAATGCGGTATTCTGTATTCAATGAAACGTAATCAGAGACTGCTAAGCGCCAATCGTCATCAATTTTATATTCAACTGGTACACCCTGCATTTTTGCTAATAAAACTTGTACCATATGCTCTTGATGTTCATTTTGTGGTGTTAATTTTTCCATTATTCATTCCTCAATTCGTTGAAAAACCAATCTGTTATGTCTTCGCATTTACAAAATGACGCACAAGAAGTGTACCCAATGCGTCTTTTGAATAAATGATGTTGTTTAACTATAAAAATCGGTGATATAAACAGATCTGGAGCAAATTTAGATGCCTTGCGTCCCGAAAACCAAATGAGATCAGCATCTAAACAAGCATTTAACACTAACGCTAATTCATGCTCAGTTTTACATTCAACATACCAATCTAGCTGTTGCAATTGCTCAATAATCTTTTTACTTGTCATTGTTTAATCCTCATGAATTCTAGCCGCTAAATCTGTAAAAAAGCCCGTTACTCAATTCACGGGTAAAGGATTTGCATGTACTCGTCTTTCCGAGTTGTCAAAATCTTTTGTTATACTCAGCTTTAGCTTGTGAGTAACACATATCAGTTATAAACTGATTGTAAATATCAGCGTCAATGTTTTTACTTTCTAGCTTTATTTTTAAAAGCTCTACTATTTGCCAATCGTTGTCGTTACCGAAATTTTTAAGCAATTCTTCGGCTCTAGCTTCAATCCAATCATCTTTAGCGTCTTGCATTTCAGAATTATTCATCATGTTGCAATATGCTCTTTCGTAACCGTTCTCTACAGCTCTATGTAATTGCATAACCCACCTCAATTTACAGTGTTGATAATGGTTGAAATAAGGCTTTTTGACGTCTAAGCCACTCTTCGTGAGTTTCATTTCTAGCAGCTTCATATCGAACCACATAATCTATGTCTTCTGAAAGTATTAATATAGTTTCACGCGATACGTTTTTGTTGCACGCAACAGCTGCTCTAATGCTTGAATTCCCGATTCTAGCTAGCTCAGCAAGTGTTTTTGCGTCAGTGTTTGGATTGTGAGCTAGGCGTCGTAATTCCGCATTTCTTTTCCATGGTTCGGTAATGCTGTTATCTATTAGATCCATATGTTAACCTCTACAGTTATTATCAGTCTCAAACTCAAGCGCACTCTATGAATGCGCTTTGATTTGAAATTAAATAGCAATCTTCTTACTAAAGAACTTGATGGCCAGTCGGTCTCTGTCGAGGCTGGGAGTGATTAAGTCGCTCACCCGATGCGTACTGCTGTGATTGCTATCAAAACCGCTGTACTTTCATATGCTCCAGCTAGCTACTTGAATCTCGCTTAACTAATTAAGTAACTCGTGGTATTGCTTAATTGTTTTGTTAAGTTGATTTGTTTTGATGTGATTATTACAACATAAGTTGTCATTAATATCAACATCTAAAGTTGTTATTGTTTTTAATTAAGTTGTTAAGTTGTTGTTTTTGTGTGATTGATTGTTATTTGTTTGCTTATTTTTTAATCAACGAATTGTTTTAAAGCTGTAGGGGGTTTTAGGTGTAAAAAAAGCCCCAGAAGGGGCTTTATTTTATCTCGAATGAACTAAGCAGCTTTAACTAGAGTAAATACACGACGGACTAAAAATTATTGATGAAGTCATTTAAATTTTGAATTTTAAAGTTATCTTCATTCAATAATCTTTTAGGTAATGAAGATGTTATAGTCGATTTTAATAAATCTAAATATCTTGCAAGATCAAGATTAGTTTTTTTATTATAAACTATTAAAAAATGCCATTTATCTGTATTTTCATGAAATATGGTTTTAGGTTCCAGATCGTTTTTAATTGAGAGTAATAATAATAAAGTATCTTTGTATTTTAAAGCAAAATCATTTACTTTAATATTCTGAAGTAGCTTGGGATAGTGTCCTTTAACTGGACAAGATTTTGCCTGTTCACAACAATTAATCTGTTGTGTTATTTTCTTTCTAATATTTCCATCTTCAGCATTTAAATCACTGAATTCGGTAAAATATAGATTTCCATCTTTTTCTAATAGAAAATCAACAGATTTTAAATTATCACAATTACAATGTTTTTTTAACCCATCATCATTATCAAGCAAATAACCATTAGGTAATCGTTCTAGCAATTCCTTTGTTATATCTCTAAATTCTGGATCTATTTTTTTAAAAAATTTATTTAATTCAATTTTAGCCATTTTCTTCTAAAAACATCTGTAAAAAAGATTCACCCAAATCATCTTTAATCGCTTTAATTTTGTTGAATATATTTTCTTCATTGTTGATTGAGATACCTTCTGATGATAGCTGATTAATTGCAAAGTGATCATTACTTACTAAATCTTCATTTTTATTAATTAACAATTCGATACATTTAATCATATCAATACTATGAGTAGCGATTACAACATGAACGTTTAATTTTGATAACTCTAATAAACACTCAACCATCATTCTTTGCCAATTCGGGTGTAGATTAATTTCTGGTTCGTCAATAAATAAATAGCTACCATCAGAAATAATTCCTTTATCTAATAATAAAGATAGCATTCCTAGGTTTGTTGTTCCTGTAGAAGTTAAATAAAGTGAAAAAGAACTGTTTTCGCAATTCTTTTCTTTGAAAAGAATGTCCCCACTGTCAGAAATATCAAATTTTCCGCCAATTGCATCTTTTAGGGTGGAAGATATTTCTTCAAATTTAGTAACTATTGGTGATAATGTATAATTAACCTCCAATAAGTTCGATAAATCAAAAAAATATTTTGGGATACCCAACAATTCTTTTTGAAAAAATTTAGAACGAAGAGATCTATTAAGAAATTGATTTCTTTTGATTAAATTTAAAGCAGGTCGTATTTTCCAAAATATAGGGGATTCTATATACACAATATTATTGAGCTGTTGAAACTGATCTATACTAGCTGAATTAAGTTCAAATGCAATGCTGTCTTGCTTTTCTCTTTCATTATATTGCAAACTTATTGTGCCTAATTTTTCAAAGTTAAAAGAAAATTTTTTATTGTTATTATAATTAATTAATTGAGATAATTTAGCAATTTGAAAATTTTCTTGTAATTCAGATCTAAGATCTTGTTCAATTGATTTTGCTATATTATTAATAGGGTCTTTAGCTAAAAGATCTAAATTGTGAATGATATCATCTAATCCTATTAATTCTTCAACGAAAGATTGTATTTTTTGTTTACTTCCAAGCTCGTTTTTAAAGTCTTTGAAATTATTTATTATGTTTTTTAATTTTTCATTTAATTGTTTTGTCAACAAAAATTGCTCTGATAAATAATGAGCATCAACATTATGTTGTATGAAATTAACGCAGTCATCAATCGCTTGTTTCATTAATAAGAGTGATGTAGTTTCTTTTGTATTGAGTTTACTTGTTGATAATATTTTATTTAAAAAAAAGTCAGTTACTCCAATATCATTTAGCAAATTTTTTGTTAAATGATCTTTATTTATTGTATTAAAGAAGCTATAAAAAGCCCTAGTTACAAAACTTTTTCCGCAACCATTCCTGCCTGCTATCACAGTAAAATTACTTAATGTTATATTTGCGTTTTGAATTTTACCAAAGTTTTCTATGTTAACATTAAACTTCATATGAGCTTAGTTCTCTTAAGTAATAGTTGTTGTATCATGTAGTAAAAATAAACAGTGTGTTATTTTAAATGAATTATCAAATTAACTGAATCTATTAGGTATGATATACTACCTTCAATTATTATGAAACTAGAAACTTCAAGAAATAGTCAGTATCTTTATGATCTTTTTTTATTTAACCGCCGAAGCGGTTATTAATGTTTATCTCTGTATAATTTCCATTCATCGACAGTAGTTCCGTCGGGTAGGTGGCATAATCCATACCAACCTTTGCTGTCCTTTACTATTTCAGATTTACCGCCAAGACTTTCGCAATAAACTGATGCAGGATTAGCCATGTTAACGTTGTTTTGTGCTGATTCTTTTTTTGCACAAGCTATCGTTGATGCCGATAAAAAACTAATTAATAATAATTTTTTCATTAAAACCTTTTTTTGGTATTAACCATTTTTTATAGCATTGATTACATTTCAAATGAACAATGAAATACTCGCCCGATTATTTCTATATTTTTTGAATCATCAATTTCATCAGGAAATTCTTCAGAGTTGTAAGAAACAATTCTTATTTTTCCTGCTGGTAATAAATACAATCTTTTTAGCCGACACAATCCGTCTTGGCATATTGCATAAACATCGCCATCACGAATATCTTTTTGTAGTGTGTTTACAGCGACCGTTGCACCATTTGGAATAACTGGCTCCATGCTGTTTCCTTTAGCTGGAAAACAAATGACAAATTCTTTTTGTGCGTTTTTTCTTCTAAAAAAAGATTTGCTAAATCTGAGCTTATATCCGTTGTGATCTTCCGTGCTTGAACAACCATGTCCTGCTGCAAGTTCAATTGATTTGAAATATGGAACTTCAACTTCATCATCATTTAATGGGGTTTTATCATCCCATTCGTCTACGTCTCTTGTTGATAATTCATCCATCGGCGTTCCGTCTCGTTGCTGTTTAAGCTGAGGACCTTCTCCTTTAGCTAACCATTCAACCGAAACACCTAAATAATCAGCGATCTTCAATAGATTTCTATTTGATTTTGTTTTGCCTGTCATTAATTTCCATATTGTGGTTTGAGACATACCAATAGCCTCTCCCAATTTCGCTTGAGAAATCTTCTTTTCTTTCATTATTGAGGTTAGTCGATCTGCTAATGTCATTTTTTAAGCTCCTTTTTCATTTAAATAAAATACAACCAAAGTTGTATAAAGTAAAACATCTTAAGTTGTTGACACAAGCAAAAACAAAAGATAATATTCACAACATAAGTTGTTAAAAGAGAGTTTGTATGAAAAATAAAGCAATTGAGAAAGCTATTTTAATTACGGGAAGCCAGAAAAAATTAGCTGATGCGTGTGGGAAAACTCAGACATCAGTATGGAAGTGGCTGCACGGATTGTCTGATGTTAGTCCTGAACATGTTCATTTAATAGTAAAAGCAACCAATGGGGAAGTTGCAGCTTGCGATATTAGACCTGATTTACCAGAACTTTTCCCAAGAAAGAGGGTAAGCAATGAACGCAGTTGAAATATTAAAACTAATAGGGCGTCCGAATGCCTATTATCCTAAGCTAGCTAAGCCACTGGGTGGTGTGAGTCCTGCTGTTTTATTCTCACAATTATTTTATTGGCAAGACAAGGCTACGTCTGATTTAGGTGTGTATAAAACACGTGATGAGCTTGAAGATGAAACTGGTTTATCTCATAACGAACAAAGAACGGCTATCAAAAAACTAAAAGAAAAAGGCGTGTTAATTGTTACAGAAAAGAGGTTAGAGCATAAGACTTTTTACAAGATTGATAATGAAAAAGTTAATCAAGTTTTAAGCGATTTCGCCAACTCTATAACTCAATCATCACGACAAATGAAAAGTAGTTACCCCGATCTCTACAATGTAGATGTCGAGACGACTACAAAATCAAGTTCGTTATATCAAGAGAATACTACAAAGACTACTACAGAGAATACTACAAATATTATTGCGAATAAATCGCAACAGCCAAAGCGACCTTGTCAGTTTCCTGATGAATTTAAACCGAACGATCATCATCGAGATATAGCGATGAATGAAAACATCAATTTGGATAATGAGTTTGTTAAATTCAGGGATTACTGCTTGGCGAATGGCAAAAAATATATTGATTGGAATGCGGCTTTTAACAACTGGTTACGCAATGCTAACGGTTATAAAAAATCAAATAAACCACCTGAAAAATTCATGACCCTTGCCGAGCGTAACAGGGCAGTTTTAGAGAGTATGAGGGCTTAACCATGGCAAAGATTACAGATGAATTTTTAGCGGTTATTGGTGGATTACTTGAGGTTTACGGACAGCAAGCAAGCACAGTCAAGGTTAATATTTACTGGTCAACACTTGGGCAATATCCGATTCAATCGTTAAAAGCCGCTGCACATGCTTGGGTGCTTAAAAGTCAATTTATGCCTAAGCCTGCGGATTTAATCAAGCTAATGGGTGGTTCAAGTAATCATTTATCACCAGATGAAGCGTGGTCGATTGCAATACTTGCTAGCGATGAAACCAATACGGTTGTTTGGACTAATGAAATAGCAAAAGCGTGGGCACAAGCTGAAATTGTCTACCGAAATGGCGACAAAATTGGAGCAAGACGAACGTTTATTGATGCATATGAGCGAATGGTTGATGAATCGATGATGTACGGGCGTACCGTTGAAGTGTTTGTTTCGCCTGGTAGCGATAAAGCAAAGCGAGCTGATGCTATAAACCACGCTGTTTTTACTGGGCTATTAACACAAGAGCGAGCTAATCATTATCTACCAAAACCAGAGAATACATTTGCAATGCTGGAATGTAAAACCGAGCAGGGAGCATCAAATACCAGCATGATGCATATTGCTAGCATTAAACAGATGTTAAAAAAGGGTAGAGCTTGTGTTGCGGAGGGTTAACCATTGCCCATTCGGTCTTAATCACATGCTCGACAAAATAGCGTACGACTATGTGAGAGCGATACGAGAGCGTGGAGCAAATACGGCAAAGATTAAGCATGAAATGGCAGAACGAGCTACAAAATATTCAGAAGAAGACAAAATTAAATTGAGGGAGTTGATACAGAAATGGCTTACAAAATAACAGCAACAGTACAAGTAGGGCTTCAGGAGCAAGTAAACATTACCATGTTTCGTGTTAACAAGATAACTGAATCAGACATCAAGAAGATATACAAAGGCGCGACAGTTGATAATTATTCTTGTGTAAAGGTGGCATAAATATGGATTATTTTTTTGCTGTAATGATTTTTATAGCTTTAACTTTAAATTTTACTTTACTGTGCGGATTAGTTGGATCAGGTGCAAGTTCATCAATTCTTGATTTATTTGACAAAAAATTTAAGCAGTATCGATTAGCTGGAAGTTTGGCTAAAGCAGTAGAGAAAGCTAATAAGGACTTTAAAGCTGTGGTGATTATTCATGGTGATTATGAAATTTTAGTTGCCAGGAAAGTAAAGGACTCAACCAATGACTAAATTAACACAGCAAGAGTTAGAAAAAGAGCGCGCGCTTTTTGAAAAATGGCTTTCGAGCTTTTATGGTTATAGTTTTGTTTTTGGTCACGATTATTTAATTGATGAAAATCGTTATGTGAGCGGACCAATAAACATGCGTTGGTCAAGTTGGCAGGCACGGGCTGAATTAGACGGGGATCGGGGTGAGTAATGAGTGATTTATTAATAATTGGTGGTGTAGTTATTGTACCACCCGTGGAACGAACCGGAGAACTCGGTAAATTTATTGCTAAAACTAGAATAGATTTAGGGTTTACTCAGGCTCAACTGGCGGAAAAAATGGGTGTGAGCAACACAATGATATCAATGATTGAAAAACGACAAAAACCAATTAGCGCAGAATTAATTGATGCTTTTTTTAATGCGGTGAATCTTGATGCTGGTGAGCGAACTAATTTTATTCAACTAGCGGTGACGAATAACGTAGCAATATACGCAGAAAAAACTATAAAAAAATTAGTGTGTAGAGGTTAATTATGAACGACAACGTAAAAAATCCTAAACATTACCAAATAATCGATGGTATCGAATCTATCAACATCATAGCGCGTAGCATGACTGTAGAGCAGTTTAGAGGGTTTTGCCTCGGTAACATTCTGAAATATCGAATTAGAGCAGGTAAAAAAGACGCTTTGGAGCAAGATATTGCGAAAGCGAATGAGTACGAGAAGATTTTTGAAAATAAAAAACATCTGTGCGTTGACTGGGGAGTAGACGATGAGTGATGCAGCGATTGTATTGATAGTTGAGTTTGTTTTTTGGGGATTCGTGATTTGGAGGGCAACTAAATGACAAAACCAACACTGAACGATTTTATTAAAGACCCGTTCAAAGCTATGCGAAAGGGATACTATCCTGATTTTATGAGCTGTTTATCATTAAAAGCGTCATCGTTCGGAATTAAACAGCTAAACGATATTAAAGGTGAGTTTTTTTGGATTCTTAATCAAGAAGCAATTTTATTTCCAATACACTTGCTAAGCCTTGTTATATATACATTTCTAATATTAACAACGCCTATTCTTTTTCCAGTTTGGGCATTGATATTTTGGTTCAACGTTAGAAAGCAATATAAACGCTATCACGAAAAGATGAAGAACAAATCGACGCTAATAGTTGAGCATTCGGAGTGATAAACATGGCTAAAGAAATACGATTAACACACGAACTAGCACGCGCGACAGCGATTAACGTAATAAGTCAATTACCAGTCAATAGCGAGCGTCCATTGCGGATTGTAATTGATGAAGACAATCGCACGTTAGCACAAAATCGCATGATGTGGGCTGTTTTAAATGATATCGCAAAACAAGTTGAATGGAATGGAGAAAAGCTCACAGCAGAGGAATGGAAGCATTTAATCACGGCTAATTTGCACGGGCAGAAATGTGTAAAGGGAATTCAAGGCGGACTGGTGTTTATGGGGTTATCAACGCGAAGAATGAATAAAAAAGCATTTGCTGATGTGGTGACTTGCGCTGAACAGTTCGGGGCTGAAAATGGCGTTATATTTAGCGCAGATGCACAGGAAGCAATCAAACTAGCAGAACAGTACAAAGATCAATTATCAAAGGTGGCATGATGAACAACGAACACAAAAAACACAAAGAACAACTGAAACTATACGATGATAAAGAGCAAGAATTAGAGCGAGCAATAGCAATAGTTAGAGAACAACGCAGAGAATACATTAATCAGCATAATTTAAACAGGGTTAACGATGAGCAGGCTAACTAAAGAAGCAAGAGGGAGAGAGTGCACGGTTCGATTGCCGTGCTGTAATCATAATCCAGAAACTACGGTACTGGCGCATTATCGATTAGCAGGAACGTGTGGCGTAGGTATGAAACCGAATGATTTGCAAGGCGCATGGGCTTGTTCAGCTTGTCATGATGAAATCGACCGCAGGACAAGAAATCACGAGCATGAATTCGTTAGATTGGCGCACGCTGAGGGTGTAATTAGAACACAAGATATCTTGGTTAAAGAAGGGAAGATTAAATTATGAGACCAGCAACGTTTGCACTCGGTAGATTGAAATCTGGGCAGATGAATAAAACTGAAACTGAATACTATCAGTATCTAAAAACGCTTGAACAAGCTAACGAAATAACATGGTTTAAATTCGAGGGTCTAAAATTCAAATTAGCAAATAACACAACATACACACCTGATTTTGTTGTAATGAATAAAGATGGATTAATTGAATTGCACGAAGTTAAAGGGTTTTGGATGGATGATGCAAGGGTAAAAATAAAAGTGGCTGCCGACATGTATCCGTTTAAGTTTTTAGCGATAAAAAAGAAAGCGAAAAAACTAGGTGGCGGTTGGGAAATTGAAGAATTTTAAGGATAACAAATGCTAGCAGAATATATATACGTTGATGATGAGCCAAAGGAAATTGTAAAATCAGTTACACGAGTTCGCTTTCAGGCTGATTACGATATTACTGACGTGTTGAGATTGTGGGGTAATTGGTCAAGGAAAAATTATTATTCAGAACAAAAATCACCATCTTTGTTTGAGAATCAACAGAAAAAATACAAAGAATTGTGTAATGATGATGATGCCATGCTAATAGATTCTGCGTTAATTGCGTTATCAAAAACTAACAGGCAGGCGGCAGAGCAATATAATGTTTTGAAATTATTTTATTTTGGCGAGAAACAAACGATTGAAGATTACGTAGCAGCAACTGGATTCGGAAGAAAACTTGAGCGATTAGCATTCAATAGAACGGTCAGCATTATAAGTGCAAAGGATTTTAACAAACAAACAAAAAATATTATAAAACCGCTATCTGTTGTTGATATTGCAAAAAAGATGTGGGTTGATAGAGCAAAAATAAAATCAATGAAAGAAGGTGGAGAAAATCACATTGTGGGGCATTTAAGCGCAATAACAATGTTAACAGGACAGCGCCTAGATATTTTAAATAACATAAAATATAAATAAATTTAAATTTTATTTAAAAATGCTTGAAATGCTAACATGAAACTGGTATAAAGTTGTCAGTATGGAATAATTGTATACAAAGCTCGCAAATGCGGGCTTTTTTATTTTCATTTTGTAATTTTTTATATTAAACTGCGTAACTTTTAAGCGCAGGTGATATTAAATTATGAAAAAATTAGCTTTAATTTTAGTTTTATTTTTATTATTTCCATCGATTTCAAATGCTAAGAATTGTCGAAAAGGCATACCTTGCGGCAATTCGTGCATATCAGCATCTAAAACTTGTCGAATAGGAACGTATTCAGTAGCACCGACGCCTAAGCCGAAAAAGTCAAAATCAGTGCCGACAGCCGAGCAGGTTGCAATTAGTAAGCAAAATTTTGACAATGCAAAAACTCAGCTAACTAAATTGTATAAATCAAATTCAACACAAACAGAATTTTACTGCGGGTGTGATATTTCATGGGCAGGTAAAAAAGGTGTTGTCGATTTTGGTAAATGCGGTTATAAGCCAAGAAAGAATTTAAATAGAGCTTCTCGCATTGAGTGGGAGCATGTCATGCCTGCCGAAAACTTCGGTCGTCATCTGCAATGTTGGCGAGACGGTGGACGTAAAGCGTGTAAAAAAGATGTTACTTTTAATAAAATGGAAGGTGACATGCACAACTTGCAACCTGCTATCGGTGAGGTAAACGGTGACCGTTCTAACTATCGTTATTCGCTGTTTACAGATATGTTTGATCAATACGGACAATGTAAAACTGCTGTAGATTTCAAAGAAAGAAAATTCCAACCTCGTGACGAAATTCGGGGTATAATAGCACGCACATATCTTTATATGTCTGATAAATACAAAATTAATTTATCTAATCAAGAAGAAAAATTGATGGCAGCGTGGGATAAAATGTTTCCGCCTGAAAAATGGGAATGCGAGCGTAACAAGCTAATAGAAAAAATTCAGGGTAATGATAATAAATTCATTACTCAACAGTGTAAATAGTTACATATAAGCCTCAATTAGAGGCTTTTTTGTTTTCTCTGTAGAATTTAATTGCTTCTACTACAAGTTTGGCTTCTGATATATTTAAGTCTAAAGCCGTTTGTTTAATCATTGCGATATCGTCTATATTTAATTTAAAGGCTTTATTTTTAATGCCTCGTTTTTCATTGCTTCGTTCGTTAATTTCGGCTCTTGTTAATGCCATATAACCACCTTGATTTATTAAATAATAGTTGATATATTTAAGGTCATCGGAGAGGTTTCCCTCTCCTTTGAACTACTTTAGAATGCTGGGGAGCTAATCAAAAGTAGCAGAATTAAAATGAGTATTTTGAACTTCATTTTACTTCTCCTTAAGCCCTCGTCTTAGGTCGGGGGTTTACCTTATCAAGTCCCTTACTTGATGGTTATTATTGTAAGGTATCCTACAGTAAAAGTCAACACTATTTATCAAAAAATATTGTTTTTTTATATATTTATTACCGAATAGAATTATTAAATGAAGCCGCTTAATTGCGGTTTTTTCATGTCCAAATTTCATGCATGTCGGCGACATTGATGTCGTCAACATCTACAGAATCGACAGCAAAGCTAGACACACACATAACTAACATTTAGCTAGTACGCTGTCACATCATTAACTAACAAGAATATTCATCATGGAAAAATACACTTCACCGATTTCGTATTTCTGGGGAGCTATATGCACTCTATTTGGTGCGCTCAGTTTGAACGATATTGCTATTGTGGTTGGTATTATTTTATCAATAGCGACGTTTATTATTAACTGGGTATATAAACGCCGAGACTTTTATCATAAAAAGAATTTGAGAGAACAATACTATGAAAAACACAACAAGAATAGCGACGAGTGCGATTTGTAGTGTTTCGGTAATCATTGGTATTGTTATTGCTAATTACTCAGACGAAATCAGAACGAGCAAAGCAGGGCTTGAAATAATCGGTAACGCTGAATCATGCGTACGAGAGCCATACTATTGTCCTGCTAATGTATTAACAGCAGGTATCGGCTCAACGGGTAACATTCAACAAAAAGTCTATTCAGACGAGGAAATAGCAAAACGTTGGGTAGGTGATATCAAAACAGCAGAAATGTGCGTTAATCGCTATGCTAATGGTTTTCACCTACCTCAACCTGTTTTTGATGCTGTAACGTCAATTACTTTTAACGTTGGATGTTCAAAAATGAGAACATCAACAATGTATAAACATCTGAACAACGGCGATTATAAAGCGGCTTGTAATGAGTTTCCAAGATGGAATAAAGCAGGTGGTAAGGTTCTAAAAGGCTTAGTAATCAGACGAGAAAAGGAGAAAGCGTTATGTCTATCTTATGCTTTATCATCGCTTCAATAATGGCGGTTAATGATGTCAACGGTTGGGGTTGGTTTTTATTTGTATCGTTATTGTTGAGTGATTCGTCATGTTCAAATTGTCAAAAGTAAATATAACGTTGATTAGTATATTGGCTTTTGTTAGTTATTTTGCATACAACTGCTGGCAAGATAAACGTCTTGCAGTCTCAAGAGCGAATAAAGCCGAAGCAAAGTACGAAAAGTATATACAAGATAATAATGAAGTTAAAAAAATTGAATCAAACATTATCGAGGCTATTAAAAATGGGTATGCTAAAACAGATGCTTTACGCAATGATATCGATAACGGTCTTGTCGAGTTGCGCGTCAAAGTCGAATCTGTCGAGCGAGATAGTGCCACCACCAGCGGTATTGCTAACAAAGCCTTACGACTTGCAAAAACTTCTCAACAAGATTATTACAATCTCACCAATGCAATCGAGTACAACAAAGTAATGATTGAGGGTTGGCAGAAATACTATTGTAAAGAGATTGCGCCCAAGAATAATTCGCAATTTATGTGCGAAAATAAGTAACTACCTTTGGGTGGTTTTTTTATTGCCCTTAGTTAATAAATTTCATACTATCTATCAAAATATTAAAGGAGATGACATGAAAAGAATCTTGATAATTAGTTTAGTTAGTCTTGCTTTATTTGGTTGTGGTGAGAAGAAAGTAACTGAGGAAATGCTTATTGGGAAATGGATATGTCATAAACAAGGGTTATACAATATAGAAAAAACATCCACTGATAAAAGAAATTATGAGATAAATAACATCTTTGAAAAATATGAAAGACAAAAAGATGGCTCAATGACGAGGCAAGCTTATGATTTAGCACCCGAAAAATTTTCATTTAAACGCTATAGAAAAGAGCATCATAATATAGATGAAAACGTTGAGTATGATGAGACATTTGAATATCAATATGTCTCAGAAAATGAGTTTAAATATATTGAAACTTTTAATTCTAGGTATAGACATACAAAAAAAACTGGCGAGTTAAATGTTTATACAATAACCTGCGTTAGACAAAAAGATTAAATAAACATTGTTTAAACCGTCATTGAGACGGTTTTTTTATACCTATTTTATTTGAAGTTTCACAAACCCAATTCAAATTTTAATTACTCATAATTATCCCTAGTTGTAAATTTTAGTTTTACAAGTTGAATAAATTCAAATCAATTTTCAATCAATCATAATGCCATCACACGGCGAATATTAACCAAGAGCTTTACAGAATGAGCCTGAGAGAATGACAGCTAATGTCTTAACTCTTGGGGCTGTTTATTCTGTGTGACTTAGGCTCATTCTATAGAGAGACATAATATGAATATTATTAAATTCGATTTTAAGGGTCATCAAGTTGGTTTCAATGATGATGGATGGATTAACGCAACAGAAGCGGCATCAAGATTTGGTAAACGTCCAAATGACTGGCTAATTCTTCCTGATACAGTTAATTATATCAATGCGTTAGAATCTACATACCAGAAAATCCCGTATGTAAAAACGAGCCGAGCCAGAAAGGACCGTGGTGGTGGTACTTGGATTCACCCTAAATTAGCGGTTAGGTTTGCACGTTGGTTATCTGTTGACTTTGAGATATGGTGTGATGAGCAAATTGATAAGCTTATTCGTTCTCAGGCTGTTACTTATACAGATGAGCAAGTATTAGCAATACTAACTTATAGTCAACCGCAAACATGGGAAAAGCGATTCCAACAACCTTTTTATCAGGCATTATCAAAAATGACTAACTTGCCATTCAATAATCATATTGGCGGTTGTCCATCATTATTTGGGCTGATAACGCAAAAATGGGTTTATGGTGTCGTGCTACCTAAAAAGGTTTATCTGAGCATCAAAGAACGCACAAAGAAAGGTGAAAAAATCCATCAATTCTTAAAACCAGATGCACTAAAAGCAGTAGAAGACCAGTTAATAGCAATAACAACCATCGCAAAAGGTTGTATTGATTATAAGGATTTTGAAGCTCGATGTTCAACAATATTTAATACAAAAGGGCAGATAAAATTTATATTGGCAGCATAACGGTAACTATTATGGATAATAATAAAAACCCTATTTTTTACGCTCGCATTGTTAGTATCTCATATGTAGAGCATCTCATTAGAATAAATGGCGATAATATTTTTAAGCACCATTTAGGAGATCTAGAATTAGAACCTGACAGCCTCGCATCTTTTTTGGAAGGATACTATGAACAACACCTTTCAGAATTTAATCGTATGTGTATGTACGGCTCAATGATTGATCTAAATAAAACAAAAGAAGGTTGTTCATTTAAAATTGGTACTACATTTTATTTAAATCAATCAGGCATAGATATATTAAACAATCTAATGAGTAGTTTCATTTTAATGAAATCAGAAGAGAAAGAAACAAAATCAAGCGTTACATATCATTAATATTAAGGTTAATCATGTTTGTTGAGATAAAGAGAAATTAAACAAATTCAATTAGCCCATTTATATAAGAATGGTAGATTTTATGGTTACGGTATTGCAGTAGATGGACAGCTTTTAACTAATCAAGTAGCTGTTAGTATCGAGACAAAACCCAATCAATTAGCAAGTATACATGTTGATTTTAAATTGGATAGTAAAGCGGTTAGCAACCCAGTTGATATTGAATTGAATAACAACAGCAATAAAAGAGGGTGGTAGGAAATTCCTCCAGTAAATGCTTTGAAAACCGCCTTGATTTGTTTATGATTTAGCTATTAATTCGGCGCTAACTGATAAAATTAATATCTTTGTTAGCTCCTGCTCGTTGTGCGTCTTTGTAATGTCTATTTTTGGTGTTTCACCAGCAGACATCTGTTTGAGAATCTCTTTTCTTTCTTGCTTTAATTTATTCATTTTTTCAATAACATCTTTATGTATTGTGACAGTGCCTTTTTCGTATCTTTGCCAAGTTCTAGCTGATACGCCTGCTATTAAATTTGCGGCGTCTACAATATCAAGAAAGAAGAAGCGCCGAAGCGCTTTTAATTCAGTGTGATTCATAAATTTCTCCGGTTGGGTATAGGTTTGTGTATTTACCAATCAAGACCAATTCAGCCAAGTTATACGGAGATACTTTAACATTAATGACATCATCATCAATTTGTAAATGTTGTAAAACAACTCGTTTAGCAGTGATTTTAATAACTCGATATTTGCAGATTAGATCCGCATTGCTGTGACAGTGAGCTTGGAAAATTTGATTTAATTTAACTTGATTGATCATTTTTATGTCCTCTTTAGGATTGATTCGAACCAGTTCCGAATCTATGTAAGTATTATGTCGCATTTGCGACATTAAGTCAATGCTTTTTCCAATTTATTTTTAAGAAACTATTTAAAGGAATATAGCTCTTACCAAGAGACTAATTATTTAAAGGATTTTAATTTGAAGAAATACAATAAAGCCCCTCTACCTTTTCAAGGGCAAAAACGAAACTTTATAAAACTATTTAATGAACAAATAAAAAAGCTATGTGGTGACGGTTCAGGTTGGACAATAGTTGACGTATTCGGTGGTTCTGGACTGCTATCTCACAATGCTAAATACACATGCAGAAACGCACGGGTAATATATAACGATTATGATAATTATAGTCATCGACTCGCTAACATAAGCAAAACGGAAGGAATTAGAAAAGATTTATTGTCATTAGTGGCTGTGTATAAGAAAAAAGAAAAGATACAAGCAGATACAAAAGAAAAAATAATTGAGTACTTAAATTCTAAAAACAATTGCATAGATTGTTTTACTTTATCAAGCTATTTGTTATTTTCTGGTGGTACCATAACAGACCTAAGTGATTTTGACAGTAGGGCGTTATACAATAGAGTGGCAGTAACACCACTTAATTGCAGTGGATATCTAGACGGTGTTGAAATTACTCATCTTTCCTTTGATAAACTGATGCAACAAAAATTAACTGGCAAGGTTTTATATTTGCTAGACCCGCCATACATCAATACTCAGCAAGGATACCGCAAAGATACGTATTTCGGATTATTAGATCAATTAAAACTGTTTGGACTAATGAAGCCACCTTTTATGTATTTCACAAGTGACAAGAGTGAAATCGTTGAAATGGTAAATAATGCTAATTTCACATTCAGCGATATATTTAATGGATGTGAAATATTTGAAACTAAAAATCAAGTTGGCAAAAAAGCATCATATAAAGACTTTTTAATCCTGAAAAAGAGTTAGATTTTATTATTAAGGGAAATTATGCCGATATCACCCAAAATATTTAATCCTCATCGCAAAAACAATACAGCTAAAGTTAGCGTTAAACAATCATGGGGAAACGGAAGAGGCGGTAGGCCATGGAGACGATTGCGCACAGCTATTCTTGAAAGGGATAACTATCTCTGTCAATGTGATGATTGTACACGATTAGGATTGATTAAGGTTGCTAATGAGGTTGACCATATCATTCCGTTGTTCAAAGGTGGCACAGATGATGAAACCAACCTACGAGCTATTAATAGTGAATGCCATAAGAAGAAAACAGCAAAAGAAAGCCGCACGAAGACTAAAAAGAAGGAGGGGGTGGGTTAAAAGTCTATAACTTTTTAGATGGACACCGACCGCCTAATCAAATTTTCACACCGTCAAAATTAATAATCCGATTTTTAGGAGGATGTAACATGGGCAGAAAACGGACTGATCCCAATTTAAAGGTGATCGCAGGTACCGACCGCCCCGATCGAGAAATTCAAGATGTACCTAAATTTGATTTAATTGATGATTTCCCAGAAGCGCCACTTCATTTAAATATCGATGGTATTCAAATGTGGAATAATTTAGGTCCACAACTGGTAAATACAAAAGTATTGCAAGTGGTTGATTTGTACCCGCTTGAACAACTATGCGTTGCGTGGCAAATGTTTAGAAAAAAAGCAAAAGCTGACATGGAGATCACAGCATCAGAGCATCAAGCATTGAAAGCATTATTTTCAGAATTTGGTATGACGCCTGCGAGTCGTAGCAAGGTAACGGCGCAGAACGATAAAAATACTGGTAATAAATTTGCAGGCAATGGAAAACGAAAAGCGAGTTAAATTATGCGTGATTATGTTCAGATAGCGATTGATTATGCAACTGATGCGATAAAAGATAAAAAGCGTAAGAAATATTGCAAACTGATCAGGCAAGCAGCCAAGCGATTTTTAGATGATTTAAAGAGAGCGGACAAAAAAAATTGTCCGTTTTTTTTTGATGAATGGCACGCTAATGATGCTTGTGATTTTATCGAAAAATTACCTCACGTTGAAGGTAAGTGGGATTGCCCGACAATTATAATGCATCCGTCGCATATTTTTTTTGTAGTCCAGCTTTTTGGTTTTAGAAAAAAAGAACCTCTCTTTATTGATAACTGGGGTGAAGATAATAAATTCTACCCTCGCCGTTATTCTGCTGCATTGTTTGCTGTTGCTCGCAAGAATGCAAAAAGTACATTATCCGCTGCAATAGCAATTTATTGCTTGTGCTGTGAGCCGGAAGATGGAGCGCAGGTAATTAGTGCTGCCACAACATTTCCACAGGCATCAATTATCTTTAATACAGCAAAAAGAATGGTTGAGAAAACGGCGGATTTAAAGGATGCTTTTGGGTTAGAGTGCTGGGCTAAGGCGATAAGTCGATTTGAAACTGGAGCAACATTCAAGCCAATACACGCTAAAGCGTCAACCCAAGACGGTTTAAATCCCTCACAAGTGTTTATTGACGAAATACATGCGCACAAAACCGCCGATCTCCTAAATGTATTGCAGTCAGCAATGGGGGCTAGAGCTAATCCATTGTTTGTTTATACGACAACGGAGGGGTATGTAAATGCTGGTCCGTGGCAAGAAATTAGAAAGTTTGCTAGGGATTTACTTAAAGGTGTTTTTAAAAATGAAGCTGATCACTTTCTGGCGGTTTTTTACTGTTTAGATGATGATGATGATGAGTTTGATGAGACGGTGTGGATTAAGGCTAATCCTCTAATGGATGTTAACCCGTACCTTTTGATCTCAATTAAAAAAGAGGCTGTTGAAGCTAAACAAATGCCGTCAAAAATGGCTGAATTTAGAATCAAACGGCTTAATAAACCAGCATCAGCTGAAAACGGTTGGATTGATCTCGGGAAATGGGATACATGCGGCGGAGAAGTTGATTTAGAAAAATTAAAAAATTATCCATGTTACGGCGCGCTCGATTTATCTTCAACCAGCGACCTAACATCATTTCGTCTAACATGGGAAATTGACGGAGAAATATATACCGCTGGCTGGGGGTGGTGTCCTACTGATGCGATAGCCTATCGCACTGAACGCGGCACTGTACCTTATGCTGGATGGGTTGAGAAGGGGTATATTAAACAGACCGAGGGAAATGTTATTGATTATGGAATAGTTGAAAGGGACATAGTGGAACTTTTCGAACAATTCAATATTGTTTCTGTTGCATACGATCCTTGGAATGCTACAGATTTAGTTAATAGATTAGTTGCACAAGAATTGCCAATGATTCAATTCATCCAAGGTACAAAATCATATCACCCAGCAATGCAAGCAACAGAGCGCTATTACATGTCAGGCAGGCTACATCATGACAACAATCCAGTTTTACGATGGTGCGCATCTAACATTGTCGCCAGAAAAGATGAAAACCTTAATATGGCTCCAGACAAACGGCGTTCGGCTGACAAAATTGACTGGATGATTACTTTAATAATGAGTATCGGATTAATCGTAGCAAACAGTGAAGATAACGAAGATGAAGATATTGAAGCAGCATTTAAGGACGTATTAATAATATGAAACTAGCATTAATTTTATTCAT
Source organism: Gilliamella bombi (assembly GCF_900103255.1). Classification (GTDB taxonomy): domain Bacteria; phylum Pseudomonadota; class Gammaproteobacteria; order Enterobacterales; family Orbaceae; genus Gilliamella; species Gilliamella bombi. Next base: position 15,674 of record NZ_FMWS01000050.1, on the reverse strand, counting down.
GGCTTTTAGCTTATTTGGCTTTGTATTGCTGATTATTGCTGCATATCTAATATTCGGATATCAGTATTCAATTTTAACAGCCTCTTTATGCTCGTTCATAACGGCTTATTTCATTAAAAGAGGCTTAACAAATGGCTAAAAATTTCTTTCAGGTTCTTAGTGATTCTTTTAAGTCACCGAGAAGCGAAGTATTGGATACTGGCGGTAATGTTATTAGACCCTCTGATAGTGAATTCTGGGCAAATTTTTTTGGTTGGCAATCAGCAAGCGGACAAAATGTATCTGTAGATAAATCATTGAGATTATCGGCGGTGTGGGCATGTGTTGGGCTTATTTCGGACACCGTTTCAACATTACCGTTAAATCTCTATGAACGATTGCCGGATGGGGGGCGTAGAGTTGCAAGTGAACATCAGCTACAAGATGTTTTACATTCAAGCCCAAATTATAACAATACACCATTTGAATTTTGGCAAATTGAATTAGCGGCAATGCTACTGAGAGGAAACGCTTACGCTGAAATAAAAAGGACTGCTAATAAAGTTTCTTCAATAAACTTCCTGCTTCCGCAATCTATAGAGACTCAACTACAAGAGGATGGAAGCCTGAGATATCGATATTCTAATAAAAATAGCACTAGGATAATATCTGAAAATGACATGTTCCACACAAAGGCATTTACATTAGACGGTATTACAGGTATTTCACCAATTCAATACGGAGCCAATGTAATTGGTTCGGCAATGTCTGCTGATGCTGCAGCAAACAGCACGTTCAAAAACGGATTAATGCCCACCGTTGCATTTTCTACAGATAAAATCATCAAGAAAGAACAGCGCGAAGAGTTTAGAACGAGCGTACGCGAAATATCTGGTGCAATGAACGCTGGAAAGTCTCCAATTTTAGAGTACGGATTAGAAGCAAAACAAATTGGTATTAGTCCTGAGGATGCGCAATTACTCGAATCTAGAAAGTTTAGTATTGAAGAAATTTGCAGATGGTTCCGCGTCCCTCCTTGGATGATTGGATACACTGAAAAAAATACCAGTTGGGGATCGGGGCTAGAGCAACAAATGATAGCGTTTGTTACATTTAATTTAAACCCTTGGATAACAAGAATTCAACAATCCATTAATAAACGGCTATTGTCTCCAGAAGATCGTAGTAAATATTACGCTGAATTTAGTCTTGATGGTTTATTAAAGGGCGATAGTTCTGCCAGAGCCAGCTTTTATTCAGCAATGGTTAACAACGGTATTTACACACGTGATGAAGTACGAGTAAAAGAAAACCTGCCAAAACGCGGCGGTAACGCTGACGTATTAACAATTCAAACTGCAATGGCGCCAATTGATGCGCTTGGAAAATCTAAAAACTAAGGTATATCAATGAAAAAACAAAACTTACCTGTAGCGCCACAGTCGCTGCAAAAGGTTCCTATTGCCTTTGATTTGAGCGCAAATGCTTTAAATAAATGGGAATCAGGGATTAGAGCCGAAATAGAAGAAGATAACACGATATCTATTTTAGATCCTATTGGTCTTGATTATTGGACCGGCGAGGGAGTGACTGCAAAACGAATTGCTGCGGCTCTTCGTCAGATAGGCCATGATCAGGATGTTACTGTCTACATCAATTCGCCCGGTGGCGATATGTTTGAAGGTTTTGCTATTTATAACCTTCTTCGTAATCACGGTGGGAAAGTCACGGTAAAAATAATCGGCATTGCCGCATCTGCCGCATCAATAATTGCAATGGCTGGGGATGATTTACAAATAGCTAGAGCAGGATTTTTAATGATTCATAATTGCTGGCTGCACGCTGTAGGAAATCGCCATGATTTTAGAGAAGTGGCGGAAACAATTGAGCCATTCGATTTAGCTATGACCGATATTTACGCAATTAGATCTGGATTGGATAAAAACCTAATTATATCGATGATGGATAAAGAAACTTACATCGTCGGTAATGATGCGGTCGAGCAAGGTTTTGCTGATTCATTATTACCTGCTGATATCGTAACAAAACAAAAAGAATCCGATCCGAATTCATCAATCAAAAAATTAGACGCCCTGCTCGCCAAAGCCCAATTACCGAGAACTGAGCGTCGAAAACTCATTCAAGAACTAAAAACTAGCATGTCTAGCGCTGCTAGCGAAAGCACGCCGTGCGCTGCTTCTGATGTTCAAATAAACGTAGAGATTGGCTCTACAACAAAACTATCAAATTCACTAAAAGGTATTTTAAAATGACAAATTTAGCACAAATAGAACAAGAGTATAAACAAGTCCAAGCTGATCTTAAAAGCGTTGGTGACACATTAAAAGGTTATGCAGAGAAATCTGAAAAAGAGATTAAAGCACACCAGCAGTTAAGCGAAGAATCAAAAGCGAATGCAGACACCGCATTAACTAAATTCAATGAATTACAAGCTAAGTTAAATGATATTACTCAAAAGCTTGAACGACCTCAGGATAACCCTAAGGAATCTGTACAATCACTAGGGAAAATGGTTGTTGAAAGCGAATCATTTAAAAATGCTAATATGAACGCTTCGTTTCGGGGTTCAGTACGTGTGAACGCTCCTCGTTCGGCGATTACGACCACAACAACGAATATTGTGGCTCCGGATCGCCAAGCTGGGATTATTGCACCACCAGTACGCCGTATGACAATCCGTGATTTATTGATCCCGGGAACTACTAACTCAAACTCAATTGAATTTGTCCGAGAAACTGGATTTACAAATAATGCAACAACTGTTGATGAGAGTATGGCAAAGCCTTATTCTGACATCACGTTCGGATTAGTTAATTCACCAGTACGCACTGTTGCACACTTATTTAAAGCATCTCGTCAGATTTTAGACGATGTTTCTGGGTTGATTAGTTATATCGATGGGCGAGCGCGTAATGGTTTACAGCTAGCAGAAGAAAAGCAATTATTATTTGGCAATGGTTCTGGCTCTAATATTCTGGGTATTGTTCCTCAAGCCTCAAGTTTTACTCCGTCATTATCTGTTGCCAATGCAACCGCAATTGATCGCATTCGTTTAGCTTTACTTCAAGCTGTTTTAGCTGAATTTCCATCAAATGGTATTGTTTTAAACCCAATTGATTGGGCGGGTATTGAGCTGACAAAAGATAATGAAGGTCGTTATATTATCGGCAATCCAATGGACGGCACAACGCCTCGACTTTGGAATTTGCCTGTTGTAGAAACCCAAGCTATGAACGCAAATAATTTCCTAGTCGGCGCGTTCAATATGGCAGCTCAAATTTTTGACCGAATGGATATGGAAGTCTTGATTTCTACAGAGAATGACAAAGACTTTGAAAACAACATGATCACCATTCGAGCCGAAGAGCGATTAGCATTAGCTGTATATCGCCCAGAAGCATTTGTAACAGGTGAAGTAACACCAACAGCGTAAAGGAGAAAGGCGAGGCAACTCGCCTTTATTATCTATGGAAAAAATAAAAGTAATTGCTTTAAAAAGTTTTGATTACGGCGGAACAATCAGAACACCTCAATCGCCACCGTTTGAAGTTGATAAATTAGACCTGTCCTATTTTGTATCAAATGGCATGGTTAAGCACTATCACGAGCAAGATCATGTTGCAGATAGAGAAGATGAACCACAGCATTCTAATATTGATGAAGAACCTCAACCGAAATCAAAAACCAAAAAAAAGGCTAAAAAAGATGTCACTGATAACGCTTGATGAAGCAAAATTACATCTGCGCATTGACCATAATTTTGATGATGCTGATATTCAATTAAAGCTTGATGCCGCAGAGGAACAAGCAATTAATTTCTTGGAGCGACAAGTTTACGCAACAGATGACGAACTAAAACAAGCTGTTTTTTCAAATAAAGCAGGAGATCGTCCGATGTTAGTCAATTCAAGTTTTAAATCCGCTGTTCTTTTATTATTGGGTCATCTTTATGAAAATAGAGAAGAAACTAGCGCCGCAAATTCATCAAATGTTAAATATGGATTTGAGCGATTGTTAAACCCATATCGAATTCATATAGGTGTTTAATATGCAGTCAGGCAAATTACGCAATCAAGTAACTTTTCAGAAGCAAATTAAACGCAAGGACGAACTGGGACAGCTAGTTAATGAATGGGTCGATATGTGCACTGTACGAGCTGAAATTCGTGACGTGTCGGGAAAAGAGTATCAAAACTCACAAGCTGAACAGGTGCAAACAGATTGTAAAATCCTAATTCGGTATAGAAACGATATTACTGCTGATATGCGCGTGCTGTGTAATGGAACTTATTACGACATTAAAGCGGTACTTGAAGACGTAAAAAGGACAAGGCTTGAATTACCCTGTCAAAAGGGCGTACGTTATGATTAAACCAATGTTATCTATTGCTGGATTTAAAGAGCTTGAAGCGGACTTTAAATTACTGTCAAAAGCAGAGCAACGAAAAGTTTCAAAAAAGGCTGTACGTGCTGGAGCAGTGGTTTTTCGTGACGCTATTCGTGCAAATGCGCCTGTTCGAACTGGACGCTTGAGGCGGTCTATTTCTGTAGATACAGCAAGAGGATCGCTAACTGCTGGCGTGAAGTTCAAAAAAATTCGAGTTACAAAAAAATCAAAAAAAGGCAAAAGTAAACAAACTTTACCGTTTTATTGGTGGATGCTTGAGAACGGCACGTCAAAAATGTCAGCACGTCCTTTTGTTAGACCTGCATTTGATGCAAATGTAAAAAAAGCAGAAGATGCAGCATTTGAACAGTTTTTAAAAGATATCGATGAGATTTTCTTGAAATGATAGAAGCTAAAATTAACAACGCACTAAAAACATTGTGCAATGGTCGAGTTAGCCCATTAGTTGCGCCGCAGGGGACTAGTCCACCTTATCTGTGCTACACAAAAATATCAGAAGTTTATGACGATGTCATGTGTGGTCAATCATCTGTTGAGTATTGTTTTCAGGTTGATATCTATGCTAAAACACTGCTCGAAGCTGAAACCATTAAACAACAAGCGTACGAAAAACTGAAACCGTTAAAACCATTCAATATCACTAGTCGCCAAGACTATGAAACCGAAACAGAGCTTTATCGCTCAACGTTAGAATTTTACATTCAATAATTAACTATTTAACCATTTTATGCCGCTTAACTGCGGTTTTTTTATTTTTGGAGATATTAATATGCCAGAAGTTCAAGAAGTACAAAGTAGCGAATACACAAAAACAAGGGATGTTGGTGTTTTTGTTAGTAAAGATCCCAGCCTTAAATTTATCGCCTCAGCAACAGCAAAGCTTAGTCTAGAATGCACTGTGACAGACTACTCAATGACAGCCCCCGAGGGTGAAGAAATCGACGTTTCAACTCTTTCATCAATCACAAAAGAAACGATCAGCGGCTTGCCAGCTGAGGCGACTGTTTCAATGAACGCCAATTTTGTTATCGGCAATGCGGCACAGCAAGTATTACGCAAATCGTATGACACTGGAGATAACTACGCATTTCAAATTAAGTATGAAGATGGTAGTTCAATAGATTGGATTGCGCGCGTAACTAGCTACGAGTTCAAAGGAGCGAAAAATGGCGTTGTAACAGGGTCATTCTCGTTTAAAGTGAAAGGTAAATTCGTGTTTAATGCTCCGTCTGTTAATCAAGGACAAAAATAATGAATTTAAAACAAATTATTACAGCAAAAAATTCAGGCTTTCGTACAAAAAAGATTCGGGTTGAAGAATGGGGCGTTGCGGTTACTATTCGTGAGCCTTTGCACACTGATTTTAATCGGTACATTAAGACAATCAAAGATATCACAGATAATAAAAAGCTAACTGAACACGAAAAAGATTTACTGAACATTAAAGCAGAAGCAACGCTATTTGCGACAGTGCTGCTTGACGATAACGGTGATTTTGTTTTCAGTAATGATATTGATGATTTAGTAAAAAGTTACGGTCCTGTTCACACTCGACTAGTAAATGAAGCTTTTAATCTACTTGGCTTGAAAAGCGAGCCAATAAAGGAAGCTGAAAAAAAGTAGAAAGCGATCCCGAGCTGTTTTTTAAGTTAAAGCTTGCATTAAGGCTCGGTAAAACTCTTGCCGAGCTTGAGCAAACGCTATCAGCAAGGGAATTTTACTACTGGGTCGCATTCGACAAATTAAACCCGATCGGCGACGAAAGGCACGATTGGCACGCCGCACAAATATCTTCAAGCATCTATCGGTCACAAGGTGCAAAAGTCGAATTTGACGACTGTTTACTTAAATTCAAAGAAGAAAAGAAAGAGCCTGTCAGCATATTTGACGCGCTATCAAATTTACTTGGGAAATAATTATGGCAACATTGCGAGAATTAGCAATACGAGTTACAGCCGACTCATCATCATATCAACGAGAAATGAGCAGGGCATCACGGCTTGGTACAGATTATTACAGAACTATGGAAGACCGTTCGAAGCGGTTTGATGCATACATTGCTAGCAATAATCGCTCAGTTCAAGCAATGAATATGCAATTAACACAGCTAAAATCATCAGCATTAAGTGTAGCCACCGCATTTGCCGGTGGTTTTGCCTTTACTAGCATTGTCAATATGGCTGATGACTGGGGACAAATGGCTGCTCGTGTCAGAATGGCTATTACATCTGTCCAGGGTTCAGCTGATAATTATGAGCAAGTGCAAGGTCGCCTGCTTGAAATTAGTAATCGTAATGCTAAAGCAATTGAAGATTCGCAAGAGCTGTACGTCGCCACAGCATCATCAATGCGTGATCTGGGTTATAGCACAAATGACACGATCGACTTTATCGAAGCTATGTCAAACAGCTATACTATAAATGCGACTTCTGCAGATAAAGTATCAACAAGCATTAACGCAATCACTAAATCGATGATCACAGGGAAAGTTAGTAGTAACGACTGGAAGTCGATCATGGCATCAACGCCAAATGTTGTTACCGCTCTGGCAAATTCGACAGGTAAAGCTGAAGAGATCATAAAGCAACTCGGTATGAGTGGTCAAATATCAATGCGACAGCTTGCTGATGCAATGATCAAGGTTAAAGATGAAACGGGCGAAATGGCTGACGGCATGGGTAATACTGTAAAAGACGGTTTTACTCAGATATCAAACAGTTTTAAAGCGTTAATTGGCGAACTAAATAGCAGTACCGGTGTTACTCAAAATATCGCAAGTGGGTTGAAGTTCGTTGCAGATAATATTCATTTAATAACAGGCGCCGGCACGATTCTTGTTAGTATCGGTCTATCTCGATATTTTAGTGGACTTTCACTATCTGTTTTCAATGCTACAAAAACAACATTAGCAAATAGAGCTGCGCAAATATCTCAAGCACAGGCGCAACTAGAAGCAGTTAAAAGCTTGCAATTAAAAGCGGTTGCAGAAGTAAATGCCGCAAGATTTGAAGCACAGCGAGCGGTTGGTTTAAAAGCAAGTCTTGTTGCGCAAAATAATTTAACAGCTGCGATTAATCGTCAAACACAGGCGAATAATGCGCTCGCTGCTGCACAAACAAAAGTGAATGTACTAACTAGTAAATTTAATTTGTTATCCCGCGCAGGAAGTGGTTTATTAGGTATGCTTGGTGGTCCACTTGGTTTAGCTACTACGCTAGTATCAGTAGGTGCAGCATTTTTTGCAATGGGCGATGGCGCAGATAAAGCTAAAAAACCAATTGAAGAGTTACAATTACCTGTTGATGAACTTCTCGCTAGATTTAAAGAATTAGATAAATCAAGACAGCTAAATATCACAACAGGGCTGCAAGCTGAAATCGATATTAATACAAAAGATATCGATATTAATATTTCTGATATTAAAGATAAATTAACGGATAAATTAACTGACATTTTACCCGCTGGATATTCGGGTGTGACGCTTTATTTGTCACCATCTAATAAACAAGCTATTGATGAGTATGTGAATGAAATTGATTCGCTCAAAAATAAGCTAAAAGAGGGAGAAATAACATCAAAAGAATTTGGCGAGAAGCTATTTGAAGCTGGGCAGAAATTTACATCAGCAACAGCAGGCGGCGAACAATTCAAGACACTAATTGGGAATATTACTACTGTTCTGTTAGAAAATGCTCAGAAACTAGCAGAAAACAAAGAAAAAATGGATGCGGTGGGCAAAGCCTCGGCTGAAACAGCTAAAGAAGTTAAAAAACTTGATGTAGCTGATTTTCCAAATTTAGAAAATCAGCTTGGCGTACTTAGTCAGCAACTTGATGTAAACAAAGTTAAGTCAGAAAGTGGAGCAGAGGCGGCATTTGTGCTTGCTGGGCTACAACGAGCAGCTGGCGATGCTGCGCTTGAACATGCAGATGATTTAATTGCATTAGCGAAAGGGGCGGATTTATCAGGAAAAATGACTGATAAACTCGCTCAAAAACTATCGGAATTTGCAAAAAATCTACGTGAAAGCTTCAAGCTACAAGAGGGCTTCAAACACTCAAAAACGATCAAGAGCGCAGCAGAGCTGTATAAGTCGCAGTTAGACAAACTAAATAGCCAAATCAACGCTTACACAGATATCACTGAGCTACAAAAAATCCGCAGGCAATTAGCTGAGGGTGAACTTAGTAAATTAACTGATATTCAAAAGAAAGCGTTAGAATCAAAAGCTATTGAGTTAGATAAGCTAAATGCGCAAAAAGAATATAAATCAATACTGGACTCTTTGCGCACTCCCGCCGAGCAACAGCTAGATACTTACAAACAGCATTTATCGATTATCGAAAAAGCAAATCTATCACTAAAAGAGCGTGAAGAATTGCTTAATAGAATGGCTAAAAAAGCCTCTGAATCAGCACCGACATTTAGCTATCACAACTCTTACAATGGGCTTGGTAGTGATTTACTGAACGTTGCAGAAGATGAGAAAAGGTTACATGACTGGAATGAGCAACAGCTACGAATTCAAAACGACTTATTAGCACAAAAGCTAATTAGTCAGCAAGAATATGCTGATGCCGTCGTAAAAATTGAAGAAACTATGCAACAAAAGCAAAAGGATATTCAGTCTGCATATACACTCGCAACGCTCGGCACATTCTCATCATTAACTGGCTCTATTGCTGATATGTTTAAAGAAACTGCTGGTGAATCATCTGCTGCATACAAAGTTATGTTTCTTGCTAGTAAAGCCTCAGCTATTGCGCAAGCTACCATCAGCACTTTTGTCGCAGCTAATAAAGCGAGAGAGCTAGGTATGCCGTATGGTGAAATTGCGGCTAATGTTGTGATGGGACTAGGAATGGCGAATGTTGGTATGATCGCAGCTCAAACACTAACGGGTATGGCGCATAGCGGTATTGATAACATCCCAAAAGAGGGCACGTGGTTGCTTGATAAGGGTGAGCGTGTAGTTGATGCTAGAACAAACGCCGATTTAAAAGATTTCATAAAATCGAATAAATCAGGCAGTAATATAACTGTAAACGTACCCGTAAATGTTGGTAACGGTGGATTATCTGAGGACGACGGAAAAGCTGTCGGAAATATGATAAAACAATCGGTACTAGCAATTATTGAAGAACAAACGCGTCCCGGTGGAAAGCTAAATAGACGTTGATTTAATAGCTTAAATTTCATACCATTACCTAAATTTAATTAAGGAGAATGGTATGAAAAAAATTGTATTTTTGGGGTTAATGAGTTTTACGTTGATAGGGTGCTCGTCGTCACCAGTGTCAAATGATGTAGCAGTAAACGTTCCGGAGAAGCGGATATATAATCAAGATATTTTTGCAAAAAAAGAAAATTCAGGAATGGTTATTATAAAAAGAGATAAAGGCTTTGTAAGTAGCGCTTGTTCCGATTCTCTTTTTGTTGACGGAGTCAAGATTGCTGATTTAAACCCCGCGGAAAAAGTTGTTATCTATCCGCTATTAGGGAAACGAATTTTTAGCATGGTGGCAAATGGAGTTTGTGGCGGAGGAATGGTTGAAGTTGAAGGGGATGTTGAGAAAAGTCAAGTTTTAACATATAGAATTGCTCATTCCTTAAATGGTGGATATGGTATTTATAGAACGGCGTTCTAAATAGACCAATCATTTATAGGAGAATGGTATGAAGAAATTATTATTATTAACGTGTTTAGGTTTTATTTTCTCTGGTTGCAGTGTTCACCATCAATTTAGTGATAGGTTGTCTTATCAATCACTAAAGCAAATAAAATCAGAGATACATATAACTCAAAAACAAAACTTAGATATTACATGGATTCCCAGTGATTTTACGTCACGAATCGATATACAAGGGGCATCAGGATTGCTAGGTAGTGGAACTCGTACTAGAATTCCGATCGGCATTGGTCTTTCATCAAGAATTGAAGAAGCAATTAGCACGTACGCAGATTTAAATTCTGGTGGTAGAAAGTTAACATTAATAGTTAATAATGCTAAAACAAAATTCACTTATGGAGCAACGAATATTGATAGTGCGAGTGTATATTTAAATGTAACATTTGAATTATCAGGCAATAGGTGGACTAAAGAATTTTCTACTAAGCAGAATGATAGCGGTGTAAAAGATGCAAAAGTTACTTCGGTTATTGAGTATGCGTGGGATCAGATAGCTTTAGATGTGGCTAGAGAAATAGCTACGCACTTATAATCAAACCCTCTAAGAGGGTTTTTATTGGCTATAATTATAATGTGATATCGATACGTACGGCTTTAGCGATTATCTTATATTCTCCTTTTTTCAAAATAATGTCAGAATAATTAGCATTTAATGGGTGTGCCGTCGTTTGATTAGCATCAATAAAAAGTTGTTTAATTGAATAGATTTTATCAATTTCAATTAAGCAAATATCACCACTTTTTATTTCAGCATCCATATTAAATGTTACGATAGAACCGTCTGGTATACCTAATTTTTTAGATATTTCCATTGAGTCGCCAGTCATCCGTATAGCAAAAGCGCTTTTATGTATATCTTTAAGTTTATTTGGTAATGGATAAAGCTCTAATTTGTTTGTGCTAAACTTATTTTCATTAAAAAGAGACAAGTCAAAGCTGTTTAAATCAAAAATAGTAATCTGTTCTTGATGTGTTGCGGGAGTATAATTTTCCCATTCATCTATATTCGTATCAATACCCGTACCTAGCCACGAAGAGTTAACACCTAAATAGAAAGCCAAATCTAGTAGAGTATTTTGTCTAGGTTTTGCTTGACCAGCTTCGTAAGCAGCAATTTGTCTTTGGCTTATTCCAACCATTCTTGCTATTTCGGTTTGTGTTAGTGAATGAGCTTTTCTCATAGATGAAAGCCTTTCCGGAAACCCTTCATTTATTTTAATCATGAATAAATCCTAAAAATAATTGTTTACAATATGAATAATTCATATTAATATATATCAAGTTACTTGAATTAATCATAACACAATCAGGAGAAGAAAGTGAAAGAAAATAAAGTAACGTTATCAGCAAGAATGCCTGTAAGCCTTAAAGCTGCGCTTGAGGTATTAGCAGCAATGAATGATAGAACCATGAGCCAAGAGCTTGTAAACAGAGTTAGACAGTCATTAACAGAGGAGGAAAAGAAAATTGCAGGTATCTAAAAAACTAAAGGCTTTAACTGCGCCAACAGCCAAAGCCCAAATCAAGTTAACCACAAACGCTAAATAAGGGAAAACTTATGAATAATAGTAATATAAACAACTCTAATTGTCCAGTAATAGCTGGAATCTCTATCACAACTGATAAAGAAGGTCGATATAATCTTAATGCGCTACATAAAGCTAGTGGATTGGGCGATCACAAAAGACCAAGCAAATGGTTAGCTTCACAACCAACAAAAGAGCTAATTGCTGAATTAGAAAAAAGTCAAAGCCCTTCTACGGGCTTAGGTCAAAATTTAATCAATACAATCAAAGGTGGTATTTCTTCTGGTACATTCGCCCACGAACTTTTAGCAGTATCTTACGCAGGTTGGATCAGTCCAAAATTTCAGTTAATGGTAAATCAAGTATTTTTAGACTATAAAAAAGGTGAATTGAAAAATATTCAAAAACCTTCTAAATCTTATTTACCTGAATATCGACAAGCAAAGGCAATAGAATTATCAGTCAGAGCATTAGATAAGATGTTTAGCAATCTGCCACATTTGAGCGAACAGTCTAAACAAGCTATCTATGCCGATACAATTAACCCAATTGCAGGTAAAAATGTTATTCCGCTTCCCAAGCTTGAAAACAAAACATTTTCAGCAGGCGAGGTAGGAGATTTACTCGGCGTATCCTCAAATAAAATTGGTCGTATAGCTAATAAGCTCAACTTAAAAACAGAAGACTATGGAATTTTCGTACTCGATAAGTCACGTTCTTCTGATAAACAAGTTGAAACTTTTAGATATAACGAAAAAGCAATAGATGTAATCAAAAATCATCTTATTAATAAAGAAATCGCTTAACCAATTAACAACAAATTATAAGCCCTCTAAAAAGGGGGCAATTACGAGGATATAGCATGTCAAATCAACTAATGTTTCACAGCACAGTAGTGCAACCGGTTAAACGTAATAATCAAATTTGGATCACGTCCACCGAGCTATCTAAGCTTTTACAATATGCAGATTCTAAATCAGTAACAAAGATTTATAGTCGGAACAAGGATGAGTTCACCGATAAAATGACAATGGTGGTCAAATTGACTACCAATGGAATAAACAACAGTCTACGCAAGAAATCAGTACGAATTTTCTCACTTCGAGGAGCGCATCTAATCGCAATGTTTGCTAGTACGAATGTAGCAAAAGAAGTGCGTAAATGGTTGTTAGATTTAGCTGATAAAGAGGCAGGTCATTCACAAACAAGAAAAGATATGATTGAGGTAAGCAGAACCAACCTAATTTGTTTAGTTCATCACATGCTTTGGTTGAATGATTTCTATATAGATAATCGTTTATATGATGTTTTTAAAATGCTGGGGTCTAATTTCGGTGTAAGACTTCACGATCATTTTGGCGACGGTGCTTTTGTTGCTTCAATGTTTAAACAACAGCTAGAAAAGAAACAATTACGACAAGTATAAGTTAACGACTGTAAGAACGAAGGCAGGATTCTGCCTTTGATTAAAAAATAATCGCAATCAAATATACGAATAAACCACCTTCGGGTGGTTTTTATTAATTAATTAAGTTTTTTAAGTCTAAACAAATTCAATTAATAGTTAAAAAAAATTATCAAAATTTATAAAAAAGATGTACTGTATATATGAACAGTATGCTGTTTTAATGATCATATAATGATTATTTATTGTTTATATTATAATTAACAAATTTAATTTAATTATTAAGGATAAACAATATGACAGATACTATTAAAAAAATATGTACTAATTGTAATGGTGATTTAGATGTAAATGGTGTTTGTAGTGATTGCGGGCATGATTCATCAATAGAGCAACCAGAAGTTACATATTTACCTCAATTTGCTATTACGGCAGATCTTAAGCGAGAAAATACTAATTTTCGTTTTATGCTTGGTAAATTGTGGAAATTAACAGATAACGATATTATGGAATTCATTGCTAAAGTAGATGAAAAATTCAAAAGACATAAAAAAAACCATAGTTATATCTATAAAAACATAACAAATACCAGTGTTGCTGTTAATTTATCTAAATATTCAAAAAGAAAAGTAGAATTTGAAGAACTTGTTTCAATCATAATGGAAAAACTTCGTTCCGAGGCTAGTGCTGATAGGCGAAGTATAAAGGGAGGTTCAATAATATTTATTCATTATAATATTGAAAGTGAAGAGGATTCTCTAGGTAGATTGTTTATTTTGATGGTTGATAATAATAATGGATTTAATTTTGATGGTGATTTAATCCCAAGGATGTTTCCAACTATTAATATGGATTCGTTGAGACAGGCAGCAATGATTGATTTAACTTTATTTGATGCTACTTACCCTGAAAATAAAGGAGAACCGTACTTACAATTTATCACAGGTAAATCAACTAGTAACTTCTTTAAGAGAGCTTTGGGGTGTAACGAAGAGCTTGATAGTGCTCTAAGTGTAAACGAGGTTTCACGTGCTGTTAAAGATTTTTTGTCATATATGAATGTTAAAAAGAAAGATAAAGATAAGGTTCAAGATGCAATAACAAAATTATTTGACAAGACATTAAAAAGAAAGGCTGATAAGAAATTATCGATAGAAAATATTCAAAACATTATAGAAAGCACATTGGATGATGAAAAAATTAAAGGAAAATTTAGTGATTTTGTTTCATCTAAGGAGTATAAAATTAATGAATTTTTTGAGCCTACTTCATATTCTAAGAAAATTTTTGAAACGATTACGTTAGCAGATGCAGAAAAAGATTATTGTTGTCAAATTTCTTACAGTGCTTTAGGCATAAATAATAAAGAAAACAAAAAAATCACTTATAGCCAATCTGATGGAACTATAACAATTAAGTTAAATGAAAATGATATTAAGAACATTAATGACTACTTAGGTCTAAGTAAAAATGAATAAAGATACATTCACTAAAAATAAAATAAAGGAACTAGAGTCTCTTATTGAGCAATTGTCATCTTGTAAAATTGAGATCGATGACGGATATACTGAGATTTCTTTGGGACAAGATGTCAATGGCGAAAATTTAAAAGAACTTTTAAGGGAGTTTGGGGTTGAAACTGATGATTTAGATTATTCCTCATATCATAATGAGGTTAGCTTTCCAATAAAAAAAGGCGATTTAGCAGAAAATACTGTGATTTTTCCTACGTTAGATAGTTTTTGGGTAAAAGCATCTTCACTCGATGATGAATTATCTTTTTACATTATTCTTGACGGAGGAGAGCGAGTTAATAATGAAATGATATCTTTTTTAAAGCCTGAACCAATTATTAAAAAAATCAACTTATTTTTAAAATGGAGCAGGCTAATAAATAAAATAGCAAGACATTCTTTATCAGATAAATGCATTTACTATGTTCCAGATCAAAATAATGGAAAGGAAGTTGAAATTATTATTCCATCTAACAATTTATCCAAAATAGATGAAATAGTAAAAATAGATGGAATTAATTACGAATATGTAGATGAACTTTTAAATATTATTGAAGTAGATGATGTCATGACATCGGAAAGACAATCTATATTGAGAGTTGCTATTTCAGATTTTGTTGACAATAAATGCGTATTGACAGAAATAATAGAAAAAGATGAGCGAATTTATAACCGTTATAAAGATTTGGTTGATTTATATGCTAAAAAATTTTCTATAGATAAAGTGTTATCTGAAATAGAAAGTAAATATATTGAGTACACTTCAAAAATAAATGACATTGTTTCTTCAACTCAAAATAAGGCTTTTGCAATACCAGGTGCTCTTATTGCAGTTTCAGCATTAATTAAAGCTGATAATTTACCAGCAGGATTGTTAGTTATTATTGGGTTGTTTATGATTTTTTTAATTACTTTTGTTTCAAACAAATTATATAAAGACTCATTTGATGAATTAAATGCAAGCGTAAAAATTTCATTTACGCGTTTTAAAATTTTAGAGGAGAGAACACAAATTTGCTCAGCAGCTACCGACGCTGGGGACAAATTAGATAAAAAAATATGCAAAGCTAAAAGTCGATTGGCATTAGTAAATGTCATGAGTTTTGTAATGTTATTGGTGGGAGGTGTTGT
>NZ_FMWS01000049.1 GCF_900103255.1 Gilliamella bombi | reverse complement strand
TTGATAAAGACTGACCATTTGATTTTGAATTTTATAAAACGATTTTAGGGTCATATTAGTACGCTATTTTTCTTATTCGTTTTTTTAATAATAAAAAAGATTATTATCATCCACTTTTATTTTATAGCTAATATTAGGCTTTTTATCATTTACGTTATATTTTCCTTGAAACTTTAATTTCCAACATTTTCTATTGGTGAATTTTCTTAAATCAAGTCTTGATATCTTTTTTAAGTTTAAAGCCTTAAATGTTTGCTCAGCAATTTTGACTTTGGTTTTAAAGCTGTCTTTTATAGCTATAAACAAACCTATAATACCGAAAACACCCAAAACAATTCCATAATCACGAATATTTTCGACAAATCTTGTATCTAAAGATAATATTGCATCTAAACCATAAGAATAGATATCTAGACAAGTAAAAAATAATAATGCAAAAAATATCATTATGACGGTACGTGGAAGGCAATATCTAATATAAGCCCAACGCCCTCGAAAACAGTTAGGGCAAACACAAATAATCCGTTCATCGGGTTTGGCTATGGCATAAAGTTCGTAATGATCATGTTGCCATTCAGCGACCACAATCACTTCATCACCTGGTTGAAATGGACAATCTCCAACCCAACCACGATAAATCTCTTTTTCAATTTGTACATTGACAAAATTGGCATTACGCAAAACTGGTTTAGTTTCTGCCATACTAGTTAAACCAACTTGGCCCCGTAATGTGCCTATAATTGCGCCAATTTGTGCTGCTCGATTAGTTCGTTTCATTGATTCTTGCATATTTTGGTACGATTCAACTTCAAACGCTTGTTGTTGCATTTGTAAATCAATGTATTTTATTGTGCCGCGAATACAAGTAAACTCATCGCCCAAGCAGGGTAAAACCGGTGGCGTGGCATGATGTCGCCAAGATTTGTCGACCATTTGATTTTGAATTTTATAAAACGATTTTAGGGTCATATTAGTACGCCATTTTTCTTATTCATTTTTTTAATAATAAAAAAGATTATTATCATCCACTTTTATTTTATAGCTAATATTAGGCTTTTTATCATTTACGTTATATTTTCCTTGAAACTTTAATTTCCAACATTTTCTATTGGTGAATTTTCTTAAATCAAGTCTTGATATCTTTTTTAAGTTTAAAGCCTTAAATATTTGCTCAGCAATTTTGACTTTGGTTTTAAAGCTGTCTTTTAAAGCAATAATAAAACCAATAACAGCAAAAGTACCAAAAGCCATTGCAGCACCTGAAATGTTATTTAAATAACTATTACTTAAAGTAACAACTTTATCTAAACCATGGTAATATATATAGATGCCCGTCACGACTAATAGTGCAATTATCAAAGTCATAATAGTACATTTAAGGCAAAATACAGAATAAGCCCAACGCCCTCGAAAACAGTTAGGGCAAACACAAATAATCCGTTCATCGGGTTTGGCTATGGCATAGAGTTCGTAATGGTCATGTTGCCATTCAGCGACCACAATCACTTCATCACCTGGTTGAAATGGACAATCTCCAACCCAACCACGATAAATCTCTTTTTCAATTTGTACATTGACAAAATTGGCATTACGCAAAACTGGTTCAGTTTCTGGCATACTAGTTAAACCAACTTGGCCCCGTAATGTGCCTATAATTGCGCCAATTTGTGCTGCTCGATTAGTTCGTTTCATTGATTCTTGCATATTTTGGTACGATTCAACTTCAAACGCTTGTTGTTGCATTTGTAGATCAATGTATTTTATTGTGCCACGAATACAAGTAAACTCATCGCCCAAGCACGGTAAAACCGGTGGCGTGGCATGATGTCGCCAAGATTTGTCGACCATTTGATTTTGAATTTTATAAAATGATTTTAGGGTCATATATTTATCGCTCTTAATTTAGTGAATAAGGAGTATTTAATTGGGATTGTGAATTATTTTCGGGATCAATGCCTAAAATATCATTAAACGAAAAATCGGAAAAGATTGAGCTATCCCAACCAATATAAGTTAAAAAGCTATCGGTGGCGTGTTCAACTTTTTCTTGATTTTCTTCTATTTTCATTAGTTTTTTAAAGGCTGTTAATTCTGCGTCAAAATTTGGGGATATATTACGATCATATTGAGTGCCAAAACGGGTAGCTCTAATCCATTTTTGGATATCGTCATCAACAATTAATGTCCACACAAAATCCACCACCATTAAAATTAATTGCACCCACTGGATCGGCTACACTAATTA
>NZ_FMWS01000047.1:3378-5182 GCF_900103255.1 Gilliamella bombi | reverse complement strand
AAAGGTTAGCGTAGTATACGCAACCCTTGAGACAGCGAACTAAATCAACGAAGGTTGATGAGTGATGTAAGCTGTTAGCTCTTTAAAAAGAAGAAACAGACAATCTGTGTGGGCACTTGCGAGACAAAAGATTAAAGTCTACGGACTAAAAAATTAAGTCTTGATAAGTGACACTGAAGATTCATTTGAATATGTCAGAGACAGTTATTGAGCATCAAACTTTAAATTGAAGAGTTTGATCATGGCTCAGATTGAACGCTGGCGGCAGGCTTAACACATGCAAGTCGAACGGTAACATGAGTGCTTGCACTTGATGACGAGTGGCGGACGGGTGAGTAAAGTATGGGGATCTGCCGAATGGTGGGGGACAACAGTTGGAAACGACTGCTAATACCGCATAAAGTTGAGAGACCAAAGCATGGGACCTACGGGCCATGCGCCATTTGATGAACCCATATGGGATTAGCTAGTTGGTGGGGTAATGGCTCACCAAGGCGACGATCTCTAGCTGGTCTGAGAGGATGACCAGCCACACTGGAACTGAGACACGGTCCAGACTCCTACGGGAGGCAGCAGTGGGGAATATTGCACAATGGGGGGAACCCTGATGCAGCCATGCCGCGTGTATGAAGAAGGCCTTCGGGTTGTAAAGTACTTTCGGTGATGAGGAAGGTAATGAATCTAATAGGTTTATTAATTGACGTTAATCACAGAAGAAGCACCGGCTAACTCCGTGCCAGCAGCCGCGGTAATACGGAGGGTGCGAGCGTTAATCGGAATGACTGGGCGTAAAGGGCATGTAGGCGGATAATTAAGTTAGGTGTGAAAGCCCTGGGCTCAACCTAGGAATTGCACTTAAAACTGGTTAACTAGAGTATTGTAGAGGAAGGTAGAATTCCACGTGTAGCGGTGAAATGCGTAGAGATGTGGAGGAATACCGGTGGCGAAGGCGGCCTTCTGGACAGATACTGACGCTGAGATGCGAAAGCGTGGGGAGCAAACAGGATTAGATACCCTGGTAGTCCACGCTGTAAACGATGTCGATTTGGAGTTTGTTGCCTAGAGTGATGGGCTCCGAAGCTAACGCGATAAATCGACCGCCTGGGGAGTACGGCCGCAAGGTTAAAACTCAAATGAATTGACGGGGGCCCGCACAAGCGGTGGAGCATGTGGTTTAATTCGATGCAACGCGAAGAACCTTACCTGGTCTTGACATCCACAGAATCTTGTAGAGATACGAGAGTGCCTTCGGGAACTGTGAGACAGGTGCTGCATGGCTGTCGTCAGCTCGTGTTGTGAAATGTTGGGTTAAGTCCCGCAACGAGCGCAACCCTTATCCTTTGTTGCCATCGATTAGGTCGGGAACTCAAAGGAGACTGCCGTTGATAAAGCGGAGGAAGGTGGGGACGACGTCAAGTCATCATGGCCCTTACGACCAGGGCTACACACGTGCTACAATGGCGTATACAAAGGGAGGCGACCTCGCGAGAGTAAGCGGACCTCACAAAGTACGTCTAAGTCCGGATTGGAGTCTGCAACTCGACTCCATGAAGTCGGAATCGCTAGTAATCGTGAATCAGAATGTCACGGTGAATACGTTCCCGGGCCTTGTACACACCGCCCGTCACACCATGGGAGTGGGTTGCACCAGAAGTAGATAGCTTAACCTTCGGGAGGGCGTTTACCACGGTGTGGTTCATGACTGGGGTGAAGTCGTAACAAGGTAACCGTAGGGGAACCTGCGGTTGGATCACCTCCTTACGAAGAGCTCGTAAGTGTTCACACAGATTGTTTGTTTAGAAGA
>NZ_FMWS01000047.1:0-3321 GCF_900103255.1 Gilliamella bombi | reverse complement strand
TTAAGTGAATAGAAAGATAAAGCTCTTTAACAATTAGGAACAAGCTGAAAGAAACGAGTTCTCGTTTTTACGAAAGGCTTTTGATTATAGATTGAGTTAAAGTTTATTGAACTTTAATTGAACAATCTATAAATAAAAAGAGAATAAGTAAGAAAGAGAAGAAAGCGTAATTTAAACCAAGACAACTGTGAGTTGTAAGGTTAAGAAATTAAGCGTACACGGTGGATGCCTAGGCAATCAGAGGCGAAGAAGGACGTGTTAATCTGCGAAAAGCGACGGTAAGCTGATAAAAAGCGTAATAGCCGTCGATGTCCGAATGGGGAAACCCAGTGTAGGAAACTACACTATCATCTAATGAATTCATAGTTAGATGAGGCGAACCGGGAGAACTGAAACATCTAAGTACCCCGAGGAAAAGAAATCAACCGAGATTCCCTGAGTAGCGGCGAGCGAAAGGGGAGGAGCCCAAGCGGGTAGCATAAAGTATTAGTGGAAGCGTCTGGAAAGTCGCACGATAGAGGGTGAAAGTCCCGTACACGAAGGTACGTTATGTGGAAGCTTATAGAGTAGGGCGGGACACGTGATATCCTGTCTGAAGAAGGGGGGACCATCCTCCAAGGCTAAATACTCCTGATTGACCGATAGTGAACCAGTACCGTGAGGGAAAGGCGAAAAGAACCCCGGGAGGGGAGTGAAATAGACCCTGAAACCGTGTACGTACAATCAGTGGGAGCTGTTACCTATTGGGTAATAGTGACTGCGTACCTTTTGTATAATGGGTCAGCGACTTATATTCTGTAGCGAGGTTAACCGAATAGGGGAGCCGAAGGGAAACCGAGTATTAACTGTGCGTTAAGTTGCAGGGTATAGACCCGAAACCCGGTGATCTAGCCATGGGCAGGTTGAAGGTTGGTTAACACTAACTGGAGGACCGAACCGACTAATGTTGAAAAATTAGCGGATGACCTGTGGCTGGGGGTGAAAGGCCAATCAAACCGGGAGATAGCTGGTTCTCCCCGAAAGCTATTTAGGTAGCGCCTCATGAGTGACTGTTGGGGGTAGAGCACTGTTTCGGCTAGGGGGCCATCCCGGCTTACCAACCCGATGCAAACTCCGAATACTGACAAGTTGAATCATGGGAGACACACGGCGGGTGCTAACGTTCGTCGTGAAGAGGGAAACAACCCAGACCGCCAGCTAAGGTCCCGAAGTCATAGTTAAGTGGGAAACGAAGTGGGAAGGCTTAGACAGCTAGGATGTTGGCTTAGAAGCAGCCATCATTTAAAGAAAGCGTAATAGCTCACTAGTCGAGTCGGCCTGCGCGGAAGATGTAACGGGGCTAAAACTATGCACCGAAGCTGCGGCAGTGCACGCAAGTGTATTGGGTAGGGGAGCGTTCTGTAAGCCGTAGAAGGTGTGTTGTGAGGCATGCTGGAGGTATCAGAAGTGCGAATGCTGACATAAGTAACGATAAAGCGGGTGAAAAGCCCGCTCGCCGGAAGACCAAGGGTTCCTGTCCAACGTTAATCGGGGCAGGGTGAGTCGACCCCTAAGGAGAGGCCGAAGGGCGTATCTGATGGGAAACGGGTTAATATTCCCGTACTGGCTATAACTGCGATGGGGTGACGAAGAAGGCTAGGTTTACCACCTATTGGATGGTGGGTTAAGCGTGTAGGGGTGTGATTAGGCAAATCCGGTCACTNNCCTCTAAGCTTCAGGTTATAGTTAATCGTACCCGAAACCGACACAGGTGGTCAGGTAGAGAATACTAAGGCGCTTGAGAGAACTCGGGTGAAGGAACTAGGCAAAATGGTGCCGTAACTTCGGGAGAAGGCACGCTGATGTGTAATTGAAATCCCATGCGGACGTAGGTGAAATCAGTCGAAGATACCAGCTGGCTGCAACTGTTTAATAAAAACACAGCACTGTGCAAACACGAAAGTGGACGTATACGGTGTGACGCCTGCCCGGTGCTGGAAGGTTAATTGATGGGGTTATGCTTATGCAGAAGCTCCTGATCGAAGCCCCAGTAAACGGCGGCCGTAACTATAACGGTCCTAAGGTAGCGAAATTCCTTGTCGGGTAAGTTCCGACCTGCACGAATGGCGTAATGATGGCCAGGCTGTCTCCACCCGAGACTCAGTGAAATTGAAATTGCCGTGAAGATGCGGTGTACCCGTGGCAAGACGGAAAGACCCCGTGAACCTTTACTATAGCTTGACAGTGAACATTGAGCCTTAATGTGTAGGATAGGTGGGAGGCAAAGAAGCATGCACGCCAGTGTGTGTGGAGTCGACCTTGAAATACCACCCTTTAATGTTTGATGTTCTAACCTATACTTTTGAATCGAGGTAAGGGACACTGTCTGGTGGGTAGTTTGACTGGGGCGGTCTCCTCCCAAAGAGTAACGGAGGAGCACGAAGGTTAGCTAATCCTGGTCGGACATCAGGAGGTTAGTGCAATGGCAAAAGCTAGCTTGACTGCGAGAGTGACGGCTCGAGCAGGTACGAAAGTAGGTCATAGTGATCCGGTGGTTCTGAATGGAAGGGCCATCGCTCAACGGATAAAAGGTACTCCGGGGATAACAGGCTGATACCGCCCAAGAGTTCATATCGACGGCGGTGTTTGGCACCTCGATGTCGGCTCATCACATCCTGGGGCTGAAGTAGGTCCCAAGGGTACGGCTGTTCGCCGTTTAAAGTGGTACGCGAGCTGGGTTTAGAACGTCGTGAGACAGTTCGGTCCCTATCTGCCATGGGCGTAGGAAAATTGAGAGGGTTTGCTTCTAGTACGAGAGGACCGAAGTGAACGCACCGCTGGTGTTCGGGTTGTGATGCCAATTGCATTGCCCGGTAGCTACGTGCGGAATAGATAAGTGCTGAAAGCATCTAAGCACGAAACTAGCCTCGAGATGAGTTTTCCCTGAAGAGATTCAGTAAGGTCCGTTTGAGACTAAGACGTAGATAGGTCAGGTGTGTAAGTGTAGTGATACATTGAGCTAACTGATACTAATGAACCGAGAGTCTTAACCTTACAACTCGGAGTTGTTTTGGGTTACGCAGAAGTTATTACTAGATGAGAAAATCATCGAAAAGAGAATAGAGATTGAAAAAACAGTTTGTTCCGGATTGAGAGATAAGTATTGATATGAGATAATGGTAGAAGATATCAATACTAATTGAAAGAGACAGGATATGTCTGGCGGTAATAGCGCGGTGGTCCCACCTGACCCCATGCCGAACTCAGAAGTGAAACGCCGTAGTGCCGATGGTAGTGTGGGTATTACCCATGTGAGAGTAGGGTGCCGCCAGACTTTTAAAT
>NZ_FMWS01000021.1 GCF_900103255.1 Gilliamella bombi | reverse complement strand
AAGAAATGTAAAGATGAAAACAATTCGACTTTATAGATAGGTTAATTTTATAATTAAAATAGGGTGTTAGCTTTATAGCTTTTGAATTTTGTCGGAATAACTGATATTGGTGGTAACGTTTAATTTAAGAATTTTGAGCGTAACATCTTACAACTCACATGAGATACAAAATATGAACTACGGTACCCAACGCTCTCGCTCTTAACCATCGGTATGATTTACTCGAATCATTATGATATTCGCCTTTTTTAAGCCTATTTGCTTTGCTAAAAAGTGCCAAGTTGTTCCTGATAAATTGGCATCCCTAACAAAGCACAAACTCACCAAACAGTCCTATTTGGCGTGCTGCCCTCAGTCTATCAGCAAAGCACTCCGACACAGTTAAAAGATAGGTAGATTAACCTTGCCGTGTTGTGTGTTTTCTCTAAAATAGCTCAGGTGGACTATTGATTTTATTAAAGTTTTTTATTTTACTTAATTTAAGTAATTATTAGCTAATTTCTGTTTTTATTACAATGTTTTTGCTGTGTTTTTTGTGCCTTGCACACAACTAATCACTTTCGTTAGTTAACACCGTATGGGATATAAATTTACTTTTATACTAAATAGATGTTTTATTGGAGCGGGAAACGAGGTTCGAACTCGCGACCCCGACCTTGGCAAGGTCGTGCTCTACCAACTGAGCTATTCCCGCTTATTGAGGTGCTTCGTAAGAAGTGGTGAGCATTATACAAAAATTTTTGTATCTCGCAACCTCTTTTTATTATTATTTTTTGTCTTTCAAACTATCTTTCCAACTAAGTGATTCAAAAACACCAAATAAAAATAGCCGTAACACTTTAAATTTGTCTTGTTGTTTTTCTTGTTTGGTCATGGTTGAGTTTAACATCCATGCTTGTAAACCATGAGTAACAGTAAAGGCGATTAAGCCAATATTGGCCACAACATTTGCCGGTTTTGGATATGGATGGATTAAGTTAAATAATAAAAATAACCACATTAATGAGTATAAAGTTTTACCAATAAAGATGAACATTAATTATCTTCTCGTATAAATAGATAGCTGTGAACTTGCCCTGCAATTTTTTCACGATGTAAGCGCCAATTAGTTGGAATATAAGTTGTTAGATCATGCTGTATTTCTGTTTCAATATAAATATAAGCCAACGGTTTTAGCCAGTTGTTATTTTCAAGTTCGTTAACCGTTTTTGCGACTAATGATTGATGAAATGGCGGATCGATAAATACAATATCAAACTGTTTTACTGCTGGCCTGTTTAGCCATTGTAAAGTATCAGTATGATAAATGTCGATTGCGTTGCTAGCAATAATCTGTTTATTTTTGCTAAGTAGCTGTGCTACTTGTTTATCTTTTTCGAGCAAAGTAACAC
The DNA here is from genome assembly GCF_900103255.1 of Gilliamella bombi. GTDB lineage: Bacteria > Pseudomonadota > Gammaproteobacteria > Enterobacterales > Orbaceae > Gilliamella > Gilliamella bombi. The sequence goes on along the minus strand of NZ_FMWS01000021.1, from coordinate 42,080 downwards.
TTTGGGCTCCTCTTGATACCGCTTCAAAACCTAATGAGCCACTACCCGAAAAGCAGTCCAAACAATCACTATCATGTATAACTGGCATTAACCAGTTATATAGAGTTTCTTTGATTCGATCGGTGGTTGGGCGTAATCCTTGTTTGTCTAGTACCGACAATTTACGCCCACGCCATTTTCCGCCAATAATTCTTATTGAACCATTCATGCTAAATCCTTTATTAGAATAGTTCTGAAGTATTACCTTCTGAATCTGTTACTTTCGTGCCCACCTCTTGGGTCGCATAAGTCGTTGGTTCGGTACCTTTTATAAAGTACTCTGACATTGTTTTAGATCCAGATTGAGGTAATAGACCTGTTTTTTGATCAATAGTAACAGAAATAACATTTGCAGGTTTTACATCTTCTATTACTGGTACATCTTTTAGGGCAACTTTCATATAATCAACCCATATTGGATTTGCGGTTACTGCCCCTGCTTCAGCCCGGACTGTTCGCCCCAAGTCACGGCGATGATCATCAAATCCCATCCAAACAGTAGTTACAATATTGCCACCAAATCCAGAAAACCAAACGTCTTTAGATGAGTTAGTTGTCCCAGTTTTACCACCGACATCTTTTCTACCCAATGCTTTCACACGCCATGCAGTACCTTGCCAATCTGAACCACCAAATACGATGGATCGAAGACCATCTTTCATAATAAATGCAATACCACTATTTACCGTATGCGGTGCGTATTTTGGTGTTACATCAGTGACTTTATTTTCAGTATCAATATCAGGTAAAATTATATTATCATCTGCTTTTAGATTTTCTTGCTCTGGCTCTTCATTACCTAATTCGGTTGATTCATTTTCAACATTATCAAGTGATACTGGTGTGGCCCCTACAATGACGTCATCGTCAGTACAATTGTGACAAGCAATTAAAGGTTGATGCTGATAAATTAGACCTTTACCATCATTTTCCTCAATTTTTTCAATTAAATATGGTGATATTAAATAACCGCCATTAGTGATCACCGAATAAGCTCTTGCCACTTGCAATGGCGTAAATGATGCCGAACCTAAAGCTAACGATTCATTATAAGAAATATTTTCTTTAGGAAATCCAAAACGCTCTAAATAAGTCGCAGCATAATCTATACCAACTGCACGCAATGCTCTTACCATCATTACATTTTTAGACATTCCTAGGCCAATTCTTAAACGTAAAGGTCCTGCATAGGTAGGTGGTGAGTTTTTAGGACGCCATGTAGCACTACCCGCAGAACGAACAATTGGTGCATCATTAAGAAGCGTAGCCATTGTTAAACCTTGCTCTAATGTTGAGGTATAAATAAATGGTTTAATATTCGATCCTAATTGCCTTAGTGCTTGTGTTGCTCGATTAAATTTACTCAAATTAAAATCATAACCACCAACAATCGCTTTGATTGCACCATTGTCTGAATCAAGTGATACTAGCGCAGCGTTAACAGCAGGAATTTGTGATAATTCCCAATTATCATCAGTTTTTTTGACCCAAATTAACTGTCCTGCCTTGATGGTGTCAGAGACTTTTCTTGGGTAAGCGCCTTGTCTTGTATCGCTAATAAATGGACGCGCCCATTTCATGTTTTGATATGCAATAGTAATATTACTTTTATCAGATAATACCGCTGTTGCTTCTTTATCTGAAGATGTCATGACCACCGCTGGACATATTCCGCCATAGCACATGTATTTATTAAGAGTTTGCTGGATTTGTTCAGAATTCCATGGTGCTTCGTCTGGTTGCCATAATACTTTTTCAGCACCACGATAACCATGTCTGGTATCATACTCAATAATATGCTTTTGCACTGTTTCTGTTGCAGCTATTTGATCGGTTTTTGAGATAGTTGTATAGACTTTATAGCCATCTGTGTAGGCATTTTCGCCAAATTTGTCGTACATAAATTGACGTGCCATTTCGGCAACATAAGGCGCCGAAAACTCAATTTGTGGTGAGTGGTAGCTAGCGCCTAACGGTTTTTTAATCGCTTCGTCATATTCTGCTTGAGTAATATAGGATTGATCTAGCATTCGTCCTAGTACCCAATTGCGTCTAGTCAATGCTCGTTCTGGATGTGAAATTGGGTTGTAAGCTGATGGTGCATTTGGTAAACCAGCTAATAAAGCCGCTTCATCAACAGTTAACTGTTCAGGTGTTTTACCAAAAAAAGTATAAGATGCAGCAGCAACACCATATGCCCTCGATCCGAAGTTAATCATGTTAAGGTATAGTGCCATGATTTCTTCTTTTGATAACTCTTTTTCCATACGGATAGCCAAAATCATTTCTTTGACTTTACGCGCTATACTTTTTTCAGGTGTTAAGAAAAAGTTCTTAGCGACTTGTTGCGTAATTGTACTGCCACCTTGAGAAAATCCTTTCTGCTTTAAACCAATATACATCGCTCGAGCAATACCAACTGGATCGATGCCAAAATGTTCATAAAAACGAGCATCTTCAGTTGCAATGACCGCATTAATAACTATTGGAGGAATTTCATCATATTTCAGAGGGGTTCTACGCCGTTCACCAAAAATGGCAATTAATTCACCATCTTTGCTTAATACTTGCATTGGTGTTTGAAGTCGAACATCTTTTAATGTAGTGACATCAGGAAGATCCTTTGAATAATGAGCATAACCTGCAATACCAATAATTAAGCCACAAAGAAATAAGCCAATGAATAATTTTAGAATAATTTTTAACACTCTAATTAATATCACAAATCTTTCCTATTCTAAATTTTAAGGCAAAAATAATGGCACGAGAGTTCTCTCTGCGCCAAATTTAGTAACACTATCTTCAGTTCTGGATCTTCACATTGACATTAAAAGAAAAAGTCTATGGTTGATCGCTCGTTTATTAAAACACACAAAAATTATGCGCATTATCTCCCATATTTGTCTTTATTTTAAGTAATTTTTTGCAAAAGAATGAAATAATCCTAATTTAACTAAAGTAAAGAATGAATTATGTGGAGCATAAAACTTAGCATATCAAAGATACAATTACTGATTTCAACTCTTTTTTACTCAGTGTTAATCGCACTTTGTTTAGTTATGTTTGCTAACACATACTTAAATTGTTATACCTTTGTTATTATTCTATTATTAATAATAGAATGGTGGCACAGTCTACGTTATTTCAAAACTATTAAAGACGAATTTGCGCTATTTCACTGTATCAATCAAATATACTGGCACAAACAACGTTGGTACTTAATGCATAGACCGTTGATATTTCGTTATATCATTATTTTAAACTTAAAATCACGACATAATGGCAAACGCTGTACGCTATTATTAATGGTTGATAATCTTCAACCTAATGATTGGCGTACATTACGTTTTTACTTAAAGCAAATCGAATTAAATTGACACAAACACCTACTTTCCTGAAACTTTTTGCCATAAAAATCGTTACACTAATGGGATTTTTTGATCCAATACTGATAAGGTTGAGATTCTATTTGCAATGACAGTAATTGATGATCCATATGGCGGCAAAAGCTAGGTACATCACGAGTAGTTGCAAAATCATCAGCGATCACATAAAGAACTTGTCCTATAGATAGTTCTCGGATCGCTTTTCTAATTAACATAATAGGTTCAGGACAACGCAATCCAAGCGTGTTGAGTTCTTTGTCAATAGTTATATTCATATTTAATAATTATAAAAACAGTTTACTTAGATAATGTGGTACAGCATCTTGAGCGTTAGAGCCAATAACCTCTAACTCAGGCAATAATGATTTTAATTCCGAGCTTCCGTTTTGCATTATACAACCTTTACCTGCGGCTTTTAACATTTCGTAGTCATTCATGCCATCACCAAAAGCGATACTATCTTTTAAACTGTAACCTAATTTTTCTACCACTTTTTTTAGTGCACTACCCTTAGACACATTTTCGGCCATCACTTCAAGGCAATTTAAGGTTGAAAAAGCAATGCTAAGTTTGTCACCAAATTTTGCATCAAGTCGATTCTTTAATTGGACTAAATGCGGGTAAAGTGCATTATCCGTTGTCGTAAAATAAATTTTAGCAATATCGCTAGTGTCAAAATTAAGTGGATTAAATAATTGATAAGTAAAATCTGTGTCTCGAAAGAATTCTAATGAATATGTATCTTCCTTATTAATTAACCAATGATCACCACGATATACATGAGTATAAATTAAAGGATCATCCATACTCATTTTAGCTATTTCACTAGCAAGCGATGGGGAAATACTTTGGCTAAAAACTAGATTACCTTCGCTATCATGCACCCTAGCACCATTTGCTGTTATCATAAAGGCGTCAATTTCCATGTTTTCACGCATTTGAGCGACATCAATGTGGTGTCTGCCAGTTGCAAAAACAAAGTGAATGCCTTTTTTACGTAACGCTTGAAGGACTTGCTTGGTATAAGGTGATAAGCTATGTTCAGGAGTTAATAAAGTACCGTCTAAATCAGAAGCAACAACATGCATAATATTCTCTACTTTTATAATTAATGGTAATAATAATATACTTTAAAACAATATTTACTTATCAAAGCAACTGCTAAAACAAGTTAAAGTATGATACAACTCCGTTAACATTTACTCAACCAATTGCGGTGTAATAAAAATAACCAACTCTCGTTTTTGCTGTTTTTTTCTATTATATTTAAATATATTTCCAATAATGGGCACATCGCCCGCACCAGGTACTTTTTGTTGCCCATTGGTGTTAAGCTGTTGAAAAATACCACCTAAAACTACTGTTTCGCCATTCTTTATTTGAACTTGTGTTTTGATCTCTTGTGTATCAATAGCTATCGCCTCACCACCATCACTACGTTTTATTGAGCGACCAGCCGTATTTTGCGTAATGTATAAGTCTAAAATCATCCTATCATCTGTTAGTACTTTCGGTGTGACCTCTAGCCCTAACACCGCAGGCTTAAATTCAATAGATGTTGCACCATTACTACCACTAGAAACCTCGTAAGGAATTTCAGTACCTTGTTTTATCGACGCCATATTTTGATTGGCTGTTAACAAATTTGGGCTGGCTATAATTTCAAGTTGATTTTCAGATTCGAGCGCTGATAACTCTAAATTAAGTAAATGACCAGATATTTTAGCCAAATTAAAACCTACAGTTGTGGTGGGATAACTAGCTCCAAGCCCCACATCGAACTTATCTAATAATTGCGATGATTTTCCTGAATATCCCCATTTTATACCCAGCTCTGACATGCTCTCCTCATTCATAGTAACAATATGCGCTGAAATATGAACTTGAGGCATTGGTTTATCCAGTGTTTTAACTAATTTTTGGATATTAGCAAATTGTTTAGCTAAATCGGTAATGATAAGCGAATTTGTCCGCTTATCGAGCGTAATCTTGCCCCGTTCTGATAATAATCCTTGTTGTTGAATTGTTTCAATTAAGGTGGCTGGGTCTGCATGATTAACAGCTATAGGCAAAGAATTAAGTGGTTGGTTTAATTCTTTTTCTCTTTGTTCAGATTGCTGTTTTTTCAATAAAACTTCTGGTTCTATCGCTTTAGATACGAACAAAATATTATCGTCAATTTCGGCTTGTAAATTTGCCGAATCTAATATGATCTTTAGCGCTTTGTGCCAATCAACGTTGTTGAGTTTAATGGTTTGCTTAATTGGTATATCTTCGGTCATGACTAAATTCATCTGCTGATTATCGGCTAAAGCTTGTAAGATAATTGCAATGTCGGTTTGGTAGAATGTCATTGAGATATTTTGTTGCGAATCGACATTTACTGATTGCTTCATATTTGCGTAAGTTGTATTTATGATCATTGTTACAAATATAAAAATTATTACAGCTAACAAACTTATTATTGCTTTAATCAATCTGCAAATACATTGTTCTAGCCATTGATGCTTTTGATTCTTACTATTGTTATTATTCATTTAGCGACATTGTCCATGATACAGTACTATGGCAATAATCAGGCAAATCGGCCTGCCACGTTATTTTATCGTTTAATAAAGATTGCAAACGCCAAGGAAACAAAACGTTAGGCACCACATCATCAGTTATTGCTAACCATTGATTTTCAGATGTTAACCAAATTTGCTGATAATTCTGAGCAATTTGATTCATGCTTCCCCTAAAATGCCAAACTTGAATTTGTTCAAGCAGTAACGTCGTTTGCTCACTACAAGAAACTGAGTAATTTTGTTGAAAAGGATCTCGTTCTAAAGACACATCGGCCTTTAGTTCAAAACAGATAACAATTAATAAACTAATAAATTGATAGATATAACGTTTCACTTTATGACTTTTTAAATAAGAGCGTAAACATGATCTGTAACTGCTGTTCTTGCTTGCTGATTTTTAGATTCTGAAAATCAAGATAATAAAAATCATCCGTTAATGATGAAATTAAAGCCATAAAATCAAAAAATTGCCCTTCTAATTCAATATCCCAATTAACCGTATTGTCAGTTTGATAATGTTTAAAGGAACTTAGTGTTAGATGATTTTGTTCAATAGCCAACGCTAATTCTTTTTCAGATATCAAACTATATAAACTATTTTTACTTGCCTGATAACGCCTTACTTTTGCCTGTAACAATTCAATTTCAGTAATCTTTTGCTGATATAACTCGGCCTTTAGCTCAGCTTGTTGCTGGCCTTCTTTAATAAAAAGTTGATAAACAATAACAAAAAATGCTAAACAACATAAAATACACAATGCGTACTGTTGCCAAACTGGGCGATAGAAAAAATCACTGTTCATTAAGTTCCATTTCCATTTCAAAAAATAAATTATTCTTATTGGTCGATACGGTCTTTATTTGACTTTTAGCGATATTTTTTAGCATTAACAAATTTTGGTTAAAATGAGTAAGTTCGACATAACTAAAGCTTTGCCCTTCTATTGCTACTTTTTTAGGTTCATAATAGAAAGAATCAAGCCAAATTACTGAAGGTAACTGCGCTGAAAGCAATAATAAGGATTGCTGAATTTGTTTTTGGCTTAATGATGGATTAGGCAAATAATTAACTAATTCTTCAGTTAATTTTTGTACTATCTTTTGCTGGTGTAGTAATTTTTCATCATAAGTTTGTAAATCATTTTTAGCGTGTACCCACAAATAACAGAGCAAACAACTTATTATGCCCATAAATCCAACAACCACGCCTGTCAATTGTCGTTGATGTTTTGTTTGTTTCTCTTGCCGCCAAGGTAAAAAATTAACTTTATTATTTTCAAATCGACAACCTACAAAAGTTAATAGTCGTTGATGCTTTTTAAAAAGATTGATCCAATTTTCAATATAATGACGTTCAACTATCATCACTGTAATTTGTTTTGTATGTTCAGTTGAATAAACAAAATCAAAAAATACACTTTTAGCCGACACTTGGAATAATTTATAGATGTTAGCTTCAACGTATAAACTCAATTCATTTAAATTTAGCTTTACATCAGGTAAGGTTAATTGTTGTATTTGAATTAAATTGATATCCAAATTAAGTTCAAATACCGCACGCTCAGAAATTTTTTTTCGTAACTCATCAATAAAAATATCTATATCATTTTCATTTTGATAATTAAATACAATCAGATCTTCGCTAGTGGCTGTTGTAGCATTTCGCTTAACTGAATTTTCAATCCTATAGCGCAAAATTGTAGGTTCGACATAAATAATGACGCTACTTTTATTAAAAATCATGATGGATTATCTTCTTGTTTCTGATAATAGCATCACTTAATCATAATCATCTTTTCCTAAATAAAAACTGACAAAAGCGATTTTTGCGAACTATCACCCAAAAAATGTTTAAAATTAAATCGAACGGAGTAGATTTTAGAGAATTTAAAAAAAAAAGGTTGACTGAAATAAGTCGTGCCTTATAATGCACATCCACACGGTAAGGGTGATTAGCTCAGTTGGGAGAGCACCTCCCTTACAAGGAGGGGGTCACTGGTTCGAACCCGGTATCACCCACCAATCTTTACCGTGATGTTTCAGTAATGAAACACTTGGGGTGATTAGCTCAGTTGGGAGAGCACCTCCCTTACAAGGAGGGGGTCACTGGTTCGAACCCGGTATCACCCACCATCTTTAAGATGGGTCGTTAGCTCAGTCGGTAGAGCAGCGGACTTTTAATCCGTTGGTCGAGCGTTCGAATCGCTCACGACCCACCATTTTATTGAATAATTCCTAAATCCAATCAATCTAATCAAGTAAAAAAAAGCGATGAGAACGATAGCGTTCGACAAATTTGTCTAGAACAAATTTGAACAACACGCAGTGTTGGCCCCGAAGGGGTGAGGCACACGATGTGCCGAATAATCGCTCACGACCCACCATTTCATGACATCAATATTTAATTAATAAACAACTTATTTAATTACGCTATACTAAACAGATAAATACGATAGAATAATTAAGTTATTTAATTTATAAGGAAGTTGTATGCTAAAGTTTTTTGCAAAACTATCATTAGTTTTATGTTTTAGTATTGCTGTTAATGCTGATCAACAAACATTATTTGATTTTAATGAAGAATATCAAAAAGCAACAGAACAAAAAGATGCAGAGGCGCAATACCATGTAGGTCTTATGTACGCTGATGGCTCATATACTAAAAAACGGCAATTTAAAGGTTTCGAATATGGTTTTGATGAGCAATTAAAAGCACAACCTGATTATATTAAAGCAAAAGAGTGGTTTGAAAAGGCTGCCAATCAAGGTCATATCGCAGCTCAACACAGTTTAGCCTTATTGTATTATAATGGACAAGGAACAAAACAAAACTATTCTAAGGGAATTGAGTGGGATACAAAAGCAGCTAAAAAAGGAGATGCCGTTGCTCAATATACATTAGCAACACTCTATTACAATGGTACAGGGGTTAAAAAGAACTATTTTAAAGCTAAACACTGGTTTGCTAAGGCCGCTGAACAAAACTATTCCGATGCTAAAGATCACTTAAATGTTGTAACAAAAAAGGTTAATGCCATTGTAGCCAAACAACAGGCCAAGAAAAAGCAAGCTAGTAATAACGATTGCGGTTGTTAATAATTAATCTGTTACACCAAAATGGAAAAATATCAAAAGATATCTATACATTAAATCATTGCTTTCAATAGACTTATCAAAATAAGCACAAATAGTTTTGCAAACAAGTTAAAAACATTCTTTAATAAGAAATTTGGGCCCAAAATAAAGAGGCAGTTAAATGAAAAAAATACTATTAATAATATACTTATTTGTAAATACGCCTATTTTTGCAACACAAAATATAGAATATAACTTTGATGTTGAATATAAAAAAGCAACAGAACAAAATAGTGCCGAAGCACAAAACCGGTTAGGTTATATGTACCAGTACGGTCTTAACGTTAAACAAGATTATGCTAAAGCTATTGAATGGTACCAAAAATCGGCTAATCAAAATTACGCCGATGCACAAGTAAGTTTAGGCTACATGTACAATTATGGTCTCGGCGTGAAGAAAAATTTGCTTAAAGCAAAGCAGTTTTATGCAAAAGCAGCCTCAAGCGGTTATGCTTTAGGTCTATTTAATCTAGGGGCACTTTACGAATTTGCAGAAAAAAAACATTATCTAAAAGGAATTGAACAAAATTCAGATAATAATACTATTAGCCAAGACTATGTTAAGGCAAAATATTTTTACGAAAAAGCTGTACAACTAGGCAACAAAGAGGCTCAAAACAATCTGGGTAGATTTTATTATATTGGAATTGTTGTCAAAAAAAACTATACCAAAGCTAGAGAACTATATGAACAAGCAGCTAAGCAAGGCAATATATATGCTCTGCATAATTTAGCAAATATGTATTACAATGGATTAGGTGGATTAAAAAAAGATTTTGCCAAAGGTGTAGAATTAGACACTCAATCTGCACAAAGAGGAAATCCTGAAGCACAATATAGCTTAGGTTGGTTATATTATAATGGCTCATGGTTTGAAAAAAATTATACAGAAGCTAGAAGATGGTTTCAGTTTGCCGCTGAACAAAATCATGCCGATGCACAATACAATTTAGGTATTATCTATCAACAAGGATTGGGAGTGGCAATAAATACCTATACTGCAAAATATTACTTTCAACAAGCTTGCCAAAACAACCATCAAGAAGCATGTAAACATGTCAAGAAACTTCTTTAATAAAAATATAATATTGGCAATGGGAAATAACTAAATGGCACTATAAAAGGTATTCAAACTGCTAAGCATTACTTTTAAACAATATTGTAAAAATAATATATATCAAGCTTGTCAAGAATAACCTAACACAATTCCCAAATAATAATTATTAGTTCAACGTTTTGGTTATGTATGTGCTTAATGCATATCAAATACATACATAACTAAACAATAGGCAATATAGAACATTACAGCACCAACTATACAGTCCAATATTACCCACATTCTTTTCTTTCTAAATAGCGGTATGAGTAATTTTGCTCCGTAACCAAGACTAAAAAACCATATGAATGAAACACTGACGGCACCAACCAAAAATGCAAATTTTTGTTCATTAGTTAACGTGCCAGCAATTCCACCCACAATAACAACAGTATCCAAATAGACATGAGGATTAAGTAAAGTAACAGCCAAAGTTGCCAATACAACTTTTAATGAGTTGTTATTGTTAAGAGATTGAGATTCTATTTGTATGCTACTTGTGCCTTTAATTGCACTTTTAAACGCACAAAAACCATACCAAATTAAAAAAATCGCCCCAGATATTGCTAAAATATTAGTAATTAAAGAATTGCTACGAATAAAAGTACCTACCCCAAAAATCCCTATTGACATTAAAGCAAAATCACAAATAAAACAAATTGCCGACACATAAAAGATATGATTTTTTAATAATCCTTGCTTGAGTACAAATAAATTTTGAGCACCAATAGCAATAATTAAACTAGCCGAAATGAAAGCACCACGTAATATTTCCAATAGCATTTAGTTATAACACCAGAATAAAGATAAGAAAATTTATTATATAATCTAAATGCTATAAGTTTATAACAAACGTATTGAATTTGTTATTTGTTATTTTTCTCTAACCACAATAGTTTGGTTTTATTTTTGTTTAAATAGAGAATGATCATTCCAATAGCTAACCAAATAATACCGACCATTTTTGCATCGTTATCAATATGTAATAATACAGGTAATAGCACTACAATACCTATAATAGGCATAAAGACGTCTAGAAACCACGAAAACCATCCTTTTGAGCCTTTTTTAAACTTAAAATAGCCAATTACAGATAAATGTAACATGATAAATGCAGTTAATGCTCCAATATCAACAAATGAAACTAAAGTTGGCAACCCTTTAGCATTATTAGCAGCAATAACAACTAAACATAAATTAAATAGCGCTGCAAATATAATAGCCATTGTCGGTACACCACTTTTTTTTCCTACTTTTGCAAAAAATGAAGGTAAACGTTTGTCACGCCCCATACTGAATAAAAGACGACTTGCTGCGGCTTGTCCAACCATTGCTGCAAATGATGCACCAATAGCTTTCATTAAACCTAGTGCCCACCCTAACCACAGATTAATTTCTTGATTAACAATATGATAGTAAACTTTACCTTGTAGTTCTGGATGACTACGCAAATATTCAGGGTTATAAGGGTTAAGTAAGCTACCGACATAAATTTGTAGCACAAATAAACACCCAGCTAAAATTAAACAACATATAATCGCTTTACTAACTAAATTATGAGGTCCGCCATTTTCTTCTGAAAAAGTAGCAATAGCGTCAAATCCCAAATAAGATAGTACAGCAATAGACACTGCATTAAATAGATTACTCCAACTGAATAAATCACCACCAATAAAAGGTTGTAACCAATCTCTGTTACTACCATTAGTGGCTATTATCCAAATACCAACAGATAACACAGCAAGTAATATAATAATTTCAAATATCAAGATGATTAACGTAATTTTAGTCGATTTTCTAACCCCAACTAAATTCAGCGTAGTAGTTAACATAACAGCTAAACATGTCCATACCCATATTGGTACTTCGGGAATCAATGCATTGAACGATATACCGCTAAATAAGTACGCAACCGCAGGGATAAACATATAATCAAGTAACAGCAACCAGCCTACTAAAAACCCAGCACTAGGATGAATGCCAATAGAACAATAAGCATAAACAGCTCCCGCATGCGGTAAAGCGTTTGCCATTCTGGCATAAGAAAGCGCGGTAAATGCCATTACAAAAGTTGCTATGATATAAACCAAAGCAACTGCACCATCACTTATCGCATCTAAAACACCAAATAATCCTACAGGTGCTGCTGGACCAATAAAAAGCAATCCCAGAATAACCAAATCCCGGAATCGCATATTTTTATTTAACTGTTGCATAATCATTCTCTAGCGCAATTATCAGTAATGATGAAATATTAAATGATTAATGCGCAGCATGCTAAGATCAGCTTGTTATTAGGTTATAATTATTTGTTATAAGAACATACTTTAGTGATATTCTTTAACCTCATAGGTATAAGACATTTTCGCTGTTTTACCAAGCATGATAGAGGCACTGCAATATTTTTCTGATGCAAGTTTTACTGCCGTTTCGACTGCTTCGTTATCAATATTAATACCCGTAATGACAATATGAAAATTAATTGACGTATACACTTTAGGGGAGGATTCTGCTTGAGTTTTATCAATATCTATCCAAAGATCACGAACATCTTTTTTTTTATTTTTTAAAATTGCAATAATATCATAAGCCATACAACCAGCTGCACCATGCAACAAAAGCTCCATAGGACGAGCTCCACGATTACGCCCGCCATGTTCAATACCGCCATCCATCACTAGCGAATGCCCACTTGCAGTTTCACCTAAAAAACCAAATTCATCAATCCACTTTAAACGATCTTTCATAATTATCTCCTTTAAATTTATCTTTAACCTTCTTATTAGTTACAAATTTATTAAATAACATAATCGTTTTTAACCACGCTGTCATCATTTTGATTATTACTTTATTGATCAAATATGACAATGTTAGTAAACTTTTTACTAAGAGAATCATTAAGATCTTTTAAATTATTCAGGTAAAATCACTGTATTATTTGCAATAAAATATTAGCAATATGTAATTAAAATCAATGTTTTCATTTTAATTTTTGCTTAACAAATAATTATATAGATTGGGTTACCCTACTCTAAGGATTGAATATGATTTTTAAGTTTATTATCTTCCTTTTGATAGGATCCTTGGCTAGATTATTAGCTAGTATTTTGGTGGTGACGTATTAGTTATTATGCTAGCAAGCATCTCGATGGCTAAAGTAGGTGCACAACTTGCACAAAAATTATCGATTAAAAAATTAATTAAATTCTTTGGTATATTTTATTATTGCTTGCAACGAAATTAATCATTTTTTAAACATCATTAATAAATAAAAAGGCCGCAAAAGCGACCTTATCAGTTTTGATGCAATACCATTAAATGACTATCTTGCTTCTTTAACTGCAAGTCCTAATTGCCAAACGGCCATTGCATAATGAGTGCTGTGGTTATAACGGGTGATAGTATAAAAGTTTGGTAATCCATACCAGTATTGGTAACGATCGCCCATATCAAGACGCAATAAACTTACCTGCGTATGTCCTTCTAATGAGCTTTGTGGTTTTAACCCTGCTTTTGCTAATGTTTCAATGGAGTATTTAGTACTAAAACCAGTATCAAGTGATAGTGCTTGGCCATCAGCCATTACAGCCACTTTTTTACCACGTTGCCAACCGTATGATTTAAAATAGCTTGCCACACTACCAATAGCATCAACAGGATCCCATAAATCAATATGCCCATCATGATTAAAATCAACAGCGTGACGTCTAAATGCTGATGGCATAAATTGACCATATCCCATAGCACCAGCAAATGATCCACTTAAATCAAAGGGATCAACCCCCTCATCTCGGCACATAACTAAAAAATCTTCTAATTCGTCAGAAAAATATTTCGCACGTCTTGGATAGTAAAAGGCAAGAGTTGACAAGGCATCAATGATTTTAGTTTTACCCATCACTCTCCCCCAACCTGTTTCGACGCCAATAATGCCAACAATAATTTCGGGTGGCACACCATATTCATTATAAGCACGCTGTAATTCTTTTTGGTATTGATTCCAAAATTCAACACCACGAGGAAGGTTACTTGGTGTAATAAATTTATTTTTATATCGAATCCAAGCACCATTTGGTGCCGTTGGCGAGGTTGCTTTTGGTGCTTGTTTATCCATTAAATTAATTACCCAATCGAGCTTATTAGCTTGAGCAAGCACATTACGGAGTTGTTGACGATTAAAACCATGCTTACTAACCATTCTATCAATAAATTTTTCTTTATCTATGTCTAGTGACGCACTAGCGGTTTTAGATTGATTGTGCTCTTTTTCGAGATAGACACCGCCTTTAACATTTGCATGTCCACGGTGTTCTTTCATGGGAGATGTTGAAGATTTATTACTACTACAAGCTACAAGCAATAAAATTGTACTAATAAAAATGGCAATACGCTGCATAAAAAATCCATATTTTAAGTAATTAAAAATCGACAACATCATAAAATATTTATTGTTATTTAACAATATTTGGGCATGATTCTCCTGCCGAAACTTGTTTAATATTGTTTAACGTCGTATCAGAAATATTTAACAATGCTTCTTGTGTTAAAAATGCTTGGTGCCCCGTAAAAATAACATTATGGCAGGAAGATAAACGACGGAACACATCATCTAAAATAACATCATTAGATTTGTCTTCAAAAAAGAGATCACGTTCGTTTTCATAAACATCCATGCCTAAAGCACCAATTTTTGTTTTCTTTAATGCATCAATAGCTGCGGTTGCATCAAGTAATGCGCCACGACTTGTATTGATAATCATCACGCCGTCTTTCATTTTTTGGAAAGAATCTTTATTCAATAAATGATAATTTTCAGGTGTCATAGGGCAATGTAACGTAATCACATCAGATTTTGCATATAACTCATCTAACTCAACATATTGCGCTCCTAATTCAACTGCAACATCATTAGGATAAGGATCATAGGCAAGAATATGCATACCAAAACCTTTCAAAATGCGGATAATCGCTTGACCAATTTTGCCCGTACCAATAACACCAGCAGTACGATTGTGCATATTAAATCCAGTTAATCCATCTAACGAAAAGTTAGCATCACGAGTACGCTGATAGGCTTTATGCGTTCTTCTATTTAACGTCATCATTAAAGCCACTGCATGTTCTGCAACTGCTTCTGGTGAATAAGCTGGCACACGAACTACCGTGATACCTAACTTTTCAGCTTCAGTTAAATCAACATTATCAAACCCAGCGCAACGAAGCGCTAAAATCTTAATGCCATAACTTGCTAATTTTTTTAGTACTTTTCTATCTACTTCGTCATTAACAAATGCACAAACTGCGTCATAACCTTGGGCGGTAACCACTGTTTTACAGCTAAGTTTATGTTCATAATATTCGATATCAAAGCCATATTTTTTATTAGCGATTTCTAAATGTTCTTTATCATAATGTTTACTACTAAAGACAGCCACTTTAATTGAACTTTTCATATTACTACACCCCTTTTAAATGGTAGTTTGTTAATCTCTTAATTAATTATTGACATTAATTTTATACTGAAACACATAGTTACCTGAAACTTTTTAACAAAAAATAGCTAAAATAATGAATCTCTAACTTTCAAAAAGTCATTGCGCATAACTTTCTTATATTGAAAACATGACTTTGGATAAAACGGTCAATCTTGGCTTGCTGAATTATTTTTTATATGTTGTGTGCTATGATAACACTTTGCCAAAAACTAACAATAAAGTTAAATAATGAATAGCTCGCAGAATTCACTTTTAAAAACCATTTTTACGACCAAGATGCTAATCTGCATTTTTACAGGTTTTGCTTCTGGTCTTCCTTTTTATTTATTATTACAACTGTTACCTGCATGGTTAGAAAGTGATGGTATTAATATCAAAACAATTGGAGCCTTTTCATTAACGCAAATTCCCTATATTTTTAAATTTATCTGGTCACCATTGATGGATAACATTTCGCTCTTTAATTTAGGGAGACGACGTGGTTGGATGCTTGGGTCCCAAATAATACTTATATTTTCTATCGCAATATTAGGATTTTTTTCACCTTCATTGAATATTTGGTTAATAGCAACCATTTGCTTTATTATTGCACTATTTTCAGCTACACAAGATATTGCTCTTGATGCCTTTAGACGAGAGTTATTGCTTGATAAAGAATTAGGACTTGGTAATAGTATTCATACCAATGCTTATCGCATTGCAGGTTTAGTGCCAGGTTCATTATCACTAATATTATCAAATACCTTGCCTTGGAATAGTGTTTTTATCATCACTGCATTATTTATGCTGCCTGCTATCATTATGACGTTACTAGTAAAAGAACCAATTAACCAATCGCCCCAAAATCATACTTTTGAAGATATCATCATTAAGCCATTTAGTGAATTTATTAATCGAAATGGACTTAAAACAGCCATATGGATTTTAACATTTATCTTTTTATATAAATTAGGCGATAGCATGGCTACATCCTTAGCCACGCCTTTCTACTTACAAATAGGCTATAGTCGCCCCGACATTGGTTGGATTGCCAAAAATGCTTCTTTATGGCCAAGTGTGTTTGGAGCATTAATGGGTGGCATTTTGATGATCAAAATAGGCATAAACCGAGCATTATGGTCTTTTGGTGTTGTCCAAGTTATATCAATTTTAGGATTTATTTGGCTTTCGATAGAAGGACCTTTTACTACAATAGGAATATTTCAAAAAACGTTATTAGCCATAGTGATAGGGATTGAATCACTTGGTGTCGGCCTTGGTTCGGCTGCTTTTGTAGCGTTTATTGCTAAAACAACCAATCCACTTTATACCGCTACACAATTTGCTTTATTTACCAGCATTGCTTCAGTGCCAAGAACTCTAATTAATGCATCTACCGGTTTTATGGTTGAACACTTAGGATGGACAAACTTTTTTTGGTTATGTTTTATTCTTGCTTTTCCTGGTATGTTATTATTGTTAAAAGTTGCCCCGTGGAATAGCCAATCTTAGGAGAAAATATGGACAAACTAACCCAAGCATTCGACTTTAGACATGCATGTAAAAAATTTGATAATACCAAAAAAATCAGTGATGATGATATTAAATACATTTTAGAAGCGGGTCGTCAATCTCCTTCATCATTTGGCATGGAGCCATGGCATTTTGTGGTTGTAGATAGTCACAAGATAAAAGTTGAATTACGTAATGTTTGCTATAACCAAGAACAAGTTACCAGCTGTTCACATTTTGTAATTGTACTTTACCGCAAAGCCAATAATTTTACGTTACAGAGCGATTATTTACGACAAACAATTGCACGCACCTTACCTGATCCCAATAATCAAACCGATATTGATATTGCCTGTCAAGGATTTATCAATTTTTGCGAACAAGGCTTAGCCGACGGTTTAACCATCAACCACTGGTCAGAAATGCAAGACTATATCGCTAGTGCCAATATGATGACTGCAGCAGCATTTCGTGATATTGATTCATGTGCTATTGGAGGATTCGATCATGATAAAGTCATCAAGATTCTAGAAAAATATATTCCACAATTTGGTGGCGACTCATTCGGGATAGGACTTTGCTTAGCTTTTGGTTATCGAATTAATGAACCAACAGCGCATATTCGTTGGCCACTTTCAGACTTAACAACGTATCTATCTGATAACAGCGAAACGAATTAAACAATAGGCACCTTCAATCACAAAATGGAAATTGAAGGTGTTGATAAAAATAGATAACTTAATTATTCAATTGATTGATAAAGCGCTTCGGCTTCAGATGAAGCTGAATCCATAATAAAGGCAATTCCAGATAAAATATTACCAATCTGAGGATCGGTAATATTTTGTTGTACTGAATTTAAAATCTCTTGAGCCCAATTAATTTTTGTAAGTACAGCTTCGACACTTTCTTTTGAAGGATTACTCATCTTCTCTCCTACTGTTAGGATGTTAACTAAACCAATAATCAAAAATATCTTATTAAATAATAAAAAATTTGAGATAACGGATATAAGAATAAGAAAATCGCATATTCTAAACAGTAAAAACAAAAACAAAAATTAATGTAGTTTAAATAAAGAATAAATGTATTTAAAATAATTGAAAATAAAAAGATAAACTTTTAGTTTAATAAAAATTGGCGCAATACAAAAAAGCCTATTATGATTACCTATTGCTATAATAAACAATTCTTTTACATTATAACGATTGATAATGTTAGACTTATTAGCAATAAATTGCGTTAATTTTGCCCAAAATTTTAAAATTAAGTAAGGATTTAAAATGAAAACCAAACATGCTCGTTTATTAATACTTGGCTCTGGTCCTGCCGGTTACACTGCTGCTGTTTATGCCGCACGAGCTAACCTTTCCCCCGTGTTAATTACAGGAATGCAAGAAGGTGGGCAACTAACTACCACAACCGATCTTGAAAACTGGCCAGCCGGTGCTCCTGATTTAACAGGACCAGAATTAATGCTTAAGATGAAAGAACATGCAGAAAGATTTAATACTGAAATTATTTTAGATCAAATTGATCGCGTTGATTTTAGCACAAAGCCATTTAAGCTTTATGGTAGCGAAACGCAATACAGTTGTGATGCGCTTATTATTGCAACTGGCGCATCAGCGCAATACCTTGGTTTACCGTCAGAAGAAGCATTCAAAAGTAAAGGTGTGTCGGCTTGTGCTACCTGTGATGGATTTTTCTATCGCAACCAAAAAGTTGCCGTAGTGGGTGGTGGCAATACCGCAGTTGAAGAAACGCTTTATTTAGCCAATATCGCGAGTGAAGTGCATTTAATTCACCGCAGAGATACCTTTAGAGCAGAAAAAATCTTAATGGATCGTTTAGATCAAAAAATTAAAGAAGGCAAAGTTATCTTACATACTCATCGTGTAGTTGATGAAATTTTAGGGGATAACATGGGAGTAACTGGAGTTAGAATCCGTAGCTCACAAGATCCTAATATTACCGAAGAATTATCGGTTTTAGGCGTGTTTATCGCTATTGGCCACAAACCAAACACCGCTATATTTGAAGGTCAACTTGAACTAAATGGCGGTTATATCAAAGTACAATCAGGCACGCAAGGCAACGCTACTCAAACCAGTGTCGAAGGTATTTTTGCTGCTGGTGATGTAATGGATCATGTCTATCGTCAAGCAATCACTTCAGCAGGTACAGGCTGTATGGCTGCTTTAGATGCAGAACATTATTTGGATAATTTAAAATAAGCAGTAAAGATCTTTATGTCATTAGATAAAAAACGCCAGACCTATCTACTTGGCTGGTTAAAACAGCAAGCAAAAATGCATAAAACTAATTTGCGTGCTTCAATTTTAACCGGATTGGTTTTAACTATATTAGTTATTATTCAATCTGCATTACTCGCTGTAATTTTGCAAAAAATTATTATTGAACAACACTATTTTGTGGATATTCTGCCTTTTTTTGGCGCACTAATTGCAGTGTTACTTGGTCGAGCAGGCTTAATTTATCTACGCGAAAAGATCAACTTTGCCATAGGCAAAAAAGTTCGTCAGCAAATTCGACAGCAATTAATTGATCAACTTGAGTTGCATGGACCTGCTTATTTAAATCAAAGCACGAGCGGCGCAT
Organism: Gilliamella bombi; assembly: GCF_900103255.1. Taxonomy (GTDB): domain Bacteria; phylum Pseudomonadota; class Gammaproteobacteria; order Enterobacterales; family Orbaceae; genus Gilliamella; species Gilliamella bombi. Next base: position 22,249 of record NZ_FMWS01000021.1, on the reverse strand, counting down.
GGAGTACATTGCTTATTGAACAAGTTGATAAATTGCATGACTTTTTTGCCCGTTATCTTCCTCAAATGCGATTGGCAGGCATGGCACCGATTTTAATCTGTATTGCTATCTTCCCATTTAACTGGGCTGCTGCTACAATTTTGCTTTGCACCGCCCCCCTGATTCCTATTTTTATGATTTTAGTGGGAATGGGAGCCGCTGATATTAATCGTCGTCATTTTAAAGCGCTCGCATATTTAAGCGGTCATTTTTTAGATCGTTTAAAAGGACTCAATACCATTCGATTATTCCACCAAGGCGAAAAACAAACTAACGAAATAGCCATTGCCTCTGAAGATTTTCGTATTAAAACTATGCAAGTGCTCAAAATAGCCTTTTTATCTTCAGCCGTATTGGAGTTTTTTACTTCTATTTCAATCGCCATTGTGGCGGTTTATTTTGGATTTTCGTATTTAGGCGAATTCGATTTTGGTGCATATAATGGAACTGTTACTTTATTTGCTGGTTTTTTTGCGCTAATGTTAGCCCCTGAATACTTTCAACCTTTACGTGATTTGGGCACTTACTATCATGCCAAAGCTGAAGCAATCGCAGCAGCAGATAATATCGAAACTTTTTTAAGTAAAAAAATCGCACCAAAACAAGCCAATGATAATATAACAAACATAAAATTGACTGAACCATTAAAAACAATTGAAGCAGATAATTTAATTGTATTATCTAACGAACAACAACCTATCGTTGGTCCATTATCGTTTAGTTTGCAAGCACCATTTAAATTAGCTCTAATAGGAACTAGTGGCGAGGGTAAAACTTCGTTAATGCAAGTACTACTCGGTTTTTTACCTTATCAAGGCTCACTAAAGATTAATGGTATTGAATTTAATCAATTAGATATTAATGATTGGCAACTGCAAGTAAGCTGGATTGGTCAAAATCCTTACTTGATTAATGGTACTATCCGTGAAAATATTTTATTGGGTAAACAAAATGCAACCAACCATGAACTGGATAACGTGATAGCCAAAACCCAATTGACCGAAGTTATTGCTAAATTACCACAAGGCATTAAAACCCAAGTTGGCGAAGATGCGGTACGTTTATCAGTTGGACAAGCACAGCGGATCGCCTTAGCCAGAGCAATGCTAAAACCCTGTCAATTATTGATTCTTGATGAACCAACTGCTAGTTTAGATAAACAAACCATCCAAAATTTGGATCAGCAGCACATTGCCCCGAATAGCATTACAATTACTCATCAAACAGATGACATGGAAGATTTTAAACAAATCTGGCAATTGGCTAATGGTAAGCTACACTGTGATATCAAGGGGTATTTATGCTAGCTATATTACGCCCTTATATCGCACTATATAAACACTATTTTGGGCAAATTTTATTGGGATTATTTTTGTCAATTCTTACCCTATTTGCCAGCGTATTTTTGCTGTCATTATCAGGGTGGTTTTTGGCTTCTACCGCTTTTGTTGGCGTTGCAGGTTTGTATACTTTCAATTATATGTTGCCTGCTGCTGGTGTTCGTGCTGCGGCAATTATTCGAACCGCCGCTCGCTATATGGAGCGTTTAGTTGATCATAATACTACATTTAAAATCTTAGCTTATTTAAGAACGTTAGCTTTTCGTAAGATTTTGCCCTTAAGTGCCAATCAATTAGCCCACTACCAACGGGCTGACTTGCTTAATCGCTTTATTGTCGATATTGACGCACTTGATCACTTATACCTAAAACTTTTTTCACCTATTGTAACCGCACTTGTTACCATTGTTGTTTTGTTTGTTGGGTTAGCAAATATAAACTTACCTATTGCGTTAATTATTACTATTATCCTTACAGCCACCTTACTTGTGGTTCCGGTCATTTTTTATCAAGCAGGAAAACAACTCGGCAAAACACTAGCTAAACAACAAAGTGAATATCGTTTATTATTAATTAATTATCTACAAGGACAAGCTGAACTTATCCTATTTAATGCACAACCACGCTATCGTGCTAAACTTGATGAGCTTGAATCAAACTGGCTTTATAACCAGCAACGTCAATCAACATTAATGGCACTATCAAGCGCATTGATTGTGCTGATTGCTGGTTTTTTAACGTTGCTTGTTCTGTGGCTAATTACCCAATACACCCTATCCCCTTTAGTGGCACTATTTGTATTTGTTAGTCTTGCAAGTGCTGAAATACTTATGCCAATTCCTGGCGCATTTATTTTTTTAGGGCAAGTACTTACTTCTGCCACACGCACAACGGCTATTTTTAATCAAACGCCCGACATTCAATTTGTTTCTAAAGGTAAAGCGATAGATTTAACTACAGCAAAATTAAAATTTGAACAAATTAATTTCAGCTACCCAAATCAACCTTTTGCGATATTAACTGATTTTTCCTTAACGGTTGAACAAGGTGAACATATTGGAATAATTGGTAAAACAGGTTGTGGTAAATCAACTTTATTAAGCCTAGTAAATCGGACTTGGGAGGCAAGCTCCGGCAATATTTATTTTAATGATACCCCAATAAATCAACTGGATGAAAAAACTTTGCGACAAGCCATTGCAATGGTTCCGCAAGTTATTACTATTTTTAGTGAGACTTTACGGCAAAATTTACTCATTGGTAATCCTAATGCAACTGATCAACAGCTTATTGAGGTTCTACATCAAGTTGAATTGGACAAATTACTAACTACAGAACAAGGTTTAAATATGCTAATTGGACAAGGTGGGCGTACTTTATCTGGCGGTGAAATTCGTCGTATAGGCATTGCAAGAGCATTACTGCATAATTCCCCTTTAATTTTAATGGATGAACCAACAGAAAGCCTTGATCAACGAACAGAACAACAAATTATCCAATTGATAAAGCAAACATGTAAAGGCAAAACACTAATCATGGTTACGCATCGTTTGACTGATAATCCGCTGTTTGATCGTATGATTTCGTTTTAATTAAATTTGACCCGAGTATTTATTTACTATATTGTCAAACAACTGACAACTTTATTAGTTTATAATTTGGCTTGATATATTTACAAACTTTGGTTGATATCTTTTCAAGAATAATAGTTATTTATCAACAACCTATTATTTTTTTAAAATTGGGCTACATTACCCTCTTTTTTATCATAGCGGTATTCGCCATTATTAAAAAGTAATACCCAAATAAGGCATAATATAATGCTACTAACAACAATAGTTAAAATAGTTAAAAGAATTTTAGTTATATCAACATATTGAAATACATTTATATCCCATATTAGAGTAAAAATAAAAATGCTTCCCTTTATTGGTATACACATACAAACTATCACCCCATTCTTTGCTTACAAACTTAATTTCTGCCAATCCTTGTGAAAACTCGGGTTGTTTTGCAAACATGGGATCATTAACATATTCAAAAGTTTTATTATGCTTATTTAATCGATATAATTTTTGTTTATCAATCAGCAATAAAAAATCATCGTTGTCCCATTTTCTTAATTCATAGGGAATAGATTCTGAAAAATGACTTTTTTCATCAATAGGAAATTCAAATTGACCAACAAACTGATTTGCTTGGGTATCATAAATTTTAATGAGATGCTGTTCTTCTCTCCTTGAAAATGGATCGTCTTTTGATATTTTTAATTTACTTTTCATAATCAAATAAGGTGTATCTTCGTATTATTATTTTCGTTTTTTAATCTCCAGACGGTATAGAATCCTGAATATTTTTTACAAAAATTGGATCAGCAACACTAATTTTTTGTTTGAAAATGTGTGCCATTCAAATATAAAACTTTGCTTTTTTATTGTTCAAATTTCCTTTAACTTCTATATATATTTGTATAAGATGAAATACGTGAAAATTATTCCATTAAATTGCATATATTATGAAAGCGATATTTTTCTTACTTTTTTTATTTAGTACCAATTTTGTAGAAGCAGCAACGGTTAGAATCCTTCCGCACGTGGGTCACGATTACAACCCAATATATCCATCTTTATTAGGTTTATTTTTAGGACTTTTATTCTTGTTGGGTATATCGTCGTTAACAGAGGTGCTAGAGGAATTTAACATAAATAGAGAAAAAAAGCGAAAAGCAAAAGATACAATAAAAGATACTCTAAATAAAGAGGAACGTTTAGCTATAAATAATCAAAAAAAATTGAAAAGAGACCAAATAAAGAAAAACAGAAAAGAACAAATAAAAAAATTGCATGAAGATAAACTAGCAAAAAAGAAAAGAAAAAAGCAATCCCAATAATCAATAAAAATATGTGTAAGTTATCATCACCGTTATTTTTAAAATATATGCTATAATGGCGCTTTATTTTTAATAAAAAGAGAGATTATTTTGCAACAGTCGTTACAAGATTTTATTATTGATAAGATTGATGTTCTAAAAGGAAAAGACATTGTTACCCTTGATGTTCGTGGCAAATCAAGTATTACCGATTATATGATTATTTGTACTGGCACTTCAAACCGTCATGTTTCCTCTATTGCTAACCATTTACTTGATGAAGCAAAAAAACAAGGCCATTTGGTGTTAGGTAGCGAAGGTAAAAGTGATGCCGATTGGGTCGTAGTTGATATGGATGCGGTCATTGTACATATAATGCAAGAAGAAAGCCGTCAGCTTTACGAACTTGAGAAGCTTTGGAGTTAATCACGTGAAGATACAGCTTATTGCTGTTGGCAATAAAATGGCAAACTGGGTTACCACTGCTTTTAATGATTATCAATCACGATTTCCTAAAGATATGCCTTTAGAGCTTATTGAAATCCCCGCTGGAAAACGTACCAAAAATGCAGATATTGTACGGATCTTAGATAAAGAAGGCGAAGCAATGTTAAGTGCCTGTAGTAAAGGCAATCGCATTGTGACTCTTGATATTCCAGGTAAACCTTACACAACGCATAATTTAGCTGAACAATTAGAACGTTGGAAAGTAGATGGCCGTGATGTGAGTTTATTAATTGGTGGACCTGAGGGATTATCTCCTTCTTGCAAAGCGGCGGCGGAACAGAGTTGGTCACTGTCGCCACTTACCCTACCTCATCCTTTAGTGCGGGTTATTGTAGCTGAAAGCCTTTACCGTGCATGGAGTTTAACCACTAATCATCCTTATCATCGTGAATAATAAAGTAAGGTAAATATGATGAGCGCAATTATTTTAGATTTGCAAATTGCTACAGAAGATAACCAAAATTTGCCTACCGAAGCGCAAATTATGCAATGGTTAGAGGTTATTTTACCTCAGTTTATGGATAACGCCGAGCTCACTATCCGTATTGTCGATAAACAAGAAAGTCAGCAATTAAATTGTACCTATCGTCATAAAGATAAACCAACTAACGTTTTATCTTTTCCGTTTGAATCTCCAATCGAGATCGATGTTCCTTTATTGGGTGATCTAATTATTTGTAAGCAAGTGGTTGAAGCTGAAGCTGAGCAACAACATAAATCATTAACTTCGCACTGGGCACATATGATTGTGCATGGTTGTTTACATTTACTCGGTTATGATCATATTCTTGACGATGAAGCTGAAGAAATGGAAAATATCGAAATTGATATTATGCTACAGTTGGGGTTTGAAGATCCTTATCAACCCATTGATGAATAGAAATGTACGATAGGTCGTTTAGTTATATGCTATTTTGCAAACTTTTTTAGTAAGTAAATTAAGTAAACTAAACCAAAAATAGTAAATTAATAATAAAGTAAGAAAGGAAAAGCACAAATGAGTGATGATAATCACCGGAGACCTAAAAAAGGGTTTGCATTATGGTTAAGTCAGTTATTTCATTCAGAACCCAAAGATAAAGAAGAACTGATCGAAGTGATCCGCGAAGCCGAAGAAAACGAGCTTATCGATCCCGATACGCTTGATATGATCGAAGGCGTTATGGATATTGCCGAACAACGCATTCGCGATATTATGATCCCCCGCTCTCAAATTGTTACCATAAAAGACAATTATTCACTTGATGAGTGTTTAGATATTATTTCTGAACATGGGCATTCCCGTTATCCTGTTATTAGTGAAGATCGCGATCACATTGAAGGGATTTTATTGGCAAAAGATCTGTTGATTTTTATTCGCCAAGGCGTCGATAATTTTGATTTGAAAAAAATCCTTAGACCAACCGTTGTTGTACCTGAAAGTAAACGTGTTGATCATATGCTAAAAGAGTTTCGTATGCAGCGCTATCATATGGCAATGGCTATTGATGAATTTGGTGGTGTTTCGGGGCTTGTGACTATTGAAGATATTTTAGAACTCATCGTGGGCGATATTGAAGATGAGTATGATGAAGTTGAAGATCGCGATATTCGTCGCTTAACGCAATCGGTTTATACTGTGCGAGCCCTCACTCTAGTGGAAGATTTTAATGAAATATTTTCAACTGATTTTAGTGATGATGAGATGGATACCATTGGAGGACTGGTAATGCAACATTTTGGACGCTTACCCTTACGCGGTGAAACCATTACCATTGACGGCTATCAATTTAAAGTTACCATTGCAGATCGAAGACGAATCATTCAATTGCATGTGACTATTCCTGATGGGGCTACCGTGCCTAATTTAGAGTTATCTGAAAATGCTTAAAAAAATATTATTAAGCCTAATTTTTGGTGGTATAGCAGTTTTTAGTTATGCTCCATTTCATATTTGGCCTCTAGCTTTTGTATCGTTTGCCGGTCTTTTATGGCTTATTGCTGATAGATCTAAAAAACAAGCTATGTTACTGGGATTAAGTTGGGGCATTGGCTATTTTGCCGCTGGGATCCATTGGGTTTATATCAGTATTAAGCAATATGGAGAGTTACCCGCTCTCATTGCTATTATCATTTTAGGTTTTTTAATCCTATACTTGTCACTCTATCCTATGCTATTTGCTTTTCTATTAAGGATGGCAAATCGTTTTGCTGGACAATTCTCATTTAAACAACTTGTACTTCTTGCTCCTGTGCTTTGGCAATTAACCGAATTCTTACGAGGGTATATTTTAACCGGATTTGCTTGGTTGCAACTCGGTTATAGCCAACTAGATAGTCCGTTAAAAGGCTATTTTCCTATATTGGGGATTGATGGTGTTAATTTACTGCTAACAATTTTATGCGGATTATTTGTTTATTGCATAAAGACAATAAATAGCAAAACGCCAAAAAGGCACACGCTTGGTGCATTTATTGCACTACTTGCGATCTTATTTGCACCAATTTTATTCAATAATATTAATTGGACTAAAGTTAATGACACTCGTTCAGCTAATTTTGTTTTAATTCAAGGAAATATTTCGCAGTCAATTCGTTGGACAAGAGAACAACTTAACAACACACTACAAACCTATACAAAACTGACTAAACAAAACTTTGGTAAAGATAAAATTATCATTTGGTCAGAGGCTAGCATCACCGATTACGAAATAAATCAACAATCTTTTTTACAATATCTAGATAACGAAGCCCGAGCCCATGATTCTGAAATAGCTGTTGGTATTATTGATTATCGTTTTGGCGAAGATGGGTATCAATCTAATGGATATATCTACAATACTTTATTAGTATTAGGAGAAAAGGAGCATTATCAATATCCAACTATCAACCGTTATAAAAAACACCATCTAGTGCCCTTTGGGGAGTTTACACCGTTAGAATCAGTACTTGAACCAATTGCTGAATTGCTCAACATTCCTATGTCCTCAATGAAATCTGGCGAAACAAAACAACCTCAATTACAAATAAAAGGCTTTAAATTTACCCCAGCCATTTGTTATGAAGTGATTTTATCTAATTTAATATGGCAAAATTTTTCTCCAGATACAGATTTCTTACTTACTGTTTCAAACGATGCTTGGTTTGGTGATAGTATTGGACCTAAACAACATTTACAAATGGCGCAAGCTAGAGCGCTTGAATTTGGTAGACCTTTAATTCGTAGTACTAATACAGGGATTACAGCCATTATTGATCCACATGGTAATATTGTTAAAAAATTACCGCAATTTGAAACAGGCGCATTATCTGCATCTGTATCACCAACAACTGGCCTAACGCCTTATGCTATATGGGGGAATTGGCCTTATTTAGTTTTGATGTCATTAATGTTTATCTCACTTTTTATAAAAAAACGTTTATAGTTCACTATACTGGCATAATTATTGCTTAAATATAATTGGGTTTTAATAAGTCTTGATGTAATCAGTAATCTAATATTGCGTTAATTGCTGGTTACATCTAGCTCCAATAATAGATAAATAAACAGTAAAAAGTACTTTTATGCTAAAAAATAAGTTATAATATATGCCCTTTGTAAAAATGTTAAAATTATTTAATATGATACAAAATAAACAGTAGGAGATGAGTATGAACAAAAAGACAAAATTAACCAAACTAGTGTTATCATTTGCAATGTTAGGTCTAGTAAGTAGTACCGCATTTGCCGATGAATTAACTGGTACACTAGCTAAAGTAAAAGAAAATGGTGTGATTGTCGTAGGACATAGAGAATCATCAGTCCCATTCTCATATTATGGTGATAACCAAACAGTTGTTGGTTATTCTCAAGATTACTCAGATCTTATTATTAATGCGGTAAAAAAAGAGTTAAACATGCCTAACTTGCAAGTTAAATACTTACCGCTGACTTCTCAAAACCGTATTCCACTGTTACAAAATGGTTCTTACGATTTTGAATGTGGTTCAACAACCAATAATCTTTCTCGTCAACAACAAGTTGATTTTTCAAATACGATCTTTATTGTTGGCACTCGTTTTTTAGTTAAAACTAGTAGCAATATTAAAGATATTGACGATCTGAAAGGTAAAAATGTGGTCGTAACTTCTGGTACAACATCCGAAGTTATGCTCAACAAAATCAATACTGAAAAAGGGTTAAATATTCGTATTATTGCAACCAAAGATCATGGTGATGCATTTCGCACACTTGAAAGTGGACGAGCAGCAGCATTTCTTATCGATGATGCATTATTAGCAGGTGAGCGCTCCAAAGCAAAAAAACCTGAACAATGGGAAATTGTAGGTACACCATTATCTTATGAAGCCTATGGTTGTATGTTGCGTAAACAAGACCCACAATTTAAAGCTTTAGTCGATAAAACTATTTCAGAAGCACAAACATCCGGTGTCGCCGAAAAGTCATATAACCGTTGGTTTAAACAACCTATTCCACCAAAAGGGTTAAATATGAACTTTGATATGTCTTCTGAGATGAAAGAACTTTTCGCTCATCCTAATGATAAAGCATTAGATTAATACGCAGATATTTTCCCATAAGGACGTAGGTAACTGCGTCCATCATCTTATTTAGTACTATTTACATTTTTTTTTACATGTTGGAGTATTTATGACAACAAGTTGGAATTGGGGGATTTTTCTTCAACCAGCACCATTTGGGGATACAACGTATCTAGGCTGGTTGTGGTTAGGTTTCCAAATGACCATATTGCTAGTTATTACATCAGGAACTGTTGCCTTTTTGGTTGGTTCGCTATTTGGTGTGCTGAGAACATTACCTAACCGCTTTTTATCTGGCTTAGGTACATGTTATGTTGAAGTTTTTAGGAATATCCCGTTAATCATTCACTTATTCTTTTGGATTGAAGTTGTACCAGCGTTGGTACCAGAATCTATCCGTGACTGGTTATATAGTCTTGACCCTATGATATTTACTTTATTAATGTCCACCATAGGATTAGGATTATTCACAGGTGCACGTATTTGTGAACAAGTGAGAGCTGCTATTCAGTCAATCCCTACAGGTCAGAAAAGTGCAGGAATTGCATTAGGATTAACCCTAAAACAAACCTATTTATATATTTTATTACCAAACGCTTATCGACGTGTTCTACCACCGTTAACATCTGAAATATTAAATATGGTTAAAAACTCGGCTGTTGCTTCAACTGTTGGTTACGTCGAATTAACCAAACAAGCAAACCAACTGCTTGAACATGCAGGCCAACCTTATGAATCATTCATAGCTATAACATTTGGGTATGTACTTATCAATGTCGTTATAATGTTTACTATGCAATATATTGAGAAAAAAGTACGACTTCCTGGCGTATTAGGAGGTAAATCATGATGGATTTAGAATGGGGACAAATCCTACCTAATTTACCTTATATCATGAGAGGTATGTTATTAACTTTAGAGATAACACTTACCGCTGTAATTTTTGGTATTATTTGGGGAACGCTACTTGCCATTATGCGACTTTCTTCGATTAAAGTGCTACATTGGTTTGCTTTATGCTATGTAAATATATTCCGTTCAATTCCATTAATGATGGTTTTGCTCTGGTTTTATTTGCTTGTGCCTCAACTATTAGAAAAAATTTTAAATCTTCCGCCTACAACAGATATACGTTTTGTGTCAGCATTGATCGCTTTTGCATTATTTGAAGCAGCTTACTATTCAGAAATTATTCGGGCTGGTATTCAAAGTGTATCTAAAGGACAAATCAGTGCATCATTAGCACTAGGCATGACTAAAGGTCAGGCATTAAGAATGGTGATTTTACCGCAAGCATTTCGTATTATGGCTCCATTATTATTAACGCAGGGGATTATATTATTCCAAGATACAACGCTTATTTATACATTAAATTTAGCGGATTTCTTCTATCGTGCGGTTAATATTGTAGGCAATAGAGATGGTTTAATCGTTGAAATGGTATTATTTACAGGAGCAGTTTATTTTGTTATTTGCTTCACCGTTTCACGTCTAGTTAATTATTTTAAGAAAAGGATTACTCGATGATCTCCTTAGAAAATATTTCAAAATGGTATGGACAATTTCAGGTATTAAAAAACTGCACTACTCGAGTTGGTAAAGGCGAAGTTGTTGTTGTTTGTGGTCCTTCAGGTTCAGGAAAATCAACCCTGATAAAAACTGTAAATTGTTTAGAGCCTGTACAAAAAGGCAAAATTATTATTGATGGAACAGAAGTTACAAATAAAGCGACTAACTTAGCTAAATTACGCTCCAAAGTAGGTATGGTATTTCAACACTTTGAACTGTTTCCACATTTAACTATTTTAAAAAATCTAACACTTGCACAAATTAAAGTGTTAGGTCGAACAGACGAAGAAGCTCGAGAAAAAGCGCTTAATCTTTTAGAGCGTGTTGGTTTACTTGCCCATGCAGATAAATACCCTGCTCAGCTCTCTGGTGGTCAACAACAACGTGTAGCGATCGCTCGTGCGTTATGTATGGATCCTATTGTTATGTTGTTTGATGAACCAACCTCAGCACTAGATCCTGAAATGGTAAACGAGGTGCTAGATGTTATGGTTGAACTGGCTTATGAAGGTATGACTATGATGGTGGTTACTCATGAAATGGGCTTTGCGCGTAAGGTAGCCCACCGAGTTATCTTTATGGATGCTGGTGAAATTATTGAAGATACCTCAAAAGAGCAGTTCTTTACTAATCCACAATCAGATCGTGCTAAAGACTTCTTAGCTAAAATTATCCATTAATTTAATTATTACAGGGCTTTTAGCCCTGTTTTATTATTTCTTCCTCGAATTACACATCATCTTTCAAAAAATAAACTCAAATATTCTTATCAAAACAGAATCAGCTATTATTTTGCAATAAACTGACTAAACCACTATGTCTTTGCGTTTGTGATTTAATTGCTTGTAACAAGATAGCTTCAGTCGCATAAATTGAAACCGTTTTTTTAGCACGGGTAATAGCAGTATAAAGTAAAGAACGATTAAGTAACGGCGAATTATCAGTTGGTAAGATAATATTTACATCATCGAATTCTGAACCTTGTGATTTATGAATTGTCATGGCATAAGCCGTTTCATGTTCGGGTAATCGAAATGGAGAAAATCCTTTAATAGATCCATCAGCAAAAGGGAAATAAACACGCAATTTTGAACTATCATGCTCGGCTTTTAATGTAATGCCAATATCACCATTATATAGCCCTAATGAAGCACTATTACGTAATATCATGATGGGTCGACCAACATACCATGCTTCTTTATTTTTCAAATAAATTAATTTGTTTTTGGCTAAAAGTAATTCAATTTGTTTATTTAAACCTTCGACACCAAAATGTCCTTCTCTGACAGCACAAAGTAAGCGATATTCAGCAAATTTAGATAAAACCAACGCTATATCATCAGTGCCATTCTGCTTAATCACATTTAAATAATGTTTATAATGATTAATACTATCGTGTAAAACATCTTCATAAGCCTGTTGTGAAGAAAGAGCATGATACTGAATATCACTTAATGATTCATCTAATAATAATTTTTTAACAGAAGTTGAGCACCCAGCTTTGACTGCATTAGCCAACAATCCAATACCAGATGATTCGTTAAAACGATAACTTTTTTGTAATAAACAAATGCTATCAGTAATTTTTGCTGTTTGCTGGCAAGCTGGTACATCATAACCAGTCAATTGACTTAGCTCTTTTGCCCGTGCTTCACTATAACCATGCGAAATAAAGGTACAAAGGTCACCAAACACGGCTCCGGCTTCAACTGATGAGAGTTGATCTTTATCACCTAACAAAATTAAACGAGCAGAATTAGGTAATGCTTCAATTACTCTTGCCATCATATTTAAATCAACCATAGATGCTTCATCAATGACTAACACATCGACATGCAATGGATTATTCTTATCATGCTTAAATGAACGATTATCTGCTTTTGCACCTAATAAACGATGTAAAGTGATTGCTTCTGCTTTTATATTTAGTGATGCAAAATCGAGTTGCTCGATTGTGCGACTCAGTGATTCGGTTAACCTTGATGCCGCTTTTCCTGTAGGTGCCGATGTAATAATTCGAGCATGCGGATTGGTTAACAAAATTCCGGCTAAAATTTTGGCAACAGTGGTTGTTTTACCTGTACCTGGTCCACCAGAAATAATAGCAACTTTGCGAGTTAACGCAGCAGCAACTGCTACTTTTTGCCAATCGATTTCGGTTTGATTCTGAATAAAAAGTTGATTAAGTACAGTGGTTAAATCAGTATTGTAGCTAAGTTCTTTATCTAAAGCTGTATGATTGAAATATTGAGCTACATTTTGTTCATCTAACCACATTCTTTGAAAATAAAGTTTATTTTCAATAAAAATAAGCGGAGACAAATTTGTTCCATCACTCACAACCTGACTATCATAAGCTTGTTCAAGAGCAATTTTCCAATCTTGCGCATTTGGCGAATCTAATTGTAACCAAAGCTGTGATTCAATCGTTGATTCATCTAAATAAGCAAGATCAAGGCAAACATGACCAGATCTTACCTCTTTACTAAGCGACATAACTAAAAAGCTAAATCGTTTAATAGTAATATCATCATTTAACTTTGCTTTATGTGTTAAAAACGTTGCCAAATGAATATCAAGCAAACTACTTTGGCTATCTTGTTTAAATTGGTTTAACCACTCGTTTAACATATTCTATTTCTGTTATTAACTTATAAACCAATTATATCGTTAACTTTATCTTTTGGATAAGTCAGTTTAAAACTTAAGTTAAGATTTTTATTTTCACTTGGGTTTAACTTAAATTTCCATGCTAATTCGCCTGTTTCTTTATTGTAGCTTGCACCGTCATATTTTGCATCATCAAGTGAAACTGATTTATTGACTATCGTTGGTAGTTGATCATAAACAACAATATCAATAGGCAGTGTTTTGGCATTTTTTACATCAATGGTATAAGCATATTTTTGTGAAATATCATTACCAAATAACGAAGGTTTTGATGTTTCATTAACATTACGGTCACGTGAAATAAAAATATTTTTATCTTTTCCTAAAGATATATCGAGTGTCTCTTTTAGATCTTTAGTGGTAATAAAGCTTTCGCCAACATAATTACCATTAAAAAAGACTGTCGACCTTCCTGGTAAAAGATTAAGCTTATCCCAATCAATAATTTGTGCTTGTAAGTACACACTGTTATCTAATTTAGGAATAGCAATATAATGATATTCTGCTTGAACTTCTTTATTTTGTAATGTAAGGATATTATTCTTACTATTGGATTTAATGGTATAAGGTAATTTAACCTCAAAACGGGTATTAATACCCAATGTATTGGTTAATGCATTATCATCATTAGCGTAAACTGATCTTGACTTTCTTGCACTGATTTCATCATAATCTTTCTCACTCTTAGAGAAGAAAAACCCACCTTTTTCAATATACATGTCAATATACCAAGGATTTAAATTTGGAGCAGTTATGCCTTCACTTGGCTTAGAAGTTGATAAACTGAAATCAATATTTTGCCAATCTAAACCACTATTTTGATAAATATCGGCTTTATATGTTAGTTGTAACGGAGCACTGACATCAGTAACACGTACATCATAAATCGGCGCCCAACCAGCTTTATTCGTAACATAGGACAAGGTAACTGGCAGTGTAACATCTTTATCAGAATAAATTTTCACGATAATTGCATTGGTTGTGTTTTTTATCAAAGCTTTCTGTTTATCGATCTTATCTTGGCATTGTGCTATTTGCTCTTCTATTTGATTGACTTCTTTTTGGAGTCTGTTTTGTTCGTTTAATGTCGAAACTAAATTGCTCTTAACAAAATCCAAAGTATTTTTCATTTCACTAAAATTATCATTTGCATTTTTAACCAATTGATCCAAACGATTGCCTTGCAAAAGGTTAACTTGTTCAGATACGGCTTTTAATTGCACTCCAGTGGTATCAAGTTTTTCTTGTAACTGTTTTAACTCATTAAGTAAAGGCTTAATATCTTCACTTTCTTTATTATCACCTTCATAACTATCATCTAATGACGTTGACAATACTTTCACATTAGCATCATTACCAAATCCCACATTAATTGAATTAGCCTTGACACCATCAGCAATTCCAGTCAATAAAATTTCATTTTCCCCTTTGGTCAACGACACTGTTGATTGCCCTTGTAATTCTGCACCTTGCAAAAAAAGCGTGACTTTATTAAGTGTTACATTATTGTTTGCAAAAACACTGCTAGAAGCAAATGCAATTAAAAAAGCTAATTCCTGAATTTTCATATAGTTCCTTTGAAATAAAAACTAATTCATAACTATTTAAAAATAATTATGTTATAAGTTAAATGGCACATGATTCTCTCTAACAATGGTAATAAAGTAATTATTCTATCTGTTTAATTGCTATTAATTTTAGCATAGTTGTAAAAAAAATAAATTATTTTTCGTTTAATATATTGAACAAAAAATAAAAATGATTTATATTTTGTTTAAAATAAAAAACAAAATAAGGAGACTCTATGAGTAACTTCAGTTATCTAAAAAAAGCAATCAAACGTAAGAATATATCTTTACAAACTGTCGCCGATGCTTGCCAAATGACTAAAGGTTATCTTAGTCAACTCATTAATGATAAAATTAAAAATCCGAGCGCACAAAAATTACAATCACTTCATCAATATTTACAAATTGAAGAACCAACCAAAAATAAAAAAGTGGGTGTGATTTTTGGTAAATTTTATCCTTTACATACTGGGCATATTTATCTTATTCAGCGAGCAATTAGTCAGGTTGATGAGTTATATGTTATTCTTTGCTCTGATACTCAACGCGACGAAGCGCTTTTTAAACAAAGTGCTATGTCTCGCCAACCAACTATTAATGATAGAATTCGTTGGCTACTGCAAACTTTTAAATATCAAAAAAATATCCACATTGAATTATTAGAAGAAGACGGTATTCCAGCTTACCCAAATGGCTGGCATGAATGGAGTGAACGAGTAAAGAAACTATTTCAAGAAAAAGGCATAAAACCAGATTATGTTTATTCAAGTGAACCGCAAGATGTCGCTATGTATAAAGATTTGTTTGATCTAGAAACTGTCTTAATTGATCCAAAACGACAATTTATGCAAATAAGTGGTACTCAAATCCGTCAAGCACCGCTGAAAAACTGGCAATACATTCCAACCGAAGTTAGACCTTTTTTTGTTAGAACCGTTGCCATCTTAGGGGGAGAATCTAGTGGTAAATCAACTTTAGTTAATAAACTAGCAAACGTATTTAACACAACCAGTGCATGGGAATATGGTCGGGATTATGTATTTTCTCAACTTGGCGGGGACGAACGCGCATTACAGTATGCTGACTACGATAAAATCGCATTAGGGCATGCACAATATATCGATTTTGCCATAAAACATGCCAATAAAGTTTCGTTTATTGATACCGATTTTGTGACAACTCAAGCCTTTTGTAAAAAATATGAAGGTAAAGAACATCCATTTTTACAAGCTATGATCAATAACTATCGTTTTGATTTAGTAATTTTACTCGGCAATAACACGCCATGGGTCGCTGATGGTTTACGTCATTTAGGCAGTCCAAAACAACGTAAAGATTTTCAAAAACTATTAATAACGTTATTAGAAAAAAATAATATCAAATATATAGAAATAGAATCGCCCGATTACGAAGAACGTTATTTACGCTGCATTGAACTAGTTAATCAACTTATTAATGATGAAGAGTAATAAATTATGAATAAATTAAGCAATCTTGCCATTTTAATTGGACGTAATAAATTCTATCCATTTTTTTGTATATTATGTGTAACACTAGCATTTTTATACACTGACCCATTTACTGAATTTGATTTACGCTACGCTACTTCTTACATAGGCGCTTTTTGCGGTCTGCTATGCGTTATCTTATTAGCAAAACGTAAAAACATGGGAAATGTATTAGGTATGTTTGCCGTAGTTGCAGAATGTTGTGCAAATGTTCTTGGCGGCAATATTGGTGCAGGACTACCGCCTGTCTACTATTTTTGTTCACACATCTATGGTTTATTCACTTGGAAAAAAAACCTTGATAATAATAAAAACGTTAAAGTTCGCTCACTCAATGAAACCACATTTTTATATACAATCATATTTCTTATTATTGCCGCTTTTATTAATATTTATTTAACGGATAAAATTGGTGCAACCAATACAACCTACCAGCTCATAACTAACTGTTTTATATTTGGTCTAGGTATTGTTGCTCAATTATTATTGATGATGCGATATGCGTTTAACTGGTATTTATGGGTTATATTAAATGTACTGGTAATTGGTTTAAATATCTATACCGACAATATCATTATCGCAACACAATATTTAATCTATCTGTTTAATGCCATTTATGGAATTTGTGAATGGAAACGCTCTGAGCAGCCAGAGTAAATATTCCAATTTTGTTAAAAAGTTTCAGGAAAGACTGTGTTTAAGTATAAAAATAGAAAATAAGTGCTTTATTTTCTATTTTTTATTTGAGATGCAGTCTAATTATTCAACATCCCCTTTAACCAAAGGCACGAATATAACCTCGCCCATATTTTTAGCTACAAAATTATCGCCATCACGCTCAATTAATTGTAAAACCTGTTTATTTTCGCCAACAGGAATAACTAAACGTCCTTTATCGGCTAACTGTTCTAGTAAGCTTTGTGGCACTTCAGATGCGGCGGCTGTAACAATGATGCCATCAAATGGTCCACGTTCAGGCCAACCTAACCAACCATCACCATGGCGTGTTGCAATGTTATGAATATCAAGTTGCTTTAAACGGCGTTTGGTATTCCATTGTAGACTTTTTATTCGTTCTACCGAGCAGACATTTTCGACTAACTTTGCTAAAACAGCCGTTTGATATCCCGACCCTGTTCCAATTTCAAGTACTTTTGAATTAGGCTCTAATTTTAATAGTTCAGTCATCTTTGCTACGATATAAGGCTGAGAAATAGTTTGACCGCTTCCTATTGGCAATGGACGATTATCGTAAGCTTGATGCGAAAGCGCCTCATCAACAAAATGTTCACGAGGAATTGACGCAATAGCATCTAAAACGCGCTCGTCTTTTATTCCTTGTTGCCGTAAGAATTCAATTAGGGATTGCATTTTTAGATTTTGCATTTGGGCTACTCATTTTCTATTATTAGTTCACGTATCACACTTGTTGCATAACAACCTGATGGCAAATAAAAATTGAGTTCGAGACTATGCTCATCTAACCATTGCCAATTAAGCTGCTCTGCTCGTAACAATATTGACCGTCTTGCTGTTTCTACTCGCTCTTTTTTAAATAGATCATTAAGTTCAGACCAACTTTCTAAACATTTTTGCTCAAACTCCAGCGCATCAAATAATGTACCTAGTGGTGAATCCCCCACCATTGGTGCAGTAATATTGATCTCGCCTTGTTCTAAACGCATTTGTAACTGAACTAATTCGCCTGCTTGAGCAATAAACCAGCTACCACGATGCGCTAATTGTAATATATCGCCATTGAGCACGGTTTGATGCAAACTTTGGGTAATGCGTTGACTGACAATATTATTAAAAATCGCACTTCGCGCCGCAGAAAGATAAAAGCTACGTTTTTTTCGATCCTTAACCGAAATTTCGCCATTGACCCATTTTATAGCCTGAGTAATATTATTTTCATCACGACCAAAACGCTGCTCACCAAAATAATTAGGCACGCCATGCTGTTTGATTAATGCTAATTTAGATTCAATTTCAGATTGACTATTTAACGATTTTAAAATTATTTTAAAATAATTACCTTTTAATGCGCCAATTTTTAATTTTTTATTATGCCGTGTGACTTTTAATATTTTACAACCCGCCAAATTAAATGCAGAAAAGTCTGGTGTTTGTTGACCTGGCATATGTAAACTGAACCACTGCTCAGTCACCGCTCGGCGATCTTTCAAACCAGCATAACTTACTAGCTTGGTTGAAATTCCCACATATTTAGCCAACTGCTCAGCCACGAAAATGGTATTACAATCACGTTTTTGCAAAAAAACTAAAACATGTTCGCCTTCACCAGTCAACTCAAAGCCAAGATCTTCTGTCACATTAAAATCTTCGTATTGTTGCTTGTATTGTCCTTTAGTGGTCGGTTTGCCATATAAATAATTAAGTTGTGCTAACACTATTATTGCCTATTGTATAATTTAAACTGTTTCGGATTTTTTACTTAATAACACTACCGCTTGGCAAGCAATGCCTTCTTTACGCCCAGTAAAGCCTAATTGTTCAGTTGTTGTTGCTTTTACACTAATTTGTTCAAAATGAACTTTCAGATCTTCTGCTATATTAACTCGCATTTGATCAACATGCGGTCGCATTTTAGGTTCTTGGGCAATAATAGTAGTATCTAAATTAACTAATTCATAACCTTTAGCTTGAACAAGGGTATACACCTCTTTCAATAATATTCGACTATCTATACCTTTATATTTAGGATCTGTATCAGGAAATAGCTTACCGATGTCACCTAATGCCAATGCGCCAATTAAAGCATCGGTTATTGCATGTAACACAACATCACCATCAGAGTGAGCAACAAGGCCATATTGATAAGGAATTTTTACCCCAGCAAGAGTTATAGGACCCTCTCCACCAAACTTATGAACATCAAATCCATGACCTATTCTCATACTTTTACCTATTTGGAATCTGCTTAGTTAAATAAAAAGTAGCCAATGCTAAATCTTCAGGACGGGTTATTTTTATATTATCCCCACGACACTCAATTAATAAAGGATGCCCACCACAATACTCAATGGCTGAAGCTTCGTCAGTGATAGCAACATGATCATTTAATGCTTGTTGCAAACATGATTTTAGTTCGCCAGCATTAAACAGTTGAGGAGTAGCAGCGCCCCATAAATAAGTCCGATCTTCAGAATAATCAATAATGGTATCATTATTTTGACAAGCTCGCTTAATCGTATCACTAACACGAGTGGCTAATATACCGCCTTGTTTTTTAGTTGTTACTGTTTCAATCAGCCGAGTAATATCACAATGAGTCACACAAGGTCTTGCCGCATCATGAACTAAAGCCCACTGTTCATCATTTAGCAATTTTAATCCGGCTAAAACAGAATCAGCTCGAGTTTTGCCACCTAAAGCAACTTTAATCTTATCGTGCTGAGCAATTGAAAGGGTATTAAATATATTATCTTCTGAGCTAATCACAACAATAACTTGAGCGATTTGAGGATGCGTTAATAATTTATTTAGAGTATGTTCTAAAACGGTCTTCGAACCAACTTTTAGATATTGTTTAGGGATTTGACTATTCATACGGCAACCAACTCCTGCTGCCGGTACAATAGCAATGATATCATTAAGATTATTCAAGTTATGCATTATCGTTTTTTAGTATCCGAATCAATTATAATTCGATAAAAATATTCATCAGGTTTAACCATACCCAAATGACTACGAGCACGCTCTTCTATTGCTTCATAGCCACGTTGCAAATCGTTAATTTCAGCAAACATCTGTTCGTTACGAGTCTTTAACTTCTCATTATCGGCACGCAAATTGACTAACATTTCTACATTATCTTGATAATCGTACACATTATTTTTGCCATACCATAAAGAATATTGCAGATAACCCAGTACAGCTAATAACAATAAAGGTAGCTTCCATCTTCTCATGAATTTAGTATTATCCTTTATCTATATGCATTTAACTGGTTTTGGTAAGCCTGCAAGTTTAGTTGCTTGTTTAGCAGGACCGTCTGGAAATAATTTATACAAATAACGACTATTACCCTTTTCTGCACCAAACTTTTTTTCCATTGCTTTGACTAAAGCTCGAATAGCTGGTGAGGTTTTATATTCTAAGTAAAAATCACGAACAAATAAAATAACCTCCCAATGGGCATCGGTTAATTCAATGGACTCTTTGGCTGCCAATTCTGGAACTAAATCAACAGTCCAATCCTGCCAATTTTTTAAATAGCCTTTCTCATCAGTTTCTATCTGCTCTAACATTTTTTCAAAGTACGTTATTTTATTTGCGTTGTATTATACTCAATTAATCAAAATCCAACACTAATTTTGCAGGCGAATACGTTATTGTTTGTTTAATTTCTTCGAAATTTGATGAAATTTAAAACAAACGATAAAAAAAATTAAAATAGCTATTTACAAATAAGCAAGTCTACTTTAATATTCACAGCCATTGCGGAAGTGTGGCTGAGCGGTTGAAAGCACCGGTCTTGAAAACCGGCGAGGGGCGACCCTCCCAGAGTTCGAATCTCTGCGCTTCCGCCATCTTTCACAAGGCTTCAAGCCAATCTCAATACTATCATAAAATACCCTCTTGTAATAAGCTTGTAATATACAGTTGTAATATTTTGTCACATTTTTAATTGTTCTAGTAAAAATAATACATAAATTTCATCGTGATTCCACATCACAAATTCACATCAAGATACAATCAATATAAAATACTCAAAAGTTCACTCTTTCGCTTATCATGATAACAATAAACTACACACTACCAATTTACATACGCATGACGCCAGAAGATTACGAAATAGAGTTATCGGGCGAATGCTACATTATCAACAGCGACGACGAGCACAATTATGTATTCTATCAAACGCAGAAAACACTATACGATATCGACGATTTTGTTACACTACATGACGCTGTTGAATATTGTAAGTTGAAGATTGATAGTGTGTTTTGATTATTCAGGTTTTGCGGGAAATACAGCATTGATATCAGACGCATCAACACGAGTTAATAAAATGCGGTACTTTTTCCATTGTTTTAACTGCGCTTCTTCATCAGCTTCTTGCATATCTAAATCAATAATATCTTGAAGTAACGATATTTTTTCGTTAGCTTCATTGATTAATGAGTTTTTTAAATTTTGATTATTTTTGATGATATGTTCATTTTTTGCATCTTCATCTAATACCCATTTTTTGCCGTCCCACTTACAAAATTCGAACGGTTCAAGCTCTGTATAACCATTTTTGATTTTACCGAGGTAATCGATTTTTTCCGCACTTTTCGTTTCAATGTTATATACGGTTTTCTCTCTGTGGTCCTCAACTAAAACCCATTTTCCGTTTTGTTCACATGGACAATAGCCGTTTTGAATTCAGGCGCTATGCGTAACGCATTATCTGGCGATAATGTATCATCATTAGCTTCTAGCTCATGTGTGAATGGTCTTAGTTCATTTTTGTTATCGAAATAATAATTAATCATATTAAACTCCAAGATAAATAACTGGTGTCATACCAATATTAACAGGTCTATTTTCGTGAGCGGTAGGTACTACGCGTGATGCATCAAAATCAAAAAATGCCCATCTCATTCGACGCGAACCTACTCGTAACCAATCGTCATCGCAGTGATA
>NZ_FMWS01000064.1 GCF_900103255.1 Gilliamella bombi | reverse complement strand
TGCTAAACGTAATTATGGTAAGGATATAGATAAAAGCAGTATGGATAGGTGCCTTTATCGCTATCGTCATTTAGTCGAGAATGCCTTTGCTAGAATCAAGCAATATCGTTCAATATCAACTAGATACGATAAGTTAGAAAGGAATTATGCCAGTATGGTATCACTGGCATTTATGTTAATGTGGCTGCCAATGTATTGTTGAGTAATTTATGTACAGCAAAGATCAACAGCCCCTAATAATAAGTGGAACAAAAGCGCAGAAATTTTAATTGATGCGGCTAAAAGAGTTGAATTAGCTGGTGCAGATTTTATTGTTATTTGTACCAATACTATGCATAAAGTCGCAGATCAAATCCAAAAAGCAATTAATATTCCGATTATTCATATTGCCGATGTGACAGCTAAACATTTACTCGCACAAAATATTAAATCGGTCGCTTTGTTAGGTACTAAATATACAATGGAGCAGGACTTTTATAAATCTAAACTGATCGATAAAAATTTAAATGTGCTTATTCCTGAATCTCAAGACAGAAATATTATTAATGAGATCATTTATGATGAACTTTGCAAAGGTATTATTCAGCCTGATTCTAAGCAAGCCTATCTTAATATTGTTGATAAACTCATTAAAAATGGCGCAGAAGGTGTTATTTTAGGCTGTACGGAAATTGGGTTATTAATCTCTCAATCCGATCGTAATATACCTTTTTTTGATACAGCCTTAATTCACGCGCAAGAGGTAGCATTACTTGCAATAAGTTAATAAGTTATTCTTCGTTGGTATATTCTAGTATATCACCTGGTTGGCAATCTAGATGTTTGCAGATTGCTTCGAGTGTTGCTAGTCTAAATCCTTTTACTTTACCTTGCTTAAGTAATGATAAATTTTGTTCTGTAATACCAACTGCTACCGCTAGATCTTTTGATTTAACTTTACGTTTAGCAAGCATTACGTCTAAATTTATTATAATTGGCACATATGACTCCTTTTAAATAAATTGTTTATTTTCTTCAGCTAGTTGGCAGGCCTTTTTTAGTATTTGACCAATGAGCATAATACTAATCGCAAGAAATAACGTTATAATTTCATCACTAGAAAAAGAAATAGAAAAGTAACGTGCTGATTCCTCTTGATTATAAGTCAAGATCGTTGTTAATAACGGTTCAGATAAAAAACTTATAACCACCCAACAAACAAGCAATTTGCCAAAGATGTAACAATGGTTGGCTGATTTTACTGAGAAATATTCGGATTGACTGTAATTGATAAACAGTAGTCTAAGTTGATAAAACGCATAAACTAAAAGAAGTATTAATGAAGTATCCATTAATGTTGCAATAGCCGCTTGCCATCCAGATAAAGATACAGGATCAACATTCTCCCACTCACCAGAGGAGAAAGTAAACCCTACAAGTCCAATATCTTGTCTATCAAAAAAATAATATAAGAATGGAGATATTGCGCCAATTAACAAAATTAGAATTGGAATTAATGTTAGTAATGCCATAATTCGACAATATTGATTCAATCGAGAATGTGTTTTAGTCATATCTGTGTTCATTTTTAAATCCTTTCGTTTTATAAAAAGTGAACACAGTATAGCATTGGGAAATTAATCAAACAATAAAAAATTAAAGTAAAACGATAATTTTTTATTTTATTATTTTTAATTATAAAAACTAAATATTAAATAAAATTACTTTATAATCATTTGATTTCACTAAAAAATAATTAGATATAAATTAATTAAAATCAATGTTATATATGAAAAAGTTTGTTCGAAAAAATACAACGATTTTACAATCTCAAAAGGAATCTTGTTCTGCAAGGGTTGCTTGTACAATCCTTAGTGCATTGAAAGTTTCCTTTACATCGTGTACGCGAATAATTTTTGCTCCTTTCATTGCCGCAATTACTGCACATGTAATACTACCGAGTGTACGTTCTTGCGGTGGTACATTTAATACTTGTCCTATCATGGATTTTCGGGACATGCCTACTAATAAAGGAAGGTTTAAGTGGTGAAACCGTTCAAGTGTTGCTAATAGCCGGTAATTGTGCATTAGTGTTTTACCAAATCCAAAACCAGGGTCGAGTATGATTTTTTGACGGTCAATGCCTTCGTTTATGCAACGTTGGATCTGTTTTGTAAAAAAATTATCGACTTCTTGATAGATATCTAGCTCATAGTATGGCGCATTTTGCATAGTTTTAGGAGCGCCTTGCATATGCATAATGCAAACAGGTAATCCTGTTTGTGCAGCTGCTTCAACCGCACCTGGTTCTGTTAAAGCTCTAATATCATTAATTAGATGGGCTCCTACTTTGGCAGATTCGGTCATGACTTGTGGTTTTGATGTATCAACCGAAATCCAAACATCAAAATAATGGGCAATTTTTTCAACTAATGGAATAACACGGTTAAGCTCTTCATCGACAGACACTTCAGTTGCACCAGGGCGTGTTGATTCGCCACCGACATCAATAAATGTTGCACCAGCTTGGATCATACTGTCAACTCGACGCATAGCATCATCAAGGTTGTTATAATTACCACCGTCAGAAAATGAATCTGGCGTCATATTAACGATGCCCATCACTTGTGGGAATGAAAGATCCATCACATGATTTTGAAAATGTATTTCCATGATTAAAAGCCCTATTTGATTAAAATTAATGATGCAGTTGTTTAAATGATCTTCAAAATTATTAAGCATAATTAAAGTGAAATTTTCAATATAATCGTTGCTTTATTCCTGCAAATTTATTGATAAGCTATTTTTAGTTTACCGATAAAAAACGCGCCGTAAGCGCGTTATATTTTATTAAAGCAAATTAACTTTTTTATTGTAGTGGTGTATCACTACCTTCATTTGCTGCTTTTTCATCGCTTTCCGTCCAATCATCAGGTGGTGTGACCGGTTGACGATTCATAAGTTCATCAATTTGTTGTTTATTGATTGTTTCATATTTTAACAGTGCATCTTTCATGGCGTGAAGAATATCAATATTTTCAGTTAGGATCGTTTTTGCACGTTGATAGTTACGTTGAATAATAGCGTCAACTTCTTCATCAATAATTTGAGCTGTACTATCTGAGATTTTTTTCAAAGGCCCATAAGATGATTCTTCGTACTCAAATAATACAGGTGGTAAACGTTCTGAGAATCCCCATTGGGTTACCATTGCTCGAGCAACATTAGATGCATATTGAATATCACTTGATGCCCCCGACGTAATTTTATCTTCACCAAAGACTAATCCTTCAGCAATTCGGCCTGCATAAGCGGTAGAAATTTTTGATTCTAATTGAGTTCGGCTTTGGCTAATTTGGTCACCTTCAGGTAAAAAGAATGCTACACCTAATGCGCGCCCACGAGGGATAATAGTTACTTTATGAAGTGGATCATGATCTGGCACAAGATAGCCAACAATCGCATGTCCAGCTTCGTGATAAGCAGTATTAGTTAATTGTTCTTTCGTCATAGATAATGAACGGCGTTGAGTTCCCATATTGATTTTGTCTTTGGCTTCCTCAAATTCTTCCATGGTAACTACTCGTTTGTTTCGACGTGCAGCAAATAAAGCTGCTTCGTTAACTAAATTAGCAAGTTCTGCACCAGAGTAATTTGGTGTGCCACGAGCTAATACCGATAAGTTGACATCAGAACCTAACGGAACTTTGCGTACATGAACGGCAAGAATTTGTTCACGGCCTTTCATGTCTGGTAAACCAATTTGCACTTGGCGGTCAAAACGTCCAGGACGGAGTAACGCCGAATCTAAAATATCAACTCGGTTAGTTGCCGCGATGATAATAATGCCGCTATTAGCCTCAAACCCATCCATTTCAACCAACATTTGGTTTAATGTTTGTTCTCGTTCATCATGACCTCCCATTGAGCCAGCACCACGCTTGCGTCCGACGGCATCAATTTCGTCAATAAAGATAATACAAGGTGCGTGTTTACGTGCTTGTTCAAAGAGATCTCGCACTCGCGAAGCCCCCACTCCCACAAACATCTCAACAAAGTCAGAACCTGAAATGCTAAAAAAAGGCACATTGGCTTCACCTGCAATAGCTCTTGCTAGTAAAGTTTTACCTGTTCCAGGAGGTCCTACCATTAAAATCCCTTTTGGTATGCGTCCTCCCAATTTTTGATATTTGCCTGGATCGCGTAAAAAGTCGACAACTTCGGTGACTTCTTGTTTTGCTTCTTCACTTCCGGCAACATCGGTAAATTTTGTTTTGACTTGGTCTGGCGTTAGCATTTTTGCTTTACTTTTACCAACTGACATTGGTCCACCTTTACCACCACCTTGCATTTGACGCATCATAAAGAGCCAAAAACCAATAAGCAAAATCATAGGAAACCAAGAGATAAGAATGCTGGTGATTAAGTTTGGTCTTTCATCGGGTTTACCATAAACAGGTACTTTATTGGCCAATAAATCATCCATTAATTTTCCATCAAGGTAAGGGATATATGTAGTGTAATTGCCTTTATTTTTAGTTGTGGCAACAATTTCTCGTCCGTTAATATGCACTTCTTGGAGATTACCAGCTGCGATATCGGAATTAAATTGGGTATAATTGACTTGAGGTCCACTATTAGATATTGAGCTGAATTGGCTAAATCCAACAATCAATGCTACAGCGATGATTCCCCAGATCAGTAAATTCTTTATCATGTCGTTCAAAAGAAAAACCTCTCATAAAAATTAACAGTTACGACTAAATTTAACAAAGTATGGTACTACAAAATTATACAACTGGCTACTTCATACCCATTGCAACAATATAAACTTCTCGAGATCGTGTTCGTGAGGCTTCAGGCTTACGAATTTTGACCGTTTTAAACATTGAACGGACTTGCTTTAGGTACTCTTCAAATCCTTCGCCCTGAAACACTTTAACAATAAAATTACCATTAAGAGCAAGTACGTCTTTACACATATCTAACGCTAGTTCAACTAAATACATTGCTCTAGGTATATCAACTGCAGGTTGACCGCTCATGTTGGGCGCCATGTCTGACATGACAACTTGGACTTTTTCTTCGCCAACTCGTTCAAGTAATGCTTTTAAAACTGCGTCATCCCGAAAATCGCCTTGAAGAAAGTCAACGCCAACAATGGGATCCATGGGAAGTAAGTCACAGGCAATAATACGCCCTTTATTGCCGATAAGCGATGCGACATATTGTGACCAACCTCCTGGGGCTGCACCTAAATCAACAACCGTTATTCCGGGCTTAAATAATTTGTCACTTTTTTGAATTTCTTCAAGTTTGAACCAAGCTCTAGATCGGAGCCCTTTTTTGTGTGCTTGTTGTACAAAGCGATCATTAAAATGCTCATTGAGCCAGCGCGTTGAACTTGCTGAGCGTTTTTTATTACTCACAACTAATAAATCCTTAATGTAAAAGGTCACTTCATTGATTACAAACATATATAAGGGTAGAATAGCAAAATTACAACTTAATGTGATAAAAATTTAATGAATTTATCGAATAAACAAAAACAGTATTTAAAAAGTGAAGCTCATCATTTAAAACCTATAGTGATGATTGGGGCTAATGGATTTACCGAGGGTGTACTTGCCGAGATTGACAACGCTTTAAATTTCCATGAGTTGATTAAAATTAAGGTTTCTGCTGAAGATCGTGAAACAAAAAGGCTTATTTGTGATGCAATTGTACGCGAAACAAAAGCGTTAGCAGTGCAATTGGTTGGTTCTAATTTCACTATTTTTAGACCAAGCGAAGATAAGAAAATTTCCCTACCTAAATAAATGTAACAGGGCTTAGCCCTGTTGCATTTATCATCTGCTTTTGTAAGTGGTTTATTTAATAATTAGATATATTCAACTTTAACAATATCAAATTCTACATCACCCCCTGGGGTTTTAATTTGTACTGTATCACCATCTTCTTTGCCAATTAACCCTCTGGCAATAGGTGAGTTGACTGAAATAAGATTTTGTCTGTAGTCAGCTTCATCATCACCCACTATGCGATATGTTGTCTCTTCGTCCGTTTCAATATTTATTACTGTTACTGTAGCACCAAAAATAATACGACCAGTATTTTTTACTTTGGTAATATCAATAATTTGAGCTTGTGATAATTTACCTTCAATTTCTTGAATACGACCCTCACAAAAACCTTGCTGTTCTCTTGCTGCATGGTATTCAGCGTTTTCCTTTAAATCGCCATGAGCTCTTGCCTCTGCTATTGCTGCCGTTATTTGTGGTCTTTTGACATTCTTTAACTCTTCTAATTCGGCTCGTAATAGTTCAGCTCCCTTTACTGTCATTGGGATTTGTTTCATCTAGGTATCTCCCGTTTTTACTTATTTTAGTAAATAAAAAATAATTATCCCTTATCTTAATCAAAAGAAAGAGAAAGTTAATTGTTTTTTGTTTATTTAAAAACGTTAAAGTGAATATTTATATATTAACTGTAAAGTTAGTTTAATAACAAATCATTTATACTGAAAATGAGATGATATTTTTATAAAAATCGGTTATCGTAATATAACTATTTAGTAGTTCATTATAATAATTACATTTATTTATGCGGCAATTCCGATTTTATATAATCATTTCTCTGTCCATCGTTTGGTTTTTTTTATTGTTGTCTTATTTTGTTTTACAAACTTCGTTCGGAGCAAAATTAGTTAGTTATCAGTTATCTAAATTAAGTTCATATACAATCTCAATCGGCAGTGTTCATCACTCTTTTTCAACTTTTTATGAATTGGTTTTTGATGATGTTGTTGTCAATGATAATAATCAAGAGATTATTAATGTTCCTAAATTAGTTGTAGGGTTGGATAAAAGTCATTTATGGCAATTAAATCATTTTAATTATGTTACTGTCATTAATGGCACTATTAATAATACTCAATCCAAGCATTATGCTTTTTCAACAAACACACTAAAATTTGTTAATTCAACCGTTAATATTCTGGCTAATAATGGAAAAGACAAACTTTCTTTCTTCAAAATCAATGGAGGGATTCAACCTTTTTTTTCATCAGAGGGAGATAAATATCAATTTGATTTTACTTCTCAAGAAGCTTTGGTAAATCAAATACCAATAAAATCCTTGCTTATTCAAGGATTCCATCGAGATGGTATTACGACGATTACTAATTTAGGTGGAGATATTAATGACGGATTTTTTGTCAGTAAATTAAAAATACAGGCCGACAATATTTTAGATATCGAACAATTAAAGTTGCATAATATACATTTTCAATCAACTGATGATGATTTTTTTGATAGATATTCTCATGTCCTTCCAAAGTTAATAATCAAACAATTATCGATACAGGAAAGTAGTATTCAGTTGCCTAGTTTTTTAATGGAAAAAGGCAATATTGAAGCGACGAATCTTCGTTATGATGGGCAATGGCATTTCGAACAGGGCTCCTTTATTTTTACTGCCGAAGAACTAGTTTGGCATAATCAGTTATTTTCGTCGGTATTAGCACAATTATCATTTCAAAACCAAGAAGCGACAATTCAAAAAGTATTAGCAAAATGGAATAAAGGTAGTATAAATTTTTCTGGTAAGTGGAAAGATAATACCTTACATCTAGATCAATTAATGTTAGCGGATATTGTCTATGAGATTCCTGAAAATTTGGGACAGACTCTGTTACCTAATATTTTTAGAAATATTAAGCTTGATAAGCTGAATATTTTTCAAAGTTTGATAATTAGAAAGCAGAGCGATTTTCCTTTTAGTTTATATAATTTTCAAGCTTCAGGTAAAGATATCACTTTAGCAAAAGCGCAAAAATTAGGACTATTTTCAGGAACTGTCTTTTTTAAATCTGAAAAAGCTTCGTTAAATCGAATTGATATTCGTTATCCAGATCTTGTTCTCAAATTTGATTCTGATAACCATCCTTCATTAAGTTTTAGTTCTTTAACTAATGGGGGAATAATTGAGTCGAGAGCAAAAGTTGATTTATCGCAAAATGAACCGCTATCTTTGCAATTTGATGCTTATGGTGTAACAAGTTTGTTACTAGAGAATTGGAAATTGATAAAACAACCGCCAAATGCTATGAATTACTCAGCTAATTTACATGGTAAATTACAACCATTTAATTTCTCAGGTAAATTTTCGGCTAATGGGTATGAGTATATCATTAATCTTGCGCATTGATTTTTACAAAAGCATCCTTATATAACATCGTTAAGATGTTTAAGTTATTATGTTCATTTGAGCTTAAAAAACTCAATAATAAGTAATATGAGGTAGTAATAGTGCTTATAAGATTAGATAAATGGCTTTGGGCGGCAAGATTTTATAAGTCTCGATCATTAGCACGAGAAATGGTTGACGGTGGTAAAGTGCATTATAATGGCCAACGTACCAAACCAAGTAAGCTTGTTGAAGTCGGAGCAATCTTAACGCTTCGCCAAGGCTCTGTTCAAAAAACAGTTCGGGTTTTAGCCATCAGTGAACAACGAAGAACTGCTATTGAAGCCCAACAACTTTATCAAGAAACTCCTGACAGTATTGCAAAACGAGAAAAAATAGCGCAAGCGCGTAAACTTAATGCATTGACAATGCCGCATCCAGATAGACGGCCTGATAAAAAGGAACGGCGTAATTTGATTAAATTTAAATATGATAGGCAACAAGATGGCAATAATTAATATGGATACTTTAAACCGTTTTTTATTTGATAATCACCCTATTCGTGGTGAAATTACCCGTTTGGAACAGACATATCAAGCGATTTTAGATAATCATACTTATCCAATAGCAGTACAAAAATTGCTTGGTGAATTATTGGTTGTAACTAGTTTATTAACAGCAACACTAAAATTTGAAGGCGATATTGCTGTTCAGTTACAAGGTGATGGAGCGTTATCTTTAGCGGTTGTTAATGGTAATGATCAACAGCAGCTACGCAGTGTTGCTCGGGTTAGCGGTGAAATCGCTGATAATGCAACACTTAAAGAGATGGTGGGTAATGGCTATGTCGTTATTACTATTACCCCTAAAAATGGTGAGCGTTATCAAGGTATCGTTGGTCTGGAAAAAGATACACTTATTGGTTGTATCGAAAATTATTTTATGCAATCAGAACAGCTCCCTACTCGTCTATTTGTAAAAATAGGTGTACATGATAATAAACCAATAGCAGCAGGTATTTTATTGCAAGTTTTACCTGCTAATGAAAATACAGTTGAATCATTTGAACATGTTAGCACTTTAACTGAGACAATCACTAGTGATGAGTTATTTCAACTTTCTGCTGATGAGATTTTATATCGTTTATATAATCAAGAAGAAGTACGTCTTTTTGAAACGCATGATATTACTTTTAAGTGCGGATGTTCACGTCAACGTTGTGAAGATAGTTTAATGACTTTACCAGCTAATGAGATTGATGAAATCCTAAAGGAAAACGAGGGAAAGATTGATATCCATTGTGATTATTGTGGAAAGCATTATCTGTTTGATGCAATTGATATTGCTGAAATTAGAAGTACAAGTAACCTACATTATCATTGATCTTAATAGAAAAATACCACTAAGGTTATTAACACCTTAGTGGTAAAGTGAAATATAGGGAATTAAACCCGTATTCAATTTAACAGAATAGAAAAAAGATACCAATCTATTTTATCGGTTTTATATAAAAATTTTGTAAAGTAAATTTACAAAACTATTTTACATTGAAATTAATAAAAAATTTTTTAGCCTTAACTTTTTGAAATTCATAAAAATTATTTTCATTTACTTTCTACATAAATATCTTCAACAATGGCATGTTGATTTACGATTCTCCATTTAATATTAAAATGGTAAAGTGTAAATCCGTATGCTTGTTCATTAATGTTTTTTTGTTTATAGGCTGGTCTTGGATCTTGGGATATTACTTGTGTAATTAATTCGGCGAGTTGAGGATAACTTTGTTTTTGTAAATCCAAAGATAATCGTGCTTTTTGTGAGAACTCTACTGTTATTTTTTTTTCAGGAGTAGATTGTGCGTATCCTGCAAGTGCTTCTGAGTGGCTATCGGAATAAGGGAGATAAGGCTTGATATCAATAATTGGTGTGCCATCGACTAAGTCGAGACTTCCTAATTTTAAGACTACTTGCTTATTTTCTATGATGATATCTTTTAACTCTACTGCTGAAAGCCCAATATGATTAGGTCTAAATGGCGAGCGTGTAGCAAACACCCCCATTGTTTTATTACCGCCTAAACGAGGAGGGCGAACGGTTAATCTCCATTTTTCAGGGGCAACATGGTGAAATAAGAATAATAGCCATAAATGTGAAAATTGTTCTAATCCTTTTACACTGATAGGGTCATTATAAGGTGCTAATAAATAAAGTTCCCCTTGTCCTGCACTAACTAGATTGGGTTGTCTTGGAACGGCAAATTTTTCACTATACGGTGAGTGGATAATACCGATTGGTTCAATTTGATATGTCATTATTGGTCGATAATTTTATTTATGAGTAGCAATTTTGTTAAGTAATTTAATTATTATCTCTATTTCCGCCGATCGATACAAAGAGCGGCGGATTTAATATTAGTCTAATATCTATTTATAAATTATTACCAACCGCGAATAGCTCCACCATTAAAAATTTGGTCAGCTTTTTGTGCAACAGCTTCGGTTTGGTATGCTTTTACAAAATTTTTCACATTTTCATTATCTTTATCCGTTTCACGCGAAACAATAATGTTGACATATGGTGATTCTTTATCCTCAACAAAAATACCATCTTTACTTGGTGTTAAGTTTGCTTGTCCTGCAAATGCGTTATTGATGATTGCAAGATCAACTTGTGCATCATCCAATGAACGAGGTAACATTGGAGCTTCAAGTTCTAAAATATTGTAGTTATAAGGGTTACTTGTAATATCAAGTACAGTTGGTAGTAAACCTTTAGATTTATCAACCGTAATCATCCCTTCATGTTGTAATAATAGTAATGCACGTCCTAAGTTTGTAGGGTCATTAGGAATAGCAATCGTTGAGTTAGCTGGAATGAAAAATGCTTCACCGCGTGGTGAAGTGACTTTTACGCCTTCGCCTGTTTCTATTGATTCATCAATTGGTTTTAGTTTATGAGAATAGCTTGCAATAGGATAAACAAATGAATTACCTACTACAGCTAATTTATAGCCACGTTCTTTCATTTGTTCATATAAATATGGTTTATGTTGGAAAGCATTTACATCAATTAAGCCATCATTTAATGCTTGATTTGGGGTTACGTAATCGTTAAAAATAACTAGTTCAACATCTAGATTATAAAGATCTTTTGCTTGTTGTTTAACTACTTCAGCAACTTCTTGTTCAGGGCCTGAAATTACTCCGACTTTTAGAACGTTTACTTTAGTTGGTTCTGTTGGTTTGTTATCTGTTGTGGCTGTTTGTTTATTATTATCACAGCCAGTTAGAAAAAATGCACTTACCAATGTGGTAATAAGTGCTAGCTTTTTAATAGACATATATTTCTCCAAAATTAATGATGCGTGACGCGTTTAACAATCATATTGCCAATAAATTGAATAATAAAGACAATAATAATTAATATAACTAAAACAGTATTCATTATAGCTGGCTTGTAGCCGTTGTAACCATATTGAATAGCAAGTTGCCCAAGGCCTCCTGCGCCAACAGCTCCAGCCATTGCAATATATCCTGTCAAAGTAATTAAAGTAATTGTCATACTATTGACAATTATAGGCAATGATTCAGGTAATAAAACTTTATATATAATTTGTAGTGGTGTTGCACCCATTGAGCGTGCAGCCTCTATTAATCCTTTGGGAACATCTAATAATGCATTTTCTATCATACGTGCAATTAATGGCGATACACCAATACTTAATGGTACCACTGCAGCTTGTTTACCTATAAAGGTGCCCATTAAAATTGTGGTGAAAGGAATAATCCATACAATTAATATGATAAAAGGGATTGAACGAAATACATTAGTAATAAATGAAATAGTGCTATTAGCGGCATAACAATCCAATATTTGTCCTTTACGCGTCGTATAAAGTAATATACCAACGGGTAATCCAATTATCGTTCCCCAAAAACCTGATAAGATGACCATAAATAGAGTTTCATCTGTTGCTTGTGCCATTTTGAACAGCATTGCTTCATTAAAGCCATTAAATGATGAACAAAAAGCAACAAAGTCAGCCCAAAAATTATATTGAGTTAAATATCGAAATAATGATTCAAAAGGTTTAAATGAAGGAATAAAATCAAACATAGCCGAGCACCTCTACTTTAGTATTATTTTTTTCTAAGAATTGAATTGCTGATGCCATACTTTTTTGTTTCCCTTTCATTTCCAATAACATTAAGCCAAATTTGACTCCTCCAGCATAATCCATTTGTGCACTGATAATGTTACTATCAATTTCGAATTCTTTAGCGATTTGAGATAATAATGGTAAATCAACGGAGACTCCTGTAAATTCTAAACGTAATAGCGGATTGAGTCCTTCTTTGTGTTCAGATGATAGCCTTATTAAATAATCATCTGGAATACTAAGGTGTAAGGTTGATTGAATAAATTGTCGTGCAATATCTGTTTTAGCATGAGAAAACATTTCGCCTACTGATGACTGTTCAACTAGTTCGCCATCACTTATAACAGCTACTTGATCACAAATTTGTTTTACTACATCCATTTCATGAGTAATTAATAAAATTGTTAATCCTAATTTTTGGTTAATATCTTTTAGTAATGACAAAATTGAACGTGTTGTTTCAGGATCAAGCGCACTGGTTGCTTCATCACATAATAATACTTTGGGGTCACTTGCCAAAGCTCTCGCAATAGCAACACGTTGTTTTTGTCCTCCAGATAAATTAGTTGGATAAACATTCGCTTTCTCTGTCAATCCGACTAATTCCATAAGCTCATTTACTTTCTGCTTAATTGCTATTTTAGGCGTTTTATTGAGTTCTAGAGGGAAAGCGATATTATCAAATACAGTACGTGAGGAAAGTAAATTGAAATGTTGAAAAATCATACTAATTTTTCGGCGTATTTCAATTAATTTTCTATTAGATAGATTAGTGATCTCTTGATTATCAAAGAAGATCTTCCCACCAGTCGGCTTTTCTAGTAGGTTAATGCAGCGAATAAGTGTGCTTTTCCCAGCCCCTGATTTGCCAATAACACCGTAAATTCTCCCTTGGGGAACATGGATATTAATGTCTTTTAAAGCATAAATTGGGGTTTTATTATGCTCAAATGTTTTCGAAATATGTTGTAGTTGTATCATAATATATAAAAACAAAAGATGAATAAATGAATATTAAGACGTCTAGACATCTAAGTCAATCAATAATATGCTATATGAATTAGAGTAATATCTAAAATTAAAAGGAAAAAAAGTAAATATGAAGCCAGCTATTTTTTTAGATCGAGATGGTACTATTAATATAGATTATAATTATGTACATACAATCGATAAATTCCATTTTATTGATGGTGTTATTGAAGCAATGCAAGAACTCAAAAAAATGGGTTTTATGTTAGTTATAACAACCAATCAATCAGGTATTGCTAGAAATATATTTACAGAAGAACAATTTCATACTTTGACTGAATGGATGGATTGGTCTTTACAAGATCGTGGTGTTGATTTAGATGGTGTCTATTATTGCCCTCACGACCCGTTAGTGGATACTTGTGAATGTCGTAAGCCAAATCCAGGGATGATTCAAACAGCAGCTAAAGAACTAAAAATTGATATTGCTAATTCCTATATGGTTGGAGATAGAGTGTCTGACCTATTATCGGGTAAAAAAGCTGGAGTTAAAAAAACTGTGTTAGTAAAAACGGGTGATACCATAACAGAAGAGGCATTAGAACAAGCTGATTTGATTATTGATAGTTTGGCTGATCTACCAAAAAGAATAAAAAACCAATATTGATTGTTGTTTTAACTAATACAGTGTTTAGATTAAACGCTGTATTAAAGTTATACTTTTAAGTATCAGTGAAGTAATGGTTAATCCAATAAAACAGGTGCTAATAAAAGTAACAACAGTTATATCTAGCTGATTTGTAGAAAAAGAATAGTTGCCAAAAATAAGCAAAGTAATAAGTGTTACTAAGCTCCTCAGTATGGAAAACCAATTTTATTTTGTTTAGATGTTACAATCGGTAAATAATAAATAGTCCCACAAAACTCATACCAATTAATGAACTACCATGTTGTAATAAACTAAAAAGTTGAACAAAACAACCTGACGGATGAGTAAAAGAGTCCCATCCAATATGAGAAATTATGCCAATAATTGCCGATGTTAAAAAACTTAACCAATGCTAACAGCAATATTTATTCCAGTTGAAAGTTAAATAATTAGCAAATCACTTATAAAAGAAATTAGGTAAATTTTTAATTAAAACATTTCGAATGATAAAATGAAAAATATAAGCAATAACTAAAGTCATTGGTAAATCAAATAGAAAAATACCAGCTAGACTATGACTTAAAGCACTTTTTACCTCCATTATTAAGAAGTACTCAAAATCAAGAGCCATACTATCAATAATCAAAGCCGTCATAGAAAATAGATGAGGTTTCTTATATAAAGGTAATATGATAGCTAGATGAGCGAATGTAAAAGGCACTTTTTATTCTAACTTAATAAAGAGTGTTTAATTTAAAGCTATTTTGTTTGTTATAAGAAATATAATCGACCTACCAAAGGTATTAAATATTAGAATTTGGTTTTACAACAATTCAACTTAGTTTGTTTTTAGCTCGTCTTGAGCAAAAAAAATGCAAACAAGAAAAAATGCGTAATGATCTCTTGTATAATTTTTTTAAACCCCTATAATGCGCATCCACTGACACGCAGTCAGCGACAAGCAGGCGAAGAGTTGGTGATTAAGTGAGATCAAAAATTTTAAAAAAGATCTTGACGAATAAAAAGGGTTAGCGTAGTATACGCAACCCTTGAGACAGCGAACTAAATCAACGAAAGGTTGACGAGGGATATAAGCTGTTAGCTCTTTAAAA
>NZ_FMWS01000042.1 GCF_900103255.1 Gilliamella bombi | reverse complement strand
AAAATTCTAAAACCAATTTTTTTAACCTTTCAATGTGGCTAGATTAAAATACCTAATATTGGGGGTCACTTTTTGTTTTAGGTATACGTTTAGGTATACGATTCGATTTTTAAAAGTTAATCTTCCAGTATTTTCAGTGTGTTTATCTATATGATTCTGTTTCCCTTGGCCCACCAATCAATATTCTGCAAGATTCTTTAAAACCCACTTAAAGTATATAAAATTCTCGAAGTATTTGTTAGCAGATGCATGACCAAAATTTTTAGTTATATTATTGTGTTATTCAGTGGTTATCAATGAAAAACAAAATTGATTTAATAAATAAAAAAAATCAATTAATTATTGAATATTTCCAAATATTAAACTCAATTCTATTAAAAGTGCACAATCAATTTTGTATATATAAATATAGTGCAACGATGACATCTACTAAGTGATACTTTTGTGCATAATCTAATAGTGATAGGATATAAAAAGTTAAATAAACAAAAGGTATAAAATCGTGACTTATAAACCTACCCAAGCGCCAAACAAATGTGAGAATATGAACCACATTCGTGCCGAAATAGATCAGATTGACCATTCCATAATTAAATTGCTTGCTACACGCTTTGAATACGTCAAAGCTGCCAGTAAGTTCAAGAAAAATACCACTGACGTACAAGCCAAAGAACGTTTTGACAGTATGCTAGAGCAACGAAAACAATGGTCGAATGAATTAGGACTTAATGGCGAAATCATCAA
Organism: Gilliamella bombi; assembly: GCF_900103255.1. GTDB lineage: Bacteria > Pseudomonadota > Gammaproteobacteria > Enterobacterales > Orbaceae > Gilliamella > Gilliamella bombi. The sequence goes on along the minus strand of NZ_FMWS01000042.1, from coordinate 71,057 downwards.
AGATCTATATGCAAATCTAGTACGATATTTTATCGATGAAGAATTGAAATATTTCAAAAACAAAGAAAATAAAAACAGAGATTTCATTAAAAATATTTAGATAAGATATTGATTTTATGTTATCTTTAAAGATATGAATGATCTCATAAGAAGTAGGTGACATGGCTTATGCAACTAAACAGCAGTTATTAGATGAAATAAACAAAACGGCCAAGTTGTTTATTGATGAGTTTACAGTTTTGTCTGAATCACAAAAAGACACCTTAGTGGAGGGTGTTGATCGTACTCCAGCACAAATGATTGCTTATCAACTAGGTTGGCTTAATTTGGTGAAATCTTGGGATGATGATGAGCTTGCTGGTCAAACACCTGAATTACCGGCCCCTGGATACAAATGGAATCAATTGGGTAATTTGTATCGGCAATTTTATAAAACATATCAATACCTATCATTACAGGCATTAATTCAAGCATTTAATCAGCAAATCACCATTTGGAATGATTGGATTCAATCTTTGAACGAAGACACTTTGTTTATAAAAGATAGCCGTAATTGGACTAAACCTTATCCTGAATCTTGGACTGTTGCTCGATTTATCCATATCAATTCTGTGGCGCCTTTTAAATCGTTTAGAGCAAAAATAAGAAAGTGGAAAAAGCTAAATGCATCAGTTTAAAATTATATTCAATATAATGTAAGGAGAATAATATGGCCTTTACAGAAACAGAACGACAGCAGTTGATGGAGCTTAAATTCGTGGGTACCAAAATTATTGAAAGGCTTGAAGATATGAAGTTCGATTCTTTCGATAAATTGCGTAATGCTAGTTTAGATGAAATCCTTAACGAAGGTGCATTATTAACAGGTTCAACTTGTTGGAAAAACAGTCATCAAGCAAGAACGGCAATAAGTAATATTTTGAGTTTAGTCAACAATACGTAATATCCCTTTTTATGAGCAGCGAGTACATCCAACTTTTCAATTGAATAATGATAGTCAATTTTTTGATTTTTAATCTATTTTTAAGATATTTATACTGAAACGTATAGTTACCTGAAACTTTTTTACAAAAACTGTAAAGTTTTGCCGACAATGTCGGCAAAGCACGAATTAAGCAAAGCCTTTCAAACCAACTACATGCACATGTTCTTGGTTATTGATAACTTTACGTACGAGTTTATAGGTTGTTCCTTTTTCAGGACTGATGTTTTCTGGAGCAGCAATGATTAATTGCATTTCTAATCGTTCACAAAGTTCAAATAGTGTTGCAATTGATTTGGCATCTAGTCGAGCTGCTTCATCTAAGAATAGTAGACGACATGGCAAAATATCTTTATTCCGAAGTCGCTTGGATTCTTCTTCCCAACTTTGAATCACCATAAGTAAAATTGACATACCTGTACCAATTGCCTCACCCGTCGATAATGCACCGCTTTCAGCACGTAACCAACCATCTGCACCTCGATTCACCTCAACATCCATTTCAAGATAATTTCGATAATCTAGCAGTTCTTCACCAATATTTTGAGCAGTTCGTTGTCCCATATCAATATGTGGATTTAAACGTTGATAGAGTTTAGCTAACGCTTCTGAGAAGGTAATACGATTATTACTAAATAGATCTTGATGTTCATTTTGCTCATCGGCAAGTGCAGCTAAAAGAGTTGAATGAGCTTCGCGAACATTGACATTTAAACGCACGCCATTCACTTGACCAAATGCCACTGCTTGTAATCCTTGGTTAAGCATACGAATACGATTTTGTTCGCGCTGTATGGTTTTACGAATAATATTCGATACACTCTTCGAGCTAATTGCCAGTTGCTGTTCACGCGAAGTGAGTTCTTCTGTTAAGCGTGACAATTCAATTTCCATCTGTTCAATGGCTTCAATTGGATCGTCAGTTTTAACAATATCTTGGCGAATTCGTTCACGCAAATGTGCGTAAACAGCGATATAGAATTGGATTTTACGTTCTGGGCGTTTTGGATCTTCTGATAGTCTTAATACATCCCGTAAATGTTCATTGTCATTAACAGCTAAACGTAAGGAACCTAATGCTTTATCTGACATTGAGCGCAATTCATCAGCACTTAAATAAGCAAGTTCACGTCGATGTAAACGCCGTTCCACACTATTTTCTTTAACAAGCCTTAAGACTAAACACCAACCCGCTTTGGCTTGCACTACCTGTTCGCGTAGTTGCTTATAATCTCGCAATGTTTGAGTTAGTCGTTTTTGCAATTGTGTCATTTCGCTTTCGCACATAATGAGTTGCTTTTCAAGCGATGTACAATGTTGACGATTATTATTTAATTTTTGATGGATTTCATCACGACGTAATCGAGCACGTTCTTCAGTGATCGCATCGGCTTTTACCCCAATTTGTTCAATTTCTTTTTGTAGCTCATGCAACATATCTCGCTTAGTTTCAAATGCACTTTTAAGCGAAGCTAGCGTTTGGTTATATTGATTGTATTTGTCTTGATACTGTTGCATCTGACTGCGAGCTTCTGTTCTTTGAGTTTCGACGACTTCTAATCGAGAACGTAATTTTTCATTTAAATCACTATTTTCATTTAACATACCTGCCGAGTCTTCATAGCTAAAGTGTGCACGACGTTGCATTACTTCAGTTAAGGCAAAAACTTGTTGGCGGATAGTCTGTTGTTGTGCTTTAACTGTATTGTATTGTTCTCGTAAAACCTCATTTTGTTCAGGATCACTTTGTAAAACAGCTAAAATTGGTTCAAGCTCAGAAACTGTATTACGATTACGGCTAACATATTGCGCAGATTCTTGTGCTTGTGCAACTTGTTCACGTAAATCGTCAACCCTATCGGCCAGATCATCATCAGCCAATAAATGCATTTGCGCAACCAAGCGATTTATGGTTGCTAATTGTTCTTTGCAATTAGTAACTTGTTGCTGATTTTGTTTATCAATACTTTCCTGAGACGATAATTGTCGTTCAATTTCAGTGCGTCTTGTCGTTAATTTTTGCGCTTCAGCTTCAGGATCGATATCAAAAGCAACTCCTAAATGTTGACCAATAAATTGCCCAACATTTTGTTCAATTCGTTGTAATTTTTGTAAATCAAATGAGATAGTTGCATAGCGTTCATGTAATTCATCACGTTCGGCAGATAATTTTTCAAGGTGAATCTCACGAGCAGCACGACCAAATAGTGGTACTTTAGGGAAGCTTGAGAATCGCCATTGACGATCCCCCGTTTTGACAAGTACCGCTTTATTCATCTCCTCACAATCAAAAACACTATCATCAAATGATGAAGGATCACCTTCGATAAAATAGATATCTTCAGGGTAATCTTCATCACTTGCGGTAAGGTTTTCTAATTGCTGTTTAACTAATGATAAATCTGGTACAACAATAGCTTGTCTTGATGGACCATATAATGCAGAAAAGTAAGGTGCATCATCAATTGTTACATCTTCATAAATTTCAGAAAGTAATACACCATTAAATCGTTCTGCTAACGAAGACAAACGTCCATCATCGACACCACTAGGTTGATTTAGTTGCTCAATTTGAACATCTAATTGGTTGCGTCTAAAACTAATTTGGTCTCGCTCAGTAACAAGTATTCGCTCTTTTTCTAGCAGTTTTTGCATATGTTGAGTGACATCTTGACTGTTATTAAACTGTTCGCTAGTTTGTTCTTGTAAAGCGATTAATGCATCTTGTGCTTTCAACCATAATGGAGCTTTTTGACGATAATCAGCTATTTTTAATTGAATTTGTTCAAGCTCTTGCCTAAATTCGATACGTTTTTCGCTAGATTCATTAGCTCGTTCGGCTGTTTCGTCTAATTGCAATTCAAGTTCTTGCTTTAAATCATCTAGTTCATCGTAATTAACTTGGCGTTCAATACGTTTACAAAATTGTGTTAATAACGATTCTGCTTCTTTTTGTTCAAAAAATCGTTGTTCTAGCTCATCTAGTTGTAGCTGTAAATGCTCGGCTTGTTCTGCTTGGTAACATTGTGATGGCCATTGTCTTAATGCTTCTTTAGCTGCCGCAAAAGCGTCACTTCGGGTAACATCGCCGACTAATTTAATCACTAATTGATAAGCACGGTCAAACTGATTAATTGCCGCATCAGATACACTTAATTTTTGCTCAAGTTCAAGAACTTGTTCCGTGATCTCTTTTTGCTTTTCTTCAAACAATTCATAGTGATTTTCAATATTACTAATACCTAATTTTGGTAACTGGCATAATGACTGAGCATTTTTTAACGCCTGTAAGGCCTGTTGGTATTGAATTGCACGTGTTTGTTGAACATCAAGAGCCTGTTGATAATCAGCTAATTGAGTCTTGATTTCGTCAACTTCTTGTTCTGTTTGTTCTACTTGCTCACGATAGGTTTGGTACTGTTCATTCGCTTCAAGTACCACTTCGTTTTGTTCTTCTAACTTTAAGTTTAAATCATCTAAATCTGCTTGATAACGGTCGATTTTTTCCTGTTGACGTAATGCAGTTTGCGCTAAATTGAGGTGATCATTAGCAGCCTGTAAATCGGTTTCCAAATCATTTTGCGCATCTTGATATTCTTTAAGTTCTTTTGCCATTTCAACTTGGCGGTATTGATTGCTTATAAGCAGATCTTGCGTTTTAAACATGTCATGACGCAGGCCAAGTACTGATTCTATATGGACTCGGCGTTCATTATTATGGCGCATATAATCAGCTGCCACATAATTAGTTGACTCAGTAATTAAGTGTTTAAATAAGTCACGATCTGATTGAGTTACTCGAATAGCTTCTAACGTCATCCGATTCTCGCGTAATGCGGCTTCCATATCTTGGAAAGCTTTTCGCACACCACTATTTTCTGGTAATAAATAATCACGTAGGGAACGAGTAATAGCACTTGAGATACCACCATAAAGTGAGGCCTCAATCAAACGGTAATATTTACTTCTATCGGATGGAGAGCGTAAGCGTTTTGGTAAAATACCAAAATCAAACATAACCGAATGATAATCAGTAATTGAGTTAAATTGTTTAAAGATAATGCCTTCCATTGATTCGGCTTTATCTTTTAACTCTGGTAACGATAAAATTCGCGCTTGTTTATCATTTAAACGCTCCGTAACCCACTCTGTTGGGCTTACACTGATAGATAATCCTTGCAATAAAAAAGGCTTGATATCGACTTTTTTGTCTCGCCCTGCTACTTGTTGCAAACGTACACCACAAATAATTCTTTGATTCCGTGAGTTAATTACGTCCAGCATAGAATAACAGACGCCTGGTTTTAATTTACCATGCAAGCCTTTATCTCGTGAGCCTGATGTGGCTCCAGCTTCGGTTGTATTTCTAAAGTGTAATAAAGTTAAGTCAGGTATTAATGCAGTTACAAATGCCGCCATGGTAGTTGATTTACCAGCACCATTACCACCAGATAATGTCGTAACTAATTGGTCAAGCTCAAAAGTTCGTGCAAAAAAACCATTCCAGTTAATTAGCGTTAATGAGTGAAATTTACCGTGTCCAATCATGATTATTCAGTCTCCTCATTAACATCTTCATCTTGTTCTTCATTATTATCATCTAAAATAAGTGCTGATTCGATTTTAATTGCTTCGCCATCTCGAATTAGGCGTAATTGCGCTTCTTGTGCGTCATCACTACTTCGTACATCCGCACCAAAACGGAAAATTGATTCGTTAATGCGAAAACGGCTACTGTCATTACCAACAATAAAAAAAATCATGCCTAGCCGGCGTAGGCGATTTAACGCTGTTTTCACTTTATCAAATAGTTTTTGGCGATCTAAATCTGAACCTGTTGAACGTTGGTTTACTAATTTGAGTAACTTACTCTCATCGGCTAATGAAACCAGTTCATCAAACAATTCTTGTAAGGTAAAAATCCCCTCATGCGCTAATCTCTCGGGACTCAAATACAAATAACAAAGTACTTTGCCAACAAGCATATCAAGTTCCGATAATACTGAACGAGGAATCAATGTTGTTGAGCGAGGACGAAGATAGAAAAATCCTTCAGGCGCACGGATTAGCTCAACATTATAACGTTGATAAAATTGTTCAAGCTCAAGTTGGAAATCCATTAGAAAAGCATGATGATCAAGTTCATCAATACCAATATGACGGCCAGAGCGTAGTAAACTATCCAGTTCTGGAAAGATCGGATTAGCAATTGCTTGGGCCAACTTAACGGGCATATATTTATCGATAGAAGCCTGAGAACTAGCGACTATGCGCCCCATAACTTCATCTAGATGATGTGCAGTTTGTTGTGTTTCGAAATCGTTAGTATCTGTTGATGACATGTGCTTGTACCTTAGCTCCATAATCGTTAATAGGTTTCCATTCGGCAGGAATTCCAAGCCAATCATCTTCAGCAATACCGAGACGAATAGCCTGATCAATAAATAATCTCGCTATATCAAAATGTTGTTCGCGTGGGAACTGAGCCAAATAGTTATGAATGGTAGCGCCCATATCAAGTGGTTTATTTTCTTGCTTAAATACCATTAAATTTTGTTCAATATGAGCAACAATATGTTCTTGAATCTCTTCAATCATTTCAAATTCAAGTTCCGACGGTAATTCCCCAGTTACTTCAGCATCATGTAGTGCCAATTCTTCATCACGCATATCTAGTAAGCGATCGGCATTAGCAAAAGTGAGTGACCAAGGCAAATCAAAGTATCCTTGAATCGATTTTCGTAAGCGTTGTGAAAACACACGATTTTTATCTAGATCAATAGCAGTACGAATAAATTTATGAACATGGCGATCATAACCGATCCAAAGGTCAATCGCTTTTTGCCCCCAACCAATAATGCGATCTAGTTTACCTTGGAGATCCATAACTACATTGTTGATTTTATCGAGTTCTGGATTATCAAGCGTCGCATCTTGTATTAAAAGTAAACTGGCTTGTAATTTATCACCTGCAGCAGCCAAAGTATCTTGTAACTCCCGCAATGTTTGTGATGTTTCAGTCAGCAACCCTTCACAACTGCTAATTGCTGCTTGCCAATCTTGACTTAATAGGGCAGAAATATTTTGTTTAACATCAGCTTGTTGTTCATCCATCACTCGTTGTGTGATATCGATACTATCAAAAATTTCAGCGACTGAATATTTTAATGGAGCAAAGACATTTCGATGCCAATGTAAATCATCACCACCTTCGATGGCTGCATCTGCAGCTCGTTTTAACTCTTGCGCAACAATAGATAACTGAATGGATAAACGCAGCGTTGAGAATTCACGTTGGCGAATATAATAATCAGAAATACCTATACCTAACGGAGTTAAACGATAAATCGAGAAACCGTCTGTCATTTCACTTGCAAAACGTGTGATTAAGCGTTGGCGTACCAAATCATTGATAGCATTATTGGCTCGCAATGTAATAGTGTCTTCACTCTGCTCGAAAATTTGTGAAACATGCCTAAAAGCATCAATTAATTCAGATTCCGTCATTTCACCGTCAAAACGTTCGCTATTTAATACGGCAATAGCTAATAAAAAAGCTAACCTTTCCACAGGCAAAGCGATCGAAAAATCATTCTTTTTTGCCCAAGAGACCAGTTCTGGCACTGATTGGGAAAAATCAATCATAAAAAATCCTTAATTCAAGGAGAACAAAATCGAATCATGCCTTAAAGTTTACACTTCAAGGTAGACACAAAAATAACGCCAATTATATAACAATATAGAGTAAATTTGTAATGGAATTCAATGAAAGCATTAAAACTGTTTTATTTAAATTATAGCTATTTCGATATAGCCTTATAATAATATTAATTAATAAATATTACTCAAATAATTTAAAAATCTTATTTCTTGAATAAAAAATAGATTCACTACTCGCACAGAACCCTATTTATGCTAAAATCAACTTACATACAATAAACTAACATAAGGACGTAACGAAATGCATATCGGTATACCTAAAGAACGGTTAGCCAATGAAGCTAGAGTTGCAGCGACTCCTTTAACTGTTGGACAACTGTTAAAACTGGGTTTTACAGTTTCCGTAGAACAAGGCGCTGGCCATGCTGCTCATTATGAAGACCAAGCTTTTATTGATGCTGGGGCTACAATTCAAAACACACAAGATGTTTGGCAAAATGATTTAATTTTGAAGTTTCATGCGCCAAGCGATGACGAAATTTCTTTAATGAAAGAGGGTTCAACCCTTATTAGCTATATTTATCCAGCTCAACATAAAGAGCTATTAGAAAAATTAGCCACCAAAAATATTACTGTAATGGCTATGGATTGTGTACCACGTATTTCACGTGCACAATCTCTAGATGCATTAAGCTCAATGTCTAATATTGCTGGTTATCGTTCAGTTATTGAAGCAGCAAATCAATTTGGTCGATTCTTTACAGGGCAAGTTACTGCTGCTGGTAAAGTACCGCCAGCTAAAATATTAGTTATTGGAGCAGGTGTTGCAGGCCTAGCAGCAATTGGTGCTGCAGTAAGTTTGGGTGCAATTGTTCGTGCTTTTGATACTCGCCCTGAAGTTGCCGAACAAATTAACAGCATGGGCGCTGACTTTTTAGAGTTAGATTTTGAAGAAGAAGCAGGTTCTGGTGACGGTTATGCTAAACAGATGTCAGCGGCCTTTATTGAAGCTGAAATGGCACTGTTTGCAGAACAAGCTAAAGATGTTGATATCATCATAACAACTGCACTAATTCCAGGTAAACCAGCTCCAAAACTCATTTCGAAAGAAATGGTTGAATCAATGAAACCGGGTAGTGTTATTGTTGATTTGGCTGCGCTAACTGGTGGTAACTGTGAATTAACTAAACCAGGTGAAATTTTCGAAACAGATAACAATGTTAAAATTGTAGGTTATACTGATTTAGCTAATCGTATGCCAGCACAAGCATCACAGCTTTATGGTACTAACATTGTTAACCTATTAAAACTGCTTGCTAAAGAAAAAGGCGGTAATATTGATATCAATTTTGAAGATGTTGTAATTCGTGGTGTAACTGTGGTTAAAGATAAAGAAATCACTTGGCCAGCACCACCGATTCAAGTATCTGCTCAACCTCAGAAAAAAGCAGCAGAGCCAATTGTTAAACCAGAACCAAAGCCAATGGATCCTCGCAAAAAATATGGTATTTTAGCTTTAGTTCTCATTGCTTTCTTCTGGCTTGCAAACTCCGTTCCTGAAAGCTTTTTAGGGCATTTTACTGTATTTGCATTATCTTGCGTTGTTGGTTACTACGTTGTATGGAATGTTACACATTCTTTGCATACACCACTAATGTCGGTAACTAATGCAATTTCTGGAATTATATTGGTCGGAGCAATATTACAAGTCAGTGATGATAATGGCTTAACTACGGCAATTGCTTTTGTTGCTATTTTGATTGCTAGTATTAATATTTTTGGTGGATTCTTTGTTACTCAAAGAATGCTGAAAATGTTCCAACGTGGCAAGTAAAGGAGAGCATACATTATGAGTAATGGAATCATTCAAGCAGCCTATGTTATTGCTGCATTACTTTTTATCTTTAGTTTACGAGGTCTTTCCAACCAAGAATCTGCCAAATCTGGTAATATTTACGGTATGATTGGTATGGTAATCGCACTTATTGCAGCAGTTGCAAGTATTAAAGGCGGATTACACTGGATAGTTATTGCAATGATTATTGGTGCTGTAATTGGTTTATATTTGGCTAAAAAAGTTGAAATGACTCAAATGCCAGAGCTTGTTGCACTACTTCATAGCTTTGTTGGAATGGCTGCTGTTCTAGTTGGCTTAAACAGTTATTTAGATCCACACATTCAAAATTTTCAAGGTGGTGAGTTAACTGTACATTTAGTAGAGATTTTTGTTGGTGTCTTTATCGGCGCAGTAACCTTCTCCGGCTCTGTTGTCGCATTTGGTAAATTAAATGGACGCATTAGCTCAAAACCATTATCAATTCCAAATAAACATTATTGGAATCTAGCAGCAATTGTTGTTTCTATCATTTTAATGTTTACTTTTGTTGAAGTAAAAAGTGGCGCTGGTGCAACAATTAGTTTGTTGATCATGGCAATTATTGCATTCGTGTTTGGTTTCCATCTTGTTGCTTCAATTGGTGGTGCTGACATGCCTGTTGTTATTTCAATGCTAAATTCTTATTCAGGTTGGGCAGCAGCAGCGGCAGGCTTTATGTTAGGCAATGATCTATTAATTGTAACAGGCGCATTAGTTGGTTCATCAGGCGCAATTCTTTCATATATTATGTGTAAAGCGATGAACCGCTCATTTATTAGTGTTATTGCTGGCGGTTTCGGTAGCGATGGTAGCGCAGCTAGTTCATCAGATGAAGAACAAGGTGAATACCGTGAAATGCAACCAGCTGAAGTTGCACAAACTTTAAAAGAAGCTCGCTCAGTTATTATTGTCCCTGGGTATGGTATGGCAGTTGCTCAAGCTCAAGGTGCAGTAAGTAATATTACTGAAAGACTACGTGGTATGGGTATAGAAGTTCGTTTTGGTATTCACCCAGTAGCAGGACGTTTACCTGGGCATATGAATGTATTATTAGCCGAAGCAAAAGTCCCTTATGATATTGTATTAGAAATGGATGAAATCAACGATGACTTCCCTGATACTGATGTGGTTTGGGTAATTGGAGCTAACGATACAGTCAACCCAGCGGCAGAAGAAGATCCAAATAGCCCAATAGCAGGCATGCCTGTTCTTGAAGTTTGGAAAGCAAAAACGGTTGTTATTTCTAAACGCTCAATGAATACTGGTTATGCAGGTGTACAAAACCCACTATTCTTTAAAGAAAATAGCTATATGTTATTTGGTGATGCTAAAGATAGTGTTGAAAAAGTACTACAAAACCTTTAATGATTAATTCATTCAATATACTGCGGCTTCTGTCGCAGTATATTTCTAAAATAGGCACTTAATTTAAATTCGCCTTAGCTAAAAAATCGATTATTTGATCCGTTATTTCACAGCCTTTGTGCTACTTTCACCATCTTTACAAATGATATCTTCTCCTTTTGCTCTAAGATATCTATAGCGCCTGATTTACAAATTTGCATGAAATTAAAATGCATTGCATTAGGTGTAGGAAAATGCCGAGTTGTTTACGCCTCATGATTAAATTAATTCCTATTCAACAATGTTTCTCTTTTTTTAATGTTATAGTATAAATAACAAACAACACAATAAATAGTAATAATCAGTAACTAGTAAATATTTTTATTGAAAATAATTAATTGCTAAACAGCATGAAACTTTAATATTACGACCAAATTAGGATTTTGAGATGAGGCATAACGATTAATGACTATCTTTTTTGATTTGTTCTTTATGGTATAGATAATAAGCTCCACGAGATACCATTCGTAGTTGAAAAATGAGATCTTCAATTAATTTTTCACGCTGCACCAAATCAAAATCAATCGCTTCTGCACCAGCATTAAATGCAATAGTGACCATCGCTTCAGCTTGAGCTTCATTATAATGGTGAGGCATCTGGTTAGCATTATCAAGATAATCCACAAGTTCGACAATAAAGTGTTGAATTTCACGGGCAATAGCAGATCGAAAAGCGGCTGACGTCCCCGCTTTTTCACGAAGAAGTAATAAAAAGACCTTCGGATTCTTATCAATAAATTCAATAAATGTGGTCACCGATGTCCGTAATACACTACCACCTTTTTCAATACGCTTACGTGCTTGTCGCAATAATTGACGAAGCGTTAAACCGCTTTCATCAACCATGGCTAAACCCAACTCATCCATATCACGAAAATGACGATAAAATGAAGTAGCAGCGATTCCAGCTTCACGCGCTACTTCTCGCAAACTTAAACTTGTAAAACCTTGCTCAGCATTAAGTTGATTAAATGCTGTTTCAATTAAAGTACGGCGAGTTCTTTCTTTTTGTTGAGCACGAACACCACCGGTCTTGATATTTTTCATTTGATAGCTCAGTTATAATATTTTCGATTTACTACCTATCTCTAAATTGATTTGTTTAATAATCGTTCTTTCTCAGCAAATACTTTGGGCATATGCTCTCGGATTGTTTTAGCTATTGTTTCATAACGGGAACGTAATGGTGAACCAGGACGATAAATAAGAGCAATGCTGCGTACAGGTACAGGATCAGTACAAGGAATATAGCAAATATTATCACGAATTCGCTCGTTAGGTATAGCAAGTTCAGGAAATAAAGTAATACCGCGACTAGCAGAAATCATACTCCGAAGCGTTTCAAGACTAGTAGCTTTAAATTGTTTATCTTCATCAACTCCAACTTGAAAACAGTATCCCATTGCATGATCTCGTAAACAGTGACCATCTTCTAACATTAAGAATTTTTTACCTTTTAAGCTGGAAAGTTTAACTGTCTTTTTACTAGCTAATTCATCAGTAGCAGGAACAGTTAAAAACATAGGTTCATCAAATAAAGGTAGTTCAATAAATTGTGCTGTTTCTTTGACTTGTGCAATGATTGCGCAATCAAGCTTGCCGCTTTCGAGTTGAGCAACAATATTGGCAGTTTGTGCTTCGTGCAAGTAAAGTTCCAACTGAGGAAAAAAGTCATGTAAAACTGTAATGACATGAGGTAAAAGATAAGGTGCTATAGTAGGGATCAATCCTATATGCATTGGTCCAGACATTTCTTCGCCTTGACGGCTAGCCATTTCTTTTAAAATTTGGATATTACGCAAAATCTCTTTGGCTTGTTCAACTAGCATCATACCAGTTTGAGTAAATAGTACTTTGCGACTTGTGCGCTCTAATAACATTACGCCTAATTCATCTTCTAATTTTCTAATTTGACCACTGAGAGTTGGTTGACTCACATTGCAAGCATCAGCAGCTTTGCGGAAATGGCGAAATTCAGCTAACGAAACAAAATATTCCAAATCACGAATGTTCATAATGTCCCCAATAAATTATCAGTTAATGATATATACTCAGAAAACTTCTATTATGTAATAGTTATAACAAATAACATTAAAAGCGCTTTATAATTTATTAAATTATAAAGCGTTTATAAATCATATTTTGTGATACAAATAAGTAAAAAGAAGTTCTGAGTACAGTTTTATTCCATCTTAATTAGCTAATTAAATACACTAATTAGAGTAAAACAAAGTTTATTTTTTTTATTAGATGTTGTTAATATTACTATACGAGACACTATTGTTGATAATTATGTTTAAAAAAATCAAATAGAATATTTAAGTCATCTAAAAAAATACAATTTTATTGAACGAAAAAATACCAATTCCAAGAAAAATGGAAACTTATTAGCAATTACTATATAATTGCGCGCTATATTATTATGAAGCAAAAAAACTTTTTGAGGTGCACCATTTTTAAACAAGTTTCACGCTTTTATCGAAAGTTTTTTCACAATGAAGACGAACAAAAAGCTAGCTATGTGTCCATTCCTCGTAATGAACATAATATATCTCGTAAAGAGATTAGTGAAAACGCATTAAAAGTCCTTTATCGATTAAATAAACAAGGGTACGAAGCCTATCTAGTCGGGGGATGTATCAGAGATCTTATCTTAGGTAAAACACCAAAGGATTTCGATATCACAACGAATGCTACGCCAGAACAAATTCAGAAAATTTTCCGTAACTGTCGCTTAGTAGGAAGACGATTTCGTCTTGCTCATATTATATTTGGGAAAGAAATTATTGAAGTTGCAACATTCCGCGGTGAGCACGATTCTCAAAAAGGACAAACCAATATATCTAAACGTTCGCAGTCAGGTATGCTATTACGTGATAATGTCTACGGAACCATTGAGCAAGATGCTATCCGTCGGGATTTCACTATGAATGCACTTTACTATAATGTAAATGATTTTACTTTACGTGATTATTGCGGAGGATTAGAAGATTTACAAAAAGGCATTATTCGATTAATTGGTGATCCGCAAACACGTTATCGAGAAGATCCTGTTAGAATGCTAAGGACAGTCCGTTTTGCCGCAAAACTGAATATGAAAATTGAACTAGCTACTGCTAAGCCAATTAAACAGCTTGCATCATTATTAAGAAACGTACCTTCAGCACGACTTTTTGATGAGTCCATTAAATTATTACAAACTGGGAATGGTTACAAAACTTATAAGTTACTAAGAGAGTATGGCCTTTTTGAACAACTATTTCCTGTTATTGAGCATCTATTTGCTAACAATCCAAACAGTTATTTAGAGAAAATCATCGAACAAGTTTTAAAAAATACTGATTATCGCATTGCCAACAATAAGCGAATTAATCCAGCATTTTTGTTTGCAGCCTTTTTCTGGTATCCAATAATTGAACAAACACAAGCAACGTGTATCGAAAGTGGTTTGCCATTTCATGATTCGTTTTCGATGGCAATTAACGAAGTACTAAGTGAACAATGTAAAAGTATTGCTATACCTAGACGTTTAACGACCATAATGGGTGATATTTGGCGTTTACAGCTACGAATGAAAAAACGGAATGGTAAACGTGCGTTTGCCATTTTAGAACATCCTAAGTTTAGAGCTGCTTATGACCTTTTAGAAATGCGAGCCTCAATCGAAAAAGGAGAGCTCTTGCAGTTAGCTAGGTGGTGGGATGAGTTTCAAAATACTTCAGCCGAAAAAAGAATAGCAATGGTAAAACAGCTTAATAAAATAAATAAACGCATAGGGAAACGTTAATTTTTAATTCGCACTTTTATAAATAACCGCTATAATGCTGCAATTAAAATAATCAAAATAGCTTTATAATCATTGATGAAAAATTTAACGCCTTCTCTTATTGCTATAGCCGTTACTCTTTTTTTGTATAATAGCTCTAGTTATGCTTTAGATTTACCTAAAACCGTTGTAAGCAATAATCCTCAATGCCTTATAGACGTTCCTAGGTTTGATCGCCCTTTAGTTAATGGAGATATAGATACTTTACCCGTAAATGCTGAAGCTAATCAACTTGAAGCAATCTACCCTAATATTGCTATATATAAAGGTGAAGTATTAATAGAACAAGGCAACCGAACGGTTCAAGCAGACAAAGTAACAATTGATACTCAAGATAGTAATAATAGAATAGTAACATTAGAAGGTGATATTACTTATCAAGATAATTTAATAAAAATGAAAGGCGATAAAGCATCAATGAATCTAAATAACAATGATGCAGATATGATCCCAAGTGAGTATCATCTTGTCAATAGGCTTGGTCGCGGTAATGCAGATAAAATGCAACTTGAAAAAAATCGTTATGTTATTTTAAAAAAAGGTAGTTTTACATCTTGTCCTATTAATGACAGCACATGGGATATTAAAGGAACGACCGTTATTCATGACAACGAGGAGCAATTTCTAGAGGTCTGGAACGCTGTATTTAGTATTGGTAAAGTGCCTGTTCTATACTCGCCTTATTTACAATTACCAACTGGTAATAAACGCCGTTCAGGATTATTAATGCCTAATTTCGGCTATGACAGTATCGATGGCATTGATTTTTCAATACCTGTTTATTGGAATATTGCACCAAATTATGATGCAACCTTTACCCCAAGAGTATTAGAAAAACGAGGTCTACAATTGCAAACAGAATTTCGTTATTTAAACGAAATAGGTTTAGGTACACTTGCATTTGACTGGCTTCAACACGATACTAAATATAATGAAGATAGAGACAATCGTTTTAATGGTAACAATTATGACGACAATCGTCACCGTTGGTTATTTCATTGGAAAAATGATGAATTAATTAACTATAATTGGCGCTTTTATGCAGATACAACTCGAGTTAGTGACAATCAGTATCTTACAAACTTAAGTTCTAAATACGCCTCCCAAACTGCAGGATATTTAACGCAGTATTATAAAATTGCTTATAATGATGAAAATTGGGATATTATGTTAGGCTATCGACACTTTCAACCATTCCATTCAGAATTAAAAAACTCGCTTTATCAAACTCAACCACAATTGGATATGAATTATTATAATAATGATTTGGGGCCATTCAAATTTAGAGTATTCTCTCAAGTATCTCGCTTCTTGACGTCTGGAAAAAGTAAACCTAAGGCATGGCGAGCACATTTTGAACCAACGCTTAATTATACTTTATCCAATTCTTGGTCATTATTAACCACTGAAACTGGGATTATGGCAACTCATTATAATCAAGATAATATCAATAAAAATATTGAACAATATAAATATTTAGATAAAAAGGTAAATCGCTTTTTGCCTAAGTTTAGCATTGATGGTAAAGTCATCTTCGAGCGTGATGTTCCATTTATTAATGGCTATACGCAAACCTTAGAGCCTCGAGTAAAATATATCTATATTCCCTATCGAAACCAATCTAATATTAGCGACTATGATTCCACTATATTACAGTCAGATTATATTGGTCTATTTAGAGATCAACCATATAGTGGTTTAGATAGGATTGCTTCAACCAATAAAATATCAACTGGTGTAACAACTCGATTTTATGATAATAACAAGGTTGAAAAATTTAACTTATCTATTGGGCAAATTACTTATTTCACCAAATCAAAAACGAGTGAACACAATAATGATTTAGATGAAAACTCCGATACAGGCAGTATTACTTGGGCATCGGATAACTTTTGGCGTATAAGTAATGATATAATCTTTAGAAGTGGCGTTCAGTATGATACTCGAATTGATACAATATCATTAGCCAATGCAATATTTGAATACCGGCCAACTGGCGATAAGTTAATCCAATTATCATACCGATATGCAAACCGTAACTATATTGATACTGTCGATAAGAATCCATTTTATAGAGGCTATAGACAAGATATTTCACAGGCAGGAATGATGACCGCTTGGCCATTATCGCAAACATTCAATGCTGTTGGTTCATATTATTATGACGTTAAATTAGAACAAACTACAGATGGTTCTATCGGATTGAATTATAGTGATTGTTGTTGGGGAACAACAGTACAATATGGTAGAAAATTGACGGACTGGGATAATACTTCTCGCAAAAGTAAATATGAAAATAAACTATCGATTAACTTCGAATTAAAAGGATTGGGTAGCAACCGAGATACCAAAGCTAAAATGCTTAATTTCGGTAAACTACCGTATAATACAGCATTTGAATAAAATATTTTTGTAACTATAAGATTACCAATAAATTTATTACTAGCTGTCTATGCTGAAAAACAAAATGAGTTAAGTGAATATGAAATTATTAAAACTATTAATAGCATTAAATCTAAGCATAACTTTAGGAATTATAACTCCGTTATCTGCTAATGCAGCTCCGAAAGTTGTAGAACAAGTTGCTGCGGTTGTTAATAACAATGTCATTTTAGAAAGTGATGTTAATGATATGTTAAAAACGATTAAAGCTAGCTCAGATCCTAAAAATCTACCTAATGATAAAATACTTAGACAACAAATTATTGAACGTTTAATTATTGAAAATTTAATTTTACAAAAAGCAGCTAAAGCTAAAATTACAGTTAGTGATGACGAGGTAACTGATGCTATTAATAGAATTGCAGCAGAAAATGGTATGAGCATCGACCAACTTAGAAGTAGACTTTCGATGATGAGAATAAGTTATGGTGCCTATCGTGAAAGAATTCACAATGATATGCTAATAGATAAGACTCGAATGCATGAAGTTAGATCAAGAGTCAGAATTTCAGAAAAAGAAATAGAAAATTTAGCAAAAAATATTGCTCGTCAACCAACCAATAATATTGATGTAAAAATAAGCCATATTTTGATTTCTGTTCCAGAAAAAGCATCAAAACAACAAATTGATAATGCAACAAATAAAGCACGAGATATCATTAATCGAGCTCAAAAAGGGGAAAGTTTTGCTAAATTAGCCACTTCATATTCAAACGATGATTTTGCATTAAAAGGTGGTAGTATGGGGTGGCGTAAACTTAATGAATTACCTACTATCTTTGAAGAGCGATTAGTACGAGCTACAAAAGGTAGTATTATTGGACCTATCCGTTCTGGGGTTGGTCTACATATTCTAAAAGTTGATGATACTCGTTCAGAAGCACCAAGAACCTTCACAATTGAAGAGGTAAATGCGCGCCATATACTGATTAAAACAAATGTATTAGTCACCGACCAAATTGCAAAACAAAAGCTAAGTGATATCCGTAAATCAATTACTAGTGGAGCCACAACTTTTGAAGCAGCAGCTAAAGCTAACTCTGAAGATACAGGCTCGGCAAGTAAAGGGGGCAACTTAGGTTGGAATCGTCCTGAAATTTATGATAATAGCTTTAGGACTGCTCTGATTCAGTTAAAAAAAGGAGAAATTAGCCAACCAATAAAATCAGCCTACGGTTGGCACTTAATCCAATTAATTGATAAAAGAAAAGCTGATGGAACAAATGCAATGAATAAAGATCAAGCTTATCGACTCATTTTTAATCGTAAATTTTCTGAAGAAGCCCAAGTATGGATTCAAGAAATAAAAGGCGACGCTTATATTAAAATTACAGGTGAAGATAAACATGAATAACCGTGTTCACCAAGGGCATTTTGCCCGTAAAAGATTCGGGCAAAATTTTTTACATGATGATTACATTATCGAAAGTATTGTTTCAGCTATACAACCTAAAAAAGATCAAGCACTAGTCGAAATCGGTCCTGGTCTTGCGGCATTAACAATACCTATCAGTAAACATATTGATAATTTGACTGTTATAGAGATAGATAGAGATCTAGCTAATAGATTAATTGAAAATCCATTTTTAAATAATAAATTAACGGTTATTGAACAAGATGCCCTGACCTTTGACTTTAATCAGTTAGCCGCTCAATTAGGTAAACCATTAAGAGTATTTGGTAACTTACCTTATAATATCTCGACACCGTTAATGTTTCATTTATTTGAACATACAAATATCATCACTGACATGCATTTTATGCTACAAAAAGAAGTGGTAACTCGATTAGTTGCATCGCCTAACAGTAAACATTATGGTAGATTGAGCGTTATGGCTCAATATTATTGTCAGATTATTCCTGTTCTTGAAGTACCACCAACATCATTTAAACCTGCTCCAAAAGTTGACTCTGCTGTTGTTAAATTAATACCTTATAAAGAAAAGCCTTATCTTGTTAATGATATAAAAATACTTTCTCGCGTAACTACAGAGGCATTTAACCAACGACGTAAAACTATCCGTAACAGTTTAAGTAACTTGTTTACTGTTGAACAATTAACTGAATTAAATATTGATCCTAATTTACGTGCCGAAAACTTAACAGTACAGCAATACTGTCAACTTGCAAATTCATGGAGTTAACAGGAATGGCAAACTTACTTATTGGTGATATTCATGGTTGTTATGATGAGTTTATGCGTTTACTTGAAAAAGCAAAATTCTCATCATCGGATATTTTATGGTTAACAGGAGATCTAGTTGCTAGAGGTCCAAAATCATTAGAAGTTCTAAGATTTGTTAAACATAATACTAACCAAATTCGATTGGTATTAGGTAATCATGACCTACATTTATTATCAATTTATGCCAATGTTACCCCTTCTAAAAAGAAGGATAATCTTGATGAAATTATTCGTGCACCAGATTTTGGTGAATTAATGGAATGGCTACGTAGACAGCCATTGGTCCAAATTGACGAATCATTAAAGTTAATTATGACCCACGCTGGCATTTCACCACAATGGGATATCGAAACACTAAAAAAATGTGCTCATGATCTGAATGTTATGTTATCTAGTGATTCCTATATCCTATTCCTTGATAAAATGTATGGCAACTTTCCGGATGAATGGTTTCCTGAACTACAAGGATTAGATAGATTGCGTTATATTGCTAATGCATTAACTCGTATGCGTTTTTGTTATGAAGATGGTCGATTAGATTTTTATTACAAAAAATCACCTGAGCAAGCACCTTCGAAACTTAAACCTTGGTTTTTATTACCAAGCAAAATTCCAAACGAGTATGCAGTTGCCTTTGGCCACTGGGCTGCATTAAATGGAAAAGGTACACCAGATAATGTTTATGCACTCGATACAGGATGTTGTTGGGGGGGGAAATTAACGTGCTTACGATTTGAAGATAAAAAATACTTTAAAAAGAAAAATATTGAAGTAAAAAATTAGATAAACTATCTATGAAAGGATCATTTATTATGTCTGCTTTATCTGTCATTAAATCAATATGGAAAGTGATTAACTTAATAAGAGAAATATTTCTTAATCTAATATTTCTAATTATTATTATTTTAATCTTTAGTGTCATCGCATTAGTCCAAGAAACACAAAAAAAAGAAATTATTCCACAATATGGAGCATTGGTGTTGGATATTGAAGGAGTAATTGTTGACAATACATTATACGGTGATGAAATTTATGCTTTACAAAGCAAAATCTACGGTAAGAAAGTAAACACTTCTCGTGAAAATAGTTTATTTGAATTAACTCAAAAAATAGCTCAAGCCACAGCAGATCCAAAGATTACAAGTATGGTTCTTAAATTAGATCATTTTGTCGGTGCTGATGTGAGTTCGCTACAGTATATTGGTAAATATTTAACCAAATTTAGTAAGGCGAATAAACCAATTTATGCTTATGGTTCTAACTTCAATCAAAGCCAATATTATTTAGCCAGCTATGCTGATAAAATATATTTAACACCACTTGGCTCAGTTAATGTATATGGTCTAGCGGCCAACAATCTATACTATAAAACTTTGCTTGATAATTTAAAAATTAACACACATGTTTTTAGAGTAGGAACTTATAAGTCAGCCATCGAACCATTTATTCGTGATGACATGTCAGAAGAAGCAAAAAGCAATACGACACGTTGGTTAACACTTATGTGGAACAATTATCTTCAAGACATTTCAACACAACGGAAAAAGGCCGATACTCAATTGGTTCCAACTCCAGAGGCTATGTTGACCAATTTAAAAGAGGCTAATGGTAATATGGCTCAATATGCTATGTCTAATGGATTGGTCGATGAAATTGCATCTAATTACCAATTTGAATCTGAGCTTAATAAGCAGCATCAAATCAGCATTTATGATTATCAACTTAAGTCAAAAGATACAAATTTAGATAGCGATAACGGAAGCAATAAACCACTAATTGCGGTTGTATTTGTAAATGGCACTATTACCGATGGTGAAAATAGTAGTAATATCGCTGGTAGTCGAGACATTGTTGAACAATTGAGAAATATCCGTATAAACTTAAATAAACATAACACACAAGCAATAGTATTGCGAGTAAATAGCCCAGGAGGAAGTGTGGATGCGTCAGAAGCAATTCGTAGTGAATTAGAAGTATTACGTGATTACCAGATTCCTGTTGTTATCTCTATGGGAGGAATGGCTGCATCGGGTGGATACTGGATATCAACTGCATCGGATTACATAGTTGCAAGCCCAAATACAATTACTGGCTCTATTGGTATCTTCGGTATTATTCCAACATTCGAAAAATCTTTATCTCATATTGGTGTTTATAGCGATGGTGTAACTACCTCTCCATTAGCAAGTAATAACTTTGCGCAAGATCTACCAACCGAAATGAACCAACTAATTCAATTAAATATTGATAATGGCTATCAAACATTTATTTCGTTAGTAGCAAAAGCACGAAATATGACAACCGAACAAGTCGATAAAATTGGACAAGGACAAGTTTGGTTAGGTTCAGAAGCAAGTAAGATTGGACTTGTTGATAAATTAGGTGACTTTGATGATGCGATTGAAACAGCTGCAACATTAGCTAATTTAACTGATTATGAAATTGACTGGCAAAAACCAAAAGGAAATTGGTTTAATGCATTTTATTCAGATATGATAGCCATGTTACCTAAATCAACGGCAGAAATATTTTTTGAACAACTTCCTGCAGCAAAACAACTTCAACAGCATGTTTCTTTATGGAATAAGTTTAATGATCCACAAAATCGCTATATTTATTGCTTAAATTGTGCTGATGTTCGTTAATATACTTTTGCTTATTATCTGCCACTGTTGTGGCAGATAATAATTTCTTTCTCACTCTAATTTATAATTTGAGGAAAAACGTGAGTTGTTTTACTGCACGATTAAAATAATCTTCTAAACTACTTATAGGCAGTTGCTTAAAATCTGGTTTTATCTCTTTCAAATTATTAAATATTTGCTTATTATATGGTATCTTGATTAAAGGATATATACGTTTTTTGCCTTCTAATTCATTTGAAGGCAAGTTGGTTTAGTATATTTTTGATTGATAAGATGACTATTACAAAATCTAACAAATGAAATACTGTGAATTTTCAATTAATCATAAAACAGTATAAAATCCTGAATATTTTTTACAAAATATAACCCCAAAAGTGAATAGTTATGTAAATACCTTATAGTTAGTTTACAACTTAGGTTAAAATTTGTTGCTTGTTTTAGTGTTTTATATCCAGTAAGACTATTGTCAAATAGCCACAAAAAGCGCAAATAATTCCTACAATTAAATATATATCTTATTTATCTCCCTTGTATTTCACTAGCTGGTAGAAGTTTAGTTGCCATTGATAAAATTTAATAATGAAGGTATTAATTGTAAAATTGAAAAAAGTATTAATAATTCAAACTAAAATAATCAGTAAAAATAGCGTACAATAGCGCAATATTAAACACAAGCTTATTATAAATAGATTAGGAATTTAGTATGACCGGCAAATTTATTGTCGTCGAAGGGCTTGAAGGGGCAGGTAAGACCACCGCTATTGATATCGTTTCTCGTATTTTAAATCGACACAATATTGGCGATTTGCAGTTTACTCGAGAGCCAGGTGGAACAGCGATTGCTGAGGCATTACGCAATATTATTAAAAATGGTTTAGATAATGAGCTTTTGACTGATAAAGCCGAATTATTGATGTTATATGCCGCACGTATTCAGCTGATCGATAATGTAATTAAACCAGCACTTCATGCAGGTAGATGGGTTATTGGTGATCGTCATGACTTATCAACGCAAGCTTATCAAGGAGGTGGGCGCCAGTTAGATAAAGTTTTTATGATGACATTGAAAAAACAAGTGTTAGGTGATTTTAAACCTGATCTTACTTTATATTTGGATATTGATCCTCAAATAGGATTAATGCGAGCAAGATCTCGAGGTAAACTCGATCGCATCGAGCAACAGTCATTGCCGTTTTTTGAACGAACTCGTCAAAGTTATTTAGAACTTGCTAAACAAGATAAAACCATCATTACAGTTGATGCAGGAAAATCAATCGACAATGTGAATGGGCAAATTGAACAAATTTTAACTGCATGGTTAACTAAACAGGTTGATATTGAATGATCTTAAATGACTATCCTTGGCTTTCTTTGCCGTATCAGCAATTAGCTTCTGGAATTATGCACAAACGGGCTCATCATGCTTTATTAATTAATTATGTCCAAGGTAGTGGTGAAGATGAGTTTGTTTCAAAGATTGCAAGCCGTTTATTATGCCAATCTTCACAGCAATTGGAGCCGTGCTTAAACTGCCATAGTTGCCAATTATTTTTGTCTCACCATCACCCTGATTATTATGTAATAACCAATGAACAATCTAAACAGTCAATAGGTATTGATCAAATCCGTAAAATATCAAACAAAGTTTACGAAAAATCTCAGCAAGGTGGAAATAAAGTTATTTGGATAAAAAACGCAGCTTTAATGACCGAAGCTGCCGCCAATGCATTGTTAAAAACGTTAGAAGAACCACCAGAAAACACATATTTTATTTTAAGTGATGAACATAACAGCAAATTGCTTCCAACAATTCACAGTCGCTGTTTTTCTTATTTTTTACCTATTCCTAAATTGGAACAATCCATTGAATGGTTAAAAAGTCAACGCAATCAGCAATACAGCGATAATGAGCTTGCTTCAGCATTATTATTGAGCGAAAATGCACCTCTAAAAGCACTTGCACTATTGGTACCTGAAAAGTGGCAACAACGAAAAGCATTTTGTGATCATTTGTTAGAAGTTGTACCACAAAACAATTATTGGCAACTAGCTAAAACCTTTGATCATGAAGAATTTATTGAAAGAGTTATTTGGTTTTGTGCTTTATTAAGTGATGCGCTTAAAGCGAAGCAAAAAGTGGGGCGTTTTATTGTTAATCGTGATCAAGTCCCATTGGTTCGACTGCTCGCCACTAAAAGCAATGAAAAAATTTCTGAGCTCTATAATTTATGGTTGCAGGCAAGAAATCAGTTATTAACTGTTACTGGATTGAATAAAGAATTGATTGTTTATAATGTACTTGCTCAATCCGAATTGATTAGCTAGCAAAAAGTAAAGTATTTTATAAAGGGTTTAGTCAAAAATTTTCAGTAAAGTATACTGTTAAGTAATAAGGATTGCAGTGAGTTATTTATCTATAGAGTTTGGTTTACTCTTTATCGCTTTCTTTGCCTTGTATTGGGGATGTCACTTATCACCCAAAATACAAAATATTCTACTTTTAGTAGCAAGTTATCTTATTGTTGGCAGTTATAGCTGGCAATTTTCGCTTATTCTTTTTATTTATACATGTGCAATCTATTTGTTCTCAGTACTGATTGCTACATCTGAGCGTCACTCAAAACGATGGTTAATTTTAGGATTATGCTTATCAATAATTAATCTGGCGTTGTTTAAATATTTTGATTTTTTTCGTTATGAGTTGCAGGATCTACTTAATTTATTAAATTTACCAGTTTTACTACCTGTTATAACCGTACTAATTCCAATAGGCATCTCATTTTATACTTTCCATTCGGTAAGTTATTTAGTTTCGGTAAAAAAGAAAGAGTTACCCGTCGCTAACTTTTGGGATTTTGCCTTATTTTTGTCTTTTTTTCCAAGTATTATTGCCGGTCCTATTAACCGAGCTAAAGAATTTTTACCTCAAATTAGCATCAGTCAGCCTCGTAAAATTTTAGAGCCATTTCGTGCATTTACGTTGCTTATCTTGGCCGTAATTAAGGTTTACTGTTTAGGTGGTTTAATCAATGAATATTGGGTTAAACCAATATTTGCTAACCCGTTAGAATTTAGTGTAATTGATTTACTAGTAGGTCTTTATTCTTATGCAATGCAAATTTATTTAAATTTTTCAGGGTATACTGATTTAGTTACAGGTATTGCCTTATTGCTAGGATTTCGTTTACCAATTAACTTTAATTTCCCTTATTTAGCATTAAATTTGAGAGATTTTTGGGCACGTTGGCATATTAGCTTATCTCGTTGGATTCGCGATTATATTTATATTCCTTTAGGAGGAAGTCGTCGAGGTTTTATTCGGACTCAAATCAATGTCATGTTGGCAATGTTACTATCTGGATTATGGCATGGCGCTGGCATTAATTTTATTATTTGGGGGGCATGTCACGGCATTGGTATTGTGGCACTCAACATTGGCGATCGTTATTTTGGGCAAGATTGGATAGCTACACGTTCACCATGGATAGCACGGTTATTAACATGGCATTATGTCTGTTTCACATGGTTATTTTTTAATAGTGACAGTTTACCTGATTCAGTAGATTATATGACAGCATTAATGCATAACTTCTTGATAGAACCACATCATGCAGGGGCATTTTTAGTGATTTGTTTCATTTACTTTGCCTACCCGATGTGTAAAACTTTTACTGATTGGTTTATTATGCAGTTAACCAAAATACCGCATTTATATTTACCATTGATTTTTATTTTAATTCTGTGGTTGGTTATTTATATTGCACCATCAGGTATGCCAAACTTTATTTACGCTAATTTTTAATTATATTAATTTAATTATGATGATATATAAAAAATCGTTCTCAAAAAATAATAAAAAACCAAAATCTAGTTTGAAACGGCAACGTCATAAATCGCTGAATAAAAGTGTAATTAAAAAAAATCTTCACAAAAAAACAAACACACCTCTCGTTTTTACTGGCAGCCCTTTATCAGCTCGTTATATATTAGTTATAATGTCTGTTACTGCTATTGCATTAATTGCGATTTATTATAAATCTATATTGATTTATTGCCAGCAAGCATACCATACTGATTTATTTGATGGTAATACGATTGCTTCCCAAGAAATTTCACCACAAGATATTGAAAAAAACTACATTGATGAGCAAAATGATCAAGAACATATAATCACACAAGCATCAACTTCACTTACTCAACCGATTGATGTTGCTTTACCCGTTACTGAAAATAAAACATCCAAGTTAGCAACGGATGAGTTTGATGAGATAAAACAAAATAAAAAAATCGAAGAAGTAGTTACAGACAAAAATCTAAAAAGTGAAGATACTGGTGCGGATTACAATTTAGAGATATATTCTGATACTACTAATCAAAATAAGCAAGAAATAGTATCTGTACTTCAAGATAGGAATGATGAAGTTCATAAGGATATTGAATCAATCCATGAACCACTACCGATTGTTCTAACAAGTAATGATAAGGTATTTTTTGCAGGTGACTCTTTAATGCAAGGCGTTGCACCATATGTAAAAAAAATGTTGTTTAAGCAGTATAAAATAGAAAGTATTGATTTGAGCAAACAAAGTACAGGACTTGCTTATCCAAGTGCCTTCGATTGGCCAAAAACAATTAATGATAATTTAATTGCTGATCCTTCAATAAAATTATTGGTTGTTTTTCTTGGTGCTAATGATCCTTGGGATTTTCCTGTTAAAGGTTATGCCAAATACGCTAAATTTAAATCTGAATTATGGGAAGAGCACTACCGTTTGCGTATTGCATCTATTTTAAATAGTGCTATAGAAAATGATGTTCAAGTACTTTGGCTTGCTGCGCCTTGTATGCGTAAACACAAATTAAATAATGGAATGGTTTATCTAAATAATTTATATAAATCTGAAATAGAAAAAACTCAACAACATTTCTTAACAACAAACGAATTATTGGGTTGCACATACGAAAAGTTCAGTAATTTCATAGAAACCGATAAAGCCAAAATTAAAGTAAGAGTTGATGATGGGGTTCATTTCACACCAACTGGTCAAAAAATTTTGGCAAAAGCGATTATGGAACAAATAATTTATAAAGAATTAGAGGATACCTTTAATGATTAAATCTTTAAAGTATATTATAACCGTAATTGCAGTAACAATTACCGTTGGTTGTAGTGTAGCTGAAAGTAAAACCACCACGGTATCTACTATTGTTGATTTTGGTGATCCTAATGCTAAACAATTTGCAATGCGTTTAAAATCGTTAGAGGATAATAAAAAAACGGATCAAGTGGTCAATATTACTCAATTTGGTGATTCGCATTCAGCCGCTGATTTTTTTACTGGTGAGTTAAGAACATTAATGCAACAAAAGTATGGTAATGCTGGTATTGGCTGGATAACGCCTGTAGCTATAAAAGGACAAAGCCATGCAGCTGTTACGTGGAGTTCTAAAAATTGGAATGTGCTAAGTAGCCGAACTTTAAGTAACTTAGATTTTCCTATGGGTGGTTTTATTGCTAAACCAAATAAAGATTTAGCCACTATCCGAATTACACCAAGAGGCTCTAATAATAAAGATTGGCAAGTTAAGTTAACCTTTAAAACACTTAAAAATAACACAAATTCATTAGCGCTTTATGATGCTAATAATCATAAAATTAATTTAAGCAATACTCCAAAATCAAATACTTGGCAAACAGCTTCGGTTGTTTCTAAAATGCCATTGGTTATAAAAGGTCAAAAAGATATAGAGCTTGGTGGAATTTGGTTGACTCGTTATCAACAACCAGGTGTTATTGTTTCATCTATTGCCACTAATGGAGCTAAACAGACAATTTGGCAAAAGTGGGGGAAAGATTGGTTTAAAGAACTGTCTATATCACAAAGTGATTTAATTATTTTAGAATACGGGACAAATGAAAGTTTTGATGGAGCATTAGATGCTAATCAATATCGAAAAAATTTAGTGAATAATATTAGACTGATTCGTAAAACATTACCCAATGCTACGATCTTGATAATGACACCGCCTGATACTATGGCAAATGAAACAAATATGCCTAAGTCCTTTGCAAAGATAATGGATATTCAAAAACAAGTTGCTAAATCTGAAAAAACATTATTTTGGGATTGGCAAGTGGCAATGGGGGGAAAGTATTCTATTAAGCAGTGGCGAAAACGGGGGTTAGCACGCCCAGATTTAGTGCATCAAACTTTACGAGGTTATAAAGAAAGCGCTCGTATTTTTTATGCTGATTTGAATGAATTTGTTAGAAAGAATAGCTAAGAATTTTGATTAGAAGGAATAAATGAGTTATGGCATCACCAATTATTGTTGCAGTTGATTTTCCAGATGTTAAATCAGCATGGAATTTTATTGATCGTGTAGATCCCAAAGATTGTCGCATTAAAATTGGTAAAGAGCTTTTTACACATGCAGGACCTGACTTTATCAAGCAAATTATGAAAAAAGGTTTTGATGTTTTTTTAGATCTTAAATTCCATGATATTCCAAATACTGTCGCAAAAGCAATTGCTGCAACTGCTGACCTTGGTGTGTGGATGACCAATGTTCATGCTAGCGGTGGTTCACGCATGATGACAGCTGCTAAAGATGCGCTTTATTCATATGGTAAAGATGCCCCTATTTTGATTGCAGTAACAGTATTAACTAGCATGGAGTTAGCAGATCTACAAGAAATTGGTATTAACGTATCACCTTTAGAGCAAGCAACCAGATTAGCAATACTTGCTAAAAACTGCGGGCTTGATGGTGTAGTATGTTCAGCGAAAGAAGTACAAAGTTTTAAAACCCGTTTGGGCAGTGATTTTAAATTGGTGACACCAGGTATTAGACCAGTGGGTACTAATTCTGATGACCAAAGGCGTATTATGACGCCTCAGCGAGCTCAAGCTGCAGGTTCTGATTATTTAGTCATTGGACGCCCAATTACCCAAGCAGAAGATCCTGCTAAAGCTTTACAAACAATTTTAGCAACACTAGATACAAGTAAGAGTTAATAATATTATTATGTCTGATAATTCACTTGTTTACTCGACCGATAAAGGTCGAATTAAACCGACCCAAACACTTATCTCACGCCCTAAGGGAGATGGTATTATTCGAATTCAACGACAAACATCAGGCCGTAAAGGTAAAGGTGTTTGTGTTATTACTGGATTTGATATCGATCATACTCAATTATTACAGTTAGCAGCAGAATTAAAAAAACGTTGTGGTTGTGGGGGAGCAGTTAAAGATGGTGTTATTGAAATACAAGGTGATAAACGTGATTTATTAAAGTCATTGCTAGAAGATAAAGGATTTAAAGTAAAGCTAGCAGGTGGCTGATTTAGTTTATAAAATTAGCGCCCACAATAAAAATGGACGCTAATTACAGCACAATAGATTTTAATTAGAACGATAACTACGCATTTTTTTACTGATCTCTCGACGTTCTTTTGAAATTTCAGCATTTTTAATAATGTAATCATCAACACGATCATCGTAATCGCTTTTCATGTTCGCAATAATTGCTTGAAGCTCTTCATAAGTCATATCTGGTTTAATATATTCGCTCAAGTTTTCAAGTAGCAGTACTCTTTTTTGGTTGTCACGAATTTTCTTCTCGTTATCTGATATTTCACGTTTTAATTTATTCAAACGGCGTGATAAACGAATGTATTCTAATACATCTTGAAACGATGGTGCGGTTGTTTTTTCCTTGTCCATCTATAACCCCTTATTTCAAAAAATGGAAAATAAACTTTTACCAATTATATACCAATAATTTTTTAAGATCATATTAATTATATTTTTAAACAAAATGATATTTCAGTAGATTAGTTATCTGTTGAGTGTTAGCTATTTTAAATTCGATTTTAAGCAGATTTTATTTCTAAATCTTTATCAAAATATTTTTTTATTTTATAAGGTTATTTGCAAAATAACATAAAAATAAAAACAGCTATTAAGAATTAGTGCAAAGTATTGTACAATACCTTCAAATTTGTAAAAAGTGCCAGAATGAGAGAATCATAATGAGCTGGATTGAAAAAATTCTTAGTAAAAATAATATATCGTCAGATCATAAAAAGGCGAATATTCCTGGTGGCGTTTGGACAAAATGCTCTAACTGTGATCAAGTCATTTATCAAGCTGAACTCGATCTTAATTTAGAGGTCTGTCCAAAATGTGATCACCATATGCATATCCCTGCCCGAGTGCGTTTATATCGTTTTTTAGACGAAGGTTCGGATATCGAAATTGGTGCAGATCTTATGCCTAAAGATATCTTAAAATTTAAAGATACTAAAAAATATAAAGATCGATTAACAGCAGCTCAAAAAGAAACTCACGAAAAAGAAGCAATGGTTGTCATGAAGGGAACATTGCTTAGCGTACCAGTAGTTGTTGCTTGTTTTGAATTTGCCTTCATTGGTGGTTCAATGTCTTCTGTTGTTGGTGCATTATTCACTCGCGCCGCAGAGCAGGCCATTGAGGATAAATGCCCTTTAATTTGCTTTTCAACAAGTGGTGGTGCACGAATGCAAGAGGCGCTATTTTCATTAATGCAAATGGCAAAGACGAGCGCTATTCTTGCTAAAATGCAAGATGAAGGTTTACCATATATTTCAGTAATGACCGACCCTACCATGGGAGGTGTATCGGCAAGTCTGGCAATGTTGGGTGACATTAATATTGCTGAACCTAAAGCATTAATTGGTTTTGCTGGTCCACGAGTGATTCAACAAACTGTTCGTGAAACACTGCCAGAAGGGTTTC
Organism: Gilliamella bombi; assembly: GCF_900103255.1. Lineage (GTDB taxonomy): Bacteria > Pseudomonadota > Gammaproteobacteria > Enterobacterales > Orbaceae > Gilliamella > Gilliamella bombi. Next base: position 40,253 of record NZ_FMWS01000042.1, on the reverse strand, counting down.
AACGTAGTGAATTTTTACTTGAAAAAGGGGCAATTGATATGATCATTCATCGCAAAGATATGCGTTCTAAAATTGCCAGTTTAGTAACAAAATTAATGAAACTACCTGATCCGTTTAATGAAGTTACTCTTAACGAGACAGCTTAATTGAGTATGACAAATAACCAACTGAATGCCATGTCAGATCTAAAGACATGGCTTTATTATTTAGAACAACTACATCCTATAACTATTGACTTAGGTTTAGAACGAGTAAAAGCTGTAGCTCAGCGCCTAGATTTATTACAACCAGCGCCTTATATTTTTACCGTTGCTGGCACTAATGGCAAAGGAACAACTTGTCGAACGCTTGAAATGATATTACTTGAAGCGAATTTAAAAGTTGGTGTTTATAGCTCTCCCCATTTATTACGTTTTACTGAACGGGTACGTATTAATAATCAAGAATCAAGTGAACAACAAACCGTAAAAGCCTTTGTAGAAATAGAACAAGCCAGAGGTGATATATCGCTTACCTATTTTGAATATGCAACACTTGCTGCACTTTATCAATTTAAACAAGCAAAATTAGATGTAGTTATATTAGAAGTTGGTCTTGGTGGGCGACTTGATGCAACTAATATCGTTGATGCTGATGTGGCAGTTATTACAACTATTGGTATTGATCATGTTGATTATTTAGGTGATACCCGTGAAAGTATCGGACGTGAAAAAGCAGGCATTTTTAAACCTAAAAGTATTGCTATTGTTGGTGAGCCAGATGTACCAGCATCTATTTTAAATGTGGCTAAATCTGTGAATTGCTCTATTTATAGGGTAAATTGTGATTGGCGTTACCAACAACTTAATAAAGATTTATGGTCATTTGAATCGGCAATAAGACAGTATAAAAATTTACCTATTGCCAATGTTCCTTTAGCTAATGCAGCAACTGCAATTGCAGCTATAAGTTATTCATCACTTAAAATAACACAAGATGAAATAACTAAAGGATTGGCAAAATCAAATTTAATCGGGCGTTTTCAAATTATTCAAACATCGCCACTGGTTATTCTTGATGTAGCACATAACCCACATGCAGCAGCTTATTTAACACAACAATTAGAAAAACTAAAAGCAGAATATTTGCAAGTAGGCAAAGTTAGATTTGTTGTTGGTATGCTTAAGGATAAAGATATTAAAAGTACCTTATCCATCTTAAAAGGTGATAGATGGTATTGTGCTTCACTTTATGGTGAACGAGGTTGTAGTGCTGAAGTATTAAAACAGCACTTATTTAATGAAGGTGAGTTTAATGTATCAGCATTTGATACTGTATCTAAAGCCTATCAAAAGGCAATGCAAGATGCTAAAGAAGATGATATCATCGTGGTATGTGGCTCATTTCATACTGTATCGGATGTGTTAACTGAAATTGAGCATTAAGTGGAATTAGTCATGGTAGACACTCAAGAAAATAATCCCAATAGAGTAAGAAATTGCCTTGTAGGTTTTGCTACATTACTACTTATTATTGCAGCAATAGCCCCGTGGATTATAACGGATAAACCTAACTTACGAACGACAACAACACCAATTTTGCAACCTGAAGTGGTTACGCAGCAAAATCAAGTGGTAGTACCATCTGATGATGTTGATGACAATTTTACCCATAATATATCAGATGTTCCTTACCTATCTGGCTCAGATCAAGATCTAAATTCATCAGTTTCATCTGATATTGTTGATGATACTGACGATTCAACAAATATAACTCAACCTTCAATGTCACAGCAAGAATCTAAACCTTATATGATCCAACTTACGGCTTTAAAAAATAAACAAAAAATAGAAGAGTTAATTGCATTATTACGATTAAATAATTATAGCGTTAGAACAATACCTGATAACCCAGAACCTAATCAGTTAATTAAGTTACAGGTTGGCCCTTATGCTAAAAAAGAGCAAGCTGAACAAGTCATTATTAATTTAAATAACCTAACAAAATTAGAAGGTATTATTATTACTAATTGACCGTTGTGCTACTTGTTTTTAAGTTGTAAAGAATAATTATTATTAATAAAAAGTTGTGAGTTATTATGATGAACTGGGCTGATTTTACGATTATTGGTGTAATTGCTTTTTCTGCATTAATTAGCGTTGTTCGTGGTTTTGTTCGAGAAGCGTTATCATTAGTTAGCTGGATATTAGCTTTTTTTATTTCCAGCCAATTTTATATTTATATTACTGATTATTTAACTTATTTTGATAGTGATGTTATACGTATTGCTGTAGCAATTGTTATTTTATTTATTGCTACCTTATTGGTTTGTTCGATTGTGTCTTATGTTATTGGACAATTATTAAAAAAAACGGGATTATCTGGTACTGATCGTTTATTAGGTATCTGTTTTGGTGTATTACGAGGCGTTTTAGTTGTTGCAGCTATTCTTTTTTTAGTTGATACTTTTACGCCGTTATCACAATCACCTTACTGGATTCAATCTCAGCTAATTCCGCATTTTAGTTTTATTATTCGCTGGTTTTTTGATTTTATACAACAGTCTTCTTCGTTTTTAATACAATAAATTTGGGGTAACCATAGTATGTGTGGTGTTGTTGGTATTGTTGGGAATAGTTCTGTTAATCAATCTATTTATGATGCATTGACTGTTTTGCAACATCGAGGGCAAGATGCAGCAGGTATTGTGACTATCGATAATCAAAATCGATTTCGTTTACGCAAAGCGAATGGTTTAGTCAAAGATGTGTTTCAAGAGCATCATATGCAACGGTTGCAAGGTAATTTGGGCATAGGACATATTCGTTATCCTACCGCAGGTAGCTCAAGCCCATCCGAAGCGCAACCTTTTTATGTCAATTCACCTTATGGTATTGCGCTTGCTCATAATGGAAATTTAACCAATACTGATCAGTTGCGTAATAAAGTGTTCGAACTTGCAAGGCGTCATATTAATACCAATTCCGACTCAGAGGTGCTACTCAATATTCTTGCTAATGAACTTGACAAATTTCCCACCTATCCACTAACTGCCGACAATATTTTTACAGCAATACATAATGTTCATAACATAATTAAAGGCGCATATGCCTGTGTTGCAATGATTATTGGGCATGGTCTTGTTGCTTTTCGTGATCCTTATGGAATACGGCCATTAGTTATTGGTAAACGGGTACTTGAGAATCAGAAAATTGAGTACATGGTTGCCTCTGAAAGTGTAGCATTAGATATTCTCGATTTTGAGTTTATACGTGATGTCGAACCAGGTGAGGCAATTTATATTACTCAAGATGGACAATTGTATTCTCAGCAATGTTCGGATAACCCTCAATATTATCCATGTATTTTTGAATATGTTTATTTTGCAAGACCTGATTCTTTAATGAATGGTGTCTCAGTTTATCAATCACGTATTCAAATGGGGCAAAAATTGGGGGCTAAAATAGCAAGAGAATGGAAAGATGTTGATATTGATGTAGTCATCCCTATTCCCGAAACATCTTGTGATGCCGCTCTTGAAATTGCACGTATTTTAAATAAACCTTACCGGCAAGGGTTTGTTAAAAATCGCTATGTTGGACGCACCTTTATTATGCCAGGGCAAAGCGCACGTAAATTGTCTGTAAGACGAAAACTCAATGCTAACCGTATTGAATTTGAAGGCAAAAATGTCTTATTAGTTGATGATTCGATTGTACGAGGAACAACCTCAAAAGAAATTCTCGAAATGGTACGTTCTGTTGGAGCTAAAAAAGTCTATTTAGCGTCTGCTGCGCCAGAAATCAGGCATCCAAATGTTTATGGGATAGATATGCCAGTTGCCCGTGAACTTATTGCTTATAACCGAACAGTTGATGAAATAGCAAAAAATATTGGTGCTGATAAGGTTATATTTCAAGATTTATCTGATTTAATTAATTCAATTACAGAACAAAACTCCAACATTCATCATTTAGAGTGTTCTGTTTTTGATGGAAAATATGTTACCGAAGGAATTGATGATAGCTATTTATCATTATTAGAACAGAAAAGAAATGAAACTAAAAAATCTTCAGACATTAAAGAATCAGAAAACTTAGAGATTTATAATGAAGGTTAATAAATTGTGAAAATATAAAATACAATATAAAGGCCTAAATTATCAATTAGGTCTTTTTTTTATTTAGAGAATAATTTTATAATTTATTTAGCTAGTTGCCTACAATAAATTCTTTAATATCAAAAGAAATAGCAATTCCTCACTACTCAACTAGATCTACATCCACTATTAAATTTACAAAACTTTACAAATCTTAATAAATCTTTACTTAATAAATTGAATAATAATGATAAATAAAAAATATATAAAAAACTCAACAAAAAACATAACAAAAAGGTAATAAATTATTTTGATAAATGACATTTTTGTAATAGAATTGCAAAAATTAAAAAATAGTTGTAAAAATCTAAATAGTAAAAGTTAATAAGAAATAATTATATTGCTATTTAAAATTAGAAATTGATATTGGCAATAGATTTCATATTATGCGCTTTATCGGTGAAATATAAGGAATATTAAGATGAGAAAGAATCTTAATTTAACGATTATCTCTGCATTTGTAATAGCTACATTAGGATGGCAATCTGCTTTTGCTTCTGAAGCTCAAGTATCGCAAGGTCCTATAGATAGCAATAAAATAATTGAGTTAAAAGATGGTACGAAAGCTCGTGAGATGCTTAACAATCAGCAACGCAGTCTTTATCAAATTGCACTTTTAAGTAGTATCTCTATTTCAGAATTACGTGCAATGAATGCGGGGCGTTTTGATAAAAAAGATGTTGTTGAGATTGGTGAGCGTATCGTTCTGCCTGAGAATTCACCATTGTTACCTGCAATTAAATTAAACGATGATAAAAAAGATGAACACGCCAATTTGCCTCAATTAGGATCAGATGATAATTACGATGTAAAAAAGGATAAAGACGCACTATCAACTCAAATAGCTTCAACATTACAAACTTTAGCTAGCCAAGACTGGAAACAAATAACTTCGCCAGACAATGGTGGTCTATCCCAACATTTAAAGAATAAGGGTAAAGATTACGCAGAAAGTTATGTACGAAATGGGGTTAAAAACCAAGTTGTTGATCCAGTACGTAATGCTGTACAGGATTTTTTAGGCCGTTTTGGTACTGCTCAGTTACAATTTGATTTAAGTGATAAAGGCGAATTTAACAATGTCAATTTGAAGTTATTTAGCCCATGGTATGACACAGAAGATACATTAATATTTAGTCAAATATCATTTCAGGAATATGAACACAACCGTCGAATAGGTAACTTTGGTATTGGTCAGCGTTGGGATGTTGCTGATAAAAAATGGTTACTTGGTTATAACGTATTTTTTGACCATGATTTCCAGCGTGCACACAATCGCTTAGGTATTGGTGCCGAAGCTTGGACTGATTATATGAAATTTGCTGCTAACTATTATCATCCGTTGTCAGACTGGAAAGATTCTAAAGATTTTGATGATTATTTAGAACGAGCAGCAAGAGGCTTTGATGTTCGATTCCAAGGATATTTACCACAATATCCACATTTGGGCGGATCACTGATGTATGAACAATACTATGGTGATAAAGTTGCTTTATTTGGTAAAGATAATTTACAAAAAGACCCGCGAGCAATTACTGTCGGTCTTGATTATACACCAGTTCCACTTTTCACTATTAAGGCTGAGCATAAACGAGGTCAAGACAATAAAAAGGCAACTAAAGCTGAACTTACAATGAACTATCGTATAGGTACACCGTTAAAAGATCAGTTAGATCCAGATATGGTTCAATCTGCTCGTTCCTTAAAAGGTAGTCGTTATGATTTAGTTGATCGTAATAACTATATCGTTCTTGAATATAAAGAAAAGAAAATATCGGTCGATTTAGGGCTTGAGCAAACTCAGTTAATTGAAGGACAAGCCTATCCGCTAAATATCAGTGTTCACAATGCTAAGAACTTATCAAGTTTAGTATGGTCTGGTGATATGCTTGAAATTGACGCTGGAGGTGGTTTTTTATGTATTGCTACAGGTGGATGTACGGCTTCTTCATGGCTTAATCCACCAGCTGATGTAAATAATTGGCAAATTGTTGCTCCTAGTTATGTTGATCAAGATGGTCAGCGTCGCCCAGTTAGTACAAATGGCAAATATTCTTTATCAGTATCAGTCACTGATAGCCGAGGAAAATCTGCAACATCTAATGCTGTAAGTTTTGAAGTGTTACCCGACCCAGCAGTGCGTAAAATTGGTGTATGGGCAATTGATAAAGGTGGAAATAAAACAGCAATGGCGATGAATCCAGCCGATGGTGTAAGTACAGTCACAGTGTTGGCGACATTGGTTAAACCTAAGGTTCCGAATGGTTCAATTGCATCAGGGCAAGATGTAGATGGTTTTAGTGACGAAGAACTTATGGAACGTATACCAAATACTTTTGAATCAGTACTAAAAGGTTGGACAGCAACAAGTAATGGTAAAAAATTAACACTGATTAATGGTACATCTGGAAATGTTACTGCTTGTCCTGCTCAAGAAGCATGCGTTATTGTAAAGTCTTTTGAAAAAGTCAAAAAAGGGCAAAAAGTATCAGCTAAGGCCTCGACTGCAGCTGGTGTTGAAGTAATTGGTGATAGTTATACTTTAGATGTTGCCTCAAATGTTGAGGGTATTGTTGATTTTTCTATCGAGATTGAGCAGTTTGGCTCCTCATTTAATAAAGCGTCTGTAGATTTTTCTGGCGGTAAAGCTGGATTATTAGAAGTTTATCGTAAGGATGGTACATTAGTTGCTCAACAAAACGGTCATTTACTTGTATTTGATCCTCAAGGACCAAAAGAGTGGAAAGTCGATAGTGAATATTACGTTAAAGCTTATGCTTCTGATGGCATAACCGAAATTGTGAATCCTTTTGTTATCTGGTCATTGGTTGGTTCAAATGAAAAGGCATGTCCAGGTCAAGCTGCAACAGCTGAGTTGCCAGACTCATTATCAAATGCCAATGGTCCATGGTTTAATGTTGCCATGGGAGAAAATGCACACTACACAATAAAAAGTTTAAAAACAAATAGTTATGCTTCATTGGGCAAAAGTATCGATAAGGTTGCTGGAGCACCAACGTATTTAAATTTAGAACCAATAAATGTATCACAGCTAGCATGTGCAGGAGATCAAGGATTTAAACTGCAAGTAGTTGTTAACTAATAGTGATTAAAAGGCTAGTAGAGTAATAGATTTTAGGCTAGCGAATGAATTCGGTAGCCTATAATAGGGAACACCAACAAAATGGTGTATTTATATAAATACAACATGTTAATTTATAGAGAAAAATAGGAAGTTAAACATGAAAAATTTTACAATTAAAAAAGTTGCATTAGGCTTATTTTTAGCTGGTTATGCAGCAAGCAGTGCATTTGCAATAGGAGGGACAACTCAAAGATTTATTGAAGGTAATGCACCTGTAATGAAAGCTAGCAGTTCAGCTGAAGATCATACAATGGCAGTCTCTTTCAAACGTGGTGGTAATCTTCTTACTAACGAAGATACGCTTAAAGTAGGCGATACAGTTCACATTCAATATCAATTAGTCGATGCAGATGGTGATACTGATACTTTAGGTATAAGCAAGTCTTTACAAGTCTTTGTTAAAGAAGGAAGTGAATGGAAACCTGTAGATATAGATGCCAGTAAGCCTACGTATAGTGATGACGGAGTAGGTGAAATTTCATTCACTATTACTAATGATTTTGTTGGTAAAACTCAAATTGGTTTTAAAATTTTAGAAAGAACAGACTTTGGTTATCCAGTAGCAAACCAATGGTTAACTGTAAGTGATATTTTTGCTAATGGTGAACCAAGCAAAACTCCAGCTGATCCGTATAACCCTGGCAAAAATGATCCAGGTAACCCAGGTAATCCAGCAAAACCGACAGGACCTGGTCAGATAGATCCTGGTAATATCCCTCGTCCTGGGCCAATTGAACCTGAACAATATCAAGTTTATATTTACAAACTAGGTGAAGATGGTAATCCAATAGAAGGGCGTGACTATACTAAAGATGGAAGCAAAGAAGCTATCCCTAAATATGGCGAAAAATTTACTGTAGTAGTAAAAGACACGGCAACTGGCAAAGACCTTACCCAGCTCTATACTTATGAATGGTACGTAACAGGTAATTATTTAGACGGCGCTATACCTGCAGAACCTAGACCTCTTCCTAACGCATATAATAGAGTAGAGAAAGATGAAGAGAAAAAAGTTCACGATGCTATCTTATTAGGTTCAGATTCTGGAGCTAAGCATAATAGCATCTACAACGAATTTACAACTCATAAGGCAGGTATTCAAGGTTATAAACTTGAAGTTAGATCAAAGTAAGTTAAACCATGTTGCTACCAAAAACCACTCTTCGGAGTGGTTTTTTATTGATTATACGCATAACTTAGTGATGCTTTATATTATTTAAATGCTGTTATAAAATAATCACAAATCTAATTTACTATTATCAAATATGATTATTCCTTGGCAAAATCTTGATCCACAAACATTAAATAACCTAATTGAATATTTTGTATTACGTGAAGGCACTGACTACGGTTTACAAGAAAAATCACTCCAAGAAAAAGTTAATGATGTTAAACTTCAATTAGAGAATGGTTCGGCAGCACTTTTTTGGTCTCAATTACATGAAACAATTGATATTAAACTAATTAAATAGTAGTTAAAATGATTGTTTGTATATGATTTAGTGCGTAATTTTGTTATAGTGTTAGTGTTGTAAATAAAATGGAGAGATAGGATATGATTGGTAAACAACAGTCGGATACAACGTTAGAATGGTTTTTATCTCATTGCCATATTCATAAATATCCAGCTAAGAGTACCCTTATACATCAAGGCGAAAAAGCAGAAACCCTCTATTATATTTTGAAAGGCTCTGTTGCGGTATTGATTAAAGATGATGAAGGCAACGAGATGATTTTGTCTTATTTAAATCAAAATCAGTTTTTAGGTGAATTAGGTCTTTTTGAAGAAGACACAGAGCGAAGTGCTTGGGTTAAAGCTAAAACAAGTTGTGAAGTAGCCGAAATTTCATACAAAAAATTTAAGCAACTTGTTCAAGTTAATCCTGATATTTTAATGCGTCTTGCCAGTCAAATGGCTAGCCGATTACAAGTAACATCTGAAAAAGTTAGTAATTTAGCATTTTTAGATGTTGCAGGGCGTATAGCACAAACACTTCTAAATCTTGCTAAACAACCCGATGCAATGACACACCCAGATGGTATGCAAATCAAAATTACGCGTCAAGAAATAGGTCAAATTGTTGGCTGTTCGCGTGAAACAGTTGGTCGAATTTTAAAAATGCTTGAAGATCAACATTTGATTTCTGCACATGGTAAAACAATTGTAGTTTATGGTACGCGTTAATTGGACAAAATAATATAATTAATATAATGATTGCGACAATATGAGATATTGCATGACACAAGAAAGATCTATTCCTAGTCATGTGGCTATAATTATGGATGGTAATGGTCGCTGGGCACAGCAACATAATCAGTTACGAGTTATTGGTCATCGAGCAGGCTTGAAAGCAGTTCGAAAAATTGTAGCTTATGCGGCAAAAATAAAGATAAAAGTCCTTACTTTATATGCTTTTAGTAGTGAAAATTGGAAACGTCCACACAATGAAGTTTCTGCCCTAATTTCCCTTTTTATTTATGCATTAAATCGTGAGATAAAAAGTTTAAATAAAAATAATGTTCGTTTGAATATTATTGGTGATATTTCTCGCTTTAGTGAACATTTACAAAATATGATTATTCATGCGCAAAATTTAACGAAAAACAATTCTGGACTAGTACTAAATATTGCAGCTAACTATGGCGGACGTTGGGATATTTTGCAGTCAGCAAAAAAAATTGCTATGCAAGTTACTAACGGAGAAATCAGTTTAGATGATATTACTGAGGATCGTTTTGGCTCAACAATGTGTATGAGCGAATTTCCTGAAGTTGATTTAGTTATTCGTACTGGCGGAGAATATCGAATTAGTAATTTTTTGTTATGGCAAATTGCTTATTCTGAACTCTATTTTACCAATACCTTATGGCCTGATTTTAATCAATCTTTATTCGATGAAGCAATCAATGCATTTAATGCCAGAGAACGACGCTTTGGTGGTATTCATAATAAGGAGCATTCATGTTAATCCATCGCATACTTGCTGCAATTGTGCTTATTCCGCTTGTGGTAGCAGTTCTTTTTTTTGTTCCATTACCCGTGTTTTCTTTCACTATTATTCTGGTTTGTGGATTAGCCGCATGGGAGTGGACTCAGTTTCTTCATATTAGAAAAAAATATTTAAAATTAATTTTTTCTTTTTCAACAGTTATTTTATTGGGCATACTTTATTTGGTTCCGGATTCTATTGAATTTAAAATGAATTTATATAGTATAATTTTATTTTTATCAATCATATGGTGGTTAACTGCTTTGTTTTTAGTAAGTAGCTATCCAACCACGACAAAGTATTGGTGTAATTCAATCTTTATAAAGTTACTATTTGCTTTTTTTACGCTAGCACCGTTCTTTATTAGTATGGTCGAATTAAGAGCAATTAACTACAATTCTAATTCTTATACGGGTGCAATTTGGTTGCTTTACGTCTTTGTGCTAGTATGGGCGACAGATACTGGAGCTTATTTTGTTGGGCGATCATTTGGTAAACGAAAATTAGCGGCAAAAGTATCCCCGGGTAAAACTATAGAAGGATTCATAGGCGGTATTAGTGTAGCAATTGCAATTAGTTTAATTGCTTACATACTTAACATGTTTGACATGACTTTCAGTACATTTTTTATTAGCTCTTTGTTAGCGATTTTAGTTTCGGTTTTAGGTGATTTAACTGAAAGTATGTTTAAGCGTGAAGCAAATATTAAAGATAGTGGTCACTTAATTCCTGGTCATGGTGGAATTTTAGATCGCATTGATAGCTTAACTGCTGCCGTTCCTGTTTTTGCTACATTAGCTTTTTACTTATTATAAAAGGTAATAGATTTTGTTGTGGTCGCTGTTATTGTTTGTTATTACCATGAGTATATTAGTTACTATTCATGAGTTTGGACATTTTTGTGTTGCTCGCTTGTGCAAGGTTCAAGTTGAATGTTTCTCAATTGGTTTTGGTAAAAAAATATGGTCTCATAAATTTTTAAGCGGAACCGAATTGGTAATTGCTATGATTCCGCTTGGTGGTTATGTTAAAATGCTCGACGGTAGAGCAACAACATTATCAAGCGATAACGAAAACTTTGCATTTGATAGAAAAAAAATTTGGCAAAGAACTGCAATTATTTTTGCTGGTCCATTTGCTAATTTTATATTAGCCTTAATTATCTATTGGATCATTTTTTTGATGGGTGTAGTTGTTTATCCTGTTAAAATAAAAGAAGTTATACCTAATACACCAGCTTCTAAAGTAATAATTCCAGCTGGTGCAGAATTGAAAACTATTGATAATATAAAAGTAGAAACATGGAATGACGTAAATTTAGCCTTAATTGCGGCAATGGGAAAAGCTAATGTGTCTTTTTCTTATATCGATAGCTTTGGTGATGATAACCAGAAAGAAGTTAAAAAAAATGTAGATATCAGTAATTGGCATTTTGATATAGAAAAGGATTCGACAATTACCGCATTTGGTTTTGTTCCTGAAAAGGTGAAAGTTTATCCAATTGTGAGTAAAATTGTATCGGGTTCGGCTGCTGAGAAAGCAGGTTTGCGTGTTGGGGATAAAATTATTGGTTATAATGATCACTCATACGTTGATTGGAATGATTTTTCCAATACAATTAAAACAGCTCAAGCAATGATGTTAAAGGTTAATCGAGGAAATATAGATATTTATCTTAAACTCGTGCCAACTATTGGAATAGATGGAAAAGGTGTCGCTGGTTTGTATCCCAAGTCTGATGCAAGAATTATGCAGTATGGTTTTTTAGAAAGTTTTAATAAAGGTATGGCGCAAACAGTGTTAACCACGAAGTTAACGATTCGTTCGCTTTATCAATCAGTAACAGGTGTTATTGGTCTAAAACATTTGTCTGGACCAATAACAATAGCAAAAAGCGCAGGGCAAACAGCAAGTTATGGTTTTACCTCTTACTTATATTTTCTAGCTTTTATTAGTATAAGTTTGGGCGTTATCAATCTTGTTCCATTACCTATGTTAGATGGCGGGCACCTTGTTTTTTTATTATTTGAAAAGATAAAAGGTAAAGCCTTATCAAATGAAGTACAAGAACGATTTTCTCGTATTGGCTTTTTTTTATTGATGGTAATAATGGGAATTGCACTATTTAATGATATTTTACGATTGTGATGGGATGAGGTTATAAACATTTACGATGAAAATAAATAAATTACTTATAGCATCTTTGTTGTTTAGTACTACAGCAGTATATAGTTCCAATGCATTTTGTGTTGATGATTTTGTAGTAAAAGACATCAAATTTGAAGGTTTGCAACGTGTTACTGTTGGAGCAGCATTACTTGAAATGCCTATTCAAGTCGGTGATTATGTTAATGAAGCTGATTTAGGCCGTATCATTAAATCACTATATTCTAGTGGAAACTTTGATAATATTACCGTTTCTCGTGATGGTGATAGGTTAATTGTTCATGTTCAAGAACGCCCTACTATTGCTAGCATAACTTTTTCTGGTAATAAGTCTGTTAAAGATGAGATGCTGAAAAAAAACCTAGATAGTTCGGGTATTCGTGAAGGTGAAGCATTAGATCGTACTATGCTTTCTGGTATAGAAAAAGGCTTAGAAGATTTTTACTATAGTGTTGGTAAATATAATGCTCAAATCAAAGCTGTTGTAACTCCGTTGTCACGTAATCGTGTTGATTTAAAATTAGTTGTAGCTGAAGGTAAATCGGCACTAATTGATCAGATTAATATTGTTGGTGCTAAAGCTTTTTCATCTGAAGAACTTATTTCGCGTTTTACTTTGCGTGATGAAGTACCTTGGTGGAATATGCTTGGAGATCGCAAATATCAAAAACAAAAATTGGCAGCAGATTTAGATGAATTACAAAGTTTTTATTTAAATCGTGGTTATGCTCGTTTTAACATTGAGTCAACGCAAGTTAGTTTAACGCCAGACAAAAAAGGCATATACGTTACAATTAATATTCATGAAGGTGAACAGTATAAGTTATCTCAACTTGAATTTATGGGTAATTTTGCTGGTCATAAAGGCGAGATTTCCAAAATTGCTAATGAAAAAGTAAAAGTTGGTGAACTTTATAATGGTAAAAAAATTACTGAAATTGAAGATGGCGTTAAGCGTCTACTTGCTAATTTCGGTTATGCGTACCCTAGAGTATCAATTCAGCCTGAAATGGATGATGTCGCACATACGGTTAAATTAGTTGTTCTTGTTGATGTGGGTGAACGTTTTTATGTTCGTAAAATTAAAATAGTTGGCAATACTGTAACCAGCGAAAGTGTAATTCGCCGTGAGCTTCGACAAATGGAGGGGGCTTGGTTAAGTAATGGATTAGTTGAATTGGGTAAAGAACGTTTAAACCGACTTGGATTTTTTGATACTGTTGAAGCAAATACTGAACGTGTGCCTGGTATTGATGATCAAGTCGATATTATTTATAAAGTTGCTGAACGTAATACTGGTAGTATCAAATTTGGTATTGGTGTTGGTTCTGATAGTGGTGTTAGTTTCAATGCCGGTATTTCTCAAGATAACTGGTTGGGAACAGGTAACAGTGTCTCATTTGATGTTAACACAACTGATACAGATAAAACTGCATCTATTTCTATCGTTGATCCTTATTTTACCGTTGATGGTGTAAGTTTAGGGGGTAGTATTTATTATAATACCTATAAAAATGACGATAAAGATGATGAATCAGAATATTCGAGTAAAACTTGGGGCGCATCAGCTAATTTAGGATTCCCAATTAGTGAAAATAATTTTGTTCGTTTTGGTTCTGAATTTGCTAACCATAAGTTATCTGGTATGCAAGCGCAATATGGAATGTGGCGTTATTTCAACTCTATGGGTGAAAAAGTGAATAATAAAAGTTCTATTTCATTTGATACTAATGATTTATTATTAAATGCTTATTGGACATATAACTCTTTAGATCGTGGATTTTTCCCTACTGATGGACTTAAAATAACAGCTAATGCTAAAGTCACAGCACCATTATTTGAAAATAGGTTCTATAAACTAGTTTCAGATGCGTCTTACTATTATCCCATTGACAATGACCATAACTGGATCTTTTTAACTCGTGCTCGATTAGGCTACGGTGGCGGTTTAGGTGGAAAAGAGTTACCTTTTTATGAAAACTTCTATGCTGGTGGTGCCTCAGTACTACGTGGGTTTAAATCAAATACTGTAGGTCCTAAAGCGGTATATCTTAATAAAAGTGGAGTTTGCGATAGCTTAGATAATACATCTGGATGTACAAAATCAAAAGATGCTGTAGGTGGTAATGCTATAGCTTTTGCAAGTACAGAGCTAATTCTTCCAACGCCATTTGCTAGCGAAAAATATGCTGATAATATTAGAACATCACTATTTTTCGATGCAGGTACTGTATGGGATACTGAATGGAATTTAAAAGGAAAAAATATCCCTGATTATAGTTCCCCATCGGATATTAGGATGTCTGCTGGGCTTGCCGTGCAATGGATGTCTCCATTAGGTCCTTTAGTCTTTTCTTATGCTCAACCGTTTAAGAAATATGATGGCGATTCAACTCAACAGTTTCAATTTAATATAGGTTCTACATGGTAATTCCATGTTATAAAATAGAAAACAAATAGGTGATTAAAGTGAAAAAAATTATATATTTTCTTAGTGTTAGTACGGCATTACTTTTTGCAGGCTTTGTAAATGCTGAAGTAAAGATTGGTGTAGTCGATGTTATGTCAGTATTACAACGCATGCCTCAACGCGAATCGGTTGGTAAAGCATTGGATAGTGAATTTGAAGCAAGAGCTAAATCATTACAAGCTGAAGAAAAGAAAGCAAATGAAGCTGCTGCACGATTAAAAAAAGATGGTTTAACATTATCTTCATCTGAAAAAACGAAATTAAATAAAACAATTTCTGATTTTGAAAATAAAGCTAAGGCTTTTTCTGCAGATTATCGTAAGCGTGAAACAGAAGAAGCAGAGAAATTATTAATTAAAATCCAAGAAGCTATTAAAGATATAGTCGCAAAAGAAAAATACGATATTATTTTAAAAGCAGAAGCCACCTTATCAGCTTCAGATGCGGTTGACATTTCAGACAAAGTGTTGGAAAAGGTTAAAAAATAATGTTTTCCTTTCGTTTAGAGCAATTAGCTAAGCAACTTGATGCTAGGTTACATGGTGATGGTGATTTAGCCATCACTGGTATAGCATCAATGAATAGTGCTATATCAGGTCAAATTACATTTTTATCTGATAAGAAATTACAAAAGAATTTATTAGAATGCAAAGCTTCTGCTGTGGTAATGACAGAAGAGGGTCTTGAGCATTGGAATGGTGCAGCCCTTATTGTAAAAGATCCATACCTTGCATATGCAAAATTAGCACAATACCTAGATACTACTCCAGCTCCAGCTAAGGATATAGCTACATCAGCAGTGATTGATTCGACTGCTCAATTAGGTAGTAATGTTTCTATTGGCGCTAACGCTGTTATCGAAAGCGGTGTGATATTAGGAGACGATTGTATCATTGGTGCAGGGTGTTTTGTTGGAAAAAATACAACAATAGGTGCAGGTACAAAATTATGGGCTAATGTTTCTATTTATCATAATTGTATTATTGGAGAAAATTGCCTGATTCAATCTGGGACTGTAATTGGTGCAGATGGATTTGGTTATGCTAATGATAAAGGGAAGTGGGTTAAAATTCCTCAATTAGGGCGTGTTGTCATTGGCAATAACGTTGAAATTGGTGCCTCAACGACAATTGATCGCGGTGCTCTTGATGATACTATTATTGGTAATGGTGTTATTATTGACAATCAATGTCAGATTGCTCATAACGATGTAATTGGAGATCATACGGCCGTTGCTGGTGGCGTTATTATGGCTGGAAGTTTAACTATTGGTCGACATTGTTTGATTGGTGGTGCAAGTGTTATTAATGGACATATGGAAATATGTGACCAAGTTACAGTAACAGGTATGGGTATGGTAATGCGCCCAATTACACAGCCAGGTGTTTATTCATCAGGTATTCCATTGCAAGAAAACAAAGTATGGCGAAAAACGGCATCATTAGTTTTACATATTGACGAAATGAATAAACGCTTGAAAGCGCTTGAGAAGAAACTATTAAATGTCTCGACGTAGACGATTGCGGTCGGTATAATGCATGCCTATTTTTTAATTTTTTAGCTCAATTATCGTTTTTATATAATTATGAGCAAATAATATTCAATAATTTCGAGGTATAAACATGCAAGTTTCGGTAGAAACAACACAAGGATTAGGTCGACGTTTATCTATTACAATTAAAGCTGAAGATATTAAAAAAGCGGTTGATAAAGAGCTTATTAATACAGCAAAAAAAGTACGCATTGATGGTTTTCGTAAAGGAAAAGTGCCTTTAAAAATTGTTGAACAACGTTATGGTGCTTCTATTTTACAAGATGCTTTAGGCGATTTGATGCAACGGAATTTTGTTGACGCTATTATTCAAGAAAAATTAAATCCAGCTGGAGCTCCGACTTATACTCCACAAGAATATAAAAATGGTGAAGATTATACATTTACTGTTGAATTTGAAGTTTACCCAGAAATAAAAGTTGAAAATTTAGATAAAATTGAAGTTGAAAAACCAGTTGCAGAAGTTGCTGATGCAGATGTTGAAACAATGATTGAAACATTACGCAAACAACAAGGTACTTGGAAAGAAGTTGAAAAAGCGGCTGAAGAGCAATATCGTGTTACTTTGGATTTTGTCGGTCAAGTTGATGGTGCCGAGTTTGAAGGTGGTAAGGCTAATGATTTTGCTTTAGTGTTAGGGCAAGGTCGTATGATTCCAGGTTTTGAAGATGCAATTATTGGTCATAAAGTAGGTGATAAGTTTGATATTAATGTGACTTTCCCTGAGGACTATCATGCTGAAAACCTAAAAGGTAAACCTGCTGTATTTGCATCTACACTTAAAAAGGTTGAAGAACTTGAATTACCTGAACTTACCGAAGACGTTGTTAAACGCTTTGGTATTGTAGATGGTACCGTTGAAAGTTTGAGAGCTGAAGTTCGTAAAAATATGACAAGAGAACTCAACGCAACAATTCGTAACAAAGTTAAAACACAAGCTATTGATGGTTTAGTTAAAAATAATGAGATTGATGTACCTGTGGCATTAATCGATCGTGAAATTGATGTGTTACGTCAACAAGCCTTATCTCGCTTTGGCGGTAATGTCAAACAAGGTATGGAATTACCGAAAGAACTATTTGAAGCTGAGGCTAAAAAACGTGTTGCTACAGGCTTATTATTTAGTGAAATAATTGAAAGTAATAAATTAACTGCAGACGAATCGCGTGTTCAAGCATTAATTGATGAAATTGCGACTGCATATGAAGATCCAAAAGAAGTTTCAGAATATTATCATAAAGATAAAAAAGCGATGGAGAATATTCGAGCTGTTGCATTAGAAGATCAAGTTGTAGATCTGTTATTAGCTAGTGCGAAAGTAACAGAAAAGAATTATTCATTTTCTGAATTAATGAATCAGCAGATAGCTTAATCTATTAGCTTTTTCATTTAATTTAAAAACGCTCACTTTTAAGCCCAAATATGTATTATCTGTTTGGGCTATTTTGTTAATTAGGAGATAAAAATGCCTTTTGAATCATATATGGGTGTTATTCCAATGGTAGTTGAACAAAGCTCTCGGGGTGAACGAGCTTATGATATTTACTCACGGTTATTAAAAGAGCGAGTTATATTTTTGACGGGTCAAGTTGAAGATAATATGGCAAACCTTATTATTGCTCAAATGTTATTTCTAGAAGCAGAGAATCCTGATAAAGATATCTATTTGTATATCAATTCACCTGGTGGGGTTGTTACAGCTGGCATGGCTATTTATGATACAATGCAATTTATAAAACCAGATGTTAGTACAATTTGTTTGGGACAAGCTTGTTCAATGGGGTCATTGCTTTTAACAGCTGGAGCTAAAGGTAAACGTTATTGCTTACCAAATGCACGTGTCATGATTCACCAACCATTAGGTGGTTTTCAAGGACAGGCTTCTGATATCCAAATACATGCACAAGAGATTTTACAGGTAAAAAACCGGCTAAATAATATTTTAGCAATGCACACAGGTCAAGATATTAGTGTGATTGAAAAAGATACCGACCGTGATAATTTTATGTCTGCCGATAAAGCAGTTGAATATGGTTTAGTTGATGCCATATATAGTAAACGATCTTAATGTTGGGTAGGTGATAAACGTGAATAAAGAAAGTTCAGAAAAATTACTCTATTGTACTTTTTGTGGTAAAAGTGAGCATGAAGTCCGTAAACTTATTGCTGGTCCATCATCTATTTATATTTGTAATGAATGTATAGGATTATGTAATGATATTTTAAAAGAAGAGAAAAAAAGTTTTCTTTCTCATGAAGAGTTTATTAGTAAACCATTACCAACACCACACGAAATTAGAGAGCATCTTGATGAATACGTAATTGGTCAAGAAAGAGCTAAAAAAGTTTTATCTGTTGCTGTTTATAATCATTATAAGCGCTTACGTAACCATGCTAGTCGTAGTGATGTTGAATTAGGCAAAAGTAATATTTTGCTTATAGGACCTACTGGTAGCGGTAAAACATTATTAGCTGAAACATTAGCTCGTTTTTTAGATGTACCTTTTGCTATGGCTGATGCAACAACACTAACTGAAGCTGGTTATGTTGGTGAAGATGTAGAAAATATTATTCAAAAGTTATTACAGAATTGTGATTATGATGTTGAAAAAGCTCAGAGGGGGATTATTTACGTTGATGAAATCGATAAAATTTCACGAAAATCGGATAACCCATCTATTACTAGAGATGTTTCTGGTGAGGGAGTTCAACAGGCTTTATTGAAAATTATTGAAGGCACTATCGCTTCTGTTCCGCCAAAAGGTGGACGTAAACATCCTCAGCAGGAGTTTTTGCAAGTAGATACTTCAAAAATTCTATTTATTTGTGGTGGTGCATTTAGTGGTTTGGATAAAGTCATTGAGAATCGTGTATCAATTAATACAGGAATAGGTTTTGGTGCTGAGGTAACAAGCACTAAAAATAAACTTTCTGAGTCGGAGCTATTAGCAAAAATTGAAGCAGAAGACTTAGTTAAGTTTGGTTTAATTCCTGAGTTTATCGGAAGATTACCTGTTATAGGAACATTATCCGAATTAGATAAAAATGCCTTAATTAATATTCTAACGGAACCTAAAAACGCTTTAACTAAACAATTTCAAACTTTGTTTGAGTTAGATGGTGTTGAGCTTGAGTTTACGAGAGAAGCCTTGGATGCTATCGCTATAAAGGCGATGCAAAGAAAAACAGGAGCGAGAGGTTTGCGTTCAATTGTTGAAAATATATTATTAGATACAATGTATGACTTACCATCAATGAATACTATTAACAAAGTAATTGTTGAAAAAGACACCGTTGAACAATCTCTAGCACCGGAATTAATCCATCGTGAAGATGCTGAAATCTCGGCTTGAAATATATATTTGCCATCATAAATATGATGGCAAGAGCTATACCTCAAATTAATATTAAAGCAAAATTTCAGTAAATACTGTCAAGATGTTCTAGAATTAATGTATGTTAAAACAAAAAAGATAGGCTTGAATATCTAAAAATGAACCCAATATCTATCTAATAGATTTGTACTACTAGAGAGAATAAAATGAAAATAAAACGAACTAAACAAATGATTATGCCTATTTTACCATTGCGTGATGTTGTTGTATTTCCACATATGGTAATTCCTCTCTTTGTTGGTAGAAGTAAATCAATACGTTGCTTAGAAGGTGCAATGGAAATGGATAAGCAAGTCTTTCTTGTAACCCAAAAAAATCCTTCTCAAGATGATCCTGATATAGATGATTTATATGATGTCGGAACTGTGGCTAATGTTTTACAATTACTTCAATTGCCAGATGGAACAGTAAAAGTTCTTGTTGAAGGTATTGCAAGAGCTAAAATGAATGACATTGTTGAGAACAACGACAATGAATATTTTATTGCAAAAGTCAAACCATTAAGTGAAGTAAAAAAAGCCGCGGATATAAGTGAAGCCATGATACGCTTGACTTTATCTAACTTTGATGAATACTCAAAACTAAACAAAAAAATAACTCAGGAAATTGTTGATTCTATACATTTTTTGAAGGAACCTTCACGTTTAGCCGACTCTATTGCTGCAACTTTATTTTTGAAAGTTGAACAAAAACAAGAGATTTTAGAAACCGCTAATCTTATAAAGCGTTTTGAATTGCTTATTTCATTGATGGAATCAGAAATTGATTTACTACAAGTTGAAAAAAATATTCGACACCGAGTTAAACAACAAATGGAAAAGGCTCAAAGGGAGTATTACCTCAATGAGCAAATTAAAGCGATTCGTAAAGAGTTAGGCGATATAGATAATAAACCTGATGAATATGAAGAATTAAAAGAAAAAATTACTAAAGCTAAAATGCCAAAAGAAGCTACAGACAAAGCATTAGCTGAGCTTAATAAACTTAAAATGATGCCAGCGATGTCTGCTGAGGCAACGGTTGTTCGGGGATATATTGATTGGATGCTTCAAGTTCCTTGGTATAAGCGTAGTAACGTTAAAAAAGATATTGAAGCTGCACAAAAAGTTTTAGATAAAGATCATTATGGACTTGAACGTGTAAAAGATAGAATTTTAGAATATTTAGCAGTTCAAGGGCGTGTTAATAAAGTTAAAGGTCCAATTTTATGTTTAGTTGGTCCTCCTGGTGTGGGGAAGACCTCACTTGGACAATCAATTGCTAAAGCGACAGGACGTCAGTATATACGAATGGCGCTTGGTGGTGTACGTGACGAAGCTGAGATACGTGGACATAGGCGTACATATATAGGTTCAATGCCAGGTAAATTAATTCAACGTATGGTAAAAGTGGGGGTTAAGAATCCGTTATTTTTATTAGATGAGATAGATAAGATGGCATCGGATATGCGTGGCGACCCTGCATCTGCATTATTGGAAGTGCTTGATCCTGAACAAAATAATGCTTTTAGTGACCATTATTTAGAAGTTGACTACGATTTATCTGATGTGATGTTTGTTGCAACGGCTAACTCTATGAATATTCCTGCGCCATTATTGGATAGGATGGAAGTTATTCGTCTTTCTGGCTATACAGAAGATGAGAAATTGAATATAGCAAAACAACACTTAATTGCTAAGCAGATAGAAAATAATGGTTTGAAATCAAAAGAAATTAGTATTGATGACTCAGCTATTATTGGAATCATTCGTTATTATACACGGGAAGCTGGAGTTCGAAATCTAGAAAGAGAGATTGCAAAAATTTGTCGTAAAGTTGTTAAGCAATTAGCATTAAATAGCAAATTGAAAAAAGTAACGGTAACACAAGATAACTTAAAAGATTTCTTGGGAATACAGCGTTTTGATTACGGTAAGGCAGATAATGAAAACCGTATTGGGCAAGTTATTGGTCTTGCGTGGACAGAAGTTGGTGGAGACTTACTTACTATTGAATCAGTAAGTGTACTAGGTAAAGGAAAATTGACTTACACTGGTTCATTAGGTGATGTTATGCAAGAATCGATTCAAACGGCATTAACAGTTGTTCGATCTCGTGCAGAAAAATTGGGTATTAATAGTGATTTTTATGAAAAACGCGATATCCATGTACATGTGCCTGATGGAGCAACGCCAAAAGATGGACCGAGTGCAGGTATCGCAATGTGTACTTCACTAATTTCAACCTTAACGGGTAATCCAGTTCGTTCTGATGTTGCTATGACTGGCGAAATAACATTACGTGGTGAAGTTTTACCTATCGGCGGATTAAAAGAAAAATTATTAGCTGCACACCGAGGAGGAATTAAAACTGTATTGATTCCAATGGATAATGTTAAAGACTTGGAAGATATTCCTGATAATGTAAAATCTGAAGTTGATATACATCCAGTAAAATGGATTGATGATGTGCTTACAATTGCATTGCAGAATAATCCATTTGGTATAGAGCCAGTACCAACAACTAGAAAAGCTATTAAGAAATTAAAAAATAGCGTCGATAATTCAGCTATATTAAACTAGTTATTTATTAATTTAATAAAAGATCAACTCTATGTTGATCTTTTTTTTATGCTACATAACATTCGGACAATAGCCATATTAGTTAAATATGCTATACTTTTATAATTCAACATTTGGTATGGAGAATCGCAATAAATGATGGAGACAATCCGAACAGCAGCAAATAATATTGTTGTTAAGATTATTTTTGCAATAATTATTTTATGTTTTATTTTCACTGGCGTCGGATTCTTAGGTTTTGGTGGCAGTGTAAGTGTTCAAGATCAACAGGAATATATCGCAAAAGTTGATGGTGAAGGTATTAGTCGGGCCGAATTTGAAGCTCAAACTAGACGAGCAACAAAGAATGCTGGAGGGGATAGTTCTTTCATAAAACGGGTACGTCGAGGTGTATTATCAGATCAAATTGATAATTATTTAGCTTATAAATTTTCTAAAAATATTGGTGCAACTGCCAGTAATGATCAAATTAAAAAGTTTATTAAAGAACAAAGAGAGTTTTTTATAAATGGTAAATTTGATAATCAAAAATATTTAAGACTTCTAGCTGAAAATAGTATCACTCCAGGTACTTATGCCGAAATTATAAGAACTGTATTGCAGCAACAACAGGTGATTAATGCTTTGACAAATAGTAATTTTATTTTGCCAATTGATTCTGAAATAGCTTCTCTTAAAAATCAAACTAGAAGTGTATATGCTACTTCAGTTAATGCTTCTGTAAGTGATGTTGATGAGTTGAATATTACGTTAGATGATGAACAAAAATATTATAACGAACATTTAAAAGATTTTTTTAAAAATGAGCGTGTAAAAGTTAAATATATTGTTACTTCTGATGATATCGTGAGAAAAACAATTAGTGTCACTGAAAAAGAAATTAAAAATGAGTATGATAAAAATATTAAAACTTATTCATATCCTGCTAAGAGAGCTTATAGTGTAATTTTTGTGACTAATAAAGAACAAGTTAATGAAATTGCAAAGGATCTTTTGTCTGGATCTGATTTTGATACTATTGCTAAAACTGTTAATCAGAATCATGATATTTCACCTTATGGCAAAAATGGTTCATTAGGCTGGTTTGCTGATGATGATTCATTACCTCAAGTTTTTAAAGATGCTCAATTGAAAAAAGTAGGGAAAATTTCATCTCCAATAGCCGTTGATGATGGTTACGCAATAGTGAAATTAGATGGTATACAACCTAAAAAAGTTATGGATTTTGATTATGCTAAATACCAAATCAGGCTAAAGCTTACTGAACAAAAAATACAAAAAGCATTAGAAAATGAAGAAAATAGAATTAAAACTGCATTACATGATTCTCCTAAAAGTATTGAAGATCTTGCCAACAAACTTGGATTTGAAGTAAAGACCTCAAATTGGATATCTTTCAACGATAAGTTTTCACTTGCTGCTCATCCAGAGGTTAGGGATGTGATTTTTAGTGAAGAAATGATAGTCGATGGTAAGGCAACGGATAAAGTTTCTGATTTAATACCTGTAGATAGAAGTTTTGGGAAGTATGATTTTGTTGTACAAACAGTTGATTATCGTCCTGAAGGTATAGCTCCATTTGATGAAGTTAAAGAAGATATCCATAATAAACTTTTTACAGAGATGGCTCAAAGCCAGTTTAAATCTAGTGTTGATAATATATTGACTCAACTTAACGAAACTGGAAAAGCCAAAAATGTCCAATTTGCAAAAAAATATGTTTTGAATCGAAATTCAACAGAACTTGATCAAAAAGTTGTTAATATGGTCTTTAATTTAAATCCTTCAGTATCTGGGAAGACTGTTTATGGTGTGGAATTTTTAGATGATAAAAATGCTTATATTGTTGCGCTAACTAAGGTAGATACCCCAAAAGAATATGAAGATATTTCTTCTGAGTTATTACCTTTATTTATTAATAATATGCATTATTATCTTGCTGCTGACATACGCTCTAAGGCTAAGATAGAAATTATGCCTGATTCCAATTTGTGATTTAACTCCCAAAATAGTAGAAATAATTGAAAAAATGAAAAGTCACTTAGGTGGCTTTTCTCATTTTTATTATTAATGAAATTTTTTTATTTGATGAAGTGAGATAGTTATAAAGCAAATTTAATTGCGTAACTATTTTATGAGGTTAATCAAATGAAAGTATTTTCACTATTATGTATTATATTATCAAGTTTTATTTTTTCGAACATAAGCTTTGCTAATTCGGTTCCAGAAACACCAACTTCCGTTAAACAAGAACAAAAACAAGTTGCTCAAGTAAATATCAATACTGCAACAGCAGAAGAATTATCAAAAGTATTAACTGGGATTGGGGCAAGTAAAGCTCAGAAGATAATAGAATACCGAGAAAAGTTTGGCCCTTTTGTTTCAGTTGAGCAGCTAAAGGAAGTTTCAGGTATTGGACAGGCAACATTGGATAAAAATGCTGGTAAAATAATATTATAATTTATTATCTCCACTAATTAGTATTGGTGGAGATAATATCACTTTAATTATCAATGGGATCGACATCAATACTCCATCTTACTTTTGATGTTTCACTCCATTTTCCTATTACGATTAATAGTTGATCCAAAATTTTCTGTAATTGTTGTCTACTTGTATGTTGAAGTAGTAATTGCCAACGATGATATCCTGCTTTTTTCGGTTGACTTGCAGGCATTGGCCCCAACTGCCATAAAGTATTATTACTATGTTCTTTTAGCCAATCATGCACATGTTGTAAGAATGCTGGAGCGTAATGATTGTTACGATCAGCTGCACGAATTAATGTTTGGTAACTAAACGGAGGTAATTGTGTATGTTGCCGTTCTTGTAACGTTAATTTAGCAAATTTTTCATAACCTTGAGTTAGTAAAATATTGAGTAAAGGGTGATCTGGATGATATGTTTGTAAAATAACTTGCCCAACTTTAGCTTCTCGCCCCGCTCTTCCTGATACTTGAGTATAAATTTGGGCAAATCGTTCAGTTGCCCGAAAATCATTTGAAAATAAAGCACCATCTACATCAACAATTCCAACCAAGGTTACATCTGGAAAATGATGTCCTTTAGCTAAAATTTGTGTACCAACTAGAATGTGTGCACCTCCTTGTTGGATACTTTGTAAATAGTTATCTAATGCACCTTTTTTACTCACTGTGTCTCGATCAATGCGACTAATCTTGATATTAGGAAAAAGGATTTCAAGTTGTTGTTCAAGTTGTTCTGTCCCAAACCCAATTGGCATTAAATGAGTTGATCCACATTTTGGGCATTGTTTAGGAACCATCCTTGGTGTATCACAATAATGACATATAAGTTTGTGTTGTTTTTGATGTAGTGTATAAGGTCTATCACAGCGAGGACATTCAGCAATCCAACCGCAATCATGGCATATTAATAATGGTGAAAAACCTCGGCGATTTAAAAATAGTATTACCTGATTATTATTTGATAAATGTTTTTTTATTTGTTCAATTAATGGTTGAGATAAACCTGCAGTAAGTACTAACCCACGAAGATCCAAAATTGACTGTTTGGCTAGCATTGCATTACCGGCTCTTTCGGTTAATTGTAATAAATGATATTTGTGATTTTGTGCATTATTGAGTGTTTCAAGTGACGGTGTTGCGGAACCTAAAACAATTGGAATATTATTAAATTTTGCTCGGATAATTGCTAGATCTCGGGCATGATAACGCCAACCTTCTTGTTGTTTATAGGAACTATCATGCTCTTCATCAATAATAATCATTCCTAAGTCTTTAAAAGGAGTAAAAAGTGATGAGCGAGTACCAACAACAATAGCATTTTCACCATGTTTACTTCTTAGCCAAACAGTGAGTCTTTGTTTATCCGTTAATCCTGAGTGCAAAATATCAATTGGCCCATTAAAGCGTTTTTTGAAACGTCCAATTGTTTGTGGTGTTAACCCAATTTCTGGAACTAGTACTAATGCTTGCTTACCTGTAGCTAATATATTAGATAGTATATTTAAATATACTTCTGTTTTACCCGAACCAGTCACTCCTTCTAATAAAAATACTTCAAATTGATGATTTTTTTTGTTGATTGTTTCTATAGCATAGGTTTGCTCTTTATTTAGCTGAATTGAACTAGTATTTGTTGAAAAATTGGTTTGCCATTGAATACTATCTGATTGGCAGTTTACTTGTTCTATAAGATTTTTTTTCTGTAATTCTTTATAAATAGTGTTACTTACGTCATTTTCAGAAAGAGTATTATTTCTGAATGATGATAATAATAATTTTTGTTTTGGAGTCCGTGCTAACGATTCTAAATCAATATTTTTACCCAATTGAGTTAATTGCCATTGTTTTATGTCTTCCTTGATTGCTTTTCGCCCTTGTCGTAATAAAACAGGTATAGAATGAAAAAGAACTTCGCCAATAGGATAATGGTAATAACTAGCAGCCCAGTTTAACAACCGCCAAATAGAAGGTGTAAAAACAGGTTCAGTATCAATAACAGTTGTAATCGTTTTTAAGCTTTCAATATCAAATTCGGTTTTTTCGTCAATACTAACAATAATTCCTATTGCGTCACGTTTACCAAAAGGAACTTTAACCCGCATTCCAACTTGAGCTGGTTTAGTTAATTGATAATCAAATATTTGGTAAAGTGGTACAGGTAAGGCTATATGAGCGATAAGCATTAAAAAATCACAGATATTATAATTTATATAAAGCTATATTGTACGCAGTTTTTACATAACCCGCAAAAGTTATAAAAACAATCTAGTTTTTATTCATCTAGATTTATTACATTAATAACCTTAAAAGGATTAGTAGTAACTATTAATAAAATTTGCTATCTTGGTAAAAATTGATAATTAATAAAATAGTAGGGATTAAAGGATGAGTGAATCATTTTCGCACATTAATCAGCGAGGTGAAGCCTGTATGGTTGATGTCTCAGAAAAACTAATAACAACACGCGAAGCAAGAGCTGAGTCATTAGTCTTAATGAATGCTGAAACATTGAAGATGATTATTGAGGGTAAACATCATAAAGGCGATGTTTTTGCAACAGCAAGAATTGCAGGGATTCAAGCTGCTAAAAAGACTTGGGAGCTTATTCCGCTTTGTCATCCACTTTTTTTGAGTAAAATTGAAATTAACATAGAAGTAGATCAAATAAAAAATTGTGTCCGAGTTCAATCGCTTTGTCGATTGAATGGGCAAACAGGTGTTGAAATGGAAGCAATGGTTGCCGCATCTATTGCAGCATTAACCATTTACGACATGTGCAAAGCGGTTCAAAAAGATATGGTGATTTCTCAAGTAAGATTGTTGACGAAAAGTGGTGGTAGGTCAGGGGAGTTTATTGCTCAAAAGGTTTAATAGATAGAAAATGAATAAAGTTATTTTTTTCGCTCAAATTAGAGAATTAGTTGGGACTGAGAGTGTTATGTTAGATGCTAATCAACTTCCAGTTTCCTATCTTATCGATCAGTTAAGTGAACGTGGTGAACAATGGTTTTTGGCATTTAAGGAAAACTCTGTTTTATGCGCTGTAAATCAAACGTTGGTTGATTTTGATTATATTGTGAAAGAAGGCGATGAAATCGCTTTCTTTCCTCCTGTAACAGGTGGATAATATTATGGATCTTATCAAGGTTAGTGAGCAGCCGATTGATATTAATAAGTTAAACGATTGGCTTTCACAATTACCACAAGATGGTGCTGTTGTCTCTTTTATGGGCAAAGTTCGTAGTAATGAAAAACAAACGATAAGCTTATTTTTAGAACATTATGCAAGAATGACAGAGAAAGTCTTGGCTAATATCATAGCCCAAGCTAGAGAGCGGTGGCAATTAAGTCGAGTTGCGGTAATTCATCGAGTAGGTGAAATTAGCGCAAACGAAAAGATTGTTTTTGTGGGAGCAAGTAGCGCACATCGTTCAGATGCGTTTGCAGCAGTAGAGTTCATTATGGATGTATTAAAGAACGAAGCACCTTTTTGGAAAAAAGAACGAACGCCCGAAGGTGAAACTTGGGTTGAAGCAAAAAAAACAGATAAAGAAGCATTGAGAAAATGGTATTAGTATTTATTTAGTATATAATGATATTAAGTTATGTCATTCTTTTTTAACGAGAGGTAATTAATGAGAAATTATTCACCTAATGGTTCGATTATTGAACAATCTAGTAATCGCGTGCAAACATACATGAGTCATGTTTATGGTTGGATGACCGTCGGATTACTATTAACAGCTCTGGTTGCTTGGTTTGCATCCAATAACTATGAGCTTTTGAACGTTTTATATCAAGGTATGTGGGTATTGCTTATTGCTGAATTTGCTTTAGTTATTGCCATTTCTGCATTGATTAATCGCCTTTCTGGAGCTGTTGCGACAACATTATTCATGCTTTATTCGGTTTTAAATGGTTGCACATTTTCGATTTATTTTATTGTTTATACTTCATCATCAATAGCAAGTGTATTTTTTATTACTGCTGGAATGTTTGCAGCTTTGGCTCTTTATGGTTATACCACTAAACGTGATTTGTCTGGTTTTGGACGCTTTTTATTTATGGGATTAGTAGGTGTTGTAATTGCTTCGCTCGTTAATATCTTCATGCAAAGCCAGCCATTAATGTGGGCTATTACGTATATTGGTGTATTTGTTTTTGCTGGATTAACAGCTTATGATACACAAAAACTGAAAGAGTTAGGCGATCAATTATCGCAAGATGATCCTAATATGTTTAGGCGATTTGTTATTTTAGGTGCACTAACCCTTTATCTTGATTTTATTAACTTATTCATTATGTTGTTAAGAATTTTTGCAGATCGTCGATAATTGTATTTCATTCAACTAAAAGGGCTCTAAATTGAGCCTTTTTTGTTAAAATTTTATTAGAATCGTATTTTTTTAGTGCTAGTTTGTTAAAAAGTTTCAGGAAAGACTATGTTTCAATATAAAATACAGTAAAATTCTTATTATAATGAATTAATAACTTACTTAACACTATGAAAAAATTATACTATTTTGCCTTAATTAATCTATTTATTTCATCAATACTATCAATTCGTTTTTTTCTTGTCCCTGAGGCATCATTTAATTGGCCGAGTGTGGCATTTTCAATATTTGCTGTATTGGGGCATTTTTTCTCGGCTTATTTATTACTTTTGGTTGTTTGTATACCTCTTTTATGGTTTAAACAAGTTATTCGCAATATTATTTTAGCTGCAATATTTAGCTTTATTCAAATTGGATTATATATCGATACTATTGTATTTCAACAGTATCGATTTCACGTAAATCAATCTGTCTTATCCATGGTTTTGTCTGGACAGGTTGTCGATTTTTCGATAATTACCTATTTTTTAATGTTTACGCTTATTGTTGTTGTATTTTGCACCGAGTATTTTATTCTTTACTTGCTCAATAACAAATTAACTTCATTGCATAAAAATTCAAGAATTGTTTTATTATCAACAATATTTCTTTTTAGTTCATTTTTAATTAGTCATGTTGTGCACATGATTGCATTTTATTATGCTTATTCGCCTATTATGGTAGTGAAAGAATATATTCCACTTTATCGACCATTTACGTCGAAAAAAATCATGAATTTTTTTGACGAAAAAGGGCAACGAAAAGTCGTGTATAACAAAGATAATAGTAATGCTAGTGTTGATTACCCGAAAAATCCTTTGGTGATTAATCCAGAAAATAAAAAAACTAAAAATATTATGTTTATTGTTTTGGATTCTTGGCGATATGATACGTTTAGTGAAGAAATTTCGCCTAATACATTTCGTTTTGTTAAGCAGAATAATGGGGTCATTTTTGATAACCATTATTCAACTGGTAATGCAACACGTACAGGTATTTTTGGTTTGTTTTATGGTATTCCTGGTACTTATTGGGATTCATTTTTACGAAATAGTGTTCCTTCACTCTTTATCACAACACTACAGAAAGAAAACTATAATATTGGGATTTTTACGTCAGCTAAAGTGACTGCTCCAGAATTTGATCGAACAGCCTTTGTTACCATTAAAAATTTAAGAATTAGTAGTAAAGATGGTTCGGCATCTAATCGAGATAAACAAATTACTGATGATTGGCTTGCATGGTATAAACTACGAGATACATCTAGACCGACATTTTCTTTTTTATTTTATGATGCTCCTCATGCTTATGACTTTCCTGACGATTTTTCGGTGAAATTCAAACCTATTGGTGATCTTAATTATATGACATTGAGTAATGACACCGATCCTTTGCCTATTTTTAATCGTTACAAGCAAAGTGTTTATTATGATGATTATTTACTACAAAATATTTATGATGAGCTTGTAGAATCAGGTTCGTTAGATAATACAATATTGATTATTACAGGTGATCATGCTCAAGAGATGAATGATAATAAATTAGGATTTTGGGGGCATAATGGTAATTACACAGATGCACAAACAAAGGTGCCTTTTATTATTATTGGTGGTAAAGAATTAGAGAGCCTAAAAAATAATAGTGCCAAAATAACAAGCCATGAAGATGTCGTTCCTACCTTAATGAAACATTATTTATATGTGAAAAATGATATAAGTGATTATTCGACAGGTTATGATTTATTTAATCCTATAACTGACCGTAACTGGCTTTTGATGTCTAATTATAGTTCTTATGCGGTGAGAACATCTGATAATATTTATCTTGTTAATCGATTAGGTATTAGTCATTATATGGATTTACATAATCGTGAAGTTGATGAAGTGCCAAATTATCAATATATTCAAGAAGCAATGAATCATATGCGTTATTTTTCTCAATCAGGAAAAAATAGCTTAATAAATAAAAACAATTAATTATTAATATTAAGTTGATAATACGGTTAAATTATATAAAGCAATTTCAGGTGAAACATCTTATGATGTTTTTAGAGGATTATTTCAATCATGAAGTGTGAATAGCTCAATTCTTTTTTACAAATAATTGATAAAAATTTGGATATATAATTGATTTTATTGTTTTCATTTGTGTTAATAAAGATCCTATATATCAATAAAACAGAGATCACATTAATGTTGTTTTTGGCGTACTTTTGTTTAGCATATGATATATTAAAAACTCTTTATGATTTGCTTTTAGAATAACGACATAGAGCAAATTAACACTTATGACAATAAAGTAACAATAATTGCCTTGATACCACTAAAACCGATGTAAAGGCCCTTTTATAATTTCATTAATTTGCATTATAAAAATACCTTGTTAAAATAAACCCGAAGCAAATTAAAGCATTATTCAAAAACGATATAATATTATTATTTTTAATTTATAAAAATATGGCTGGTTTGTATGATTCTGGAATTTAAAAATTATAAAAATGATCTCTTAAATCAAAGTACAATAAAAGATAAATATTAAGAATGGGTTTTATGGCTAATTTTCTAAAAAAAACATTTGGGGCATTAACTCTAGGTTATTTGATACGACAATATCTATTTTGTTTAATATTTGTTGTACCGCTTTTTTGTTTAATCATATTTAAGTTTAAAAATCCTGAAAGTATATATTTAGGTGTATGTATTTTAATACAATGGGGATTATATCCATATTCTAGATTTGTTTATGAAGGTGTTGTGAATTACATAGTTGGGGATAATTTATTTATTGTACGAACAGAATTGTTCTTAATAGTAAAAATATGGACAATGGCGCTGTGTTTTGGTTTTGCTTGGTTACTTGCTCCACTAGGTTTATTATATTTATATTTTCGATCGCCTTAGTTAGATGGATTTACCTTGCTATGCATTATTAAAAATATAAGTAATATAGCAATGATAATTCTGATACTTACTTTATATTGGGCTTTCTTTTTTATCCAAGCATGACTACTCACTAAAATTAGACGTACTTTTTTATAGTATTGCTGTATTAAAAGGTTATATTATGAATTGTTATAAGTTAGCAAGATAAAGCAGATTAACACTTGTAATAACCAAGTAAAAAACTACCAAACTATTACTAGCATAAAACACAATGCTACCAAGAGAGATTTATGAATCAACAAAATACCAATAATTGCCTTGATACGACTCAAACCGATGTAAAACGCTCTTTTATAATTTCAATTATGCATAAATTAGTTCCTTTTTCGATGATTTGGGTAAGTTTAGTTTTAATGTATGGCGTAATATGTATGTACACTAACACTGTTGGACAAGATGAGTTTTACCGTTTTATCTTCTTTTTGCGTAGCCCTTTTATTGTGGTGCTTAATTGTATTGCATTATTTATTAGTGTTTACCATTCAATAATTTGGTTTAATTTAATACCCAAAGCTTTACCTTGCACAATATTTAATAAAAAATCTGACGCATTATTACTGATTGCGGGACTGTGGATGGTGATGCTAACTGTTTCGATTTTTTTATTTTTATTTGTATTGAGGTGAGTGGTATTGAATTAATGAAAAATCAACAAATTCAAGTTAAAAATACTGATGGAAAAGTCATAAAAGGATTATTTGCTTTAGGCGGTACATGGGCTGCAATTTTTTTACCAGTTGTGCTTGTCATTTTGGCATTTATTATTCCTTTTGGCGATGCAATAACACGTTCTTATATTCTTAAAATAGCCAATAAAGAAATTGGTAAAGTTTTTTTATTTTTGATGATTTCATTACCTATCTGGTGTGGATTACAACAAATTTTATCCATTTTACACGAGCGTAAAATCTATCCTAAACGTGAAAAATTACTGACGTTTGGATTAGCATTAGCATGGACATTACATGCTATTTATATATTGTTTATTCGAATGTAAGAGATATTTTTTTGAATTGTAAGAACAACGGCAAAAATACACAAAACGTTATCAATCAAATCACGTTTTGTGTATTTTAAAGACTAATAATAAGTAAGTTCGCGGGTAATAGTTGTCTGTTTACCACCGTTATTATTTTTAATTTTAATTGCTGTTAGCCAATCGTTTTTTTCATTAAAGGTTGAAAAATTAGTTACATAATGAGCCGCTTCTTTGCCTGATGACAAATAAGTAGCTTCAATGGTTGTTAATCGATGATGACCATTATCATATTGATACGAAAAATCACTCTCATTTTTCATATTATTACTAAATTGATACAACACTTTGGCTAGCTGTTGCTCTTGATATCCAAATGTATAAATTGAACCCCCTTTTTGTTCTTTACCTGTATAGTTACCATTCTCATCAGTTTCTTTAAGCTGCCATTGTACATTTTTATTGATAAGACAATTATTATTGTCGTATACATAATTATCTGTTTCAAAAAAGACAAAATCGGTCGCTTTTTTAGTTTGCTGTGATACGACAATTTTGCCTTGTTCATCGGTATTAAATTGGATAATGCTGTTAGTTTTATCTTCTACATCTTCAATGATATTTTCCCAACCAGATTTATTTTTTTGTAGGTGTTCCGAGTAAATACGGGTATTTTTATCTGAATAAAGATCATAATGGCTTTGTGTGATAAGTCCGTTAGAAGCATATTCTAGTTCGTGCTTAGCTGTAGAGCTGTTAGCATCCGCTCCCAATTTGGTAGTTGAAGTCCGAATCTCTTGTTTAATATTTCTTACTGGTGAGTCAATATAATCGAGGATTTGAAAGATATAGTTATTTGCCTCAACTATATTCTGAATAGGATTATCACTACAGGTTATCGCCATGGCATTTATTGGAATTATTGATAAGCAAGGGGTTAATAAAAAAGGTAGTATTCGTTTTTGCATAATAAACCTGCTAAATAGATTGGTATATTGACTTATTAACAATGGTTTTATTATAAACCATTGTTAAATTATTGCGTTGCATATTTATTTTCTACGCATTAACAAGGCATCTTCCCAACTGACCTCTCTATCTTTTTTCTTATCTCGCTGTAGATCTTGTTGAGATTCATCCTTATGAGTAAATTGCTCTGTTTTATCAATTTTATCTTTATGTATCATAGTGTTACTTTTCTTTCGAGGTGGCTTATCTAAAAATGAAAGTAATGCTTTTGTATATTCATCTTCAGGAGAATAGAAGATCTTCTCACGTGAGCCTTGCTCAATAATACTACCATCTTTCATAACAACCACTTGGTGACACATAGTGTAAACCAACGCTAAATCATGGCTAATAAACAAATAACTAAGCTGATGCTTTTCTTGCAATGATTTCAGTAAATTAATAATTTGTTTTTGAATAGTATGATCCAACGATGAAGTAGGTTCGTCTAAAATCAATAATTCAGGCTGTAAAATTAAAGCTCTAGCAATAGCTATTCGTTGACGTTGCCCTCCAGAAAACTCGGTCGGATAGCGATAACGCATATCTGGATCAAGCCCAACTTCTTGCATAATATCGATTACTGCTTGTTCACGCTGAACTTTGTTTAATTTTTTATGAGTCATTAATCCTTCACTAATAATTTGCTCAACATTGAGGCGAGGATTAAGCGAAGAGAACGGATCTTGAAATACTACTTGGATACGGCTTCGAAATGGTAATAATTTTTTACCAGTCAAATTTTGTATCGGATGGCTGTCAAATACAATTTTGCCCTGTGATTTAATCAATCGTAAAATAGCTAGTGTTGTAGTGCTTTTACCCGATCCTGACTCACCTACAATGCCAACCGTTTCACCTTGGTGTACAGCAAACCCAATATTGTTGATAATTTTCTTCTTTTGGCTGCTAAATAAACGTTTTTTGGTAATGACTTCAACATTAAGGTGATTAACATTAAGTAATATTCCAGGTGAATCGGGCAATGGTACAGGTTCACCTTTTGGCTCTGAATTCAATAGTGTTTGAGTATATTCATGCTGTGGACGTAAAAAGACACGCTGTTTATTATTGTATTCAATAATTTGGCCCTGTTGCATAACAGCCACTTTATCAGCAAGCTTTTTAACAATACCAAGGTTATGCGAAATAAAAAGCATACTCATATTGAGTTCTTTCTTTAACTCTTTTAGTAACTGAATAATTTGTGCCTGTACAGATACATCTAGTGCTGTTGTCGGTTCGTCAGCAATAAGTAACTTTGGATGCGTTAATATTGCCATAGCAATCATTACTCGCTGCCTTTCGCCACCAGATAGTTGATGAGGATAAGCTGATAATTTACTTTTTGGTTCCTTAATGCCTACACGATCAAGGTATTGTAAAATTTCGCCACGAGCTTGATTACGCTTCATTCCTCGATGTAACGCCAGCACTTCATAAAGTTGCTTTTCAACTGTATGTAGAGGATTTAATGACACCATCGGTTCTTGGAAGATCATGCTAATTTCATTGCCACGAACTTTACGAAGTTCTTTATCTGGCGCATGTAATAATGATTTTCCTTCAAACAAAATATCACCAGTAGGGTATACCACTTGTTCTTTACGTAGTAGTCGTAAAATTGATAATGCGGTAATGCTTTTCCCTGAGCCTGACTCTCCCACTAAAGCAAGTGTTTCTTGCTCATTAATATCAAAACTAACATTACTTACTACTTGCGATAGTAAATGCGTACCACGTTTAAATGCAACACTTAAATCCTGAACGGATAATAAAGGAGAACTCATTAATACACTCCTTTGTTTGGATCAAATGCATCTCTTACTGCTTCACCAATAAAAATAAGCAGTGACAGTAAAGTTGCAATAACTAAAAATGAACTGATGCCAAGCCAAGGAGCTTGTAGATTGTTTTTACCTTGTAGTAATAATCGTCCTAGTGATGGCGAATCAATCGGTAAACCAAAACCTAAAAAATCTAGCGCTGTTAGTGTTGTTATCGAGCCACAAAGTATAAAAGGTAAAAAGGTTAATGTTGCCACCATGGCATTAGGCAAGATATGACGAAACATAATTTTAGTATCACTAACTCCCATTGCTTTAGCTGCACGAATATAATCAAAATTGCGAGTACGCAAAAATTCAGTACGCACAACACCTACTAAAGCCATCCAACCAAATAATACGGTAATACCTAATAACCACCAAAAATTAAGCGGTAAAATACTGGCTAACAGAATAATAACAAATAGCTCTGGTAACCCACTCCATATTTCTATGAAACGTTGACCGATTAGATCAATTTTACCTCCATAATAGCCTTGTATAGCCCCAAAAATGACACCAATAATTGAAGTGAAAATCGTCAAGAAAATCGCAAAAAACATAGATATGCGAAAACCGTATAAAATATTGGCTAATACATCGAAACCTGCATCGGTGGTGCCTAACCAATGTGATGCCGAAGGCGGCGTTGGAAACGTGTTTGATGTATCATAAATTAATGTATTGTAGCTATAACGAAATGGCGCCCATAAAATCCAGCCATTAGCTTCTATTTTATTTTGTACAGCAGGATCAAGAAAGTTGGTTTGCGTGGCTAATTGTCCACCAAATTCCGTTTCTGGATAAAAATGAAAAATCGGCGAATAGTAATTATCCTTATATTTAATAAAAATTGGTCTATCGTTAACAATAAAATCAGCAAATAAGCTAATCACAAAACAGATCATAAATAACCAAAGTGAATAATAACCACGACGATTCTGTTTAAATCGTTGCCAACGCTGTTGATTAATAGAGTAATGGGTGGTCATTAGTTGCGAGCCTCAAAGTCAATACGTGGGTCAATCATCATATAAGATAAATCAGATAATAATTTAGTAATAAGGCTGATTAATGTAAAAATATACAATGAACCAAAAATCACTGGGTAATCACGTTGTATAATTGCCTCATATCCCAATAGCCCAAGTCCATTAAGCGAAAAGATAATTTCAATCAATAATGAACCAGTAAATAAAATACCAACAAAAGCTGCAGGAAAGCCCGATACAATCAGTAATGTTGCATTGCGAAAAACATGTTTATATAAAATTTTTCTTTCACTTAATCCTTTAGCACGTGCGGTTATTACATATTGTTTGCGGATTTCATCTAAAAATGAATTTTTAGTTAGCATGGTGAGTGATGCAAAACCGCCAATGACCATTGCAATAGTGGGTAAACAGATATGCCATGCGTAGTCTTTTATTTTGCCCCAAAAATCGAGTTGATCAAAATGGTTCGATATTAGCCCACGTAGAGGAAAAATATCCCAATAACTACCGCCAGCAAATAATACAATAAATAAAACTGCCAATAAAAAAGCAGGTATCGCATAGCCAATAATAATTAAGGTACTTGACCAAAAATCAAATGCAGAGCCATCCTTCACTGCTTTGCGAATGCCTAACGGGATTGAAATTAGATAAACAATCAAAGTACTCCATAATCCTAATGAAATTGAAACAGGTAAACTTTTGGCAATTAAACCTAGTACCGATTCACTTTTAAAAAAACTATTACCAAAATCAAATAATATATATTTCTTTAGTGTTTCGATATAACGTTCAAATATCGGTTTATCAAAGCCGTACTGCTTTTCTATCATTGCGACAACTTGGGGATCAAGACCGCGTGAACCGCGATAATTTGATTCATTTTTATATTGCTGCACTGGCGTAGATGAGCCACCACTCCCAGGCAATAGCCCTTGCCCTGCTTGCGGTCCGTTTTCAATCATAGCAAGCGCCTGATCAACGGGTCCACCTGGCGCAACTTGTACAATAAAAAAGTTGATAGTTAAAATCACAAACAATGTTGGAATAATCAGCAACAGTCGACGAATAAGGTAATTGATCATATTAATGTTTCCGATTTTTAGGTAGGCTAGCTGCTTTGTTTGCATCATACCACCAACTATCAACTCCGATTGCATAAGTAGGTTGTATAGCTGGTTGCCCAAATTTATTCCAGTATGCATAATACGTTTTACTGTTATACCACATTGGAATCATTGGATATTCTTGCGTTAAAATCCGATCAAGCGCTCGTCCTAGCGGGACTAACTCTTCTTGATTATCCACATGTTTGGTGATTTCAGCAATAATGGCATCAATAGCCTTATTATGCAAACCCGAAGCATTCCATGATGAGTTAAGATACTCGCTTCCCCAAAGCACTAGCAAATTAGAGCTTGGGTAATTTACGGCATAATAATCACGTGCAACCATATCATAATCACGTTCACGAACACGTCGTAATTGTTGTGCTGAATCTAGCAAGGTAATATTCATGGTGATCCCCAAACGTGCTAAATTTTGTTGAAAGGGAATGGCATATTTAATATCACTACCGAGGTAACTGATCAGTTCAAATTCAAATGGTTGCTGTGTTTTAGTGTTAATCAGCTTACCGTCTTTAACTTCCCAGCCCGCTTGTTTTAATAATTCTGCTGCCTTTAATAAATTATCACGATTAAAGCCCTGACCATCACTTTTTGGCACATAATAGGCATTGCCGAAAGCACGCTTTGGAATAATATCTTTATAAGCATTAAGCCATTTTAATTCTTGCTCACTAGGTGTGCCGATTGCGGCATAAATGGTATTTTCAAAAAAACTATAAGGTCTTTTGTAACTGTCATAATAAAAGGCATGATTTAGCCATTCAAAATCAAATGCCAAGGTAATGGCTTCACGAACTTTAATATCTTTGAATAGATCTTTTTGTAAATTAAACGCAAGCCATCTAGTGTCGGTAGCTGTTTGAACTGGTTTTTCTTGTTTAATAATATGGTTAGAATCAAAATATCTACCTTGATATTGAGTAAACCAGTTTTTAGGTTGATCTTCAGCACGCAAATCATATTCGCCAGCTTTAAAGGCTTCTAGCGAAACGTTATCATCCATATAATAATCAATACGTTTTTCGTCAAAATTATCTAAGCCTTTATTAATAGGTAAATTACGTGCCCAATAATTCGGATTACGTCGATAAACAACATATTGCCCTAATTTATATTCGCTAATGTAGTATGGACCACTACCAACTGGTGGTGTAGTTAGTGGTTCAGAAAGATCATGATCTTTCCAAAAATGTTTCGGTATAACTCGCATACTACCAACGAATGAAAAGAGTTTTTCCCGATCGGAATCGGGAATATCAACACGCACATGGTGATCATCTATTGCCTTAACTGTAATGCCTTTATTATAAACACGATACGGAGGCACGCCTTCGGTCATAAATTTGTGAAAGGTAAACTCAACATCATGGGCAGTTATTGGTTTCTCATCTTGAAAACGAGCGTTGGAATTAATAGTAACCTCAGCCCAACGATAACTATCAGAATAAGTTATTGATGTCGCAATAAGTGGATAAAAACTAGTAATATCATCAGCCGTATTGGTAAAAAGCGTGTCATATAACGCTCCCGAATTTCGCTCAGGTGCTCCACGGCTAGCATAGCGATTCAAATTATCAAAAGAGCCAACTTCAGCCAGTTTAATTACTCCACCTTTAGGTGCATTAGGATTTACATAATCAACATGTTGAAAGTCAACATGATACTTTGGTTGACCTGAAAGTGAAAAGATGGTTTTGTGGTAAATTACCTCACGTTTTTCAGTAGGAATAACGATATCAATTTGTTTATCCTGAGATGATTGAACAGGAATATTAACATCGATTTCTTCCTCAGTTTGAGGTGAAATTGTTTGCGGTAAAATTTGTTGTTCTTCATCGGCAAAAGCAGGTGCAGAACAAATGGCTATACCACTTAGGCAACTCAAGATGAATAATATTTTTGTAGGTTGTTTAATTCGACTAATCATCCTAATTCCGTTCCTGCTTTTATTTAACAATAACATGTTTATATTACTTTTTATTTATTATTAACAAATTCAAATCATTTAAGACAATCATCATCGCCTAGCTAGGGTGTCTATTTTGCCAAACTTCAACTAAATGAGCAAAAACTAATTAGGGGCTGTTGATCTTTGCT
>NZ_FMWS01000075.1 GCF_900103255.1 Gilliamella bombi | reverse complement strand
ACTGGACTCGTACTCATTGGACGCCTTAATCAACGCACCGCCTCCGAAACGAGAGATATGATAATAAAATTGCTAACGCCGTTTAAAAAGATGGTTAAAAGCATCACCTTTGATAATGGGATGGAATTTAATTATCATCATGCGATTGAGCATTATTTAAATACTACCGTATACTTTGCGGAGCCTTATAAAAGCTGGCAAAGAGGTACAAATGAAAACACCAATGGCTTAATACGTCAGTTTATACCAAAGTCAGCGGCCATTTCATTAGTTGACGACGAACAGATAAAGAAAATACAATATCTATTGAACACACGCCCAAGAAAACGGCATAAGTTTAAAAGCCCTGCCTCCTTTTATTCGAAGGAGTTAAGACAAATTGCACTTCATGGTGTAATCTAGGATTTATTCACATCACTCATTGAACATTCTTCGTATGATGCTTGGCTTTTTGCGTTACTTTTTCTTCGTCCCATTCTTGATCGGCTTTAATTTGAGCTAATGCATTTCGGGTTTCACCATTTTGGCATAAGTTATATGAAGCATCGGTAAGTTCGGTAAATGGTTTTATTTTTTCGATAAAATCATTAAAATCATTATTAAAATCAGCATACACTCGTTGTAATTCAGCAAATACTTCGGTATCAGTCATCTCAATACGTTGTTTAGACATCTCTTCAGAAATTGATTGAAGATATTCTTTAAATGTATCAAATTCTTGAATTTTGGCCCGATCAATTTCCTTATTGTCAGAAAATTCTAAAATATTAGGGCGTGTTGATCTTTCGTGATTATTTTTTAGACGGCATGATGTGAGTTATAATAATTCTGCAAAAAACAACCATAACTCGAT
>NZ_FMWS01000016.1 GCF_900103255.1 Gilliamella bombi | reverse complement strand
CAGTATGTGATAGTGGCTTAATCTTTTTATTGAATAAATGATTTAAGCAACGTTATGCTTTATCGATGAAAATTTTTAACTTATTAAATTTAAAATAATTTTATGCTGAAACGGTATAGAGTCCTGAATTATTTTTGCAAAAAATATAATCTAAAATATAGGTTTTGTTATTGCCTTTAGCTTGCAGTCTTAATTTATCTTCAATGGATTTTTCAATTTTGACCAAACGTTTAATACCATAACGGATGATTATTTTTTCTTTATGATATCAGCGATATATTGCTTGTCTGTAATAAGGCGTTAGTTTTGTTGTTCATGTATATCTATTACAGTCGTTTCTCAAATTACTGTAAACAATGTTAGGAATTCCTACACCTCATTTTGTTAAAAAGTTTCAGGAAAGACTACGTTTTAGTATAGTTTATTAAGTAATCAATGCTATTTAATAAAATTGTGAAATAACTCAAATTTTTTAAGTGGGATTAGGTTAAAATAAAACCAATGATATTTTAATTTTAAAATTTCCTAGGAGAAAAAATGAAAGCAGCAGTTATTAAGCAAGAGTGCGATGGTCAAGTCGAAATCAAAGATATTCCTATTCGTCCTTTAGAAGCAGGGGAGGCCTTAGTTGATGTTGAGTATTGTGGTCTTTGTCATACTGATCTTCATGTTGCAGCTGGCGATTTTGGTAAAAAACCAGGTCGTGTTATTGGACATGAAGGTGTAGGGATTGTGATTAAAGTTGCCCCAGATGTAAGAAGCTTAAAAGTTGGTGATCGGGTTAGTATTGCTTGGTTCCATGCTGGTTGTGGTACTTGTGAATATTGTATTTCTGGGCAAGAAACGTTTTGTCGTAATGCATTAAACTCTGGATATACTGTTGATGGAGGCATGGCAGAGCAGTGCATTGTTAAAGCTGATTATGCGGTTAAAGTGCCAGAAGGGCTCGATCCAGCACAAGCAACAAGTGTAACTTGTGCTGGTGTGACTACCTATAAAGGTATTAAAGTGGCTGCTACTAAACCAGGACAATGGCTTGCAGTATTTGGGATTGGCGGTTTGGGAACACTTGCTGTCGAATATGGTAAAAAAGTGTTTAATAATAAAGTGGTTGCTATTAGTAACAGCGATAGCCAATTAGAATTATGTAAAACACTAGGTGCTGATTTGGTCGTTAATCCTAAAAAAGTTGAGGATGTGGGAGCTTATATTAAAGAACACACAGGAGGGGGAGTGCACGGTGCTGTTGTAACTTCTGTGACTAAAACAGCATTCAATCAGGCCATCAATTCAGTGCGACCTTTAGGGCGTGTGGTCGCCTTAGGTTTGCCTTCAGAAAATATGGATTTAAGTATTCCTAAAACCGTGTTAGATGGTATTCAAGTTTTAGGTTCATTGGTTGGAACTCGTGAAGATTTAGCAGAAGCATTTCAGTTTAGTGCAGAAGGAAAGGTCGTGCCGATAGTTGAAAAAAGACCGTTGGAAGATATTAATGATATGATCGACGAAATGAAAGCAGGTAAAATTCGAGGTCGTATGGTTGTTGATATGAAAATGCAGAAGTCTAAATAAATTAACCTTATTTGTAATTCAAAAAGCTGGCTATATGCTGGCTTTTTTTATAAATCAAAAAACTATTTATTTGATTTATCGAGGTTTTTATGTAAATGATGTTAATCTTTTCTTGTTTTTTATAAATAAATCCCTATCATAATCAAATTTTGCTAATTAATTTTATATGTTTCAAGAGGAACTTCATGGCAGATCATAATTTAGAGAATAACTTGCGCAAGGATCTTGGTTTAGTTTCTGCATTATCACTAGTCGTTGGAATGGTTTTAGGTGCAGGAGCTTTTATGAAACCTCCTGCTGTGTTAGAAGTTGCTGGTGATTATAATTTTGCGTTGCTAGCTTGGGTAATAGGTGGTGTATTTTCTATTTGTGGTGGTTTAACTCTTTGTGAACTAGGAGTCATGTTTCCTCGAACTGGTGGAATGTTAGTATATTTAGAAAAAATCTATGGTGCGAAAGTTTCTCACCTTTATGGTTGGATGATAACTGTCTTATTTGCGCCTTCACTTATTGGAGCACTAGTCGGATATTTTAGCTCAGTATTTTGCTTATTATTTCATATCAATGATGCTTATCGAATGGCTGTGAGTGCTGGCGTTTTAGTGTTTATTGCAACAATCAATGCAGTAGGTGTTAAAAAAGCAGGTTATTTGCAAACTATTGCCACTATATGCAAACTTATTCCAATACTATTATTAGCTATATTTGGATTATGGAAAGGTAGTGGACAAGTGGTATTGTTCAGTGCTAGTGGGCAAGGGATTGAAAGCTATGCGCCTTTTGCTGTTGCTATTTTAGCTACTTTATTTGCGTATGACGGTTGGGCGCAAGTCGCATCGGTAGCTGGTGAAATTCGTAATCCGTCGAAAGTTTTACCCCAAGCCATAATTTTAGGCATAATCTTCCTTGTTGTAGTTTATGCTTGTATTAATATTGCATTATTCAAAATTTTTCCTGTTAAAGAAATGGTATCACTAGGACATGATGCTTCAGCGGTTGCTTCACAGCGGATGTTTGGGCATTTTGGTGGTAATTTAGTTGCAGTTGGTATTATGATTTCCATCTTAGGCGGCATTAATGGCTATATTATGACGCTATCTCGCACAATTTTTAGTATGGGAGAACGAGGGACTATCATTGGTGCACGTTATTTAAGTACTATTGATGAAGAAAGTCGCTCACCAATTAATGCGATTATCGTTTTAGTTATTTTTTCTTTCCTTTATTCAGTGTTACTCGATGCTGATCGTCTATCTGAAATATCGATGTTTTCCATATGGGTATTTTATTTATTAACTTTCATTGGTGTAATAATTGCTCGAAGAAAATACCCGAATGTGACTAGAACTTATAAAGTAATTGGTTATCCGATTATTCCTATCATCGCTATGTTAGGTGCAATATATGTTATTTACGGAATGTTAATTTATCAAACCGTAAATGGTATAGCTTCAATAGTGGTCACCTTAATTGGTTTGCCTGTGTATTACTATTATCATATAAGAAATAAAAATAAAGCGCTATCACTTGGTGAAATGAAAAAATATGATACTAGCACTAAATATATGATCGTTACGGTTTCAATAAGTATCATTTTGGGATTAATTGTTTATGGTTATATCGTTAGTGGCAAATGATAAGAATAGTTAATTATTAATTTAAATTCTAAAATCAATACAATAAATAGACCGGCTAATGTCGGTTTATTTTTTTAATAAAAAGTTAAATATAATTTGAAACCAAGCTATAAATATCCTGAATTCAAACATGAAGTGCAATTTTAAACACGGTGGAGTGAAGAAAGTAGAAAGGCGATTTATACTAGCACCTTCGCACCACCACAGTTTGGAGATTGCTATGTATTATAATCACCTTTCTAGGAAGGAAAGATACCAGATTTTCGTAT
This sequence comes from Gilliamella bombi, assembly GCF_900103255.1. Taxonomy (GTDB): domain Bacteria; phylum Pseudomonadota; class Gammaproteobacteria; order Enterobacterales; family Orbaceae; genus Gilliamella; species Gilliamella bombi. The sequence continues at coordinate 126,926 of NZ_FMWS01000016.1, read as the reverse complement.
TATTACAAGCAAAGAAGGAGACCACCGTTATAAACGGTCAATTAAACAACGTCCAAGTTATGTAGAAAGCCGGAAAACGCGAGGACATTGGGAGGGCGATACGATTATTAGCCGTAAAGACAAGCAAGCATTGGTGACATTAGTTGAACGCAAAACAGAGCTAGTATTAATTGGGCGCCTCAATCAACGTACCGCCTCCGAAACGAGAGATATGATAATAAAATTGCTAACGCCGTTTAAAAAAATGGTTAAAAGCATCACCTTTGATAATGGAACCGAATTTAATTATCATCATGCTATTGGGTATTATTTAAACACTACCGTGTACTTTGCGGAGCCTTATAAAAGCTGGCAAAGAGGCACAAATGAAAACACCAATGGCTTAATACGTCAGTTTATACCTAAGTCAGCGGCCATTTCATTAGTTGATGACGAACAGATAAAGAAAATACAATATCTATTGAACACACGCCCAAGAAAACGGCATAAGTTTAAAAGCCCTGCCGATTTTTATTCTAAGGAGTTAAGAAGAATTGCACTTCATGGTGTAATCTAGGTTTTGAGTTAATATGTAGCGTAATCAACAAATATTTAGTGATGCAAAAGATAGAAAATAAAAGCTCAAATGCTTTATTAATTTTTATAATACCTTTAAATCCCATAAAGTGATTTTAGGGAAAAACGCCTTATGAGTTTTAAAGGATTATTTTAATCATGAAATGTAAATAGCCTTTTTACATACTATGAATTTTTTTCATTTATAGCCTGTGTTGATGGTTCAGTGTGGCAAGCGTTATTAATTTGAATTGAAATATTATTTGGTGACAGATTATATTTACTTTTGTAGATACAGTTAGCATAGTCAACCATACCGCTAGTTAGAAATAGGTCTAAAAACCATCCAATACCTAATAAACCAGCAGTAAAAAACCAAATGAAGCCTGTAATCCATTTTCCACAGTACATGCGATGGGCTCCCCACATTCCAAGAAAGAACCATAATAAATATGCGACACCTTTACTTTTCATACTATCTCCATTTTATAATTAACTTATGTTTTTATTAATAATTAATGCTTTTTATAAATATTATTCATACCTGATGCAGTAGATAATTGATGTAACGTTAATTTTTAGTGTAACGATAATAGTAAAATCGCTAATTTTACTGTTTTCTTATTTATTCTGCAAATAGAAGAAGCATATAATATTACAAGAAGTTAACTCGATTTTGTTGAAATGAATGCTAATGAGTAATAAGTATCTGTTAGATTAAATCTGAGCGACTAAAATTAAAAATAAAAACTCGAATCATTAAAAACCCGCTGTTTTAAAGCGGGTTTGTTTTTTATTTAAAGTAATTTTGATTGAGAGCAAGATAGTCGCTAAATCTCTAAGTAATCTAAGATACCTTCAGCCGCTTTGCGACCTTCGCTAATGGCAGTGACAACTAGATCAGAACCACGAACAGCATCGCCACCAGCAAAGATTTTTGGATTGGTGGTTTGGTAGCTGTTAGCTTCGGGTGCGATGATTTTGCCTTGTGGGTCAAATTCGACACCATGCTGAGCAAGCCAAGGCATGGCATGTGGTTTGAATCCAAAAGCCATAATTACTGCATCGGCAGGAAGAATAAATTCAGAACCTTCGATAATTACTGGCGAGCGTCGTCCTTTTGCATCTGGCTCGCCGAGTTCTGTCCTTACCATTTTTATGCCTGTTACTTGTCCTGTACTGTTAATTTCAATGCTGAGAGGTTGTACGTTAAATTGGAACTGTGCGCCTTCTTCTTTGGCGTTTTTGACTTCTCGTTTTGAGCCCGGCATGTTGGCTTCGTCTCGGCGATAAGCACAAGTAACTTCAGTTGCACCTTGACGAATAGATGTTCGTACACAGTCCATTGCAGTATCACCACCACCTAATACCACAACACGTTTGTTTTTCATGTCAATGTATGGGGTATCTTGGGTTTGCGCATGTTTCATTATGTGTTTAGTGTTGGCAATTAAAAATGGTAAGGCATCATAAACGCCGTTGGCATCTTCGTTTTGAAGACCCGCTCGCATTGATTGATAAGTTCCAGCACCCACAAAAACCGCATCAAATTCGTTGATTAAGTCGGTTAATTGTACCGTTTTACCGACCTCAGTATTTAGACGGAACTCAATGCCCATTTCAGTAAAAATATGTCTTCGGTTGATTAATACTTCTTTATCAAGTTTAAACGCTGGGATGCCAAAGGTGAGTAGTCCACCAATTTCAGGGTGACGGTCAAACACTACTGGCGTTACGCCATTGCGGACTAAGACATCGGCACAAGCAAGGCCAGCAGGACCAGCACCAATAACTGCAACTTTCAATCCTGTTTTTTCGACGTTTGATAAATTAGGTTTCCAACCCATTCTAAATGCTTCATCAGTAATATAACGCTCTATATTACCTATGGTAACTGCGCCAAATTCAGCATTTAAAGTACAAGAGCCTTCGCAAAGGCGATCTTGTGGGCAAACTCGACCGCAAACTTCAGGCAGGCTGTTGGTTTGATGTGAGAGTTCAACCGCTTCTAATATTTTGCCTTCATTAACCAATTTTAACCAATTGGGTATATAGTTATGCACAGGGCATTTCCATTCACAATATGGGTTGCCACAAGCAAGGCAACGATCAGCCTGCGCTTGTGATTGTGGAGCAGAAAATCCTTCATAAATTTCAACAAATTCAATTTTGCGAATGTTTAACGATTTTTTAGGCGGATCAACACGTTGTAAATCGATAAATTGATAAACATTTTGGCTCATTTTCGTGTTCTCCTTACTGTGCTTGAATACGTAATTCTGCTGATGAGCGACTGCGGTGCCCAAGTAGCGCTGTTACATCACTCGATTTGGGTTTGACTAATACAAATTGTTTTGAATAATCATCCCAATTAGCCAAAATTTCTTCCGCGCGTGATGAATGGGTAAGTTGAGCGTGCTCCATTATTAAACCACGTAAATGTTCTTCGTGAATTGAGTAATCAGCAACATTCAATAGTTCCACTAACTCTTTATTTATGCGTTTATGGAAATCACTATCTTCATCTAAAATATAAGCAAAACCACCTGTCATACCTGCACCAAAGTTAACTCCTGTTTTACCTAATACGCAGACAATACCGCCTGTCATATATTCACAGCCATTGTCTCCAATGCCTTCAACAACACTAATTGCACCAGAATTACGTACCGCAAATCGTTCTCCAGCACGTCCAGCGGCAAAGAGTTTTCCTCCAGTTGCACCATATAAGCAGGTATTACCGGCAATGGTTGCTTCATGGCTTAAAAATGCTGAGCCTTGCGGTGGTCGAATCACAATACGTCCGCCAGCCATGCCTTTACCAACATAATCATTGGCATCGCCTGTGAGTGTTAAGTCCACACCTCCAGCGTTCCAAACACCAAAACTTTGACCCGCAGTGCCGTTAAAGTTAAGCGAAATAGGATCAGCAACAAGACCTTGGTCACCATATTTTTTGGCAATATAGCCAGATAAACTAGTACCCACAGAGCGATCAGTATTTTGTATATCAAAATAGAGGCTTTGGCTTTGGCGATTATCAACAAATTGTTGTGCTTGTGTGATGATCTCTTTATTTAGCACACCTTTATCAAATGGTTTATTGTCTTCAATACAATAAACTGGTTTGCCATCAATAGGTTTTGCTGTTTCGAGCAGTCCTGATAGGTCAAGTTTTTGTTGTTTTGCTGTGATGCCATCAAGTTCTAATAACAGATCGGTGCGTCCTATCAAATCGACGATACGACTGACACCTAGCTCGGCCATAATTTCTCGCGTGTTACGCGCAATAAATCGGAAATAGTTTATCGCTTTTTCTGGCAGGCCATGATAATGTTCGCTACGCAGTTTTTCGTCTTGCGTTGCAACACCCGTTGCACAGTTATTTAGGTGGCAAATACGTAGGTATTTACAACCTAAGGCGACCATTGGCCCTGTCCCAAAACCAAAACTTTCAGCACCTAAAATAGCTGCTTTGACAATATCAGTGCCCGTTTTTAAACCACCGTCTACTTGTAAACGTATTTTGTGACGTAACCCATTGGCGACTAATGATTGCTGAGTTTCAACCAACCCTAATTCCCATGGAGAACCAGCATATTTGACTGAAGTTAATGGGCTAGCGCCTGTTCCACCATCATAGCCTGAAATGGTAATTAAGTCGGCATAGGCTTTAGCAACTCCAGTTGCGATTGTGCCAACGCCTGGCTCTGATACTAATTTAACCGAAATCATGGCATTAGGGTTAATCTGTTTTAGGTCAAATATTAATTGTGCCAAATCCTCAATCGAGTAAATGTCGTGATGAGGTGGTGGTGAAATAAGTGTGACACCCGGTACAGAAAAACGCAATTTAGCAATATATGGTGTGACTTTGTCGCCAGGTAACTGACCACCTTCCCCCGGTTTTGCTCCTTGTGCTACTTTGATTTGAATAACATCGGCACTCATTAAATAACTTGGTGTTACACCAAAACGACCTGATGCAACTTGTTTTATGCGTGATACTTTTATGGTGTTGTAGCGAGCTGGATCTTCACCGCCTTCGCCTGAATTTGAAAAACCACCGAGCGTGTTCATTGCTTCGGCAAGGGATTCATGTGCTTCAGGGCTTAGCGCACCAATTGACATGGCTGCCGAGTCAAAGCGTTTGAACAGTGATTCTTCTGGCTCGACTTGATCAAGTGGAATAGCTGCGTTTTCAGGTGGATTGAGCTTTAATAAATCACGCAAGGTGGCAATAGGGCGGTTGTTGACAATATCGGCATAGCGTTTGTAATCTTCATAATTGCCATTATTGACCGCTTTTTGTAGTGACTGTACTACATCAGGATTATAAGCATGATATTCACCACCATGAACATATTTAAGTAACCCACCTTGTTCTAATGGTTTTCTTTTCAGCCATGCACTTTTTGATAAGTTAAATTGGTCTTGCGCAAAATCATCAAAATTGGCACCATTAATACGGTTAGTAACTCCTTGGAAACAAAGTTCAACGACCTCTTTATTTAAGCCAACTGCCTCAAATAGTTTTGAACAGCGGTAAGAGGCGACGGTTGAAATGCCCATTTTTGACATAATTTTATATAAGCCTTTGTTAATTCCATTACGATAATTAAGAATGGCTTCACGGTAAGATTTGTTTATTGTGCTATTATCGACCATTTGGCCTAAGATTTCGTAGGCTAAATAAGGGTAAATTGCGGTTGCACCAAAACCAAGAAGTACCGCAAATTGATGTGGATCACGGCAGCTTGCGGTTTCGACAATGATATTAGCATCGCAACGTAAGTTTTTTTCAACTAAGCGTTGCTGAACAGCTCCAACTGCCATAGGCGCAGGAATTGGTAAGCGATCAGGCGCTATATTTTTATCTGATAAAATCAATAATACCGTGCCATTGCGAACTTTTGCTTCAGCATCACCACATAATTGTTCAATGGCATCGCGCAGGCTACCATCGATTTCATAAGTGATATCTAAGGCTTCTGATTTGTAATAACGTGATTCTAATGCTGTTAATTGTTTAAAATCTGAATAAACCAAAACAGGAGATTTGAACGCAACACGATGCGCCTGACCTTCTGCTTCGGCAAACACGTTCATTTCACGACCAATACTAGTTGAAAGTGACATAACGTGTGATTCGCGTAGTGGGTCGATAGGCGGATTTGTTACCTGAGCAAATTTTTGACGAAAATAATCATAAATTGAGCGAGGTCTTGTTGATAGTACCGCAAATGGTGTGTCATCGCCCATTGAGCCGGTGGCTTCTTGACCGTTTTCACCTAGCACTCGAATACATTGGTCTAGCTCTTCAGCACTATAACCAAATTGTTTTTGATAAGTTGCTAGCAAGATATCGTCATAATATCGAGAGCCAATGTTATCATCAGGTAGGTTTTCAAAAGGGATCAGTCTTTTAACATTTTTTTCCATCCATTCTTTATATGGATGACGTTTTTGTAAATCGTTGTCTGTTTCAGACGATTGTAAAATGCGACCTTCTTCAGTGTCTATAACTAACAATTCACCTGGACCAACGCGTCCTTTAGTGACGACTTCGTCAGGTTGATAATCCCAAATACCGATTTCGGATGCACAGGTAATGAGTTTGTCTGTCGTTATTACATAACGTGCAGGACGTAATCCGTTACGGTCTAAGTTACATGCGGCATAACGACCGTCAGACATTACAATACCGGCAGGACCATCCCAAGGTTCCATATGCATTGAGTTGAAGTCAAAAAAAGCACGCAGATCTTCGTTCATGTCTGGATTATTTTGCCATGCAGGTGGAACCAATAAGCGCATGGCTCGTACAATATCCATTCCTCCTACAAGAAATAGCTCAAGCATGTTATCTAATGAACTTGAATCAGAACCTGTGACATTAACAAAAGGTGCCGCATCTTGTAAGTCTGGAATGAGTGGCGTTTTAAATTTATAGGAACGTGCTTGTGCCCATTGTCTATTACCTTCAATAGTGTTGATTTCACCATTATGAGCTAAATGCCGAAAAGGTTGCGCTAATGGCCAACGAGGAACAGTATTGGTTGAAAAACGTTGATGAAATAAACAAATTGCTGTTTCCATTCGGATGTCAGCCAAATCTAGATAGAATCGAGGTAAATCTTTAGGCATACATAAGCCTTTATAGATATTGACCTGATTTGAGAAGCTACAAACGTAAAATGTATCGTCTTGTACCCGTTTTTCAATTCGACGGCGCACCATGTATAGGCGGCGTTCTAAATCAATTTTTGTCCATCCAGCGGGTGCATTAACAAAGACTTGTTCAATTTTAGGCAATGATGATAGGGCAATTTCACCAAGCACACTTTTATCAATTGGTACTTCACGCCAACCTAAAATAGATAAGGTTTCATTGGCTAATTCTTCTTCGACAATATCACGGCTAATTTGAGCTTCTTTTTCATCTTGGCTCAAAAATAACATACCAACGGCATAATTACTTGCTAAACGCCAGCCCGCATCTTGTGCCACTAATCTAAAAAATCGATCGGGTTTTTGTAATAAAAGTCCACAGCCATCGCCAGTTTTACCGTCTGATAAAATGGCACCACGGTGTTGCATTCTGGCAAGTCCGTGAATTGCAGTACGCACCACTTTATGACTTGGTTGTCCTTCAATGTGAGCAATTAAACCAAATCCACAGTTATCTTTTTCATGATGCTGGTTATATAACATATCATTGCCTCTAATTCATCGTTTTATAATTTAAGAAGGAATAGGCTTTAATTCCATATTGCGTGTGAAGTTAATCAAAAATTAGTTTTTGGTCAAATAAATATTATTTATAAGTCAATCTTCCAAATATAGCGTTATTAATAAAGCTAATGGCGGTTTGTATTACGTTTATATCTAGTTGAATTTGATGCAAAATGAATAATTGTCTAAAATATTAGCAATTAATTATATATTAACTATAATTAGCTTAAATAATAATAGTTAGTTAGGAGTAGGAAAATCACTATGAAATATTTTGCTTGGTGCATTTCGCTTTTAGTTGGATTGATGAGCTTAGGTCAAGAAATGCTATGGTTTAGAATCGTTAGCTTTATGTTTGGTGGTGCTTCTTATGCTTTTGCTCTTGTACTGTTCTTTTTTCTATTAGGTATCACTTTTGGATCAAATCAAGGTAAATCAATTTGTACACGCTATTCGAATCTACTATTGGTCGGAGGAGTGGTTTTAATTCTTGCTGGTTTTATTGATATATTAATTCCATTTATTATTCAAAACATAAATCAACCAAATAGTTTAAGTCTATGTAAAGGTATATGTTGTATTTTGATATTTGTCGTTGCAGCTTTAAAAGCAATATTATTTCCAATTGTGCACCATTTAGGGACGAATATAGCCAATGGAAAAGTAGGGGCTTCAGTTTCTAAAGTCTATTTCTTTAATATTATTGGCTCGACACTGGGTAGTTTATTAATTGGTGGTGTTCTCCTTGATTATATTTCTATTTCATCAATGTTTATTCTAATAGGTATTGTTTGTATCTTATTAGGTGGCTTGATGATAATTAAAAAATCGGCAGTTTCTGTTTCTGTCTTTGCTGTACTTGGTATTTGTTGCTTTTGTTTAGTCGATAAACACACTGATTATATTTTCAGAGATAGCTTAGGAAAAGACTCTTCTATCAGTTATTATATTGAAAATCGCTATGGTGTAATTCATATCGCCGATGACAATAAGAATGGACTGAAAAATATTGTATTAGGAAACCGAATGTATGATGGCATTTTAAATATAGATCCAGATAATGATATAAATGACTTAAACCGGCTTTATCTATTAGCGGCAATTCATCCAAATCCTAAGAAAGTGCTGGTTATTGGTGTTAGTGGTGGGGCTTGGACGCGTGCTTTATCAAGTTTTCCTACGTTAGAAACGATTGACGCCATTGAAATTAATAAAGGTTACTTGGATATTATTAAACAATACCCAGTTGTTTCTCCAATACTAGATGATCATAGAATTAATATCTATATTGATGACGGTCGACGTTGGCTTAAACGAAATAGTGATAAAAAGTATGATTTAATTGTCATGAATACTACTTACCATTGGCGTTCAGGAATAACCAATCTATTATCGCAAGAAATGATGAATATATTACATAATTCATTAAATCCTAATGGTATTTTGGCATTTAATAGTACTCGTTCGCTAGATACATTAAAAACGGCACAATCGGTATTTAAGTATGCTTATTGGGGTACAATGGGCTTTATTTATGCCTCGGATTCAGAGATTAGCATTGATGACAATGTTGCTAAAAATCGCCTTGATAAGTTGGTTTTAGATGGTAAACCATTGTTTAATGAAGCGTCTAAACAAGTTAAAAACGGTGCTTACCAAAAAACATTAGCAACCAAACTGTTAAGTCTAGATGAAGTTGAAAAGCTTTATAACTTAGGACGAGATACGGAAATTATCACCGATAGTAATATGATAACTGAATATAAATATGGTTTTTTGAGAAATAATTAAGGACGTTTTTATGTTAAGTAAGAAACAATCACTACTATTAAGCACGCTATTTTTTATTTCTGGAATGAGTGGCTTAACTTATCAAGTTGCTTGGCAACGAGCTCTTTATTCGGCTTTTGGATCTGATGTTGATTCTGTAGCAATTATTGTATCGGCATTTATGTTAGGACTTGGTTTAGGGGCTCTTGGAGGAGGAAAAATTGTTGATAAATACCCAAATAAAGCACTACAGTTTTTTTGTTTTAGTGAATTTGGAATTGGTTTATTTGGAATAATTAGTTATCAACTTATTTTATTTGTCGGTGATATCTTTATTGTTTATAATTTAATTGTTGTTGCAATTGTTAATTTCTTATTGGTGCTTATTCCAGCCCTTTTGATGGGAGCAACACTTCCAATTTTAATTACTTATATAGCACAGTTTTGGAAAAATATTGGTCAAACAGCTGGACATCTTTATGCGATTAATACTTTTGGTGCGGCAATTGGTGCAATTTTGACAGGATTTATTTTATTTAACTATTTTGCTCTTAATGTTGTAACGATATTTGCTGCACTAGGAAATTTTGTTGTTGCTATATCTGCTTATCTATTTTTTAATAAAATGCGAATAAAAAAGAGCGGATAAGAAGATAGAATAGTACTATAAAGATATTAAAAATGATAAATCGGCGATAGTTGTCGCTGGTTTATCAATATATTATTAAAATCAATTAGTTAATTATTTAAACAATACAAGCTTTTTATTACTAACTAAGTTTAAATAAGTAATAAAGATTATTTTGATATATTTACCCTCCTTTTATAAAAATTGCATAACCATACCTTTATAATTGAATGAAAAATAAAAAGAATACTGGCTTAATAAATATATTTATAAGTCGATCTTTTAATAAGTTATATAAACGTTATTAATAAAGCTAATAGTAGTATTTACGTTTATGATTTATTTTGTTTTTTATAAGTTAAGGCGTTGCTTTTAAATTTGGCTTTAGAAAATGGGATATAAGTTCTTTTTCTTTCTTGTTAAAAAGTTTCAGGTAACTATGTGTTTGAGTATAAAATATGTTATTTGATTCAATAACTATGTGTGACAATTGTATACTGTTATAATTTGTTATCTTTTATTTTTGATCTATTAATAATGCAAACTAAAATTACGATTGTGGGTGCTGGCGCCGCTGGGCTTTTTTGCGCAGGTTTACTGGGGCAAAAGGGGTATGATGTTACTGTGATTGATAATGGTAAAAAATTAGGACGCAAAATTCTAATGTCTGGTGGTGGTAAATGTAATTTTACTAATTTAATGGTTGAACCTAGTAATTATATTTCTTGCAATCCTCATTTTTGTAAATCAGCTTTGAAACAATTTACTCAATGGGACTTTATCCAATTAGTAAATCAGTATGGTATTGCTTACCATGAAAAAGATCATGGGCAATTATTTTGTGATAATTCAGCGCAAGATATTGTTGATATGCTATTAAACGAGTGTCAAAAAGGGCATGTTCATTTTATGATGCAGACTCAGGTTGAAGATATTAGTAGTGATAAAATAGGATTTAAATTACATACTTCTCAAGGCATTATTGATAGCGATAATCTTATTATTGCTACGGGAGGCTTATCGATGCCTGCCCTTGGCATGACTTCAATTGGCTATAAAATTGCCGAAAAATTGGCTATTCCAGTGATACCAGTCAAAGCAGGATTAGTACCGTTCACGTTACATAAACCTTTACTTGATATATTATCAACCTTGTCTGGTATTGCTGTTGCTGTTGAAGTTTCTAATGAAAGAGTTAGTTTTAAGGAGAATCTATTATTTACTCATCGAGGAATTTCAGGACCAGCTATTTTGCAAATATCAAGCTATTGGCAGGCTGGAGAGTCAATTACTATTAATTTATTACCTGATTTCACATTCGAATCATCGTTTAAACCATTATTAGAGCAGAATCGTAATCAAACTATAAAAAATTGTTTAGCACAGGTTTTACCTAAAAGGCTTGTTGAGGTGTTAATACAGCTCAATTTGATAAACGATATAATAGTTAAGCAACTTAATCCCAAACAACAGCAAGACTTGTATAATGTTTTAACACATTGGCATATTACTCCAAATGGGACTGAGGGTTATCGTACTGCGGAGGTGACTCTTGGTGGTATAAGTACTGATGCGTTGTCTTCCAAAACTATGGCAGTTAAAACACACCCCAACCTCTATTTTATTGGTGAGGTTGTTGATGTGTCAGGCTGGTTAGGTGGCTATAATTTTCAATGGGCATGGAGTAGTGCATTTGCTTGTGCTAGATCGTTTAATTAATTACGCCCATTTGAATATGGTATTTTTTTACTTTGTATTGTAACGTTGTGCGTGAAATGTTTAATAGTTTTGCCGCCGTTATAATTTTGCCGTTGGCTTGATTTAATGCGTTAATGATGAGTTGTCGTTCATAGTTTTCAACTTGTTCAATTAAGTTGTTTCCATCAGTAGATGTGTTGATAGGTAAATTTTCTGGTTTATTAATATCATCGTTTTGAGAAGATGAACTATTAAGATCGAATAGATCTTTATCAAGGACAATATTCTGTAATTCACCCGGTTCGTTTTGTAATACCATACTTCTGACAATTGTATTTTCAAGCATACGAACATTACCGGGCCAAGGAGCTGATATTAATTGTTGTAGTGCATGTTCGCTGATACCGCTAATTACAACATTGACGTCGTTTTTATGTTTATCAATAAAATAGCGTGCTAACACTGGAATATCTTCTGTTCTGTCGCGTAAAGCGGGGAGTTTTATTAAACCAACGTTTAAGCGAAAAAACAGATCACTTCTCATTTTTCCTGTTTTTAATAGTTCTGTAGGTGGTTCATTCATGGCAGCAACAATACGAACATCTGAATGCATTTCTTTATTACCACCTAATTGCCAGTAGGTTTTTTCTTGTAAGAATCGTAATAATTTACTTTGCATTTCAAGAGGCATAGCATTTAATTCATCAAGGAATAATGTGCCTCCGTTAGCCAGTTCTAAATAACCTTGTCGGTTTTCAGCACCCGTAAATGCGCCTTTGACCGTACCAAATAGGGTGCTTTCAATCAGTGTGGTTGGTAGTGCACTACAGTTGAGCGAGATAAATGCTTTGTCACGGCGTTGGCTTGTTTGGTGGATTAAACGAGCAAATAGCTCTTTACCTGTTCCTGTTTCGCCAACTATTAATACTGGAACATCATTTGCTCCCAAGATGTTAGTTTGATCGATAACCTCTTGCATTGTTTTTGATACAAAAACAATTTCTGGTAATGGTTGTTCTTTATTTTGATATAACTTGCTATTGAGCTTGAATACTTGGTCTTGTAATTGCCTAACAGTAGATAAATTTCGACCTATTTCTATTGCGCCGATAATTTTTTGATTTTTATTATAAAGAGGAACTGTTGTGTGCATATAATCTACAAGTTTACCTACATGGTTATAATAGCTTTGGTAATTGTTTTGATATTCTTTCCCATGTTGTAGGGCTTGCAACATCGTGCTGTCTTCTTTTCGCATCTTGGGATAAACTTTAAGCATTGGTTTTCCTATAGCTTGTTCTATAGGGTAACCATCAAGTTCAGCACTTTCCTGATTGTAATAAACATATTTGCCTTCTTTATCAATAATCGCCATTGGTTGATGGATTAAATCAAAAAAATGTTTAAATATTTCCAATGATTGTAATAATTCAGGGTCGATTGTCATGATATTCGTGCCTTTTGAACTAGGGTGATTTGTTATATTTAGCTTTGTTTAATTTAAACGCCTGTTAATTATCATATAAAAATGACAAATTTTTGTCATAAAAATTGATTTTATACTAAATGACTAAATTTTTACTTGCGCTTTGTTTATTAATATATTGATTATTTTTGTTTTTAAAGTTGGCATGCTGATTGCACAACAAGTGAGAAGCCATTTTACTTATTTTTCATGTAATCATTAACTGGAGGCTATATGTCCGACAAAATTATGTCAAATTATAACAAATTACGCACTGATCTTGTAACTAAAGATCGTCGTTTTAGCGCTGAAAGTGGCAAACTTTGTTTTGATGGTGTTAATTTAGAAGAGTTAGCCAAAAAATATCCAACGCCTTTTTATGTGTTTTCTGAAAAGGAGATTGATCGTAATGTGCAAGAAATTAAAGAGGCATTTAAAGCTCATCCAAAAACAAAAATTTTCTATGCATCAAAAACTTGTTCAGTAATGGGCGTTCTTAAAGCGATTAAAGATGCAGGAATTTATGCCGAAGCGAACTCAATGTTTGAAGTGCGTAAATGTTTAGATATCGGTTTCCCTGGTAGCCAAATTGTGTTTAATGGTGTTGTTAAAAAACCAGTGGATTTAGAGTTTGCTATCCAAAATGATCTGTATATTATCAACGTAGATAGCTTATATGAGCTTGATATTATTGATGAGATTTCAAGACGTTTGAAAAAGGTAGCAAATGTTTGTGTGCGTGTTGAACCAAATGTTCCGTCAGCAACTCACGCAGAATTAGTCACTGCTTATCATGCTAAATCAGGTATCGATTTAGAACAAGCAGAAGAAACATGTCGTCGTATTTTAGAAATGCCATATGTTCATTTACGCGGTTTACATATGCACGTTGGTGATCAGGTTCCAGAATCAGAGCCTTTTGCTAAAGCTACGAAAGTTTTAGTTGATGAATCACGTCGCTTAGAAGAAGTGCTTGGTATTAAATTTGATTTAATCAACGTAGGTGGGGGGATCCCTGTTCCTTATAAATATGATGAAGAAAATGGTAATCCATTAGAAGATAATATGTATGCAGGTATTACTGCACAAGATTTTGCTGATGCTGTTATTAGTGAAGTACACAAATGGCGTACTGATGTTGAAATCTGTATTGAGCCAGGTCGTAAAGTAACAGGCTCAGCAGGTGTGCTTGTAACTGAAGTTGCCTGTGAAAAACGTAAAACCAATTATGATTTAGATGGCAATATTGAAGAGCATGTTGAGTGGAAATTTGTTGATGCTGGTTATAGTGTGCTATCTGATAGTCAACATTTTGATTGGTTCTTCTATGTTTATAATGCTTCAAAAATCAATGAAACACATGATGAGTACATCAAATTGGCTGGTCCTTTATGTGATGGTGGTGACTATTTCCATGTCGGTGTTAAAGGTGAAGAATTCTTAATGCCAAAAGACACTCAAATCGGTGATATTGTTGCTTTCCTTGATGCTGGTGCTTATACCATCGAAAGCCAAACTGTTTATAACAATCGTCCTCGTACTTCTGTTGTAATGATAAATAAAGAAGGCAAGGATAGATTGATTCGCCGTGAGGACACTTACGAAGATATGGTTGGATACGACATATATTAATCATCAATATCTGGAGCATTTGATGCTCCAGATATTATAAAGTGAGGTTATTATGAGTGATTCTAAAGATTCAAGTTTACTTGGTATTAAAGACATTGTTTTTATGAATGTCATTGCAATACTAAGTTTGCGTCAAATTCCTAATGTTGCTCCTTATGGGGCGTCAGCAATGGTACTTTGGTTACTTGCTGCATTTTGTCTTTTCTTCCCATTAGCTATGGTTTGTGGCGAACTTTCAACAGGTTGGCCAAAAGATGGTGGAATTTTTGTTTGGGTAAAAGAAGCATTTGGTAAACGTATCGGTTGGATAGTTGTTGTTTGCTTTTTGTTCTCTTGTGTTCTTTTCTTCCCGTTAATGTTGCAATTTGGTTTTACTGCAATTGGGTATATGTTTAGTGCTGAGTTAGCTCAAAATCAAGTATTTATTGGTGTTGGCTCTATGGTGGTATTCTGGATTTTAACACTGATGAATATTAAAGGGATGCAATGGACTAAAATTATTAATAGTGTGAGTGCATGGCTTGGTGTATTTATTCCAGCCGCTATTATTGTGCTATTAGCTGTTGTATGGTTATTCACAGGGCATCCTATGGCTACAAGCTATAGTCATGTTAGTGATTGGTTACCTGATTTAAGTAGTTGGGATACTATTGTTTTTCTATCTAGCATGATGTTCGCATTTGCTGGTCTTGAGGTGGCTCCAATGATTGCAGGGCGTACACGAGATCCACAACGAGACTTTCCAAAAGCAATGTTGGTTTCTGCAGTGGTAATTGTTGGTATTTATATGGTCGGAACATGGGCTATTAATACTTTATTGCCAGCAGCGGATACTGATATCGTAGCGGGTGTTATGCAAGCAATGGAAGCCGCAGCTAAAGAATTGCATATGCCTTGGTTATTACCAGTAATGGCAATTTGTTTGTTTTTTGGTGCATTAGGACAAATAAACTCATGGTTAGTTGGTCCGATTTATATGCTACAAGAAGCATCAAAAGAAGATAATTTGCTTGGAGAACGCATTGGTCGTTTACATCCAGTATATAAAACACCAGCCTTTGCGTTAATTATTCAAGCTATTATTGTTACAGTACTTTGTTTTTCAACTTTTGTGTCGCCAAGTATTGCAGCAGCATATTGGATGTTAACAGCGTTAACGACAATTTGTTACTTTATTCCGTACTTAGTGATGTTTATTGCGTATTATCGTTTACGTATTACTCAACCAGATGTTGCTCGTAGTTTTAAAATTCCGGGTAAGGTGTTGCCAATTGTGTTACCAGCACTTGGTTTCTTATCTACTCTATTTGCTGTGGTATTAGTGTTTATTCCACCTGCGCAAATAGATATGGGGGGGTATGTCGAATATATTGCTAAAATTGTTGGTGGTGCAGTACTTGCCATTGGTTTAGCTGAATGGATTTATTATCGAGCCCAAAAACGTAACCGTTTGCAGTAGTAATAATATATAGAGGAGTAAAATTATGTACAAACCTATATTAGAAATTGATTTACGCAAATTAAGAAATAATGCTCGTGTTGAAAAAGATTTATTAGCTAAACACGGTATTGAGGTTATGGCTGTTAATAAAGTTTTTGATGGTTGTGTTGAAACGGCCAAAGCAGTACTTGAAGGCGGTATTGATGTGATTGCTGAATCAAGAACATACAATTTAAAGAAATTAAAAGATGCTTTAAATTGTAAAACCTGCTTATTACGGAGCCCTTGTTTAAGTGAAATTAGTGATGTTGTTAGATATGCTGATATTAGCTTAAACAGCGAAAAAGCAGTAATTCAGGCACTTTCTGATGAAGCCGTTAAACAACAAAAAGTACATCAAGTTTTATTAATGGTTGATATGGGGGATTTACGCGAAGGTATTTGGTTTGAACATATTGATGAAATCATTGATACGGTTAAACTTATTCTTTCTTTACCCGGTGTTGAGCTCTATGGGCTCGGCACCAATTTTAATTGCTATGGTACTGTACTACCTACAGTTAAAAATGGAGTAGACTTTTTAAAAATAGCGCGTAAAGTAGAGCAAGTTTGTAATATTAAAATAAAGTATTTATCGGCCGGTAATTGTACCAGTTACCACTTATTGGATAAAGGTATTTGGCCAGAAGGATTAAATCATTTGAGAATTGGTGGTTTACACGAGTTTGGTATTGAATATGTGGATATGAAATATCTTGACGAGTTTCATCATTCAAATAAACCCGTTGATAAAGCATGTAGTAATATTTATAAATTATATGCGCAAATCATTGAACTCAATAGTAAACCAACAGTTCCTGTTGGTGAATTAGGTGTAGATGCTTTTTTAAACAGTAAAACCTTTGTTGATAGCGGTACACGCAAACGAGCACTTCTTGCCTTTGGACGTCAAGATGTGCCAGCAGAAAGCTGTATACCCATCAATGATGATATTACTGTATTGGGTCAAACCAGTGATCATACCTTGGTTGATATTGAAGATGTTACTCAAACACTTCGTGTTGGCGATGTTATTGGATTTGAGCTTGATTACACTGCTTTACTAATGGCTTGTCAAACTAATGGTGTAGAAAAACGGTTTATTTATTAATTTGTGTTAACTGCTGGGTAACCAGCAGTTTTTATTAATTACTAGGCGGTTTATATGACAACATCTGAATCACAAGAAAACCCTTATCCCAGTAGTAATTTAAAGAAAAACCTAAAAAATCGTCATTTATTGATGATTTCATTAGGTGGATCAATTGGTACTGGATTATTTATTGGTATTGCTGCTCCACTTAGCACTGTTGGTCCGTTAGGAACAATTATTGCTTATTTAATGGCAGGAAGCATAATGCTTTCAACTATGTTATGTTTAGGTGAACTTTCTTGTGCATTCCCTCATGCAGGTTCATTTCAACACTATGCATTGATGTTTATACCCAATCCGATTTGGAGTTATACCATCGGTTGGTTGTATTGGCTTAGTTGGGTACTATCTATGGCGGCAGATTTAACCGCTGCTTCAATGATTGCTCACCAAACCTTCCCTTCGATTCCTATTTATCTTTTTAGTCTATTAATTCTAATTGTTCTTACTTCAGTGCATTTAACCTCTGTTCGTGCATTTGGAGAAAGTGAGTATTGGTTTTCAACTATTAAGGTTCTTGCGATTATTGCATTTATTGGGGTGGGGATTTATTTACTTAACCACCAATATAGCGAAACGCATATCTTACCAACATTTAAAACCGAAAAAGGGTGGTTTCCTAATGGTTTTTTAGCCATATTTGTTTGTATGACTATCGTGACCTATTCCTTTCAGGGCGTCGAATTAATTGGTAGTGCAGCTGGTGAGGCGCAATCTCCACAGTCTGTGTTACCCAAAATTATTACTGGTGTTGCTTTTCGCATTATTCTATTTTATGTTCTGGCTATTGCTGTTTTAGCCCTTGTTTATCCATATGGAACGGTTCATTCTGAAATTAGCCCATTTGTGTGGGTATTTAATAAAGCAGGAATTTCAATAGCTTCGTATTTAATGCTTTTTGTTATTTTTTGTGCGGCAATATCGGCGGCTAATTCTGCAATTTATGCCAGTTCAAGAATGCTGTGGTCTATGGCTCAAGATAAACTCGCACCTCAATATTTTTCAGACGTAAATAAGCGTGGAGTGCCCACAAAAGGTATTTTATTTATTGCTATTATTGCGCTAGTTTCACTATTTTCGAAATATATTGCCGCTGAAAAATTGTATATTTATTTAGTAGCGGGAACAGGGCAAGTGGGATGTTTTGCATGGATTATTATTGCTTGGTGTCAATATCAGTTCCGTAAGGGAGTAAATAACGGTAAATATCCCAAAGAGATGGTAAAGTTCAAATCGCCATTATTTCCTTGGCTGGCAGGGGTTTCTATTATTGTTAATATTGTGATTATTATTGGTGTTTGGTTTGGGGAGTCAGGACATTTTATTTTATTATCAGAAGTTGTTTTAGTAATAATTATTTTGGTTTCTTACTTTTTCTATAAGAAACGAAATTCTTTAATAATAAAAACGTTAGATTAATTTTATTGACCTATTAATTTGTTTGTAATCACCTAATAAATCGGTTTAGGTGATTACGTTTAATTTTTAAAATCAGATTATTAATGTTTTTACTATTTGTGATTTATCTTTATTTTAAGGCACTAAATTAAGTGCGTTTGCTTGGTATAATCTTGATTAAATCCTTTCTGATACAAGTTATTTTAGAAAAGCTGATACACCCGTAAAAACGACTTGCGCAGCAATAGCTGATATTAGTAACCCAGTAAGTTTTGATAAGATAGCAATACCTGTGTTTTTTAATACTTTAGCAATACTTTTTGCACATAATAGCATTGCATAAATTCCTGAAGATGCAATGAATAAAGAAACAGCGCCAATCATATTGGCTGCAAAGCCTACGGAGCTTGTTCCCATAACAATGATAGTACCAATGGAAGCGGGTCCCATACAAAGTGGAATTGCAAGGGGTACAACACTGATATCGTCATCACTGTTAATTTTGTTCTTTTCTGGAGAATCATTCATTAGTGACACTGCAGTGATAAATAGCAACGCTCCAGAACCAATTCGGAATGCATCAAGAGTAAAACCAAAGACACTAAACATGGTATTACCAAAAAAGAATAGCACTATACCTATGATAAATACGGCACAGGATGTTTTGAGTGCTGTTTTGCGTCTAAGCTGTTCGTCGTATTGTTTTGTGCCACTTAAAAATGCACTTAAAACAGCAGGAGGTGTCATTAATGCAAATAGCTTTACAGTTGTGGCAAGGATATTAACAAGATAGTCATCCATAGTGTTACCTTTCAAAGAATAACAATTAAATTCCCTTTAATTTTGTTAACATTATTAGTTGCTAGGGAATGATTTTTGTTAGATACAAAAACGGCCACCAAAAAGGTGACCATGTTTAATCTGATATTTTTTAATTGGTTTTAGACAATTAAACCAATAAAATTTAGTTAAGGCGCTCTTTGATACGAGCTGCTTTACCACGAAGTTCGCGTAAGTAGTAAAGTTTAGCTTGACGTACTTGACCACGACGTTTCACAGTAATTGAATCAACAATTGGTGAGTGAGTTTGGAATACTCGTTCAACACCTTCACCATTCGAAATCTTACGTACGGTAAATGCAGAGTGCAAACCACGGTTGCGAATGCCAATAACAACACCTTCATAAGCTTGAAGACGTTTTTTGTTACCTTCAACAACCCATACTTTTACTTCAACCGTGTCACCAGGGCGAAAAGACGGGATGTCTTTTTTCATTTGTTCTTGTTCTAATTGCTGAATAATTGCATTTTTCATAATATTATCTCTTACTAGTTATACTGAAATATTAATTGCTTAGTTTGTCACTGTATTCTTGTTGGAATTCAGCGAGTAAACATTGCTCTTCATCAGTCAGAGCTAGATTTGCAAGAAGATCTTCTCTTCTTAACCAAGTTCGTCCTAGTGATTGTTTTAATCGCCAGCGACGAATCGCTTCATGGTGACCAGACATTAATACGTCAGGTACCGCCATTCCATCTAATACCTCAGGACGAGTATAGTGTGGATAGTCAAGTAAACCGTTAACAAAAGAGTCTTCTTTTGCCGATGATTGGTGATTTAGCACGCCAGGAATAAACCTTGCTAATGCATCAATCATGGTCATCGCTGGTATTTCACCACCACTTAACACGTAGTCCCCAATTGACCATTCTTCGTCAATTTCGGTTTGAATAACGCGTTCATCTATACCTTCGTATCGTCCACAAATCAAAATTAAATTTTTATTTTGTGACAATTCGCAAACACCTTGTTGGTCTAATTTGCGCCCTTGTGGGGAAAGATAGATTACTTTTGTATTGTTACCTGCCACTGTTTTTGCCGCATGAATTGCATCTTTAAGTGGTTGTACCATCATTAACATGCCAGGACCACCACCATAAGGCCTATCATCGACAGTCTTATGCTTATCATGCGCAAAATCGCGAGGGTTCCAATACTCTACTGTTAACAGCCCATTTTTAACGGCTCGACCAGTTACGCCATAACAGGTAATAGCTTGAAACATTTCGGGAAAAAGGCTAATTACGCCAATCCACATAGTTTTACCTTACCAATTAAAAAGCAGGATCCCAATCGACCACAATCATTTTTGTTGTTAAATCAACTTGTTTTATAAATTGATTATCAACAAAAGGGATTAAACGTTCTGTTGCTCCAAATGCATCTTTTAGATTTGCTTTAACCACTAATACATCGTTAGATCCGGTTTCCATCAAGTCAGTTACCAGTCCTAAATCATAGTTATTAATTGTTTTAACTCGGCACCCAATGAGATCTTTCCAATAAAAATCACCATTGCTAAGTGTTGGTAATTTTCCTGCATCAACAAACACTTCAATATTGGTTAATGCAATGGCTTGATCACGATCATCAATGCCTTTAAGTTTTACAATCATATCATGATTATGCGGTTTAAAGCTCTCTACAATTACCTCTTGCCATTGCCCAGCATGCTGGATATACCAAGGAGTGTAATCAAAAATGCTATCTGGGAATTCTGTAAACGAAAAAATTCTGAGCCATCCGCGAATGCCGTAGCTTGAACCAAGTTTACCAACAACAATAAGATTCTCAGTATTCATCATTACAGTGATTATCAATTACTAAATTAAGCAGCTTTTTGTGCTTGTTTAATTAGTGCATTAACACGATCAGAAACAGTTGCACCTAAACCAACCCAATGATTTACGCGATCAAGATCTAAACGTAATTCTTCTGCTTTACCTTGTGCAATTGGATTAAAAAAGCCAACGCGCTCAATAAAACGGCCATCACGTGGGTTACGGCTATCAGTGACAACTACTTGATAAAAAGGGCGCTTTTTAGAGCCACCACGAGCTAAACGAATAGTTACCATAACATCCTCTTAAATTAAAAAATAATCTTTTTCCTGCCCAACACGGACAAAATCAAAGCCCCAGAATTATACTCTTTCTAGCAAAAAGTGCAATGGCTGTTTGTTGATGAAGCGGTGTTATATTGATTGACTTAAACTAACTTAAAAAAGAGTGGAAAAAAATTATACTAACTATAATTTATTTAATTTAAGTGGAAATCGATAAATATAATAAAATAGTGATTTTTATTTTTTGTTCTTTTTGTGAAAAAAAGCTCTCTTTAAAACATCAAAATCCAAGTACTGTTCCATCGGGGATAGTATTTGCGTTTTTAGTAGAAACAGAAGATTGTGTTGGTATTTCGACTGTTGTTCGAACACCTTCTTTGCTTGGTTCAATAATTGCGGCAGCAATTTCTTTCGCCGTTTCCATTGAAAAACGAGAAGAATAGGCTTCAATTAACATTGGTAAATTTAAACCAGCAACAATAGCTCAATTACTATGTTCACCACATAAATTGTTAGCCTGATTAAATGGTGTCCCTCCCCATAAATCTACTAAAAACAGGACTTCTTCTTGATTAGCAAATGTTGCAATGGCTTCAAGCATTCGTTCTTTTAAACTTTCAGGACTATCACTTGGGTGCAAGGTAACAGCTTTAACATTTTCTTGCTCTCCAAATATCATCGATCCTGATTGTAGAATACCTTCCGCAAACTCACCATGAGTTGCTAGGATGATTCCAACCATATAACGACCTCCTAATTTTATATTAATTGCATAATATAAAGTATGTAAAATAAAATTATCTGGTTATTTTATAATAAAAAATAAGTTAAAAATTATGTGAGCATCACATTTTTATAAAAAACTTAGTTTTTTATTGTTTATTAAAGTAAATTTAGTCTATCTTACAGTGTTCGACGAATAAAACCATTTTCTTTTTTTAGTCTCACTCTGGCTTGCTCTGCATTTAAACTTGAAAGAATCATCAAAATAGCAGTTTTACAATGCTTATTACTTTCGGCTAATGCGGCAATGGCTTTTTCTCGACTGCAATCGGTAGCCTGCATAACAATGGATATTTGTCGTTCAACAAGTTTTGCGTTGGTAGCTTGTACGTCAACCATTAAATTACTATAGACTTTGCCGATTTTTATCATGCTGGCAGTGGTTAACATGTTAAGGACTAATTTTTGTGCTGTACCTGCTTTCATTCTGGAGGAGCCAGTAATTACTTCTGCACCAACAATTGGTGTAATAGCAATATTGGCTAAATTAATCATTGGTGCTAATGGGTTACAGCATAAGCTGATCACTGTTGATCCAATTGATTTAGCATATTGCATAGCACCTATTACATAAGGTGTGCGCCCACTAGCTGCAATGCCAACTAAAACGTCATTTGAGTTAAAATTAATGTTTTTTAAGTCAGTAATTGCCAGTTCTGGGTTATCTTCGGCGTTTTCAATTGCCTTAAAAATAGCTGTTTTGCCTCCAGCAATTAAGCCAATAACTTGTTCTGGTGATGTGCCATAAGTTGGTGGACATTCACTTGCATCTAAAATACCTAATCGGCCTGAAGTGCCAGCACCTATATAGATTAGTCTACCTTGATTTGAAAATGCTAAACTAATCGCATCAATGGCTTTTGCGATATTGGGTAGCTCTTTTTCAATAGCCAATGCGACTTTTTTATCTTCATTATTGATGATTTGTAGTATTTCTAATGTTGAACAGTTATCTATTTTTTCGCTATTAGGATTACGACTTTCTGTTATCATTGCTGATAGATTAATGTGATTCATTATTTTTTAATCCTAACCATAATAAAAATATAACTAAAGCAAATAAGCTTCCAAAACCAACACCGATAGCAGTAACCGATAAATTTAAAGCAACGGCTAACGTATAAAATCCTAACATTACCATCATTGCAGTATATTCGCTTAAATTTTGCACTGAAATAACACTACCAGCACCAACTAACTCTTTACCTATTTTTTGAATAAAGGCATTTAATGGTACCAAAAAGAAGCCACCTAATGCTCCGATAATAATGAGTAAAATATAAGACGAAATTATGTTGCTTTGCAAAGTGAAGGCAATTACCGCTATACCCATCATTATACCAGCAGGAACGCAGCGTAATGTGTTGTTAATATTAATAAATGTACTAGCTAGACCTGCGCCAATAACAATACCGATAGCAACGATTGCATTAAGGTTTGTTGGTGTTGCGTTGTCATGAATATTTAAGATAGCTGGAACCCAACTAATTAATAGAAAACGTAAAGTAATACCAGCTCCCCAAAATAAACTGGTACCCAATAGTGTAAATAAAACACGTTTATTATTGCATATGATTTCTAATGTATTAGTAAAATCGTTTACCATATTGATAAATTGCCATGAAATATTTTGCCGTGCAGCAGGTAATTTAGGAATAAAAAAATTAGCAATAACAGCTAGCCCATACACTAACACGCACACAAGTAAGGAAGCGCTCACATTAAGATCGGCAATATGACCACCAGCTAGCGAACCAAGTAAAATGGCGGCAATGGTTGATGCTTCTATTAACCCATTTGCTTTAACTAAATTATCACCTGTAGTTAGTTCGCCTAAAATTCCATATTTAGCGGGAGAGTAGGCCGCAGCACCTATACCAACTAAAAAGTAACCAACAAAAGGACTTATATTTAAACAAATACAACCTGCACCTAATAATTTGATGCTATTTGAAATCATCATTGCTTTGCCTTTTGACATGCTGTCAGCAAATTGCCCCACAAAAGGTGAAAGTATGATAAACGGTGCGACAAAACTAATTTGTAATACCGATTGGCTCCATGTTGGATAATGTAAATTCTTAATGAAAGCTAAAATAGCAAAAAAGATTGCATTATCAGCAAATGCTGAAAAAAACTGCGCAAGCATGGTTGCAACCATGCCTTTGCTTAATAGAGAATGTTGTTTCATGTGACATCCTTTAGTTTATTCATCAGCCATTTTTCGTAAAGTAATAAAATCAATTTTCCCCGTACCTAGTAGCGGTAACTCTTTTACTATACGAATATCACGAGGAATAGCTAGTGCTGGAATGCCCAATTCTTGAGATGCCTGATTAAGTTGCTCTCGATTTAATTTTGTTGAGGTAGTAAATAAGACAATTGCTTCCCCTTTAGCTGCATCGGCTTTAACTGTTGCACCGTGCATTGCATCAGAGTCAACTTTTTTTGCTAAGGATTCAACACTTTCTAATGAAACCATTTCACCGGCGATTTTGGCAAATCGTTTCAAGCGTCCTTTAATTGTCAAAAACCCCTCACTATCAATAGCAACGATATCACCGGTATCATACCAACCTTTTTCGGCTTGTCCATTTTCATCAACTGCTACTGGTTCTTCAAGTTTGCCCGGATTTTCCACCCGTAAATAACCTTTCATCACATTAGGTCCTTTGACTTGCAATTGGCCTCCATCGCTAATGCCCGGAATGTGAATTAATCTTGATACCATGCCTGGAAGTAATCGCCCTACAGTCCCAGCTTTAAATGCCATAGGAACATTAAGGGCTACAACAGGTGCACACTCGGTAACGCCATAACCTTCTAAAATACGAATACCATATTTATCTTTCCATTGTTCTCGTACTGCATCTGATAATTTTTCGGCACCTGCAACAACATAGCGTAAACGCATAAAATCATATGGGTGCGCATAACGGGCATAGTTTGCCAAGAAAGTTGGCGTACCAAATAAAACCGTACAATTTTGGTCATAAATAATTTCAGGGACCATACGGTAATGTAATGGATTTGGATATAAAAATGTACGGCTACCTGAAAATAGCGGTAAAAATAATCCTGCTGTAATACCAAAAGCATGGAATAATGGTAGAGCCGACATGAAGCGATCTGCAGGGGTTGGATCTATAACCGTTCGAATTTGTTCAACATTAGCAAGTAGGCTTCCATGACTATGAGCAACACCTTTAGGGTTTCCCTCTGAACCAGAGGTAAACAGTACTAGTGCTTCGTCATCGCTTGATTGTTGGTATTTAATTAAGCGTGGAATATATTGATGCACTGCAACATAAAGCTTATCTTTTAAAGTTAAGTTCTTACGCAAATCTTCAAGAAAACACCACTTAACGTCTTTGATTTCTTCAAGTAGATAATCAAGTTTACCTTTTCTAATAAATTTGCGTGAAGTAATAATCGTTTTGATTTCAGCAGCAGTAATGGCACAGTTTAAGCCTTTTGTTCCCGCAGTATAGTTAAGCATTGCTGGAGTTCGATTTTTTACTGACAAACCAAAAATAGTTGCAACAGTAATAGTTGCATTGGGTAATAAAACACCTACTCGCTCTTTATTTTTAGTAATTTTGGCAATAATACAACTAACACCTATAATTTGTTTTAATAAATTGCGATAAGATGCTTCGTTAGTTGTAGGATCTTGTACCATTCTTGATTTCACGCCATAGCGAACTTGTGCTTCTAATAATGCTTCAAACAGCGTTAATTTTGGACGACTTGCCATGCGTGCATTCATCATAATTTGATGAAGTTTTTCACCTGCAATATAACGCCTTTCACTAGCTTTAGGCGCATCGGGCATCGGAATAGATGTAGGGTTAAGTACATGAATGGTTATTTTAGGGAATAAACGACGTTTAAATAAACCTTTTAAACGACTAGTTAAAGTAAATTCAGCGCCTTCGATCCACACTGGTACAATGGTAGCTTGAGAGCGAGCAGCAACAAAAGCAGCACCATCATAAATTTTCATTAATGAGCCAGTTATAGTAATTCTTCCTTCGGGAAAGATCACTATAGGACGACCTTTTTCGATTTCTCGAACTAATCGCTTAATTGCCATTGGACTGACTGGGTCCATTGGCACAAAATCAACATAACGCTTTGCTAAGCGAACTAACCAATGATTAATATAACCCGAATAAATAGCAAAGACTGGTCTTACGGGTAAAAATACGCCGATTAGAATACCATCAAGAAAAGATACATGATTAGGGGTAATGAGAAGTCTATCTTGTTTTAAGTTTTCAAAATTACCATGAATTCTTACATGAAATAGGATCTTTAAGAAAAATTTTAATATTTTAAATAGCATCTGATTTCTCAAATATCGTGCAATATTACACGCTGTAATAATAGTGAAAATATAGAAGATATACAAGAACTGCGATTTTTGTTATATAAAACAGTTTTTTATGGTTTAATTAACAATAAATCTTGATCTAAAAAATAGATAATAGATACTAAAGTTCAAAAAATATAGAAAATCAATTAAGGAATAAAAATGCTTATTTTAACGGCCAATGATATTGAAAGATTTTATACAATGAAAGATGCGATAGCTGCAGATAAACAAGCTTTGAAAATCTATAGCCAAGGAAACAGTGATGTGCCGTTACGAATAAATTTTGATATGCAAAAGGGACAATCCTTGTTTATGCCCGCACATATTAAAGGTAGCGATATTGTGGGTATAAAAATTGTTTCGGTATTTCCTGACAATCCTAAATTGGGTAAACCATCAGTACCAGCTCAAGTTTTAATGTTAGATCCGCAAACAGGTGAAGTCTGTGCTATGTTAGATGGCACTTTTGTCACTCAGCTTCGTACAGGAGCCGTTCAAGGTGCAGCAACCGATTTGCTGGCGCGTAAAAATGCTAGTCGAGCAGTGTTGATAGGTACTGGTGGGCAAGCTGTATCTCAATTAGAGGCAATGTTAACTGTTCGTTCACTTACTGATGTCGCTATTTTTGATATTGATACACAAAAAGCGGAACAATTTACAGAAGAGATGAAATATCGTTTTGCTCATTTTTCTACTAACCTTTATTTTTCAAAAAATTTGGATGATGACATTAGTCAAGCTGATATTATTACTTCGGTTACAACCTCAAAAGTTGTGACATTTAATGGCGAAAAAGTAAAACCTGGCACGCACGTTAATGGAGTGGGTGCTTATACGCCAGAAATGCATGAAATTCCTGAATGTGTAGTTGAAAAGGCTAATATTCGGGTAGTTGATACTAAAGAAGGCGTATTTGCTGAAGCAGGTGATATTATTGATCCAATTAAACAAAAATTGGTATCAGAAGATGATTTTTTAGAGTTAGGAGATTTAGTGATAGATCCAACCCAATGCCGTCTAAATGATCAGCAAGTCACGCTGTTTAAAACTGTTGGTACAGCTGTATTAGACGTGTATATTGGCTACGATATTTATCTTAAAGCAAAAGAAAAAGGAATTGGTACGTTTTTATAATACTCAGATATCAAGTTAGTATAATTTTGTGTCAAAAAGTTTCAGGTAACTAGGTGTTTGAGTATAAAAATTAGCTTTTTAGTTCTTCTTTTTGTGAACGCCTAAGTAATGCCACTGCGGCTTGTTTTGGATCTTTATTTTCATAAATAACTTGATAAATTTGTTCAGTGATAGGCATATCTACATGATATTTTTGAGCTAATAACCAGACTTCTTTTGTATTATTGCGACCTTCAACAACTTGGCCAATAGCATCTTGAGCTTCTTGAATGGATTTATTTTGGCCAAGTAACATTCCAAAACGACGATTACGGGATTGATCATCGGTACAAGTTAAAACCAAATCACCTAATCCTGCCATTCCCATAAAGGTTGCTGGATCTGCCCCCAATACTGCACCTAAACGCATCATTTCGGCAAGTCCACGTGTAATTAATGCTGTTCTAGCATTGGCTCCAAAGCCAAGACCATCAGATAATCCAGCACCAATAGCGATAACATTTTTGATTGCACCACCAAGTTGCACTCCAATAAAATCTTTGCTGCTATAGACTCGGAAGCTTTTGCTACAATGAAACAAAGTTTGCAGTTGATTTAAAAAATGCTCATTAGTTGATGCTACAGTTACAGCTGTTGGTAATCCAGATGCGACTTCTTTAGCAAAAGTAGGACCAGAAATGACCGCTAATGGAATCTTATTGCCCAAAATCTCCTCTGCAACATCTTGTAATAATCGGCCAGTATTAACTTCAAGTCCTTTTGTAGCCCAGACAATTTTTGTATCTTGGCGTAAAAAAGGTTTGATTTGAGTCAAAATACTTGCAAAAGCATGACTTGGCACCACAATAAGTAAAATTGGCGCAGCTAAAACTGCCGTTTTTAAATCAGTTTCAATTTGTAACAGATTTGGGAAAGGAATATTCGGTAGAAACTGTTTGTTTTGCCTATCATGCTGCAAAATGGTCATTTTATCAGGATTGTGCCCCCATAATAAAGTTGAGTGACCATTTCGAGCCAGCAAAATAGCTAAAGAGGTCCCATAAGATCCAGCGCCAATTACTGTTACTACAGCATCTTTTTTCATAATCATCTAATAAATTTATTATCAGTTAATTGTAATACAATGACTATTGTAGTGTTTCTTTTGATTCAGCTTCAGCTTGTTGTTGCTGAATATAGTTCATAAATAGTGCTTCAAAATTTACTGGTTCTAAATTCACTTGTGGGAATGTACCTTTATTCACTAAACTTGAAATTACTTCACGAGCATAGGGGAACAAAATATTTGGACAATAAGCACCAACACAATGTTGAATTTGGCCTTCGTCAAATCCGACAAGTGAGAAAATACCCGCTTGAGTAACTTCACAGATATACACAACTTCGTTTTGTTGTTTTACTGTTACAGTGACACGAAGTGCAACTTCATATACATTTTCACTTAAAACTTGCGAAGATGAATTTAATTCAAGATTCAGTTCTGGTTGCCATTGTTTAGTAAAAATTTCTGGAACATTATTAGTTTCAAATGAAACATCTTTAGTATAAATACGTTGAATAGCAAACTGTGTTTCTGGTTGTTGTGTATTGTTTTGTTCTGTCATGATAAAACCTTATTTTTTATAATATTATTTTCTAACTAATGGTAAATTCTCGCCGTTCCATCCAGCAATACCGTCTTTTAATACAAAGACATTTGAAAAACCTTGTTTGACAAGTATTTCACCTATACCTGTTGATGATAAACCATTCTCATCAATTAAAATAATGATATTTTCTTTAAACTTTTCAATTGTTTTTGCACTTGCATTTTTAATGTCGATAGGCAAAATGTTATGAGAATCTGTTATATGCCCTTTTTTGAAGCTATCAGCAGAGCGAATATCAATAATAACTGCATCTTGTTTATTTACCATATGGATTGCCTGAGCATTATTGATAACTTTAACTTTAGATAGCTTTCCTTTAATGGTTAGTACAATGATTGCAATAAACAGCACAATCCAACCTAGGGACAGTAAAAAATGATTTTTTACAAAAGGTAGAATTTCGAGTGTTATAAAGTCCATATTTGTATGATTACCTAGTCATTTCAATATAAGGTGAGATTATAACGATATTATGCACTGAAATACAGCACCAATAAGAAAATCTTGCTATTTTATAAAAAATATTTATTTAATTTTAAGGGATAGGTTAATGAGATTGAAACAATTTATCTTTTGGGTTTGTGTTGTATTTTCCATTATTTCTCCGGCGTTTGCTGATGATTCTTCTGAATTTAATAAATTTAATT
The DNA here is from genome assembly GCF_900103255.1 of Gilliamella bombi. GTDB lineage: Bacteria > Pseudomonadota > Gammaproteobacteria > Enterobacterales > Orbaceae > Gilliamella > Gilliamella bombi. Next base: position 96,915 of record NZ_FMWS01000016.1, on the reverse strand, counting down.
CTCAAACTATTGAAGACGAATCTTTATTAGCTAATTATTATTTAGAAAATGGAGATTATCATCAAGCTTATGCTGAACATATTTTAATAAACAAATTTCTGAGTTAAAGAGAACAAAACTTCGTAACGTAAAAATCAAACATTCAGAATATTTCCCGCATTATGACTATGATCCCGATTTAACTTGTCGTGATTTTTTGCGTGAATTTGATGCAGATGCGCCCGATTTCTTTAAATATAATGATTGTATACAAAATGATAAAGAACAAGGAAAACCTCTTAAAGTTATTTATAAAATTGAGGGTAAATATGCAAAACAAGCACATCAGTATTTAGTTAACACCATGGGAATAGGTGAACTTAAATTAATTTGCTGTTATTGGGGTACGGATGTTTATCCTTCTACATCTTTTGTAAATCCTAAAGATCATATGCTGTATCACGTGGTGTTTAGTTCAGAAGAAACGATTGAGCATGACTGGAATAAAATAACTTTTCATTTGAGCATTGAAGCACTGCGAGAAGATATATAGAGCATAAAAATTGGGTTTAATTTTTTATATGACTATTTTGGTGCATTATTCTGGTGCTTATTGCATTATTTTAGTGCAACTGTAATATTTATGTTACTATAGCTACTTATAAAGCCACCAAAAATAGAGTTAAAGAATTGGCATTATATTTGCATACGTTATAGCAATTTGGTAAGAATACCTTAAAAACTGAATAATTATTATTTGTCCTCAATGGAGAAGATACATGTCTATACTAAAAGTTTTAACACAAATTAAAGAAAATGATGTTAAGTTTATTGATTTACGCTTTACTGATACAAAAGGTAAAGAGCAACACGTTACAATTCCTGTTAGTCAAATTGATGACAGCTTTTTTGAAGATGGTAAGATGTTTGACGGTTCATCAATTGCAGGTTGGAAAGGTATTAATGAATCAGATATGGTGTTAATGCCAGATACATCAAGTGCTGTTATCGATCCTTTTTTTGAAGATGTGACATTAAATCTCCGTTGTGATGTTTTAGAGCCTGCAACATTACAAGGATATGATCGTGACCCACGTTCAATTGCTAAACGTGCCGAAGAATTTTTAAAATCATCAGGTATTGCTGATACTGTTATTTTCGGCCCTGAACCAGAATTTTTCTTATTTGATGATGTTCGTTTCGGTTCGCCAATGTCAGGTAGCTTTGTACATATTGATGATATTGAAGCGGCCTGGAACTCAGGTACTAAATATGACGAAGGCAATAAAGGCCATCGTCCAGGTGTAAAAGGTGGTTATTTCCCACTTCCTCCGGTTGATTCATCACAAGATATCCGTTCTGAAATGTGCTCAATTATGGAGCAACTTGGCTTAGTGATTGAGGCGCATCATCATGAAGTTGCAACAGCAGGTCAAAATGAAATTGCCTGTCGTTTTAATACGTTAACTAAAAAAGCTGATGAAGTGCAAATTTATAAATATGTTGTACAAAATGTAGCACACGCATATGGTAAAACCGCGACCTTTATGCCAAAACCAATATTTGGTGATAATGGTTCTGGTATGCACTGTCACCAATCATTGGCAAAAGATGGCGTAAATTTATTTGCTGGTGATAAATATGCGGGCCTTTCTGAAATGGCATTATTCTATATTGGCGGTATTATTAAACATGCGAAAGCAATTAATGCATTTACAAACCCTGCAACTAACTCTTATAAACGTCTAGTTCCGGGATATGAAGCACCAGTTATGCTTGCTTACTCGGCTCGTAACCGTTCTGCATCAATCCGTATTCCAGTCGTGACTAGCCCTAAAGCTCGCCGTATTGAAGTTCGTTTCCCAGATCCAGCAGGTAATCCATACTTATCTTTTGCCGCACAGTTAATGGCTGGTTTGGATGGTATTATCAATAAAATTCACCCTGGTGATGCAATGGATAAAAACTTATATGACTTACCACCAGAAGAGTCTAAATTAATTCCTCAGGTTGCGGGTTCACTTGAAGAAGCACTTAATGCATTAGGTGCAGATCGTGAATTCTTAACACGTGGTAACGTATTTACTAACGATGCTATTGATGCATACATTGATTTAAAACGTCAAGATGTTGATCGTGTCCGTATGACACCTCACCCAGTTGAGTTTGAAATGTACTATAGTCTATAAGCTATATAGTAATTTAACCTATCAAACCACCGTTAATTTGCGGTGGTTTCTAATCAGGACGGAAAACCAACGATGACATTTGATAATGAATCTGATGCTAATCTTGTTCTCGATTCTATGATTACAAGTATTTTATTACTTGATACTAAGCTTAATATTCTGTATGCCAATATTGCTGCACAGCAATTATTAGCACAAAGTTCAAAAAAATTATTAGAAAGTTATCTTCCTGATTTGCTGGGATACTTTTCTTTGGATATAAATTTAATGCTCAGTACATTAGAGCAAAATCAGGGTTTTACAGATAATGAAGTCAATTTAGTTATTAATAATGAATTACATATTTTAACGTTGACAGCTCAACTATTAGGTAATGGACAGATTTTAATTGAAATGACGCCATTAAATAGCCATAAACGCCTTAGCCAAGAACAATTGCAACAAGCGCAACAGAGTGCAGCTCGTGAATTAGTTCGTGGACTAGCTCATGAAATTAAAAATCCTCTCGGAGGGCTTCGAGGCGCCGCTCAATTATTATCACGTGAACTACCTAAAAATGAATTGCAAGATTACACAAAAATTATTATTGAACAAGCAGATAGGTTAAGAAATCTGGTAGATAGGTTATTAGGCCCACAGCAGAGATTACAACAAAAAGAACAAAGTATTCATCAAGCAATAGAACGTATCTATGCTTTGCTGTGTTTGGAAAAACCAATCAATATTAAAATTCTGCGTGATTATGATCCAAGCTTACCTGATTTTATTCATGACTCCGAACAAATAGAGCAGGTAATTTTAAATATTGTTCGCAATGCTTTACAGGCTATCGGATCCAATACTGGCACAATTATTATCAGGACAAGAACTGCTTTTCAGATTACTTTACATGGACAGCGCTACCGTTTGTGCGCTCGTATTGATATTGAAGATACTGGACCAGGTGTGCCTGTTCATATACAAGATACTTTGTTTTATCCTATGGTGAGCGGGCATGAAGGAGGTACAGGTATTGGACTTTCGATTGCAAATAATATTGTTGATCAACATCATGGTAAAATTGAATTTAATAGTTGGCCTGGGCATACTCAATTTTCTGTCTATTTGCCAATTAGGCAGTGAGGTAAATAAAATGAATGTGTGGATTGTTGATGATGATAGCTCTATTCGATGGGTATTAGAAAAAGCATTAACTAATGCTCATTTTAACTGTGTTAGCTTTGAGAGTGGTAAGCAAGTTATTGATGCATTAGATACATATGTACAAAAACCAGCTGTACTAATTTCTGATATTAAAATGCCAGGACTTGATGGTTTGACATTGCTTCATCATATTAAAGAGCAAATGCCGAATTTGCCAGTTATTATTATGACTGCTCATTCCGATCTAGATGCAGCAGTAAATGCCTATCAAAAAGGTGCTTATGATTATATTCCTAAACCTTTTGATGTGGACGAAGTTATTCAATTGGTTGAACGTGCGATTTCACAAACTCAAAGTAATAAAACCAATAATAATACAACAAGTAAAGCATCGACCGGCATTATTGGTGAAGCGCCTTCAATGCAGGAAGTTTTTCGTATTATTGGTAGGCTTTCCAAATCATCAATTAGTGTATTGATTAATGGTGAATCAGGAACGGGGAAAGAATTAGTTGCAAAAGCATTACATATCCATAGCCCTCGCTCACAATCCCCTTTTATTGCGCTAAATATGGCAGCCATCCCTAAAGATCTTATTGAGTCAGAACTTTTTGGACATGAAAAAGGGGCGTTTACTGGAGCGGCTCAAATTAGGCACGGGAGGTTTGAACAAGCGAATGGTGGTACATTATTTCTAGATGAAATTGGTGATATGCCACTTGATGTTCAAACTAGATTATTAAGGGTGCTTGCTGATGGGCAATTTTATCGTATTGGCGGTTATTCACCTGTCAAAGTAGATGTCCGTATTATTGCAGCTACTCATCAAGATTTACAAGCTAGGGTTCGTGAGGGTAAATTTAGAGAAGATCTTTTTCATCGTCTAAATGTAATTCGTATCTTATTACCACCGCTACGCGATCGAATTGAAGATATACCAAAACTATCAGAACATTTTTTACATACAACTGCCAAAGACTTGGGGGTAGAAAGTAAAGTATTCAGTTCGGAAGCTTTAAATGTTTTATGTCGCTTTAATTGGCCAGGTAATGTTCGTCAACTTGAAAATATTTGTCGCTGGGTTACGGTGATGTCTTCAAATAAAGAAGTTTTAGTTCAGGACTTGCCTCCAGAATTGTTGCAATTATCGACAGCTAAAACAGTGGTTACAAATGAAAATAACACATTGCCTACAAGCCACTTTTCTCAACAAGAAGTTGATTGGAAAGTATTGCTGGAACAATGGGCAAAACAAGCTCTAATAGATGGTAAAACAGGAATTTTGACTGAAGCAATAAATGATGTTGAACGAATCTTACTAAGAAGTGCACTTAATTTTACTCGAGGTCACAAACAAGATGCTTCTCATCTGTTAGGCTGGGGGCGAAATACATTAACTAGAAAACTTAAAGATTTATCGCTTGATCCCACTAAACACCCTTAATCACCAATATTAATTATGCTATCGAACAAATCGATAGCTTTTTAATCCATTCATTTGAGTGCTATTTAATCTATCTTTTATCACATATTAAATTTTTAAATAGTTAAAGTGCATTGAATAGAGCAAATTTTTTGGTTACAATCTTAATGTAAATGATAATTATTATAATTATCGTTTTTTGTTTTTTATTTGGTTGATAATTAGGAGTTACAATGTATTCATATATCAAAGTGAAATTTTTAGTTTTGCTTGCTGTTTTGCTTGTTTTGGTTGGATGTGACAATAAAAAAGAACAGCAAACCTCTGCAAATACGCTTACCATTGAACATGCTCAAGGTAAAACCGATGTACCTGAAAATCCTAAAAAAGTTGTTGTTTTTAATACTGCAACACTTGATATTATGGACGCATTAAATATTCCTGTGACAGCAGTGCCTCAATCAGATGTACATTATCCAACTTTCTTATCTAAATATGGACGCAAAGACTACACTAATGTGGGCACTTTATTTGAACCAAATTATGAAGTTTTAAGTTCAATTCAACCAGATGTTATTGTTGCTGGAGGTCGCGCTACTGATGCTTATAAAAAATTGAATGATATTGCTCCGACGATTTCTTTAGATATTGACCCAAATAATTTTTTAAGTAGTTTAACTCAAAGAACAGAACAATTAGGCTCAATCTTCAATAAACAAAATGAAGCTAAGAAACTTATTGCTGATTTTAATCAAAAAATAGAACAATTGAAAACCAAGACAACTACTGCTGGCACAGCACTAGTGATTATGGTTAATGGCGGTAAAATGTCAGCTTATGGCTCAAAATCTCGTTTTGGTTTTGTGTTTGATGTGCTCGGTTTTCAGCCAGCAACCACTTTCCAAGAAGCTGGTCGTCATGGTAATGCTGTTACCTCTGAATTTATTTTGAGTGTTAATCCGCAGTGGATATTTGTGTTAGATAGAGATAATGCAATTGGTAATAAAGAAGCTCAGTCTGCACAACAAGTACTTGACAACGAATTGATCCGAAAAACTGCTGCATGGCAACAAAACCATATTGTTTATTTAGATTCTTCTTCCATGTATATTGCTGGCGGTATTCAAACCTATAGCCGTTTGATGGATCAAATAGGTGTCGCTTTGCAAAGTGAACCAGCGCATTAATGTAAAGCATGATTAAATCATTTTATTTTATTGCAGGTATGTTCATTTTATTGATCATGACTGCAATAAGTTTATTTATTGGTGCAGGGCATGTGACACTATTTGATTTATGGTCAGATAGCAATATGCGTGAGATTTTTTTTGTAAGCCGTATTCCTCGAACTGTTGCCTTATTGTTAGCAGGTAGCGCCATGAGTGTTGCAGGTTTGATTATGCAATTATTAACACAAAATCGATTTGTTGAACCTTCTTTAGTTGGCACTACTCAATCGGCTAGTCTTGGCTTATTAGTTATGATGGTTTTAGCTCCTGGCGCTAGTGTCATGACTAAAATGGTTGTTGCTAGCCTATTTGCTATGATTGGCACAATGATATTTATGGCGATTTCTCGAAAGATTATTTTAAAGTCAGCAATAATGGTACCTCTTATTGGCATTATGTTAGGTGCAGTTATTAGCGCTATTACTACATTTTTTGCCATGTATTTTGATTTATTACAATCACTTGGTGGTTGGGAATCAGGTGATTTTTCAGCTATTTTAAAAGGTCGTTACGAATTATTATGGTTGGTGGGTGGTTTGACATTACTTGCTTGTTGGTGTGCGGATCAGTTTACTGTAGTTGGCTTGGGGCGTGATTTTTCTATTAATGTAGGGCTTAACTATGGTCGTGTTATGTTAACAGGACTTATTGTTATTGCATTAATTGGTGGTATTGTCGTTGTAGTTGTTGGGGTTTTACCATTTTTAGGATTGATTGTACCAAATATTGTTAGTTTATTATTTGGGGACAATGTTCGTAAAACCATTCCATGGATCTGTTTGTTTGGTAGTGGATTAGTTTTAATTTGCGATATTATTGGGCGTGTAATTCGCTATCCTTTTGAGATCCCCGTGAGTGTTATTCTTGGCGTAGTTGGCGCTATTATTTTTTTAATATTGTTGAGTCGAAAACGTCATGTTAGTTAATCAAAAACGCCATATTTTGTGTCAAAAAAGAGTTCTTTTATTGTTAATTATTGCTTTAATATGCATAACATGTTTTATGACTTTCAACCTTAAAGGCAATATTAGCTATATTTTGAAGCATCGAACGTGGGTAATGCTAGCTATGATTTTAGTCGCTTTTTCGGCTGCGACATCAACACTGCTTTTTCAAACAGTTACCAACAATCGAATATTAACACCTTCTATTATGGGATTCGAATCACTATTTGTACTTATTCAAACTGTTGTAATCTTTTGTATTGATTCACAAGGTATTCCTTATATTGGTATTATTGGTAAATTTGTATTCGAATCACTTTTATTAATTTTATTCTCTTTATTTTTATATCGAGGTTTGTTTACTAGACTCAAGAAAAATTTACATTTGGTATTATTAATAGGAATTATTTTAGGTACATTATTCCGTAGTTTTTCTAATCTATTGCAACGCTTGATGACCCCGTCTGAATTCGCTGTGCTTCAAAGTCGTATTTTTGCTACATTTACACGTGCAGAACCTGTATTGGTTATCTTTTCGTTAGTAATAGTAGCTATTGTTGGTCTATTTTTATGGCAAATGCGATTTAAATTTGATGTACTTGCGTTGGGTCGGGATAATGCAATCAATTTGGGTATCGATTATCAAAAAAGTGTCACTATTATATTATTGCTAGTTTCAGTTTTAGTGTCAGTGTCAACGGCATTAGTCGGTCCATTCACTTTTTTGGGGCTTTTAATTACTAATTTAGCTTATAGTATTAGTGGATCAAGCCAACATCGTTTTTTGCTACCTACTGCTTTTTTGTTAGGTGTTATTTTTCTGGTCGGTGGACAAATGTTCTTAGAGCGAGTATTAAATATGGTTGGTGCATTATCCATTGTCATTGAATTCATTGGTGGTTCTTTGTTTATCTTCTTATTATTAAAAAAGGTTCCAAAGTGATAAAAATTGATAATGTTAGTAAAAACTATCAAACAGTATCTGTATTAAAAAATGTCAATGCGACGATTTCACAAGGTGGAATTACTGCTATTATTGGTCCAAATGGGGCGGGAAAATCGACGCTATTATCAATTATAAGTCGTCTTCTATTAGCTGATGAAGGACAAGTTAAAATTCAAAATATGGATGTTGTTAATACGCCAAGTGATAAACTTGCCACTTATTTATCAGTATTGAGACAAGAAAACCGTTTTACCAGTAGATTGTCTGTTTTTGAACTAGTTGGATTTGGGCGTTATCCTTATACCAAAGGGCGTTTAAATGCTGATGATTATAACCATATTTATCGAGCGCTCGATTTTTTAGATCTTACTGAATATAAAGACCGCTTTTTAGATGAATTATCTGGTGGTCAACGGCAACGAGCTTATGTTGCTATGGTGTTATGTCAAGATACTGAATATGTATTACTTGATGAACCACTCAATAATCTTGATATGAAACATGCTGTTGCCATGATGAAACAATTGCGCCGCGCAGCCGATGAGCTGGGTAAAACCATTGTGATTGTTATTCATGATATCAACTTTGCATCCGTATATTCAGATTACATCTTAGCGATGAAAAATGGTGAATTAATATACCAAGGCAATTCACAACAGATTATGAAAGCCAATATTTTAGAAGATATATTTGATACACCGGTCAAAATTGAAAATATTCACAATCAAAATATTGCTATTTACTATTAACAAATACAATGGAAATTAATTAATCTTAATAGTAAAAAGTTACAATTGTTTAATTAAGTAAATAAAAATTATTGTTTACTATTTATTTCTAACCATGTTAAATAATTGGCAATATTTTTGTTGAGATAATTATAATGAAATTACAGGAAATAGCACTTTTAGCTGGTGTATCAAGGACGACGGCCAGTTATGTGATCAATGGAAAAGCCAAAAAGTACCGCGTTAGTGATAAAACAGTCGAAAAAGTTATGTCGGTGGTAAAAAAACATAATTACCAACCCAATGCGGTAGCAGCGGGGCTTAGAGCAGGTAAAACCCGGACTATAGGCATTATTATTCCTGATTTAGAAAACAACAGTTACACTCGCATAGCTAATTATTTAGAACAATTGGTAAGAAAGGAAGGATATCAATTACTAATTGCATGTTCCGAAGATAATCCACAAGTCGAAAGAGAGTGTGTCAAACACCTTCAGCAGCGTCGCGTAGATGCCTTAATTGTTTCTTCTTCGTTTGTTTTTGCTCAAGATTATTTTTTTTATGATGACTGGCAAAACGAAAAGATTCCATTATTTGCACTTGATCGAATATTATCCATCTCTAAATTTAGAAATATTGTAGGTGCAGATAAACAAGATTCTAAATCACTTGCTCAAGCATTTAATAACTTTGTACAAGATTCAGTGGTTTATATAGGAGCCTTACCAAACTTATCTGTTAGTCAACTTCGTTTAGATGGTTTTAAAGATATCAAACTTGACAATTGTAATAAAGTTGATTTTTTATATGCAAATAACTATAGCCGTCAAGATGCTGATTTAGCCTTTAGTCAATGGCTAGAAAGTCATGAATTGCCTAATGGCATATTTACTACCTCTTTTTCTTTATTACAGGGGAGCATTGATGCAATTTTAAGAAAATTTGGGCACTTACCCGAGAGTTTAACTATTGCTACCTTTGGAGATAATGAATTGTTAGATTTTTTACCATGTAAAGTTATATCACTTTCACAAGATCATAAAGAAGTTGCCGATGTAACAATAAAACTGTTTTTAAACTATCTACATAACAATAATTACCAATCGGGCACAACAATAATTCCAAGACGATTGATCTATCGAGGTAGCTTAAGCCGTTAAGGTATTAATAGGCATAAAAAATATGTTAATTTTAAAACAGTTCAAATTAAAAAATAAGATCCAGATCACAAATTACTTATTAATAGACATAATTTATTTGATAATTAATGTTTATTTATTCATTATTGCTGAAACGATTCAATTGATTAAAGGATTTGTATTTTCTAAGTCATTTTAGTCGACCCAACATTATTAACCCAGAGGTATTTATTATATGTTTCATTTAGTTAAAGAAAACATTCATTTAAATGAACAAGCTACCAATAAAACTGAAGCGATAAAAAAAATTGCTACGGCATTAACCAATGCAGGATTTGTTGAAGATGGTTATGTCGATGGAATGCTAGAACGAGAAGCACAAGCAGCCACATATCTGGGTATAGGCCTTGCTATTCCCCATGGAACTACTAAAACTCGCCATTTAGTCAAAAAAACAGGGGTACAAGTATTTTGTTTTCCTAATGGTGTTCAATGGGGGGATGATGGTGAAAAGGCCTATCTTGCAATTGGTATTGCAGCAAGCTCTGATGAGCATTTAGAATTACTCCGTCAACTAACTCACGTACTTGGAGCTGAAGGGGTAGAAGAGCGAATTAAAAAAATTCAGTCAGCCGACGAAGCAATTGCTATTTTAACTGGTAAAACAAGTTCTGAAGATAGCCAATTTTCTATAAATGAATCTGCATTATTATTGGATATTCCTGCTGATAGTTTAGCAACTTTACAAGCATTAAATGCATCACGTCTAAAACAGCAAAATGCTGTAAATTCAAGTTTTATTGCCGATGTGTTGGACAATAAACCTACATATTTAGGTGATGGAGTTTGGTTAAATGATAGCAAACAAGGTAATTTAAAAAATGCTATGGCGATTAGTCGCACCATCAGTAATATTAATGAAGATGGTAAGCCTGTTAAGTTACTCATCACCATATCAGCAGTTGATGATTCTATTTCTGATATTGTAAATAATATTGCAACTTTAGTTTTTAACCAAAAATTACAATTACTATTATCAGCAAATACAGGTGATCTTATCAGCCTTCTTTTATCTGGTTCTGCGACAATAGAATCTAATAAATCAGAAATCCAATCGACATCTTCAAATGAGTCGACTGTGGCTGAATCGAATAATGAATCATTAAGTCGTGAATTTATTATTCCAAACGAAAATGGCTTACATACACGCCCATCATCAGTACTAGTAAAATTAGTTAAAGAGTTTAATTGTAAGGTTACTGTCGCTAATTTAGATGGTAAAGGTGAGCCAGTAAGTGCAACGAGTTTAATGAAAATTGTTGCGCTAGGCGCTAAAAAAGGTAGTCGATTACGATTTACTGCAGTAGGTGAAGATGCTACTCAGGCGCTTGATGCTATTGGTAAAGCAATTGGGGATGGTTTAGGTGAGGGGACTGAATAATGACTTATCGTGTCGCAACAATAACTTTAAACCCAGCTTATGATCTTTTGGGTTTTTGTCCCAAAGTTGAGCTTGGTGATGTTAATTTAGTCCAAACCAATGCATTACTTGCTGCTGGCAAAGGTATCAACGTTGCTAAAGTTTTGTCGGATTTAGATGTTCAATTAACTATTGGCGGTTTTTTAGGTAAAGAAAATCGTGATGGTTTTAACTTATTATTCAAATCATTAAATGTGATTGATAAATTTGAAACAATTCAAGGTCGTACTCGCATTAATGTTAAATTAACCGAGGAAAATAGTGAAGTGACTGACCTTAATTTTTCAGGCTTCACGATTAGCGAGCAAGATTGGCAATGTTTTGTTACAAATTCTCTTGAATGGTTAAAAGATATTGACATGGTGGCTATCAGCGGTAGTTTACCTGCTGGAGTATCACTTGATAAATTTACTAAGTGGATGGAACAAGTTAAAGCGATTTGTCCAAAGATCGTATTTGATAGTAGCCGAGATGCATTAGTTGCAGGATTAAAAGCAAAACCATGGTTAATTAAACCCAATGACAAAGAGCTAGAAATGTGGGTAGGTCGCAAATTACCAACATTAGAAGATGTTAAAGCAGCTGCTATGGAGTTAGTTAACGACGGCATTGAAAATGTAGTGATCTCGTTAGGAAGTAAAGGCGCTTTGTGGGTAACTAAAAATGAAGCATGGCTTGCAAAACCACCAAAATGTCATGTAGTTAGTACTGTTGGTGCCGGTGATTCAATGGTCGCCGGGTTGATGTATGGCTTAATGACTAATCGTTCAATTAAAGATACTTTAGTCTTTGCATCAAGTGTTGCAGCTTTATCAGTTGGGCAAGCTGGTGTTGGTATATCTGATTGCCAAGCTGTAAATAATATGCTAGAAAAAATTGAAATAATTTCTGAATAGGAGTATTCATGAATATATATATTATTGAAGGTAGTAATACAGGCCCAGTAAATGGACGTTTGGCTAAAGCGGAATTAGCTTTAGCCGCAAACGAATTAAATCTAAATCTGGTTGATAATGCAACATCGGCTGATGTTATAGTTGCAGTAGGCTCTGGAACTATCAGTGATAAAGCAGTTGTTGGTAAAAAGGTTTATGCCGTTGATGATTTAAATCAAATTTTTGCTAACCCAAAACAGATTTTAACAGATGCGCAAAGTAAAGCGAGTGTTTATCAACAAACAGCCGAAGCTATGTCTTCACCAAGCAATAATACTAGTGTAAAACGTATTGTTGCGGTAACCGCATGTCCAACAGGTGTTGCTCACACCTTTATGGCAGCAGAAGCGATTGAAGAGGAAGCCAAAAAACGTGGATGGTGGTGTAAGGTTGAAACACGTGGCTCAGTTGGTGTCGGTAATGAATTAACACCAGAAGAAGTGGCTTCAGCCGATGTTGTAATTGCGGCTTGTGATATTGATGTTGATTTGAGTAAATTTGCAGGTAAAAAACTTTATCGCACCAAAACAGGTCCAGCTCTGAAAAAAACAGCGCAAGAATTTGATAAGGCATTTGAAGAAGCAACCGTGTATCAAACAAGTGTTAATGCTTCGGTAGCTAAATCTAATAAACAGAAAAAAGGATTTTATCAACACCTTTTAACGGGTATTTCGTACATGTTACCAATGGTTGTAGCTGGCGGTTTGATTATTGCTCTATCTCTTGCATTAGGTGAGTTTCAAGACGTATTAAAAACGGTGAAAGTCTTAGAAAATGGCGTAGAAGTAGTAAAAGAAGTATTAGTAAACGAACTTGTTGGAGAGCCGCACTTAAATCTGATTGGCGAGAAGGCTTTCTCTCTCATGGTACCGTTGTTAGCAGGATATATTGCCTATTCGATTGCCGATAGACCAGGTTTAGTACCAGGGCTTGTCGGTGGCTTACTTGCGGTATCGACTAACGCAGGCTTCTTAGGCGGGATTTTTATTGGTTATTTTGCTGGTTATTTAGCAATGTGTATTTCCAAATATTTACCATTACCAAAAACGCTTGAGGGGTTAAAACCAATCCTAATTGTACCACTATTTGCGACATTAATAACCGGTTTAGTGATGCTGTTTATTTTTGGTGCACCTATCGCATGGTTAATGTCTTCCTTGGATTCATGGCTAAATTCGTTGAATTCAAATCCAAATACTGCTGTGATTTTGGGGGTAATTCTAGGGGGAATGATGTGTACTGATATGGGGGGACCTATCAATAAAGCAGCGTATTTATTCGGAACCACATTAATTTCATTACATCAATATATGCCAATGGCTGCGGTTATGGCCGGTGGTATGGTTCCACCGTTAGCTATGGGCTTAGCAACACTTATTGCACGCAAAAAATTTGCTAAACCTGAACAAGAAAGCGGTAAAGCTTCATTGGTATTAGGCTTATGCTTTATTTCGGAAGGCGCAATTCCATTTGCTGCGCGCGACCCATTACGTGTTATCCCATGTTGTATTGTTGGTGGTGCTATTACTGGAGGTATGGCGTTAGCCTTCGGTTCAACATTAATGACGCCGCATGGTGGTTTATTTGCTTTAGCAATTCCGGGCGTTGTTAAACCAGTAGTTGGCTACTTATTATCTATTGTTGTTGGTACCGTTGTTGCTGGTGTTGCTTATGCATTAATTAAACAACCAGAATCGGAAGCTACAGCTGTCGCTTAATGTTTGTTAATAATATAAGAAAAAGCGCCATCAAGTGATGGCGTTTTTATATAATATGGCATTTAAGCTATTTTTTTACCCAGCGCTGTAAATCTTTAGGGATAAAATGATCCATTTGTTGTAGTATAGTACGATGATCTTCCGAAACAATTAATGTTTTATAAAAACTATCACGAACAAAACCTTCATTCACTGCATATTGCAAAAAATTAAGCATTGGTTGCCAAAATTCTAACACATTAAATAATGCAACGGGCTTTTCATGATAACCGATTTGCATTCCCGTCCAAACTTCAAAAACTTCCTCTAGCGTACCTGTTCCGCCAGGCATTGCAACAAAACCATCAGCAAGCTCAGACAGTCTTGCTTTACGTTGATGCATATTATCCACCACCTCTAAGCGCGTAATACCGTGGTGTGCAGTTTCGGCTTTGACTAAGCGTTCAGGAATAATACCAATCACCTCTCCACCATGAGCTAGTGCCGCATTAGCAATAATGCCCATTAATCCCTTATTACCACCACCATAAATTAGCCGTCGATTTTGTTCTGCTAAAGTTTTGCCTAATTGTTCTGCTTGTGTACGATATTCTAATTGACTTCCTTCGCTTGCTCCGCAAAAAATACAAATATTTTTTTTCATAAATGCTATTTTACCTGTTAATAATATATTTAATTATCTTAGCATATCTACAGATTAATTTGATTACAAGCTGAGCAGTTAATTCTATTTGCTGTTTTAGAGATTGACATTGGTGTTATAGATAGTTAATATTCATCTCGTTAAGTGTTCCTCCATAGTTCAGTCGGTAGAACGGCGGACTGTTAATCCGTATGTCACAGGTTCAAGTCCTGTTGGAGGAGCCAATTTCCGAATTTATAAAACCTGCTTATGGCAGGTTTTTTATATACAAAAATCCTTACTTATTCGTTTCGTTGTTACAGTAAATAGACCTAAATCCGAGTTTATTGGGTATTGTATTTAGTCATTGCTAAATGGATTATTAGTTAAAATAAGATCAAAGCTTTGTGATAGTAAATTTTTGCTTTAGCATTGTGTTATTCTCGGCGCGGGGAAACAGCGTACAGCTGTTTTATGAACTAAATATAATAGCTCTAAAATCATACAAGAAACTAATTTAAGTTAAATAAACTAAACTAAACTAAACTCGCGAACAAGCTAAATTGTAATAACTAAGTTATATTTGTTTATCTAAGTTTTTAAGCATTTCGATGATCGGTCGATTGGCGTCAGGGAATTCGTCGGCATTCAGATCTTCTTGGTCAATCCAACGACTTGGTTGGCCTTCTTTAGCAAAAGGGACTCCATCCCATTCTTCAACTAAATACGCATGAATTGTGATATCGCGATCATCATAATTGTGGTTAAAGGTATCTAAAAATTGGGCTTGGTGGATATGGATGTCAACTTCTTCAGCAATTTCGCGTTGTAATGTTTGATATGGCGTTTCTCCGGTCTCGATTTTTCCACCAGGAAACTCCCAAAAACCAGCAAGATGAGAGTCTTCACCGCGTTGGGTGATAAATATTTGACAATTTTGTGAACGAATAATACCTACAGCAATTTCAATATGTTTGTTCATAATTCTATTTGCCTATGAGTAAAATTAGGGAAAGTTGTAACTTTCCCTTTCAACCTATTGTCGATCCTAATCGACGATTTAATTATCAACTTTATTTGATGATACTAAATTTTTTCTTTACTGAACAGCACCATGGCAATGTTTATATTTTTTACCTGAACCACAAGGGCATGGATCATTACGACCAACTTTGGCTTGAGTTCGTACTATTGGTTGCGAAGAAGTGCCTGCTGATAGTTCTTCATTTTCGCCATTTATACTCGCTACCGAATCATGGTTAGCTTGTTGTTTAGCCATTAGTTTTTCCATTTCTGCTAGGCGTTGGCGTTCAGCTTCGTCAACTTCTTCTTGTGAGCGAATTTGTACGCGACTTAAAATACCAATAACATCATATTTTAATGATTCTAGCATGTTAGCAAACATATTAAACGATTCACGTTTATATTCCTGTTTTGGATCTTTTTGTGCATAGCCGCGCAAATGAATACCTTGGCGTAAATAATCCATAGCTGCTAAATGTTCTTTCCAAAGTGTATCAAGTGTTTGTAACATAACACTTTTTTCGAAATGTCTAAATGCTTCAGCTCCAGCCATGTTTTCTTTTTCTAAATATTTGTCTTGAGCAATTTGTAAGATTCGTTCACGCAATGTTTCTTCGTGCAGATTTTGCTCTTCATCTAGCCATTTTGCGACCGGTAAATCCAAATCAAAGTCTGTTTTTAGTGCAGTTTCAAGACCTGGTATATTCCACATATCTTCAATTGATTGTGGTGGAATGTATTGGTCAATTAGAGTGTTAAATACATCACCTCGAATTGAATCAATGGTATCTTTTATATCGGTATTATCAAGTAAGCCGTTTCGTTCTCGGTAAATTACTTTACGTTGATCGTTGGCGACATCATCATATTCAAGAAGTTGTTTACGAATATCAAAGTTGCGACTTTCAACTTTCTTTTGAGCATTGGCAATGGCTTTTGTGACCCATGGGTGTTCAATAGCTTCACCTTCTTTCATACCCAATTTACGCATCATATTACCCATACGATCAGAGGCGAAAATTCTCATCAATGGATCTTCCAGTGATAGATAAAAGCGTGAAGCGCCAGGGTCACCTTGACGTCCTGCACGACCTCGTAGTTGGTTGTCGATACGGCGTGACTCGTGACGTTCAGTACCTAAAATATAAAGTCCACCTAACTCAATCACTTCTTCGTGTTTTGTTTGCCAAGCTTGTTTCGCTTTTTCGATGTCTTCTTGTGTTGGATTTTCAATTTTTGCTATATCATTTTGCCAGTTACCACCGAGCATAATATCAGTACCACGACCAGCCATGTTGGTTGCAATAGTAACTGCACCTTTACTCCCTGCATTAGCAATGATTTCTGCTTCTTGAGCATGGAATTTAGCATTTAGGACATTATGTTTGATACCTGCTTTTTTAAATGCTTGTGAAACTAATTCTGATTTTTCGATTGATGCTGTTCCGACTAAAACAGGTTGACCGCGTTTTACACATTCTTGTACATCAGATACAATCGCATTTATCTTTTCCTTTTCGGTCATATAGACAAGGTCGGATTGATCTTTTCGTTGCATTGGGCGATTAGTTGGAATAACAATCGTATCTAAACCATAAATTTGGTTAAACTCAAATGCTTCAGTGTCAGCAGTACCTGTCATGCCCGCTAGTTTTTCATATAAACGGAAATAGTTTTGGAAAGTAATTGAAGCCAGTGTTTGGTTCTCATTTTGGATTTTAACGTGCTCTTTTGCTTCAACAGCTTGATGTAAACCATCAGACCAACGTCGACCATCCATTGTTCTTCCAGTATGTTCGTCAACGATGATAATTTCGTTATCTCTGACAATATAATCAACGTCGCGGTGGAATAGGTGGTGAGCGCGTAGGGCTGCATTAACGTGATGCATCAATACGATATTGCTTGGCGCATAAAGTGACTCATCACCTTTCATGATACCTTGTTTTATCAGTAATTCTTCAACTTTAACTAAGCCTCGTTCTGTTAAGTTAACTTGGCGTGATTTTTCATCAATTGAGAAGTCACCATCACCTTGGAACTGGTCAGAGTCTTCTTTTTCTTGACGGGTTAAGTAAGGAATGATTTTATCAACGCTAATATATCTGTCGGAACTATCTTCCGCTTGACCTGAAATAATCAGAGGTGTTCTTGCTTCATCAATTAAAATTGAGTCAACTTCATCGACTAAGGCGTAATGTAATGGACGTTGTACACGAGCATCTTTGGTAAATACCATATTATCGCGTAGGTAGTCGAAACCATATTCATTATTGGTACCATAGGTGATATCTGCGTTGTAAGCCTCACGTTTTATGTGTGTGGGCATATTTGGCAGGTTAATCCCTACAGTTAAGCCCAAAAATTCGAATAAAGGACGATTATTTTCAGCGTCTCGCTGCGCTAAGTAATCATTAACTGTAACAACGTGTACACCTTTACCTGTTAGTGCATTTAAGTAGGCAGGTAATGTCGCTGTTAAAGTTTTACCTTCACCCGTACGCATTTCAGCAATGCAACGTTCATTTAATACCATACCACCGATTAACTGCACATCAAAATGACGCATGCCAAATACACGTTTGCTCGCTTCACGTACCACTGCGAAAGCTTCTTCCAAAATATCATCTAATTGAGTTCCAGAGGCAATCCTGTCTTTAAATTCTGTAGTTTTTGCTTTTAGTTCATCATCAGTTAATGCTTCCATGTCTGGTTCAAGTGCATTAATTTTTTCAACTCGTTTACGCATACTTTTTAATACGCGCTCATTGCGGCTACCAAATACTTTTGTCAATAATTTTAATAACATAACTTTTCTCTTGTTTTTTAATACGGATTTTAAGGCTTTTGCCTTGAATAAAAATTAGTTTTATTTGTGCGTAAATTCTAAGAGGTAGTTTTTGGTCCAGCTCGTATGCCGTTGTAAGGGGATAGTCGGATTGCCTTGCTAGGGGAAAGATCATCATAATTAGGCATTATTAAAAGTACTACAGTATGCTGTTTTTGGGAACATGCTAGTGTTTGTGACTTTCTTTGTGCTGTTTCTCTGTGATCTTGTACAATGGATGTAATAGCAATAATTCCACTGTGCGAAACATCAGATTCCGATGGAAGCGCTTCGTTTTGACATAAACCAAACCCAGCAGCAATCACACCTAATAATAAGTGCGACAAAGCGGTTTTAATAATCAATCGTTTGCGAAGTTTTTGCCAATAGTTAATGACGATCATAATCTGTGCATTTTAGCATTTTTTAGCAAAAGAAAAAACCCTTATTACAAGGGGAATAATTTAATAAAAGGAATTTTAATAAGATGATAGGTTTATAAAAACTCGCTTTTTTTCGGTAATGATAAGCGAGTTTTTGTTAATTTAACTTCCCTTAATCCAACCATACTAAAAATTGAATCAAGGAAAGGAATAAAGGAAGAAATATTATTCCACCATTAATTGCCCCATCATGCCAGTTGTTTCATGTTCAATAATGTGACAGTGATACATGCGAAGCCCAGGAAGATTTTGCTGTATTTTGATGGTAAGTTTTTCGTGTGGCCGCAAATTAATGGTATCTTTTAAGGCAATATAATCAGGCTGAGTTTTTTTACCATTTAACTCGTGCGATTGTACAATAAATTGTGCGCCATGGATGTGGAAATTGTGATCCATATGGGAGTTATTAAATATTGTCCATTCTTCAATATCGTGAATTTTGCTTTTTAGATCAATTCGCGACATGTCATGACGTTTACCATTAATTAAAAATAACACACCACCACGCGGCTCTTTCATGTCCATTACTTCGGTATATTCCAGTAATTTATGGACGACAGCTGGCCCCATATTAGGTAGTTGGTTTAATGTGTTTGGTAAGGTGATTGGCTCGGATTTAGTCAGTGTTAACTCACCTAGTATTATATCTTGTTCTGGCGGTACATTGCCCATTTTATTGCGATCATATCCGATTGATTGTAAATATACAGTACCAGTTTGTTTTGGTATTATGACTAATTCAGCACGTTCAGCCGGAGTTAATAATAAGGGTTTGGTAAGCAGGTAGGGTTTAGCTAATAGTCCACCATCAGTGCCAACTAAAAAAACATCGCAGTTAGGGATAGAAAGATTGAGATATCGACCTGAACACGAATTCCATACTCGGATATGTGTGGCTGAATCTATTTTGATCTTTGGGCGGTAACTGCCATTTATCAATACAAATTGGCCTTCACGTCCATTCATCCAATCGACCATTGAATTATCAGCAATTAGACCTTTGTCGGTTAATTTTAAGTCAGAAAAGAACCAATTTTGTTCAGGGAACGATGCAAGTGGATCGTGTTTGCTACGAACAATAAATGTACCAGCTAAACCTCGATAAACTTGTTCGGCTACTGTATTATGTCCGTGAGGATGATACCAATAAGTGCCAGCAGTACCTTTAGGAATGATAAATTCATAAGTTCGACTGCCTCCTGCTGGAATTTCGTTTTGTGGGTTGCCGTCTTGATCAGATGGAATGAGCAAGCCGTGCCAATGAACTGTCGTTGATTGAGTAAGTTCATTTTTTACGGTGATTTTAACATGGTCTTCTTCAAATACTTCGATTTTCGGACCAGGTATCATTCCATTATAGGTCCAAAATTCCGTGGTTAAATCTGGTGTTAACGCAATTTTTGTTGGTTTTATATGTAATGTTGCTTCAAAAACACCTTTTTGCTTGCTCTCATTTTTTAAGTTGGTCAAAGTTGGTAGATCTATTCCTTGTGGTAGTACTGAAGTCGATAAAAGTTTTTGCGACATTTGATTGTGATTCATGTCCATATTCATTTGTTGGTGCATATTATCCCCCTTTTGACATTCATCAGAATGAGTATCACACATTGTGTCATGCATATTATTGTTCCCCATTTGGGCTATAGCTTTAGTTGCGACCAATCCACCGATAGCTGTGGTAATATTTATCAAAAAATTTCGACGTTTCATGATGTTCCTCAAAATAGTTAATTTTAACAATAACCTGATGGTTATACTGATAAAACAAATATCAATATAATTCAGTTATTGCTTGTAGTGTTACTTACTGCTTTTATTTACATAAACCAATTAAACAGCTTGCGGTGGTCTTAACTCTGGAATAAATTCGTTATATTGTAGAATAGGCTTAATGGGCAGATATCGTTCACTGCTAGACGAAATATAAAGTTTTGTAGGAAAATTAGAGTTCAAAATATTACAGGTTGAACACTGATGAAACAAAGCACAAGCTGATATGATTGTGTTTTTTCGCAAAACCAAAACTGGCTCGTTAGAAATAGATTCGTGTTTAGGTGTTAATTCAGATGTGGAATGAGCAGAATGACAAGTTAAAGCTGGTGATAATAATAAGTTAGATAAATGCCATGAAGAATAACTAAACAAAAATAGTATTGATGCTAATACAATTATTTGGCAAATTGGTTTATTTTGGGGTGTTATAGGCATCTTGATATCTCGCTATTTTTTGTAAAATAAATAATAGCCCTACTTAAAGTTTAAATATCACCTTGATATAACTAGTTTAATTTAATTCTATTGATTTGTCGACTTGTCTATTAATATATTAAAAATACTAAAATTTTAAGTTAATGTGTAAAAAAAATAAGATAATTATGACGTGTTCTGGTATGATATTTATCAATAATAATTGGCAAATAATATTGATATGAAGATTCTTTTTGGTGTTCAAGGAACAGGAAATGGCCATGTCAGTCGTTGTAGAACTTTAGCTAAAGCATTAAAAAAAGCTGGAGCTGATGTTGATTATATTTTTAGTGGACGTGATCCTAAAGACTATTTTGATATGCAAGTTTTTGGTGATTATAAGACTTATCGAGGTGTCACCTTTGCAACACTAAACGGTAAAATTAATTTTCGTAAAACCATACAACGAATTCGCGCTTTCAGGCTGATTAAAGACGTGCGGGAACTTGATTTATCAAAGTATGATTGTATTATTAGTGATTTTGAGCCAGTCACTGCTTGGGCCGCACATCATCAGCAACGTGACTGTTTAGGTATAAGTAATCAGGCCGTATGCCAATATCTTAAACCTAAAGAATATGGGTTAGTTGCCAATGTAATTATGAAATATTATGCGCCAGTTACTAAGCCTATTGGTTTGCATTGGTTTCATTTTGGGCATAAGTTATTGCCACCGATGATCGATTCATTTAATGCCACACCAACAGAAGATGGCAGCATTGTGGTTTATTTGCCGTTTGAAGGTATAGATGAGATCATTGGTATGTTAAACCAATTTCAAGATCGTCAATTTATCTGTTTTCACCCAGATATAAAGCAAGAATCGCAACGAGGTAATATTAATTTTCAACCTCTTAGTCGTGATAGTTTTACGCAAGCTTTAGTCAATTGCTCTGGCATTATTTCAAATACGGGCTTTGCATTGATTTCTGAAGCATTAACGCTTGGTAAAAAGATTCTTACTAAGCCTGTGGCAGGTCAATTTGAACAAATTTATAATGCTCAATGTTTACGATCTCTTGATATGGCAACGGTTATGGAAAGTTTAAACTGTATCAAACTTAAGTATTGGTTAGATTTACCTTCACCAAAACCAATAATATACCCTGATGTTGCTACAGAATTGTCTAATTGGATCGTTGCTGGACAAAAAGAGTCGTTACTTTCTTTAAGCGAACGACTTTGGAGTCAAACTATCTTTCCTGAGCATGTCAATCAGCGAATAAAATCTTTAGGGTATGTGTAAAGGAACGGATATGATATTAAGTATTATTGTAGCCATGGCCGATAATCGTGTAATTGGCTTAAATAATCAAATGCCTTGGCATTTACCTGCAGACTTGGCATGGTTTAAAAAAAATACACTTAATAAACCCGTTATTATGGGAAGAAAGACATTTGAGTCTATTGGTCGTCCACTACCAAATCGTCATAATATTATTATTTCAAAGCAAGCACCAAGTGAATCTAATTCAACTCAAAATGTAAGTTGGGTTCAATCAATTGATGCCGCCATAGTGTTAGCCCAAGAACAGAATGTTGATGAGGCATTTATTATTGGTGGTGGTAATATTTATAAGCAGATTTTACCGTTAGCAAATCGACTTTATTTAACACATATAGATGCCGAACTACAGGGGGATACCCATTTCCCTGATTATTCACCTGAGCAATGGCAAGTTATTTATCAAGAAGGGCATCAACCGGATGATAAAAATGGCTATTCATATCAGTTTGAAATTTTAGAAAGAAAGTAATAAATATTAAACCTAATTGCCACTAAAAAAGTGGCAATTTAACATGTTAATTAACCTTGAAAACGTTTAGCTTCAATAACATCGGGTAGTTGTTTTATTTTATTGAGCACTCGATTTAACGAATCCTGATCAAAAATTTCCATATCTACGTCGATAGTGGCTAATTGTTGCTTCATATCTGAACGGCTCATTAAACCAAGAACATTAACCTTTTCATTAGCTAAAATCGTAGTGATATCTCGCAATAAACCACTTCGATCGTTGGCAACAATCTTTATCACCATGGTATAACTTGATTGGGTATTGTTGTTCCAAACAGCGTGAGTAATACGTTCAGGCGCATGATTTTTAAGGTCTTGCAATTGCTCACAATCAGCTCGGTGAATTGAAATACCTCGCCCATGAGTTACAAACCCCACAATTAGATCGCCAGGAATAGGGCGGCAACAGTTTGCAATGGTATACATTAAGTTACCCACACCCTCAATAATAATTTCACTGCCTTTTTTGTTGTTGAATTTATTAGTATTTTTAGATTGCATATTCGTTTTTTGGGCAATCTGTTTTAATGCTGCTTCATCTTCCTCTTCAGCAGTTGGTTTATTAAATTGTGCATTGATAAAATTAACTAATTGATTAATCCTTACATCACCACTACCAATACCTGCTAATACCTCGTCAAATGAATGAGCGTTATATTTATTAATTAAGATTTTTTCGACACTTTTTATACTAATGTTTAAAGGTTCAAGTTCGCTTTGTAAAATTTGCTCACCTGTAGCGATATTTTTATCGCGATCTTGCTTTTTAAACCAGGCTTGAATTTTAGCTCTGGCACGACTACTATTAACGAATCCTGTATTCGGATTTAGCCAATCTCGACTAGGATTTGGTTGTTTTTGGGTAATGATTTCAACTTGATCGCCCATTTTTAAATTATAGGTAAATGGTACAATTCGCCCGCCTACTTTGGCTCCAATACAGCGGTGACCCACATCGCTATGTATATGATAAGCAAAATCAAGTGGAGTTGACATAGCAGGCAAGTCAACAACATCACCTTTAGGCGTAAAAACATAAACTCGGTCATCAAAAATTTGGCTACGAACGGCTTCTTGTATTTCACCACTTTCCGACATTTCTTGTTGCCATGTTAATAATTTACGCAACCAAGAAATTCGTTGATCATAAGCTGTCATTTTGTCGGTACTGCCTTCTTTATATTTCCAATGTGCAGCAATACCTAGTTCAGCCTCATTGTGCATTTTTTCAGTACGAATTTGAATTTCGATTGCTTTATCTTGTGGACCATAAACAACAGTATGGATCGATTGATAACCATTTGGTTTAGGATTTGCTACATAATCGTCAAATTCTTTTGCGATATGTTTATAATGGCTGTGGACAATACCTAATGCATTATAACAATCTTCAATACGATCGCAGATAATGCGCACAGCACGAATATCATATAAATCTTCGAATTGAAGGTGTTTACGCTCCATTTTTCGCCATATACTATAAATATGTTTAGGACGACCGTATACCTCAGCTCGAATATGATCTTGATTCATCAAATCTTGTAAATGGCTTACAAATTGTTTGATGTACAGTTCACGATCTAATCGTTTTTCTTGCAATTTTTTTGCTATTAATCGATATTCATCTGGATGTAAATAGCGGAAGCAGAAATCTTCTAGCTCCCATTTTAATTGACCTATGCCTAAACGGTTGGCTAAGGGCGCATAGATGTTAAAACATTCTTTAGCTGCAAGGACCTGTTCTTCTTGAGGTGCATTGATTAAATTGCGTAAGTAGGTAATGCGTTCTGCCAATTTAATCACTACACTTCTGAAGTCATTTACCATCGCTAGTAGCATTCGGCGAATACTATCAATTTGTTCGGAAGTAGCACTGCCGTTACGAATTGCTCGTAATTGGCGAATTTCTTTCATCCTAACAATACTAGAAATAATATGAGAAATTTCACGATCAAAATCTTCTGGAATATCTTCTCGGCGAATAATTTTGCTATCAACAAAAGGAAGCAATAAAGCCGCACATAAACTATTAATATCCATATTAAGTGTCGATAGAATTTCGACCATTTCTATCGCATTTTGGAAACAGAAAATTTGCTCTGATGCACCTGCGCTGTTTTCAAAACAAAAATCCCAAACTTCTCTAAACTTCTTATAAGATGCAGGATTAGTTAATAACAATTCTTGTGTTACCCATTGTTCTAAATCAAATTGAGCAAGGGAATAGTGTTCTTCACTATGTTGGTGTGCGCCTCTAATAGATACCATAACTTATGTTCCTGATTTTATTAGCAACAACATTGATTCAATGTGTTTGGTTTGCGGAAACATATCTAAAATAGCAATTTGAGCAATTTGATATCCTGCATCGATAAGTTGTTTACTATCTCGAGCTAGTGTAGCAGGATTACACGATATATAAACAATTTTTGATGGTGCTAATTTTGCAATTTCTATTGTTGCATTAAACGCTCCTGCTCTTGCTGGATCTAATAATACTTTATTATAATTATATTGTGATTGACTCCATATCGAAAATTGTTGAGAATCATCTAAATTGCTGGTTAAAAAATTAGTTTCCGCACAAATCTCAGTATTATTTAATATAGCGTTGAATTTTGCTTTTTCAACCAAGGTATCAACACCTTCAACTCCCGTTACAGTTTTACTTAATTTTGCTATAGGTAACGAAAAATTGCCCATTCCGCAAAACAGATCTAAAACCCGATCTGTTGGTTGTAAAGTTAGCCAGTTAAGCGCCTGTTCGATCATCTTTTGATTAATTTTACAATTTACCTGAATAAAATCTAGAGGGCTGAATGTTAATTTTAAATGATTAATTAAATAAAAATGCTCAGTATTACCGGCAATATGTATTAAATCATCGCCGTGAAAATAAAGTGAAATATTGTTATTTTCGGCGAATTCTCTTAATAGGTTAACATCATGATTGCTTAGAGGCATAGTGTGCCTTAAAACAAGAATAATACCGCTATCGACCGAAATTAGTTCAACGTGACCCAGTGCTTTTTTCTGTTTTATGTTATTGAGCATGCTTTGTAATGGCGCTAGCAATGACTCTAATTCATCAACTAATACAGGACAATGTTTGATATTGATTATTTGATTAGATTCTGCTTGGCGAAATCCAATTGCTAATTGGCCTTTAACGATATTAATTGAAAGTCTTGCACGTCGACGATAATGGTAAGGTTGATCGGCAATAATTTGCGGTGAATTTTTAACGATATTTGATAAAGGTTGTCCTGTTTCTTTTTGTAATAGATTTATCAACGCATCATATTTTGCTTGTTGTTGCATATGTGGTGCAATATGTTGTAGCTCACAACCTCCACATTGTTGATAATATTCACATAGAGGTTTAACGCGGTATTTGCTTTGATTATGATATCTAATGACTTTGGCTTTAGCGTAATTTTTCTTATTTTCAGTTAACTCAATATCAACGGTTTCATCAGGCAAGGCTGATTTTACAAAAATTGTTTTACCTTTATGATTGGTCACGCCTTGCCCAAAAGCATCTAAAGATAAGATAGTTACTGTCAATTTTTGTGGTGTGAACTTTTTTCTTTGTGGAGTGTAAAAATTAACCATAGACGTTTTTATTTATGTTAAGCGTTTTAATAAAGCTGTTTTGACATGTAGTGGTACTAAATTTGTTATATCACCGCCATGGTAGGCAACATCTTTTACTATTGTCGATGAAATAAATCCCATTGCAATTGATGGCATTAAAAAGATAGTGTCTAAATCAGATTTTAATGCACGATTCATTTCGGCAAGTTGCCTTTCGTATTCAAAATCGTGTGTTGTACGAACGCCTCGAACGATAACTGTGGCATTATGGGTTTGTGCAAAATTAGCCATTAAATTGTCAAAGCCAATAACTTCGACATTGAGTAAATGTTCAACTGCTGTTGACGCTAAATTTACGCGTTCTTCTAGAGTAAAGAGTGTTTTTTTATTAGGATTTTCGGCAATAGCAACAATTAATCGAGGAAACAGTAACGAAGCTCGTGTAACAAGATCAATATGACCATTAGTAATGGGATCAAAAGTACCCGGGAAAATAGCAGTTAAACTTTTGCTTTTCATATTTAATATTATCCATTAGGTATGATGACTGTATCATACCTAATTTTACTTAGGATTGTTAGTTTAACCATGCAAAATTCTTTTGCTCAATTTGTTAGATTTCTAGTAATGTAAATATGAAAAAGCTAGATATTATTAATATACAGCAATAATTAAGTCAAACAAGTTATTGATTTATAAAAAATTGGTAAGCAGTGTAATGTTCATATATTTGTTCTGGTTGTAAAAAGCAGCTTGGTTGTGGCCAGTCAGGATGATTAGGGCTGTCTGGTAAAAATTGGCTTTCTAATGCTATGCCAGCAAAATTTCCATATTCACCATTATGCCGGTTTGGTGTATGTTGTAAAAAGTTACCTGTATAAATCTGTAATGACGGTTTGGTTGTAGTAACATTCATTGTTACTTTTTTATCAGATGAAATGAGCTGAGCGGCTATCACTTTGGTTTTATCTAATAAATAAGCATGATCATAACCACCAGTTATTTGCCTTTCTGCGCTTTCAAGTAGTTTTTCCGATAAAAGTTTTGGTTGACGTAAATCCATATCGTGCATGGCAACACTAACTAAATCCTTATTAGGGATACCATTGGCATTAACTGGCAAATAACAGTTAGCATTTACTTTTAATCTGTGATTAAGTACATCTTTGCTTATTTCGCCATCTAGATTAAAGTAAGCATGATTAGTCAAATTTACTGGCGTAGTTTTTGTAGTAGTTGCATTAAACAATATAATTA
Source organism: Gilliamella bombi (assembly GCF_900103255.1). GTDB lineage: Bacteria > Pseudomonadota > Gammaproteobacteria > Enterobacterales > Orbaceae > Gilliamella > Gilliamella bombi. The sequence continues at coordinate 69,248 of NZ_FMWS01000016.1, read as the reverse complement.
CTTGATTGTCATCGGTGAGTTTATACGTTACTGTTACATTCAGCTCACCAGGAAAACCTTGATCACCATCAAGTGAAATTAGATGGAAGGTCACTTGCTGATCGGAGCAAGATTGAATTAACCATAATTGTTTATCGAAGCCTAATTTTCCGCCGTGTAACTGATTTACACCTTGATTCGCAGTGAGATGATATTGTTTATTGTCAATATTAATAGTAGCATTGGCAATACGGTTAGCATATCGGCCTATTGTAGCACCTAAATAGGCATCCTGTTGTTGGTATTGTTCAAGTGAGCGACAGCCGAGTAGCACTTCACGAGTCTGTCCATTAACGGGCAATTCACAGGAAAGCCATGTAGCTCCCCAGTTTGAAAGTTTTATTTGCATTCCTTGTTTATTGGACAGTTCAATAATTTGCGTTATAGGCATATCGCGTGTGCTCCTTCACTTGGTTTACAGACATAAAAATCTTCTTTAATACCAAATTTTTTAGCATAACTATCGCTAACAACGGTTTTAACAGCATCAACTTTATCTTTTGGTACTATTGCCACAACACAACCACCAAAGCCACCGCCTGTCATGCGAACACCGCCTTGTTCACCAATTACACCGTGAATTATTTCAACTAGATAATCAATAGCGGGGACTGTAATTTCAAAATCATCACGCATTGAATTGTGACTCTGTGCCATGAGTTTTGATAATAATTTATAATCACCATCTGTAAGAGCTTGTGCTGCCTTTAGTGTGCGCTCATTTTCAGTGATTACATGATGAGCTCGTTTAAAGACAATTGGATCGAGCGTTTTTTCAATATGTTGTAATTCAGTTAAGGACGCGTCTCTTAAGGCTTTTACCCCAAGGGCTTGTGCTGCTGCTTCACACTGTTTACGTCGAGTATTATATTCACTATCAACTAATCCTCGTTTGATATTTGAATTGATGATAACTACAGCAAAATCTTTAGGAATTGAGACTGGTTTAACTTCTAATGAACGACAATCAATTAATAATGCATGTTGGCTTTGTCCAAGGGAAGATATTAGTTGATCCATGATGCCACAATTGCAACCAACAAATTGGTTTTCGGCCTCTTGACCAATTAGGGCTAACTTGGTGCCATCTAAAGCCAAGTTATAAAGAACTTGGAACATTTTAGCTACCGCAACCTCTAGAGATGCTGATGAACTTAGTCCTGCTCCTTGAGGAACGTTTCCACTAATAGCAAAATCGACGCCATGGATATTATTTGCATATTTTTTTAAGTGCTTTACCACCCCACGTATGTAGTTAGCCCACATATAATCTGGATGTTTTTCAATAGGAGAATCTAAAGAAAATTCATCTTGTTGATTATCATAATCAACCGCAATAACTCGAACAAGATTATCTGAACGTTTGTGACAACTTATTATCGTTTGATAATCGATAGCACAAGGTAAAACAAAACCATCATTATAATCGGTATGCTCGCCAATCAAATTTACACGACCGGGGGCTTGTATAAGTGTATCGGGTTTATAATCAAATTTAGATTCAAATGCTTGTGTAGTTGCTTTGATTAATGCGTTCATCTATTTATCCTTTTTGTCTTTATAATGCACATCACTAACGTTACGTAACCTTTCAGCTGCTTGCTCTGGGGTTAAATCACGTTGTACTTCGGCTAACATTTCGTAACCTACCATAAATTTTTTTACTGTGGCGGAACGTAATAAAGGGGGATAAAAATGTGCATGTACTTGCCAATAATCATTTTTATCTTGCATAAATGGCGCACCATGCCAGCCCATAGAGTATGGGAAAGAGCAATGAAATAAATTATCGTAGCGACTCGTTAATTTTTTGAGCGCAATTGCTAAATCACTTTGTTGTTTGTCATTTAATTGGGTTAATTGTGGAATGTGAATTTTTGGTAATAATAATGTTTCAAATGGCCATATTGCCCAAAAAGGAACAACGGCAAGCCAATACTTAGTTTCTACAACGATTCGCTCACGATTAATAAGTTCCTTTTCAGCATAATCAACCAATAAATTGCGATGATATTTTTCAAAGTAATTACGCATATTTAGATCTTCACGCGCAATCTCATTTGGTAAAAAGCTATTTGCCCAAACTTGTCCATGTGGATGAGGGTTAGAGCACCCCATTGCTGATCCTTTGTTTTCAAACACTTGTACCCAAGGATAGTTTTCACCCAACTCCTGTTGCTGTTCTATCCAAGTTTTAATTACTCCTTCAATTGCAGGTAAATCAAGTTCAGGTAATGTTTTACTGTGATCGGGTGAAAAACAGATAACTCGACTAGTACCTTTTGCGCTTTGCATTTGGAATAAAGGATCGGCGTTTTTTGGTGATTCTGGAGTATTTTTCATTAATGCTGCAAAATCATTAGTAAAAACAAATGTTCCCTTATATTGGGGGTTGATATCTCCTGTTACCCGTTTATTTCCTGGGCACAAAAAGCAAGTTGGATCATAACTTGGTTTTTGCTCTTCGTTTAATACTTCTTGTTGTCCTTGCCATGGGCGTTTTGCCCTATGTGGTGAAACAAGTACCCATTGATTGGTTAATGGGTTGTAACGACGATGAGGATGGTCAACTGGGTTAAAAATATCCATTTTTGCCTCTTCTGTTAATTTTGTATGTTTTATAAAATGTATTATTAATCAGGATAGCCTTGAGGGTTATTTGATTGCCAATTCCATGAATCTTTTACCATGTCATCAAGCGTGAGTTTGGTTTTCCAACCTAATATTTGCTCAGCTTTATTAGCATCAGCCCAGAATGCTGGTAAATCACCTGCTCGTCTTGGGGCAAAGTGCCAATTAAGAGGTTTTCCTGATGCTTTTTCAAAAGCTTTAATGACTTGTAATACGCTATAACCAACACCTGAGCCTAAATTGTAAATATGCACACCAGCTTTGTTTTGATCGGTTTTGAGTGCAGCGATATGCCCATCGGCCAAATCAACAACATGTATAAAATCACGAACGCAAGTTCCATCAATTGTTGGATAATCATTACCAAAAACAGCTAATGACTCTCTTTTGCCTACAGCAACTTGGGTAATATAAGGCATAAGATTATTAGGAACACCAAGTGGGTCTTCGCCCATTAATCCACTTGGATGGGCTCCAACAGGATTAAAATAACGTAGTAAAGTTAGTGACCAATCGGGCTCAGCAACGGCTAAGTCCATAATACATTGCTCAACCATTAATTTACTTTTTCCATACGGACTAGTAGGTAAACCTTGTGGTAATGTTTCAACATAAGGAACAGGGGCTAATTCGCCATAGACAGTGGCCGACGAACTAAATACTAACTGTTTAACGCCAGCAGCTCGCATTGCTTTCATAAGTACGATACTGCCGTAGACATTGTTTTCATAATATTCTAGCGGTTTGTGGACTGATTCACCGACTGCTTTTAAACCAGCAAAATGGATCACCGCTTTAATGTCATGTTCTGAAAAAATCTTAGTTAATAGTTTTTCATCGCATACATCGCCTTGATAAAAAATGACGGATTGCCCAGTAATTTTTTGTATTCTAACTAGTACTGATGCTTTACTGTTAAACAAATTATCAATAATAATTGGTGTGTAGCCAGATTTAATTAGTTGAACACATGTGTGACTTCCTATATATCCACAACCACCAGTTACTAATATTTTCATAATAAAACCTTCATCTAGTTTAATAATAGTTATAGTGAGTGTCTGCTAATTTTCAGACTCTTCACTGTTGTTATGTTTCCACAGATCCCATGGTCCGCGCCCTGATAATGTAAAGGATGAAATAAGCGTAAAACTCAATGCGATTAAGCCAAGGATTAAATATGCTCCTTCGAAACCTATTTTAACATACATTAACCCCGCAAAAGTGGACATAAACATGATAGATAATTGTTTTGCAAAACAAAATGCAATTAAGTAAACAGTTGCTGATAAGTGAATAGGGAAGTGTTTAGTAATATATTTAAATGCACCGACAAGTAATAAAGGTGCTTCGAACATATGTAGCGTTTTTAATATCACCACTTCAACAGCTGTGCTGGCAAATGCTGAGCCAGTAATACGAATGGACATGATAGCACCAGCAATGAGTAATGTATTTTTACTGCCTAATTTCATTACAATCAGAGGAGCAAAAAACATCACAGTGGCATTTAAAAATTCACCAAGCGTAGTTACATAGCCGAAAGCTTCACGACCCACTTGTTCGTTAGTAAAAAATGAGGTGAAAAAGTTTGCAAATTGTTGATCAAATACATCATAAGTACAAGCAACCCCAACAATGTAAAGCATGAAAAACCATGTTTTACGCATACTAAGTAAATCAAGGGCAAGTTTTAGATTGAATGGCTTTGGTTTATTTAATCCCATTTGCTCAACAACTTCAGTCGTTGTGGTTTTTGCAGGATCGGCGATTTTAACTAAAATTAAAAGAATCAATGCAAATCCAGAACATAACCAAAAAACGGCATTGACATCTTTAGAAATCATAATTCCAACAAACGAAGCACATATAGCCCAACCAAAACAGCCAAACATGCGACAGCGACCAAATTCAAAACCACTACGTCGACTTATTTTTTCGACAAGTGCTTCAATAGCTGGTGCCCCACCACTAAATACCATACCAAGATAAAGCCCTCCAACAATTGCGCCCAAGGTGACATTTAATTTGAGTAATGGCCCTAAAACGAAGATAAAAAATGGACCAAATAGTACAAGAAGAAGTGTGATAACCCAAAGAAGGTGTTTTTTTAATCCTAGTTTATCAGAAATTAACCCGAACAAGGGTTGAAAAAAAAGCGCAAATAGTGAAATAAATGAAAAAACGTACCCAGTATTTGCCTCATCAAGTCCGTTCATTTTTAGCCAAACGGGAAAAAAAGGGCAGTATGCTCCCATAATAAAAAAGTACAGAAAGAAGTAGAGACTGAATATCCAATAATTCTTATTACTTAGTGATGACTTTATTTTTTGATTCATAATGAACTTCCTTTGTTAGGCTTTAAATGACCACACAATCATTTAAAAAAACTTCTGTATGTATATGAATAGGTAAGTTATTTGTTGAGGCGATAATAGCACTAAAATAATTTTGAAAAAGTGATCTAGATAACATTTTATGAAATCGATTACATTTGATATTAAATTAATTTTTGTTAAAAAGTTTCAGGTAAATATGTGTTTGAGTATAATTTTTGTATTTTATGATGACAATAGTGCAAATTAAAGATCGGTAATCTACTAGATAGGAGGTTTAAAATAATTAATTGGAATAAAAATAAAATAAAACAAATAAAATGCAATTAATTATTGAAAACGATTACATCTTATCTATCTACACTCTATTTGGTCTATTGTAATTGACTATGATTTAAGTAAGCTAAACAATTGACATTTATACTAAAACGTATATTTACCTGAAACTTTTTGACAAGGAATTTTTTATTAATTAGAATTAGCTTAACTTTTTATTATTAACTTGTTTAATCCCAGTTAGATAGGAAAAATTAGATAACCTAATGGTTAATTACCTAGTTTTAATTGATTTTATTCGTTCCTCAAAATCTGACCAATAATAATAACCATCATTATTAACAGAAGCATTTTCCAAATGAAGTTGATAATGTTGTGGTAAATTATTGTCATCAAGTGCTAGCCCGTTATGGAGTTGTTCAAAACTTTGATAAATATATTCGGCTTTAAAAAAGTATTCGCCTGTAGATAGGTGACGAAAACGCTGTAAAGCTACTTTTCCACCAATTGGGGTTATTTCAAATTGATTTGGTAGTTGGTAGTCTTTAAAGTCTAATGCACCCAGTAATGAAGCGATGGTACTATCGTGTCCAACAAGTAAATTGACTTTACTATCTTGTAGCATAAGATCGTTTATCATGTTGATAATAAGTGCCGCTGAATGTTTGGCAAGTGTCTTAGAATGGCAAACTAAATTTATATATTGATTACGAATTGCGCTAATTTGTTGCCACTGCTCTTGGCTAGTCAGTCTACCCCATGCAATTTGTTCTTTTGGAAAGGCTGAATAGTATTGCAATAAGAATGCATCAACGGCTGAAATACCTATCGCAAGTGGTCCAAGGAGTGCTGGTTCTTCATGTTTTTTAAAATAAAGTTCGGATGGAATATCGGCTAAATCGCATTTATATTCAGCATATAATTTTGAATGCTTATAATCCAAAATATCGGAAAGGATTTCATAAGCTGGTGCTAGGCTTTTAAAAATATTGGCTGCTTTGTCAGCTTCTTCAATATCACGCAATACCGCATTTTTAAACTCAGTTGAATCGTCTTGCAAGCTAGGATCGAAAATCGGATCCATTTTTTCAATGGCATATTTATGATGAATAGGAATATCATACCCAGCAAAGGCACCAGCTGTCATAAATTGAGCGGTCGCGACAGTTCTTTGCAGACTATTAGAATACACGAATAATTCAGTATTATGTTTTGATAATTTTATATTGTGTTTTTCAAGCCAAGTCGATAAATAGCGGCCAAAATAAACTTCTAATATTCCACCACGAGTGGTCAAATAACCATATGGATGATCCCATTTAGGCCATTTAAAGGGAGTAACTTTTTCTAAAAACTGTAAAGTATTTTGCAATGGCGTACGAATACCATGACGGCTAAGTATAACGACTTTATCTAATTGGTAATGGTTATTTTTCATTTTGTGATCCATCCTTGTTTATGTAAATAATCTAAAATAAAATCACGTTGTTCATTATTTATTGTATTTGCAATTTTATCACTCCAACCACCGGTTTTTTGATTAGTACTACGGTTTTGATAGTAATCACCTATTTGGGTATCATATTTTGCTAAAGTTGCATGATCAAGTGGTTGATATTGGTTTTCAAAAAAGAGAAGCTCTTTAGGTAACCTTGGTTTTATTTCTGGATTATGATCGGGGTAACCAAGGCAAAGCCCAAAAAGAGGAAGAACATATTTTGGTAACTTAAGTAATTGGGTTACTTTATCAAGATCATTTCGCAGTCCACCAATATACACAGCACCAAGTCCTAAGGATTCAGCCGCTATTACTGCATTTTGAGCCATAATTGCTGTATCAACACAGCCCAATAATAACTGCTCTGCTTTGCCAAGATTGAGTGTTGGATCAATTTGAAAATGACGATTAAAATCGGCGCAAAATACCCAAAATTCAGGAGCTTGGTTAACATATTTTTGATCACCAGCATAATGAGCTAGTTTTTCGCGTTTTTGAGGATCTGTAATACGAATAATTGTCGAACATTGAATAAAGTTAGAACTAGAAGCCGACTGTGCTGATCGAACTATAGACGCTATTTGTTCTTGAGTTAAACTAGTTGTTTTATAAGCACGAATAGAGCGGTGTCGACAAAGTAGATCGATGGTTTGATTTTGCATAGTGGCTCCTTAGCATAATTATTTGTTTACAAATTGAAGATCCCAAACGCCATGGCCTAAATTTTGACCTCGTTTTTCAAATTTAGTAATTGGTCTATCATCAGGTCTCGGAATATAGTCACCGCTTGGTGATAAATTTTCAAAACCTTCAGCTTGGGTTAAAACCTCTAACATATGTTCTGCATAATGTTGCCAATCGGTAGCTAGGTGCAAAATTCCACCTAATTTTAATTTTTGTCGAATTAACTGTACAAATTGGGGTTGAATAATGCGGCGCTTGTTATGTCTTGCTTTATGCCAAGGATCAGGGAAAAAAATTTGTACTTTGTCTAATGTATGATTAGGGATCATATTTTCTAATACTTCAACAGCATCGTGACACATCACTTTTAAGTTTGATAATTGATTTTCTTCAATTGCCATCAAACAAGCACCAACACCGGGTTTGTGAACTTCGATTCCTAAAAAATTCTTATCAGGTGCATTTTTAGCCATTTCAATTAACGAAGCACCCATACCAAATCCAATTTCAAGAATAGCCTGTTTGTTAGAGTCAAAAACCATTGGTGAATTTACATCATATTCAATACCAAATACCGGCCATAAACTTATTAATGCCTGTTCTTGGCCTTTTGTTAAACGACCTTGCCGCAAAACAAAACTACGAATGGTTCTTTTAGATTTGATATTTTCGTTATCTGAGTTTAATTGTTCGTTCATCACGTTATCTACTTTTGTTGTGGAATTTATTAAAGCCAAAGAATGGTTTGTTAGTTAGTTTACTCGATTTTGAGTTCACAGCAAAAGCATCTTATGGCCAAATTGTTTTATTTAATGATTTATAAAAATATATCAAATATTTTCAATATATTTTTATATTGTAGTTGAGCATAATCAATAAATGATTATATAATTATAGCCCCAGTTTAACCGATTACGAATAAAGTAATCATGAATACATGCTTGAGGATTTCTCGTGCCTGATATGAAGCTTTTTGCTGGTAATGCCACACCAGAACTAGCAAAACGTATAGCTAATCGTCTTTATACTTCTCTTGGTGACATTGTGGTAAGCCGTTTTAGTGATGGTGAAGTTAATGTCCAAATCAATGAAAATGTCCGTGGTGAAGATGTTTTTATTATTCAATCAACTTGTGCCCCTACCAATGACAATTTAATGGAATTATTAGTTATGATCGATGCAATGCGCCGAGCATCTGCTGGTCGTATTACTGCTGTTATTCCTTATTTTGGTTATGCAAGGCAAGATCGTCGAGTTCGTTCGGCTCGTGTCCCTATTACTGCTAAAGTTGTTGCTGATTTTCTATCAACTGTTGGTGTCGATAGGGTTTTAACCGTTGATCTTCATGCCGAACAAATTCAAGGTTTCTTTGATGTGCCGGTTGATAATGTATTTGGTAGCCCTGTTATTTTAGAAGATATGCTACAACGTGAGTTTGATCGCCCAATTGTTGTTTCCCCTGATATTGGCGGAGTGGTGCGTGCTCGTGCGATAGCTAAACTACTTAATGATACTGATATGGCAATTATTGATAAACGTCGTCAACGTGCCAATGAAGCAGAAGTGATGAATATTATTGGCGATGTTGCTGATAGAGATTGTATCTTAGTTGATGATATGATTGATACTGCTGGAACACTTTGTAAAGCAGCTGATGCTTTAAAAGCTCGAGGTGCCAAAAGAGTATTTGCTTATGCTACCCACCCGATATTTTCAGGTAAAGCAGTAAGTAATATTAAAAACTGTGCCATTGATGAAATTGTTGTTTGTGACACAATTCCATTAACGGCTGAAGTAAAAGCATTGAAAAATGTTCGCCAATTAACATTATCAGGTATGCTTGCTGAAGCAATTCGTCGAATTAGTAACGAAGAATCAATTTCAGCAATGTTCCATCAATAACCTATTTTATCATTGGTATAATGCCCCTTTTTTGGGGCATTTTTATCGATAAAATCTAGTGACAATAAAAATATTATGACAACGATAAAACTGATTGTAGGACTCGCCAATCCCGGAAATGAATATGCAGCAACAAGGCACAATGCAGGTGCGTGGTTTGTTGAGCAATTGGCTGAACGTTATAATCAATCATTAAAAAATGAACAAAAATTTTTTGGTTACACATCACGAATCAACATTTCAGGTCATGATGTACGTTTATTAGTTCCAACTACTTTCATGAATTTAAGTGGTAAAGCTGTTCAAGCTATGGTGACATTTTACCAAATAAAGCCAGAAGAGATCTTAGTTGCACATGATGAACTCGACTTAAATCCCGGAATAGCTAAACTTAAGTTTGGTGGTAGTCATGGTGGGCATAATGGACTAAAAGATATTGCTAGTAAATTGGGAAATAATTTAAATTTTTATCGGTTAAGAATTGGTATTGGACATCCTGGCGATAAAAATAAAGTTGTTGGTTATGTTTTAAATAAGCCATCTAAACCTGAACAGGAATTAATTGATAAAGCTATTGACGAATCTTTGCGTTGTACAGATATCTTATTGTCTGATGGAATAGACGTTGCAATGAACAAGTTACATGCTTTTAAAGCTTAGTTAAATTGTTGAATGTTTCAATAACGTAAAAATCAATAAATATCCACTTTAATAAAAAAAATCCACCTAAAATATTAGGTGGATTTAATTGTCTTAATATACTCTTTTAAGAAAAAAGATGGGTTACATTACCACCTTTTTCAGCAATTTTTTTCATTACTTCTTTAATTAACCATGTATTCATTGCTGCGGTATCATCAGTATTGCCTGGATAATTCAGTTCTTTCGCTAAATTTTTCCGTGCATCTAAACTGCTATCTATACCTAATAATTTCAATAGATCAACGATAGATGTTTTCCAATTAAGCGTTTCAGGGTGCTTTTTAGCTAAATTCTCAAGAATAGAGGAAACATCAACATTAGTTGCGGATGCGCTTTTCTCTACTTTATCTTGGACTTTCTCTGAGCCACTCGATACTGTATTTTTAACAGATGCAGTGATATTTTCAACTTTATCCTTCACAGTATCAACTGCATTATCTACTTTTGCTTGAGCACTTGGAAATACTTTGGAAAAAATGTTATTTAAAATGTTCATATTACATCTCCTTTAAATTTAAACTGCTTTAAAAAAACTGCTTAACGATATAGATGTAGAAAAGATCACATTCAATATAGCGCTTAGAAGAATGTAATGTCAAAATTATTACACATTAATAGCATTTTCTGTATTACGATAAAGTGTTTACTAAGATATAAAACAATTATTTTAAATATTTTTCTAATATTAACTGAATTGAGGTAGTAAGTGCCTTCCAGTTGACTTATACAATTGGTCAACCAATTATAATCTTTTTATTGATACTATTGGATTAAGGCTAGGCCATGCTATTTGTGCTATTTTTTTATGGACTTTTATTAGAGAAAATAAGTGGAATAATCAAAGCTAACCTTTATAATTAGCTTTTATTTTTATAAAACTGGCAGATATTATATTAATAGTATTTGCCAGTTTTTTATTTTGTTCTTCTAATTTTGAGTTATTTGTGAACTTTTTATAAAGTGTTAATTAAGTGAAAATATTCTTTTTTTAAGGGACTTTTTCATTCAAATAAGATAAATTACTTAAACATTGGTGGAAAATATTTTTGCATTTTAGTTATTACTATTTTTTAATAAAAGGCATAATTATGCGTTATAACGAACCACAAATGTTGACGTCAATTTTGACACAAGCCTCTTCTCTGTCTAAGATTCAAGATAGAACTAATGCATTATGCTCTTTAGCTAAAGTTGTTTATGATTTATTGCCTTCACCATTAAATCAACAATGTCGAGTTGCTAACTATCGCCAAGGTGTGTTGATTTTAGAGGTTAGCTCAGCTTGTTGGTTAACTAGATTGAAATATGAACAAAGCAATTTAATTTCTGAAATACGAAAAATTATTTTACCATCCTTATCTTCTATTCAATATCAGATTAATCCAGATATTTCAGTGAGGTGGTCACAGAGCAATTATCAAAGTGATAAGTCATCTTTAGCTTCAAGTGTGATGACACAAAAAAGCGCAATGTTTCTATCTGCATTAGCAGAAAATGCACCAGGCAAGTTAAAAAAACAATTGATAAAACTTGCTAACCATGCAAAATAAGCGCTGATAATTAGTCTTCAATTTTATAAAATTATATATCTTAAAGATATAAGGAGTGAATAATGGATAAAGGTATGCTTACTTATCTTATAATTGGATTTGTGATTGGTTTTATTATTTGTTTCATTTTTATTAGTGTTATTAGTCCTAAGGCACGTAAATATGCCAAAGTTAAACAAGAGTTAGATCAAACAAAAGATGAATTAATAGCCCAAAAACAAATGATTGCTAAACATTTTTCACATAGCGCAGAAATATTGGATAATATGGCTAAAGATTTTCGTCGCCTTTATCAACATATGGCTGAAAACTCCAGTCAATTTATGGATAGTGGTAATATTCAATCTTTAGATTTTGATTCAAATACAGATTCTAACGAAACAAAAGAAATTACGCTTGATAAGCAGCCTAGAGATTATTCTGATGATTCTTCAGGTTTATTTAAAACGGATGAAAATAAATCTTAACCAATGATTTTATTCTCCGTTACTTAATATTCAAGCAATTTTATAGAGTGTAAATTTTTGTAAAAGCGAGAGTTCTGAGATGATTAATTCATTAAAACAACAAAAAAAATTATTAAGTATTTTAGCTTTAAGTTTAGGAATAAGTTTATCTGTACTTCCGAATACTTATGCAGCTTTTCCTCCTGCCTCAACCGATAATAATACGCAACTGCCAAGTTTGGCGCCTATGCTTGAAACTGTATTACCATCAGTTGTTAGTATTAAAGTTGAAGGAACAGCTCAAATGCAAAATAATATGCCAGAAGAATTTAGACGTTTTTTTGGTTATCCAGATAGCCAATCAAGGGCGTTTACAGGTTTAGGTTCTGGTGTGATTATTGATGCAGAAAAAGGCTATGTTGTTACGAATAATCATGTTATTGATGGTGCTGATAAAATTACGGTTGCTCTAAACGATGGGCATGAATTTAAAGCAAAACTAATCGGTAAGGATCCACAAAGTGATATAGCATTACTTAAAATCGATGATGCCAAAAAATTAACAGCTATTAAATTAGCAGATTCTGATAATTTACGTGTTGGTGATTATGCTGTTGCTATTGGTAATCCATTTGGCATTGGTCAAACTGTTACTTCAGGGATTATTTCAGCTTTAGCTCGTAGTGGACTTAATATGAATGGTTTTGAAAACTTCATTCAAACAGATGCTTCAATTAACCAAGGTAACTCTGGTGGGGCTCTTGTGAATTTAAATGGTGAGCTTGTTGGTATAAATACCGCAATTATTGCTCCAAGTGGTGGTAATGTAGGGATAGGATTTGCAATTCCTAGTAATATGGTAAAAAGTTTAACTTCTCAGCTTATAGAATTTGGTGAAGTAAAACGTGGCGTGCTTGGTATCAAAGGTAATGAATTGACATCGGATATAGCAAAAGCGTTTGATGTTGATGTTCAAAAAGGAGCCTTTGTTAGTGAAGTTATTGAGAATTCAGCCGCACAAGCAGCAGGAATTAAATCTGGCGATATTATTGTCTCGATGGATGGTAAACCAGTTGATAGTTTTGCTGAACTACGTGCAAAAATTGCGACAACTGGAGCAGGGCGAACCGTTAAGCTAGGTTTAATTCGAGATGGCAAAACAATATCTGTCGATGTAAAACTAAAAAATAGCGACGAGACAACAACGGATGCGAAATCGCTACATTCTGCTCTTGATGGTGCAACGCTTAGCAATGGTGAAATTAAAGGCCAAAAAGGTGTTTTAATAGAAAGTATTGCTAAAAATTCGCCTGCGTCTCGACTCAGTTTGCAAGAGGGAGATCTTATTACTGGAGTTAATAAAGAACGAGTAACTAATATTGCAGATCTTAGAAAAATTATTGATAGTCACCCATCAGTAATTGCATTAAATATAATTCGTGGCGATAGTCGTTTATATTTAATTTTACGATAATTAGTCATTTTTTATATCGTCGATGCTTTAGCATCGACGAAAACTTTAATTTTAACCTTTATATAGATGTGTTAAAATCTTCATTATTCTTCCCATTACAATTCTGAAACTAATGCTCAAAAAAATTCTATGGCCAATATTAATTGGAACGGTTTTAGCTATTGTGTTATTGATTATTTTTCCTTCTTTACAAAAAGGAAACCAATCAAATTTTCCAACTTCAATTTTTCATGATGATCCATTAAGTTTTTCTAGTGCTGTTAAAACAGCAGCCCCTGCAGTAGTTAATATTTATAGCCGCTCAATTAATTCTTTTTCTCAGGAATCACAAGATAGTCCAATAACTCCGCTCGGTTCTGGAGTAATTATGAATGGGAATGGGTATATTGTTACTAATTATCATGTAGTTGAAGATGCAGAACAAATTATCGTCGCATTGCAAGATGGACGAATATTTGAAGCTTTATCTGTAGGCTCAGATAAACTTGTTGATCTAGCGGTATTAAAAATAGAGGCTTCAAATATCCCCACTATATTGATAAATCCTCAACGCGAACCTAAAATTGGTGATGTCGTATTAGCCATAGGGAACCCTTACAATATAGGGCAAACTATTACACAAGGTATTATCAGTGCTACAGGTCGTGATGGATTGAGCCCATACAGAAGGCAAAATTTTATTCAAACTGATGCACCAATAAATCATGGCAATTCAGGCGGAGCGCTAGTAAATAGCAAAGGTGAATTAATGGGAATTAATACTCTTACCTTTGCAAAAAATCTAGGAAATGACATTCCTGAAGGAATCGGATTTGCTATCCCAACTGCATTAGCAGTTAAAATCATGAATAAATTAATTCGCGATGGAAAAGTTATTAGAGGATATATAGGAATTGATGGATTAGAATTTGCACCAACTCAAAATCCAAGTGATATGCCAGTGGTGTTAGGTATTTTAGTCACCAGAGCGGAAGGTCCTTCATTACAAGCGGGAATACAAGCTAATGATATTCTGATTATGGTAGATAATAAACCTGTTAAATCAATTGTTGAAACAATGGATCAAATAGCTGAGTTGAAACCTGGTACAATTGTCCCCATTATAGTTCAGCGAAATGGGGAAAAGATTGAACTGCAATTAACAATAGGTCAATTACCTGTTTAATTGTTCTTTTATTTCTTGATTAACTCGACTATTGGCCGTATAATCTGCTGTCTTATCATGTTTTTTTAACACTCGTATGGTGTATAGATTTTGCTTTTATGGCCATTTATATAGCGATACGAAAAACTTTAGAGGTTTATTATGAAAGAAGGTATTCATCCAGAATATACTGCAATTACAGCAACTTGTTCTTGTGGTAACGTTATTAAAACTCATTCTACTGTTGGTCATGATATTCATCTTGACGTATGTGGTGAATGTCACCCATTCTATACAGGTAAACAACGTGATGTTGCAACTGGTGGACGTGTAGATAAGTTCAAACAACGTTTTGCTATGGTTGGCGGTAAAAAATAATTTTTCGGAAAACCATGTCCCAAAATTAATAATAATAGAAAAGGCGCATAAGCGCCTTTTGTTTTTCAAAATTAGTTTTTTAGTTAATAATCAATCAAAATCGGGATTAATACCTAAATCTTGCATCATCTTTTTAGCTTGCTTAGGAATACCGTCTTCACGATCTTTTTGTAAATCATCGTCACAAGGTAAAGGTTGACCGGTATAAGCATGAAGAAAGGCTTCACACAATAATTCACTATTTGTTGCATGACGTAAATTATTGACTTGTCGGCGAGTGCGTTCATCAGTCAATATTTTTAAAACTTTCAACGGAATTGATACTGTAATTTTTTTTACTTGTTCGCTTTTTTTACCATGTTCAGCATAAGGGCTTATATATTCGCCATTCCATTCCATCATCTTGTCACCAAATTACATCACAAATAATGTGGGCAATTCTAACGTTTTTTTTATTTTTCTGCAATCTACACACCAAGATAGTTAGACGTCTAGACATGTTGACGTCCTTATTGAATGTGTTATTCTTATACAATCTGTTGTTGAAGTAAGTAAAGTATTATTTAGAGGAATATTATTATGGTTAGTCAAACCAACAATTTAAGCCAAGGAACAATAGCTGTTCGTGGTGGGATTAATACTGATGAGCAATATGGTAGTGTTGTACCTGTTATTACACCATCTACTTGTTATCGTTATGAAGAATTTGCAAAACCAAGAAAGTTTGATTATGCACGAAAAGCTAATCCTAGTCGGAGATTAGTGGAAGAAACCGTTGCGAAATTAGAAGGTGGTGCAGATGCTATTTTAACAAACTGTGGCATGTCAGCAATTCATCTTATCAGTGTTGCTTTATTAGCGCCAAATGACTTAGTTGTTGCTCCTCATGATTGTTATGGCGGCAGCTATCGACTTTTTAATAGTCTAAGCCAAAAAGGTTATTTTAAAGTGAAATTTGTTGATCAGTCCGATGCAATAGCTTTACAAGAAGCACTTAATTTACATCCTAAATTAGTATTGATTGAAACACCAAGTAACCCATTACTTCGTGTTGTTGATATCAAGAAAATAGCCCAACAAGCACATGATGTTGGAGCTTTGGTTTTAGTCGATAATACATTTATGACGCCAATTTTACAAAAACCGTTGGAGCTTGGTGCTGATATAGTCAGCCATTCTTGTACCAAATTTTTAAATGGGCATTCGGATTTATTAGCGGGAATTTTAGTCTTCAAAGACCAACAGCTTGCTACAGATGTTTTATGGTGGGCCAACAATATTGGTACGCTTACTTCATCATTTGATAGTTATCTTTTATTGCGTGGGTTACGAACTCTTGCTGCACGTGTTAATTTGCAACAAGAAAATGCCCAAAAAGTTGTTGAGTTTCTTGTTAATCACCCAAAAATAGCAAAAGTATTTCATCCCTCTTTACCATCTAATCTTGGGCATAATATTGCTAAAGAACAACAAAAAGGGTTTGGCTCGTTACTAAGTTTTGAACTGGTTGGAAATGCCGATGTAATGCCTAAGTTTTTAAAAGCGCTTAAAATTATTACATTAGCTCAATCACTTGGTGGCGTTGAGAGTCTTGTCTGCCACCCAGCAACAATGACACATTCAGGTATTAGTGCAGAAGCACGAAAAACAGCGGGTATTTCAGATCAGCTATTACGTATTTCAGTTGGTTTAGAAGATATTACTGATTTACTAGCTGATTTACAGCAGGCACTTGAAACAATCTAATTGAATTTTTAGATTAAAAAGGCTTGATGATATAATGCTGTAATGTTATTTCATCAACCTATTATTTGCACTTTTATTAAAGTGATGTTTTATTCTTTCTGAAATTTTCTATTTTCTTTTTTATCGCGGTAAAAATTTCATCAATTGAATGCCGTTTAGCTCTACCACAAATTTTTGCCTCTTCATTGCAGACCAAACATTGTCTTGGTTGATTTTCGAATTGAGAACGTGACAGGCTATTTTGTGTAACAATGTCAATAACATCAATATCCCACAAACGCCCTAAGGGATGATTATTTTCAACTTCAATACAATATTTTTTAAGGGTTTTAGCTGAACATTTAATTGCTATGATTGCTTCTGAACCAGTAATGTAATGGAAATGATCTTCATTGATTATTGTTATATCGTTTTGTAAAAAACAGAGATGTAAAGCTTTAATTGCTTCGTCAAAAAGATAACGGGCTCCGCTACTGTTTTTTATAGGACCAGGAATAACTATGCTTAATGATATGATTGGATATTTATAGCATGTCATTGCATGCTTTTGGTTTTCAACTCGCTTTTCCTTGGCTAGTAGCATTTGCTCAAGGGTAATAGGAGTGCCATCATCAAATTTAATTTGCATTTTTTTCATCAAATAGAAAAGTAATAGCATGACACTTTTACATGTCAGGCTATTACTATATTAATAAAGATTAAAATTAATCTTTAACTTGGCGTACGACATCAATAACAGAGCCATCACGGAAATGTACGATACCAACGATTTTATCATTAAATTCGATTGGTTTTGGTTCACCAGTTAAAGACACAGCACGTTGATAAAGCTCTTCAATGCTCATAATTGGTAAGTTAGCTGCTTTTAAACGTTCAGCAATTTCTGGACGATTAGGGTTAACAGCAATACCATGGTCAGTGACTAGCACATCAACGCTCTCACCAGGAGTAACTAATGTTGTTACCTTTTTAATTACTGTTGGAATACGGCTACGAATGAGTGGCGCAACAACAATTGTTAAGTTTGCACCAGCAGCTGTATCACAGTGACCACCAGAAGCACCGCGCATTACACCGTCAGAACCAGTTAATACATTAACATTGTAATCAAGGTCGATTTCTAACGCACTTAAAATAACAATATCAAGCTCATCAACACTTGCACCTTTTGAGGCAGGATTTGCATAAACATTAGTTGAAACTTCGATATGATCTTTATTTTTACCTAAAGATTGCCCCGCAGTGCCGTCAAAACTTTGAGTATCTAATAAACGTTTAACTAATCCTTTTTCGTGAAGATCAACAATACTTGCTGTAATACCACCTAAAGCAAATGATGCAGTGATATTTTTCGCACGCATGCGATTTTCAAGGAAACGAGTTGCTGCAGTTGACGATGCACCAGAACCAGTTTGGATTGAAAAACCATCTTTAAAATAACCAGAGTGTTCAATAACATCAGCTGCATAACGAGCGATCATCAGTTCGCGTGGATTACTAGTGATACGCGCTGCGCCCACACTAATTTTAGTTGGGTCACCCACTTCATCAACTTTAACAATATAATCAACTTGATCTTGGCGAATACTTGCTGGATGGTTAGGATATCCAACAATATCCTCAGTTAATAGTACAACTTTCTTCGCAAATTGCGCATCAACCATAGCATAACCTAGAGCACCACATTGTGATTTTCCAGATACAC
Source organism: Gilliamella bombi (assembly GCF_900103255.1). Classification (GTDB taxonomy): domain Bacteria; phylum Pseudomonadota; class Gammaproteobacteria; order Enterobacterales; family Orbaceae; genus Gilliamella; species Gilliamella bombi. Next base: position 50,737 of record NZ_FMWS01000016.1, on the reverse strand, counting down.
CATTAGCGTTACCTTGTTCATCAGCGGTTGATACAGCTAAAAATGCGATATCAATGTTAATTTCACCACTTTGGATCAGTTTTACACGTCCACCATGAGAATGGATATGGACTGGGTTATCCATTAAACCGTGAGAAATCGCATCGGCTAATTTACCACGTAAACCAGAGGTATAAATTTTAGTAATTACACCAGATTCGATATGAGGAATTAACGCTGAGTTACAGCTTAATAAGGAACTTGAAGCTAGCGTCAAATTTTTAATGCCTAAATTACTGATAGTCTCAACAACTTTGTTGATAACCTTATCGCCTTCACGAAATGCATGGTGAAAAGAGATAGTCATACCATCACGCAATTCACATTTTTTAATTGCTTGCTCAATAGAATCACACAATTTACGCGTGTATTTAGACTCATCTTTTAAATATGGAGTTGTTGCGTTAGCATCAACAAAAGGCTTAATATTCTTGAGATCAGGGTGCTGTTTAAGCAAATCATCAATTTTTTTGTTTATAGAAGTAGTCATTTTTCAATCCTATCAAATTTCTTTACGTACACCAGAATACTTAGCCAACTCGATAACTTTTCTAGCTCGAGCAATAATCGGTGCATCAATCATTTTGCCATTTAGAGAAATAACGCCAAGGCCTTTTCTTTCTCCTTCTTCTGCTGCTTCAACTACTTTTTGAGCATGTTCAACTTCAGCTGCTGTTGGAGCATAAGCATTGTGGAGCAGGTCAATTTGTCTAGGATTAATGAGCGATTTACCGTTGTAACCTAATTTTTTGATTAAGCTGACTTCTTTCAAGAAACCTTCATCATCATTAACATTAGAGTAAACAACGTCAAAAGCATCAATTTTAGCCACACGTGCTGCATGCAATACTGCACAGCGAGCATAGAATAATTCTGTACCATCGCCACGTTCAGTTTGCATATCAACAAGATAGTCAAATGCAGCTAGCGCAATACCGATTAAACGTGGAGAAGATTTAGCGATAGAAACGGCATTAACAACACCTTGAGCAGATTCGATTGCAGCCATTAATTTAGTGCTACCAACTTCACGCCCACACTCTTTTTCGATTCTTTCAACATGGGCTTCTAACTCATGAATATCTTCAGCACAGTTAGTCATAGGTAAACGTACTACATCAACACCCGCTCGTACAACTGCTTCAAGGTCTTTTAAACCAAATGGAGTATCAAGTGCGTTGATTCGTACTACTGTTTCAATCCCGTGCTCTTTATAAACAGGAAGAAGTAAAGTTTGTGCAACTAATAAACGTGCTGAATCTTTTTCCTTAATTGAAACGGCATCTTCAAGATCGAACATGATTGAATCAGGCTTATAAACAAACGAAGTTGATAACATAGCGGCGTTTGCACCTGGAAGAAATAGCATACTTCGACGTAATTTTTTCATAGTAATTTACTCCAATCTAAGTTTTCTTCTTCTGCGCCACGTAAAACTGCACATTGAACTCTAGCTTTAATAGCGCAATCAAGTGCACCTTTATCATCAATAATGATTAAACCGTCGGTTACATTAAGCTCATTTAAAGTTTGATTAACAACCGCACGGATTTGATCGCCAAATTGTTTATTAACATCACTATTAATAACAATTTCAATTCCCGTGTTTGGCATGACTTTGACTAACAAATCGCTAGATTCAAGAGTCCCCGCCATGGCTTCTTTTTGTATTTTCATTTTTTTACCTTTTAAAACGTATTAAATTTTAAATTTATCCAAATTAGCTGAAAGGTAATCCCATGTAGTAGATGGAACTAGTTTTTTTACCTCTTCATATTGCCCTGATGCCAATAATTTTCTTACTAATGAAGCTGATACAATAGTATCACCTTCGGTTATTCGTTGAACTTCAACAAAGGTAATTGCGGAGTGATTACTAACTGCTTTATCTTCAAGCCAATAAGACATCGCTTCATTATAAGCCTTCGTTACTTCGTCATAGGGTTCAGTTCCAACAAATCGATAGTTAATATTAAGCGCTGGAGCAATATAATTTCGGAATATAAGCAGATCGATACCCATATAGGCCTGATCGATTTTTGTCTTATCTTTTAGAAAATAAGTTGGAAATGTTGCTCTTGAAATAATATAAGGAGAACTTGCATGTACCGTCACATTCTTTATCTGTTTAGTACCATCTTTAACTAACTTCAAACGTGTATCAAATGAAAATAGCGATGCATTTTCATTGACAACAAAAACATGCAACCAATCACATTGACTTGCAGCATATTGAATAAGATATTGATGGCCTTTAGTGAAAGGATTAGCATTCATAACAATGCTACCAATTTTGCTCCCTTCTTTTTGTTGCGTGCTTAGTTGTTTACAATATTGCCTTATTCCAACTGGATTGTTTTCCATTAGGACAACAAGATCTGTTATTTCAACAATAGGATAAAACCCACATCCCTTAAAAAAATCTATATTTTCGGGTTTTGTATATAGAAAAAGATGAAAATAGCCGTTTTCATTGGCATATTTTATTGCATGATCCATCAAGGTTAGATTTAGTTGATTGCCACGATAATTAGGATCAATAGCAACACATTTAATAATATTGCGATCAATACCTGCACAAGCAATAATTTGTTCATTGATTTTAGCTACCATAAAAACAGTAACTTGTGAATCCAGATCAAGATCAGAGCGAGATAGCAACTGTTTAACTTCTTTATAATCTTGTTCTGCTTTAGAAATATCAACAACGGCATAATCAACTAAATCGTACATAAATTTACCTCTATTCAGCTACTACATAATTAGTTAGTCGACCAATTCCTGTAATTTCGACTTCAATTGTATCGCCATCTTTCATAAATACTGGAGGATTACGTTTTTTACCAACTCCACCTGGTGATCCAGTAAGAATAACATCACCTGGAGATAAACGTGTAAAAGTACTAATATAAGAAATTAATTCAGGCACAGTATGCACAAGATTTTTAACTGAATCATGTTGCATTTGCTCGCCATTTAAATAAGTAGTTAAAGATAATACTTTTGGATCAGGAATTTCATCGCTTGTTGTAATACATGGACCGAAAGCACCAGTGCTAGGCCAGTTTTTACCTGCGGTAAACCAAGTATATTGCCAGTCGCGAATAGAACCATCCATATAACAGCTATAGCCAGCTACATATGATAACGCATCTTCTTGCTTAATGCGAAAACCAGCTTTACCTATAATAATAGCTAATTCTCCTTCATAATCCAACTCATTAGTAATAGCTGGTTTAATAATGTTGGTTTTATGACCTGTTTGAGAATCAGGGAAACGAACAAAAAGCGTTGGTGCTGAACTGGTTTCATTAAATTCTGCTCGTTTTTCGGCATAGTTCATACCAACACACAAGATTTTATTTGGATTTGGAATAACGGGTAAATAAGTAATGTCTTGTTCATCAATGTCACTTGGGGCATTAAGGTAGGTTTTGGCAATAGATAGTCCTTCTTTATCGGCAAGTAGTGATTTTAAATCGGCATATTTATCACCTAATTTTTGCTTTAAATCAACAATACCGTTGTGAGTAAGAAGACCAAAACTTGCTCTACCAGAGACAAGATAACTGACAAGCTTCATGAAAACTCCTTAAAAGCTATTTTGTTAATTGTAACTATAAAATAAACAACCTTAGTATAAACTAAGGTTGTTTTTTAGTGATTAAACTTAATTTATTAAATCGGCTATACTAACTAAGTTATATTTTAATAAAACATGGGCAAGTATTAGTAACGATAAAGACACATTAATTGCACCTCCGATGCGGGTAGCAATTTGTGCAAATGGCATTAATTCCATACGTTCTGCTGCTGTCAAAATAGCTACATCGCCTGTTCCTCCTTGCCCACTTTGGCAACAAGAAATAACAGCTGCATCGATCGGATACATGCCTAATTTCTTCGAAACAAAGAAACCAGTTGTAACTAGGCTAACAACTGTACAAATAATAACCGTTAAATTTGTTAGTGTGAAAGCTGCAATAATGTCTTTCCATTCAGTGACAGCCACTCCTACCGCAAATAAAATTGGATAAGTAACAGATGTTTGGAAAAATTTATAAACCACTTGTGAACCACTCAATACTTTTGGTGATACACCCGATATTAGTTTTACCAAAACAGCTGCAAACAACATTCCTACAGGTGCAGGAATACCTGTTACCGCTTTGACAAGCATTCCAATCATATACAGTAGTGTGGCTAAAAGTACACCTGAGGCAAAAGTTGTTACATCAATAACTATTTCAGATTTAAGCATTTTTTTATCAGAGGTATTGGTGTTATCACTTTCTGGGAATAATTTACCATTACCTGTTAAGTGTGGATAAGCTTTACCAATACGGTTAAGGATACCACCACAAATAATACCTGTTAATCCCCCTAACATAACAATAGGTAACACGCGGCTTAAACCATCTTTAATACCCAGTAGATCACCGTAACCTATTGATAGTGGAATAGCACCTTCACCAACACCACCAGCCATAATTGGTAATACTAAAAAGAAGAATGTATGAGCTACATTAAGGCCAAGTAAATAACCTACACTTATACCAACTAACATCCCAACAATTTCGCCACATAGCATTGGAATAAAAATCTTTAAGAACCCTTGGATAAGTGTTTTCTTATCCATATTCATAATACTACCCACGATGATACAACAGATATATAAATAAAGAATATGTGTATCTTCATAGAATTTTTCTGTTGCAACAACGATTGGTTTAGGAAGAATACCATAATAAACTAATGCAGAAGGAATAAAGGTTGCACAAATTGCGGCAGCACCCATTTTTCCAACAATCGGTAAGCGTTTACCAATTTCGCCACATAAAAAGCCAAAGAAGCCACACGTTACCACCATTACAACTATTTCGCTAGGTAATTTACCTGTTACTAACACTTCTACACAAATAAGAATACCAGCGATAATAAATAATGGAAGTGGGATTACACCAATTTTATAATTATCCATTAGTCGCCACCAATTATATGGCCAACCTGTTAGATTTTCTGTAGCAGTCTTACCTGTTGATTCTTTTTCATTAATGTTTTTCTCAGATGAGTTAAAATTCACCATTAATTTTTTTCTCCAAAATAAGTTGATTTATTCGAAATTATTGGCGGGTATATTTACAAAAAATTAATGAAATTTTTGTGATATAAATCATAAATTAACTGTGGTTTTTATGGTTTTAAAGGATATATGTTTTTTTATGCTGTGATACACTTATTTGGACTTAATTTGAAAAGAAAATACAAAAATGCGAAGGAAAATCCACTTATCGTTTACCACAAAACTTTTTTTATCGCTTTTGTTTTTTTCGTTGATTGTTCTTGTGCTATTACAAAGCTATATTTGGAACACAACTGAAATAAATTTGTATCGAAGTTTGGGCGAAAAAGCGCAAATTCAAGCAAAAGAGTTATCTGTTTTACCAAGTTTAATTGAATATGTCAAAGACAAAGATACAAATAAAATAGCAAATTTAATCACAGATATATTTAAACAAAGTGATGCAAGCTATATTGTTATTGGCGATGCTAATGCTAACCGTTTATTTCATACAGCTAATAGCCCCTTAGATTCCCCCATGGTAGGAGGGGATAATCAAGAGGTTCTTAACGGTAATAGTAGCATCACTATTAGTGAGGGTTCTCTTGGTTTAGCATTAAGGGGGAAAGCTCCAATTATTGAAAACGGTAAGATTATTGGTATAGTCTCGGTCGGTTATATGATTGATGGTATTTATGCATTGCATATAAAACAGTTTATACCGTTTATCATTTTTTGTTCTTTGTTATTCTTAGCATTATTTATCTTTTCATATTGTTTTTCAAAAGCAATTAAAAAACAGATGTTCAATTTAGAGCCTAAAGTAATCGCACTACTGGTAAAAAGCCAAAAGTCGATCATGGAATCGATTTTTGAAGGTGTTATCGCCATTGATCTTAATTATAAAATTATCAATATTAATCAATCTGCTCGCACAATGTTAGATATTAAGATAAATGATGACGAGTTACATAAACATGATTTAAGCGAATTTATCACCTCAAGTGACTTTATCTACAAAAAAGAAAATCAAACTGAAGACATACACGATCATATATGCTATTTCAATAACATGATTGTTATTGCCAGCCGAGTTCGAGTGGTTATTGATGATAAAATTCAAGGCTGGGTAATTACTTTTCGTAATTTTGATGATATTAATGTATTAAGTATGCAATTAACGCAAGTAACACAATATGTCGATAATTTACGCGCATTAAGGCATGAACATCTTAACTGGTTAGCAACGCTATCAGGTTTAATATATATGAAACGGTATGATGAAGCGCAATCATTTATTGCATTGCATTCTGCCGATAACCAAAGTAATTTAGACTTTATTACCAAACATTTTAATGTGCCGGCTATATGTGGTTTATTAATTGGCAAATATTCAAAAGCACACGAAATTGGCTTAAATCTAGTATTTGATCCAGCATGCCAATTAAATGCATTACCTTCACTTATCACCGAAATAGAATTTATGTCAATTTTAGGAAATTTGCTTGATAATGCTTTTAATGCTAGCTTAAAAAATGATCGTGGTGATAAAACCATTTATCTCTATCTAAGCGACGCAACAAATGAAGTTGTATTAGAGGTAACTGATCAAGGCTGTGGCATTGATGAAAATATTCGCGATTCAATTTTCGAACCTGGCGTCACATCGCAAGAAGGTAAAGAACACGGTATTGGTTTACACCTTGTTTCGACCTATATAAAAAAGGCCAATGGTTATATTACATTTGAAGATAATACCCCTTATGGAACAATTTTTTCTGTATTTATACCTAAATAATAAAAAGGCAATTATATGAATCAATTTCAAGAAGATAATATCAAAGTGCTTATTGTTGAAGATGAGCCAATTTTAGCAGAACTAAATGCAGAGTTTATTCAAAAAGATACAAAGGTTAAAGTAATTGGAATAGCTTCAACACTAGAAGAAGCTAAAATAATGGTAGAAAAACTAAAACCGACCTTAATATTACTCGATAATTATTTACCTGACGGCAAAGGAATAGAATTATTTGAATACATCATAAATAATCATCTAGATTGCTATGTTATTTTTATTACAGCCGCAAGTGATATGGATACTTGTAGTAAAGCGATTCGTTATGGCGCTTTTGACTACTTAATAAAGCCCGTATCTTACCAAAGGCTAAAACACTCGCTTGAGCGTTTTGAACTATTTTTATACCGACAAAGCCTACAAAAACATGTCAATCAACGAAAAATAGACGAACTTTTCAATTTGCAAACTAAAGATTTTGTTGATATGAACCGCCACTCCAAAGGGATTGAAGAAATCACACTACAAAAAGTCAAAGACTTATTTATGCAAACCGATAAAGCACTCACTGTTGACGAAATAGTCGAAAAAGCCAATATTAGCAAAACGACCGCTAGGCGATATTTAGAATATTGTGTACAAATCAAATTATTAACAGTCGAACTTAATCATGGAAAAATTGGACGACCAGAAAGGCTATATAAACGTTTAGGGAAATAGTATTTTATCTGTTTCAGATAAAATACTAGCTTTGAAAACATACCTATTTGAGTTTTTTTCAGTTATTGGTACTAGTAATAAAGGAAAAAACAGCTTCTATAACAACCAAATACCTATATCTACCTTATTTTGGCGTTAGAATACGCAGCAACTGAGTAAGGTAGTACGCCAAACAAGGATGTTTGGATCGGATGTTACCACCGATACTACTCATTTCCCCAAAAGGGAAAAATATTTAAAACCACTACTTCAAACAATACCACTGTCCTCTATAACTGTCTGATTTAATTAAAAAAAACGAAATAAAAAAATTCAATAAAATCAATACTCTACCTGAAGGTTTTTAGAGCAAAAAATCTAACAATACCACAAGATTAATATACTCGCTTTACCATGGGGTTTAAATGTGCCAATAGCTAAGCGAGGTTATTCCACTAAATAGGGTGAGCTGGAATGTAGGTGTAGATATTAATAATTTCACCAAATCTCAAAATGACGGAAACATAACACCCTATTTTAATTATAAAATTAACCTATCTATAAAACCGAATCGTTTTCATCTTTACATTTCTTTACAAAAAAGTCCGCCAAAAAACTAGCCAACTATTTTTTAAACGGCTATACTCTTATTGCTATAGGAAAATAAGCGAATAATTATAAAAAATCCAAATAAAACAAAATATTACTTGACACGAGGAACGTAATGCAGTATCATTTTTGGCACAAGGCACAAGGCACAAGCACTGGCTAACCTACGTCTTAAATTTATCAAATAACCCTATTCGACGAGTTTTTGCACGAAACTCATTTATATCTTCGAAATTATCCATAAAATTATTTTCAAAAGTTCCATTGGTATTAGCGCTATTGTTGTTATTGCCATACTCTTTTGAATCGCAGGCATTATCGGCCACGACTTCTGAGCGCATTCATGGTACTGCGCCTTATTTAACTTTTGATGGCGGTGTTACTAAAGTGACTAAAACAGATGACTTATTAACTATTAAATTATCAAATGGACGAACATTCACACCGCAAAATAATCCTCCATCATCGACAGTGCCAATCGAGTTACCTAATATAGGGGATACTTTGGCTAATATCGATATGATAGTCCAGCCAGCTGATTCAGTGAGCTTAAATGATTTGGTGACACAGGGTAAATGGGGCGATGATGATGGTGATAATCAGGTAACGGCAATGGGGAATATATCGGTATCATTTACGGATAAAAATGGTAATACCGTTAGTCGTCGTGATGCATTAGATATTTGTAAGGCACCTTATAAGATAACATTAAGTAGTACGGGAGGTAGTTTAGCAACGCAGTATGGCGTGCCCAAAAGTAGTACTTTCAGTGAAGGTACTGCGGTGTATTATATCACTCCGCCGCCACAACCAGTTATTTGTTCGGTCAGGCCGAATTTGCTATATGGTGGTACGACTGGTATCGATTCTAACGACAATCCTAAATTTGCTGGCCCATCTAGCATATGGAGTACTACTAAGGGTTTTCTAACTCAATCTACAAGTTCATCATCTTACGATTTAAATTTCCCAACTACAGGTGCGCATAATTTATATTTTGATTTACTCATAAGTGGAGTAGATATAAATGAATTGACATGGGCACCTGTCACGCATGAGGGAATTACTGCAACAGTGGCAAATGTTGTACCTAATGATAGGTGGATTCCTAATTGGGATAAGGGAAAAGCCGTAGCTCGTGTTAGGCTAACAGGTCCAGAGGCAAGAAATCAATGGAACAACCCTAATCCTAATCGAATAGCTAAGCCAAGGTTACCAAAAACCTTTGAGTTAGTGGGAAAGGATCGTAGTAATAATGTAGTGGTAAGGTATGGATTTAAGTTAAAGCAGTGGTTTGTTAACCGAGGAAGTAAATACGATACAGTTCCTGTTCAAACAACATGGTGTAGTCGTTTGGGGTATCGTCTTTCGCAGGTAAGAGATTTAACCAATGCAGTCAGAACAGCTAGTGTTCCTATTTCTGGCGCCACGCCTTCTTCAGTTTGGAATGGTTACCAGCGTCGAATTGGAGCTGGATTTTTCACGGAGTGGGGCTACATGTCTCATTATGCTGATGCGGACTTCGCCTACAGCACCCACTCCCACTATGGTTACTGGATGAGTGATGCCATATCTAACAGTCAGTTTTATGTCTACTCCGACACAGGCTATATCAATAGCAATAACATGGGTGCCACCTTCGGCTATTATGCTGTTTGCACCACACCTTAGTTTTTAGCGTTTAGTCCTTAATCCTTAGGGCGAAGGGGCGATTCTGGTACAAATAGAGGTAATCTAACAAAGAACCCAGCCCTCGCTCAGTTGGACGCTGAGCAGGTATGACTGCATTAATGACTGAAAGTCAAAAAATGCTCCCGACCGACTACGCATAGGCATGGTTGGCATTAAAAGGGTAAGTTTTAAATGTAATGTTTCGGATGTTGACTCTAGCGTTATTTATTTTCCCAAAAGTTAAAACGTCCGAAACTTAACCTCATCCACATAGACTTTACTTAAATACAAAATCCCCAAAAACGGACTATAATTATTTAATTCTATTAAAAAATAACCAATAAAAATTTAATAAAATCAATTGAATATCTAAACTGTTTTATAGAAAAACATTCCGATTTTTCACAACACTTAAAGGTTAATATAGTCATTAATCTAGCATTAGAATAAGCCCAGAGCTGATAAAGGGTTGTAGCAAAAATAGTCAGTTAGAGTGTTGATTTTATTTGTATTTTTTGCAAAAACAAATAATTTATAATTAGTTATTTCCATAAATGATTATTTATTATAATTAAACTTGACAAAGCATGAGCAACTGTTGATAATAGCGCCGTTTTTTTAACCTGAATTTTTTGTTATAGCGAGGTGGCAAAATGCCTGTAGTTAACACTTTATCTTAATGCCGACTTGGTATCTTCTATCATATTGTCTTTTGCTTAGTATTATCTAAGCCCTTTCGTTGCAATTCAATCTATAGATTTTTGCCTTGTCGGTTTTCCCTTATTTTTTTGGAGAAAACATTATGACAATGGAATCTTATATTCAAAATTTAGAATTAATTAAATATCCACGAACACCGCACCTAGAAAGCTCACGCTTACAGTTTGGTGATAGTGAACATGGACAACGTCCTTATAAGCAATTAGCTGGTCAATATATCGTTATTGAAGAAAAACTTGATGGAGCAAACTGTGCTATTAGTTTTTCAGCTAGTGGTGAGCTGTTGCTTCAATCTCGAGGACATTACTTAATAGGTGGTTCACGAGAACGCCAATTTAACCTTTTAAAGCACTGGGCTTGCGTGCATGAATATTGGTTACTTGAGCGTTTAGAAGATCGCTATATCCTTTATGGTGAATGGTTACACAAAAAACATGCTATTTTTTATGATGCTTTACCGCACTATTTTTGTGAGTTTGATATTTGGGATAGACAACAAAACTGTTTTTTATCTACCCTAAAGCGACATCAATTATTAGCTGATGGTCCTGTTTTATCGGTACCTGTGTTATTTGCAGGGATTGCACCTTCTAAATTGAGCGATTTATTGGCGTTAGTCAAACCATCTTTGGCTAAAACCGCTAATTGGCGTACTTGCTTTGAACAAATCGTGATGCGTGAAAAGCTTGACTTAAGCAAAGCTTGGCAACAATGCGATAACTCTGACTTGATGGAAGGGTTATATCTTAAAATCGAATCGGAAGAACAAACCATTGATCGATTAAAATGGGTTAGGCAGGATTTTGTTCAGGCGATTTTAGATGCAGGGCAACATCATAGTGAACAGCCTTTTATTCCAAACCAATTGGCTCAAGGTGTTGAGTTATATACACCTCAATTAACAGTGAATTGGAATAATGGATGCCTAAACGGGGGTAAATTATGAATTACCAAGTACTAAAACAACAAATAGCAAGTACGTTGGCAACAGATGATTTTAGCCCATGGTTAACCTGTATTCCTGAATTGAATAGTTTGATAATAACGCCACAAGATCCCTCGCATCATGGAGAGGGGAACGTTTGGGTTCATACGCAAATGGTTGTGCGTGCATTATTAACGCAAGAAGAGTTTACCAACGCAACAGAAGATGAGCAGTTTGTATTATTTATGACTGCTTTATTACATGATATCGCTAAGCCAGAAACCACCGTCATAGATGAGTTGACAGGTAAAATTACACAACCAAGGCATTCCAAAAAAGGCGAGATCCGTAGTCGTATATTATTATGGCGAATGGGGGTGCCATTTGATTTGCGGGAACAAATCTGCCGAATTATTAGTGTACATCAAGTGCCTTTTTTTGCTTTAAGTGATGGCGTAAGAAATAAATCACCCGAATATTTAATTCACCGCTTATCGTGGCAATTGCCTATTTGGATGTTGTGTTTGCAAGCTAAAGCAGATATGGAAGGTCGTATTTGTGCTGATAAACGCCGAGCGCTTGATGAAGTTGAACTCTTTAGGCAATTGGCACTTGAAGAAGGGTGTTTATATCAACCTCGCCAATTTGTTGATGATTATACTCGTATCGAATATTTTCGAGGTAGTAATGTATTACCCGATTATGCATTATATCCCCAAGTAGGATCTAAGGTGATTATGCTAGCTGGTTTACCTGCATCGGGTAAAAATAGTTGGGTGAGTAAACATTATCCAACATGGGATGTTGCTTCTTATGATGATGCTAGATCTGAGCTAAAACTAAAGCACGGTGAAAACGAAGGGGTGGTTATTCAGTTTGTGTTAGCAAAGGTTAAACAGTGGTTAAGAACAAAACAACCTTTTATTTGGAATGCGACCCACTTATCGCAAGAAATGCGTCAAAAAGCACTCGATTTGCTTTATGCTTATCATGCGAATGTGGAAATTGTCTATCTTGAACAACCAGAAAAAGAGTTGTATCGCCGTAATTCAGCACGAGATACTACGTTGCCAAATAAAGCAATTCAGCGGTTATTAAATAAATGGGAAGTTCCATTACCGACTGAAGCACATAAGGTGAGTTATTTTATTAATCAATAATTATTACTCATCTTTGGTTATATTAATTGGGGCCGATATTAAAGCCCCAAAATTAATTGGAGAATAGTGTTAAATATTAAATTCTGTTATTTTTAATTACTTTTTATATCAATAAATCTTATCTTTTTATTGTCTTGTTTTATCCATTATATTGAGACAAAAACCAAGTAATCGCAATTAAATCCGCTGATCCGCCAGGGCTTAAATTACGTTTTATTAATTCACTATCAAGATGATATAAATTTTCTCGTACTTTGGGATTGATTACGCCACCTTGTTTGATGAGTTTTTTTGCTTGTTCTTGGACAAAGGTCAAACCATCAAGTCCACCTCGTGAAACTACATTAGTGTCTTGATTAAAAGCAAGTAAATGTAACATCGCTTGTAATAAGCAAGTTTCTTCATCATAGCCGTTCTTTTGCATTTGTTGAAAGATAGGCAGAGAGATATTTCTAACTGTTGCATAACCTGATTCTGCTTCTCCTCTTGCTCCTGTAAGGTTATGGAGTTTAAATAGCTTTTCACCAACAGAATTTGTTAGATTATTTTGTTTTAGCTCGCTTTGAACAATGCCTTGGCAAATGGATGAAACTTCGTTACAAATGCTTTGTATATTGATTGGTAAGTTTAATTGCTCTAACTTGCCAATAGCGCCGAGCAGCAAACCAAAGGCAAATATCCCGCCTTTATGAGTATTAACTTGATTGGTGGCTTTAAACATCGCTTGTTCGCAATTAATACCAATTGGTCTAATGCCAGCTAAAAAAAGTTGATTTTTATGCAAAGCTGATATTTTACCATATTGGTAGAAACGTTCAAACCAGACACAAATAGCACTAATACTTTGAATAAAGGTCTGGAAATCCATATCACGATGTGCACCACTATTATTCATATCAACTAATCCGGGTTTTGGTGATAAGCAAATTTCTTTGATTAATGCTTTAGTTGCTAATTGCGCTGGTAAACATCGGTTAGGGTCATTATTGAGTTGTAATTCTAATAATGCTACTTGCTGAGAATAATCACTCATTACTATTGGTTACCTATAGGGATTCGATTTAATTAATTTGCATGATGCTATGATGTAAACACCAAGCCACTCTTTTAAATGGATTGGTGTGTGATAAAACTAATAATCGTTATGTGTTGATACAGCTAGTACTTCCCGATTTCCATTATGGCTTGGGGCGCTAATAATGCCTTCTACTTCCATTTGTTCGACAATTCGGGCTGCTCGGTTGTAGCCAATTCTAAATTTTCGTTGTACGCTAGAGATAGAAGCCCTTCGTGTTTCTATGACAAAAGCAACAACTTGGTCAAATAATGGATCGAATTCTTCATCTGACGAGTTGGAATTGCCATTTTCGCTATCATCGGTTGCAACTGTGACATTTTCAACGTATTTTGGTGTGCCACGTGCTTTCCAATCTTGCACAACGGCGTGCACTTCTTCATCACGCACAAATGCACCGTGAACACGAATTGGAATGGAGCTATTAGGGGCTAAATAAAGCATATCTCCCATACCAAGTAATGATTCTGCTCCCATTTGATCTAAAATAGTGCGAGAATCAATTTTGCTTGATACTGTAAAAGCGATACGAGTTGGTATATTCGCTTTGATTAAGCCCGTAATGACATCCACCGATGGACGTTGTGTGGCTAAAACTAGATGAATACCTGCTGCTCGCGCTTTTTGAGCAAGCCGAGCAATTAGTTCTTCGACTTTTTTACCGACAGCCATAATCAAATCAGCAAATTCATCGACCATGACCACAATATAGGGTAATTTTTCGAGTGTTGGCATATTAAGATCCATACTATCAGTTGGTTTCCAAAGTGGATCGGGAATTGGTCTGCCCATTTGTTCTGCTAGTTTTATTTTTTCGTTATAACCAGCAATATTACGCACACCTAATGCTGACATTAGACGATAGCGTCGTTCCATTTCGTTAACACACCAATTTAATGCATTAGCGGCATCTTTCATATCAGTAACCACTTGTGTTAATAAATGTGGTATTCCTTCATAAATAGATAACTCTAGCATTTTGGGGTCAATCATAATAAACCTGACATCTTCAGGTTGCGATTTATATAAAATGCTTAAAATCATCGCATTAACACCAACTGATTTACCCGAGCCAGTAGTACCAGCAACAAGTAAATGAGGCATTTTAGCAAGATCAGCAACCACTGATTGCCCAGCGATATCTTTCCCTAATACGACAGTTAACGGCGATTGAGCATCTTTAAATTGAGGGCTGTCTAAGACTTCTCTAAAATAGACTGTTTGACGATTTTTATTGGGCAATTCAATACCTACATAAGGTTTTCCCGGAATAACTTCAACTACACGAACCGATGGCATTGATAATGATCGTGCTAAGTCACGATCTAGCGTTGAAATTCGTGCCGCTTTGATACCTGGTGCAAGTTCAATTTCAAATCGAGTAATCACCGGTCCCGGTAAATAATCAACCACTTTTGCCTTCACTCGATAATCCGATAAACTTTTTTCAATCAGTTCCGACATTGCGTTTAAGGCACCATGATCGACTTCGATTCGAGCTGTTGGTGGCGCAGTTAATAAGTTCAGTGACGGTAGTGGCGTAGTCGGTTTAGGTAACGGTTTATCATTACGTCTTAATAACGGATGAATTAAGCTATCTTCGTCATTTTCATTGAAATGATTATGTTGAATATCTTCAACACGATCTTCTTCAGGATAGATATCGTCAATAATTGGATTTGCTTTTTTTAGAGCTTCAGTGTCAACATATTCTAGTTGCTCTACGTCTGCTTTCACTTCTTTTATTTCAGTTTCAGTTTCAGTTTCAGTTTCAGTCTCTGTATCTGTTATGTTTTCTATATCTTCTATAGATGCAGTGTCTTTTGTACTTGTAATAACCTGTGGTTCTTGAATAAATGGTTGTTTGGTTTCAGTTGTTTCTATAGCTGAAAGGTTGATGGATGATTCAAACGGTGTTTGTTCATTAGTAAAATTAATTTTGGGTTCGTTGTGTACTGATGTAAACAGTGGTTTACTTGGTGCATCTGAAATTGTGTATTTTTCTGATTCATCAAATGGTAGTTTTTCTTCTGATTTTTGTGTTTGTATTACCTGTTTTATTTGTTCTATTGATGAAGACAAGGTTTGCTCTTGCTCTGGAGTAGCTTTGTTTCCATTCATGTTTTGAATAATTGATTCAAGGCGAGATAAAATCTCGTTAGGATCGAGCTCTTTATTTGGTGGATTATCACTTGTTAGGGGCACTGTTGTTGACTGCGGTACTTGAGTATCTTTGTGGGATGAATTGATTAATTCATCGGTTGTTTTTATTGAGATTGTTTTATCGTCAGCCGATATGATGGTATTTGCAGTCTGATTTTGAATTGTTTCAGCACTAGAGATAGCATTTGATGTTGGAATGATATTGATATCATCATCTGATTTTTTATCTAGTTTTGTATCAAAAGGTATTGTAAATTGAGGCTCTTTTATTTCCTCACCAGTCTGCGCTATTGATTTTTCATTTTGTGGATCTGGTTGTTTAAGTTTATTGGCTGTGCGAGGCTTAATTAACCATCTGATCGGTAGTAGTAAAATCATGACAAAAGCACCTAATTTCTCAATTAGATTTAACCATGATAATCCAGTTAATAATGTGACACAGGCCAAGCAAGTTCCAAGAAGAATTAAGGATAAAGTAATGCTATCTATAATTGGTAAAAGGCTTTCGATGACTATCGCACCTAAATAACCGCCTGCTTCAAATTGTTCAGAATCAGCAATATTTAAAGTAAAAAATCCTGTAGCACTAAATATAAATGCTAACACACCAATAATCCGAAATGAAAGACTAAAGTAGTTTATAGGATCATTAGCATGTTTATAAAAATAAACGATTGACTGTAAACAAATAAAAATAGCGATAAAAGGTAGGCTATAAGCAATAAAGCCTAAAAATTGAAACAGAACGTCACAGATGTATGCACCAACATAACCACCAAAATTACTAATAGGATAGTGCCAAGCTGTACGAGACCAACCTGGATCGGATGGATCGTAACTGAACTGCGATAGAAATAAACAAACAGATAAACCTATTATTGTTAGTAGAATCAATTGAGTGATGATCTGTTTTTTTGTAATTTTGGGCTTTTTCAAACAAGTACCTAAAAACTATTGCTATTAAAATAGCTGGCATTTTATCATAAATTGTGCTTGCTCACAGAGCCAATACTGTTTAAAACGCAATTTATTGTTGGGTTATTATGCAACAGGAAGTAGGCTAGTTTTAAATCTTATACCATTTTGTACATATCGTTGTGCATTAGTGATATTTGCTGTAATTTCAGCTTTAGTTAATTTGCGGATAATTTTTGCGGGTGATCCCATAATTAAACAACCTTCTTCATGAGGTATGGTATGTGTTACTAACGAGTTGGCGCCAACAAGGCAATTTTTTGCAATTTTGGCATTGTTTAATATATACTACCCATACCAATTAATACATTATCTTCAATGGTGCAACTATGTAGGATAACATTATGCCCAATAGTGACATTCTCGCCAATAATGCAAGGGATATCTGTTTCAATATGGATGGTAGTGTTATCTTGCACATTGCTATTTTTACCAATATGTATGGGAGCAATATCACCGCGTAAAACAGCGTTGAACCAAATAGAAACACCCTCTTGTAAAACGACATCACCAATGATATCAGCAGATTTTGCGATAAAACAATTTTGATGAATTTGTGGATGTAAATAACCTAGTTGATAGATCATAATTATTACCTTTTATTATTTTTGACACTCAAAAATAAGCTCACAGAAATAAAATTACATAACACCATAGAGCCAACCATTAGCCACTCTGTTGTATTATTGACCGTTATGGATTGTGCTGTTGGAGTTGATACCAATAATGATAATAGTATGCCTATTGCTCCAGCGATTGCAAAACGAATTGTACCGGCAAGAGATGAGGCTGTACCTGCAATATAGGGATAAAAGTCTAAAACGATTGCCATACTATTTCCACCAATGGTTGACATACAACCAATATATCCTGCAATGCAAATAACAAGATAGGCAAATCCGAGATTAAATAATGTTACGATGGTAAGGCCTATTGCCATAACAAATTGGACCAAAAGACCGAACTGCATCATTTTAATCGAGCCAACATGTTTAACAAAACGGCTATTTAATGTATTCATAAACACCATAACTATTATATTGAATGCAAAGTAGTAGCCAAAATTAGTTGATGCAACACCGTGTAGATTCATATATACAAAAGGTCCTAAGCTTAAAAATGAAAATAATCCAGCTCCAGAAAATGCACCTAACATCATATAAGTTAATACTTGGCGATGCCTGAACAGTGTAATAAAATTACTTAAAATACGAATTAAACTGAATTTATCGCATTTTGTTTTTGTAAGTGTTTCAGGAATAAATGCGATCACTAGACCAAAGCAAGTCAAAGCAATTAGGCTGATAGTGTAGAAATTGGCTTGCCAATTAAACCAGTATAAAATAAATCCACCAATAATTGGTGCGAGTAATGGTGCTACATTGGATATCAGCATGACAAATGACATCATTTTAGAAAATTCGTCACGATCACGATAAATATCTTTCATTAACGCATTAATGACTATTGCTGTAGCCGCTGCCGCAATGCCATGGAAAAAGCGAGCTGTAATTAATTGATTAATATTGTTGGCAATACCACAGCTTAACGCCGCAACTATAAAAATAATTAGACCCAAAATGAGAACATTACGACGCCCATAACTATCTGTGAGTGGTCCAAATAAAAGTTGTCCAACAGAAAATCCTAATAAATAGCAACTAATTGTTAGCTGTACCGTGCCATCGGTTACATTAAAGTCGCGTGCAATCGTTGGCATACTAGGTAAATACATATCTATGGATAAAGGCATCAACATAGAAAGTAATCCAAGGATAAAAATAAGCGCTTGTTTGGAAATTTTAATATCACTTAAACAATCTTGAGTTGGCACGTCATACTTCCTTCAAATTTTTTAAAATGCACCTAAAAATATTCATTTATCTAAATGGAAAGTTGCTATTAAGATTAATGTAAATTATATATGTCAATTAAACGAGTCGATTTCATCTTGTGTAAGTGGTCGATATTCACCTTCAGGTATATCAAGAATTACCTTACCTATTTGTTTGCGATGCAATTCAACAACATGGTTATTGACTGCTGCAAACATGCGTTTAACTTGATGATATCGTCCTTCACTAATAGTTAATTCAGCGTGAAAGTCATCAATAATATTTAATTTCGCTGGTTTGGTAAGTGATTTCTCATTTTTTAATTGGATACCATTTTTAAATATATCAATCAGTTCAATACATAATGGCTGTTCAACCGTGACGGCATAGACTTTTTCGCAATGATGTTTGGGTGATGTAATACGGTGTGACCACTTACCATCATCAGTAAGTAGAACAAGTCCTGTAGTATCAAGATCAAGTCTACCTGCTGCATGCAATTTTTCAGGCATTGGTTCATCAATAAAATAAAGTATAGTAGGGTGGTCAGGATCATCAGTCGAACAGACATAACCTTGAGGTTTATTAAGCATAAAGTAACGATTATTGGTTACGGGTATGATTTCATAACCATCATACTCAACCACTTGCTCGGGTAATAACTGGTAAGCACCTGATTTTATAATTTCACCATCGACGGTGACTTTTTTAGCTTTGAGTTCTTTGTTAACAATTGTTCTACTTATGCCTAAATGATGAGCAAGAAATTTGTCTAATCGCATAATCAAAATCATTTATCCTTATGAATTAAAGAGGCGTGTAAATGTCAAAACGGTGATTTTTAGTTTTAATTTCGGCCGTCGGTTTTTGATTGGCTAAAAACGGTGCATAATCGGGCCTTTTTACAACTACACGTTTTTTGGCAAGTTGCCTTGCGGGTTCTAATAAGCTGTCAGCATCGTTGTCACTACCAACTAATAGTTGAAAAATGCGCATCTCTTTTTTGACAAGCGCACTTTTTTGACGATGCGGAAACATTGGGTCAAGGTAAACTACATCTGGCTTTTCAAGTTGTGAATTTAAGCCTATTTGGCTTGAACTATAGTTCAATTGTAAGCGTTGTTGTAGCCAGTCACCAATTTTAGGGTCTTGATAACCGCGTTGTAAGCCATCGGCTAATAACGCCGCAACCACTGGGTGTCTTTCAAACATTGTTACATAACACCCAAGTGAGGCAAGTACAAAGGCATCTCGGCCAAGTCCTGCTGTTGCATCAACAATAGTGGGTAAATACTTACCTTTTATTCCAACTGCTTTTGCAATCGCTTCGCCACGTCCACCACCAAATTGGCGACGATGAGCCATTGTTCCAGAAACAAAGTTTACGCATATTGCCCCTAGTTTTGGTTCGTCAGTTTTTTGTAACTCAAGTTGATTGTTTTGGGTAACAAGAGTAAATGGAAGATCAGCATGTGTGGATAACCACTGCTCAGCTAATAATTTTAGCTGAGCAAAGTTAGAATTAGTGGATACCATAATGACGAAGTAATGCTTCAAGTTGAGGTTCACGGCCTCGGAAGTTTTTAAATAATGTCATAGGCTCATCGCTACCACCCTGTGACAAGATATTATCAAGAAATGCATTGCCTGTTTTAGCGTTGAAAATACCTTCTTCTTCAAAACGTGAAAATGCATCAGCAGATAATACTTCTGCCCATAAATAGCTATAATAACCTGCAGCATAACCACCAGCAAAGATATGGCTAAATGCGTGTGGAAATCTTCCCCATTCAACGGTAGGAACAACGGCAACTTGCTTTCTTATTTCAGCCAATGTATTTAAAATATCAGGATCTTTTTGTGTATGTAATTTAAAGTCAAAAAGACCAAATTCCAATTGGCGTAAAATAAATAGTGCTGCTTGATAGTTTTTAGCATCTAGCATCTTTTCTAACATATCAGTTGGTAGCGGTTCACCAGTTTGATAATGCCCAGATATGAATGCAAGCGCTTCAGGCTGCCAGCACCAGTTTTCTAAAAATTGACTTGGTAATTCAACAGCATCCCATGGCACCCCATTAATACCAGAAACTGATGAAGTATCAATTTCGGTTAACATGTGGTGTAAACCATGACCAAATTCATGGAAAAGGGTTGTGACTTCGTCGTGTGTAAATAGTGCTGGTTTATCACCAACAGGGCGATTGAAGTTACAAGTTAAATAGGCAACGGGTTTTTGTACATGACCATCAGCAAAACGCATACGACCAATACAATCATCCATCCAAGCACCGCCACGCTTATGTTCACGTGCATATAAATCAAGATAGAAACTACCTTTTAACTCACCATTTGCGGCAAAGAGATCATAAAATTTAACTTCAGGATCCCAAACTTCAACGCCTTGTCGCTCTTTGGCTGTAATACCAAAAATGCGATGCACTACTTCAAATAAACCATTAATAACTCGTTGTTGAGGGAAATAAGGACGCAATTCTTCATCGTTGATAGCGTACAAATGCTGTTTTTGCTTTTCACTATAATAAGCTATATCCCATGGTTTGATGTCACTTGCGCCAAAAAACTCATAAGCATAACGTTTAAGATCTGCTAACTCTTTTTCACCTTGAGGTTTAGCTTTAGTTGCTAAATTGTTCAAAAACTCAATGACTTGAGCGGTTGAGCTTGCCATTTTTGTTGCTAATGATTTATTAGCATAATTATCGAAGCCTAGTAATAGTGCAAGCTCATTACGAAGCGTTAAGATTTGTTTGATAATTTCAGTGTTATCCCACTTACCTGCGTTTGGTCCTTGATCTGACGCACGAGTATTATAGGCTTGGTAAAGTTCAAATCGTAAATCACGATTATCACAGTAGGTCATGACGGGAAGATAACTTGGTATATCTAAGGTTAGTAACCAACCCTCTTTATCTTTTAATTTAGCCTGTTCTTTTGCGGCAGAAAGCGCACTTTCAGGCATGCCAGATAGTTCTTTGATATCGGTAATTAATTTTGACCATCCCATGGTGGCATCGAGCACATTGTTACTATATTTTGAGGATAATTCTGATAATTTTGCAACAATTTCACCGTAACGTTTCTGTTTGTCATCGGGTAAGCCAATTCCAGATAATTCAAAATCACGTAGTGCATTATCAACCACTTTTTTCTGTGCTTTGGTTAAAGTAGCATATTGTTCGCTTTCTTTGAGTTGCTTATAAGCTTGATATAAAGGTTTATGTTGCCCAACCCATGTGCTGTACTCAGATAGTAATGGCAGACAAGCTTCATAAGCTTCACGTAATTCAGGGCTATTTTTAACTGAGTTAAGATGACTAACTGGAGACCAAGCTCGTCCAAATTTTTCGTCTGCTTCATCAATTGGTTGAATTAAGTTATCCCAAGTATATTGGCTATTTTGCTTTAATACTGCTTCAATGGTATTTCTGCAGTTTTTTAAAGTTTCTTGTATAGCAGGCAAAACATGTTCGGGTTTAATTTGTGAAAAAAGGGGTAATGGTGCATCTGTTAATAATGGATTAGTCATGTAGCGATACCTTTATACAAATGGTGTTGTCTATTGATACAACATAATATGGTGGCGAAAACAATTAATTCAAGGGATTATCATGCTAAGAAATGGTTATAATCCCATAAGTTTGCGTTCACGTTGCCATTCAGTGGGGGTATAAGTCTTTATAGAAAGCGCATGAATACGGTTATCATTAATAAATTCAGCCAAAGGAGCATAGATTGCTTGTTGTTTTTTCACTCGATTTAAATCGGCAAATAATTCTCCTACAGCAATAACTTGGAAATGGCTTCCATCATCGGTTAGGACATGTACATCATCAAGTTCAAGCGAATTTTTTAATTTGTTTATAATTTCTTGTTTATCCATTATTCATACTCATCATTAATGTAAATTATGGGGGAATTTTTTGTTAAAAAGTTTCAGGTAACTATGTGTTTCAGTATAAAACTTAACATTTTTTAAATATTAATTACAGGTTGTAGATCATACAATGTAATTAATGTTTGTAGCTGAGGATTAATACCTTTGAGCTTTACATGATATTTATTGCAAAAATAAATTAAAGTTGCGAGCCCTGAAGAATCAACCCGAGTAAGTTGCGCAACATCAATGCATTTTACACCATTTAAAATAGTATTTTGTGTTGACCACAAATCGTTTAAAGAGTGAACATCAAGTTCACCCTGTAAAGATAATATTTCTTGTTGTTTTTCTGTTTTTATTCGCGACATTATGGCTAGCCTTTTGGTTTAGCGTTTGGGTCAATATTGCGATTTGAAAGATCAGTTAATTGTTTAGTTAATGCGTCAATACCATCTTGGCGTAAAATTGTTGACCACTCATTTTGCTTGGTGGTGATCATGCTGACGCCTTCTGCAACTAAATCATAAGCTTTCCATTCGCCAGTGACAGAGTTTTTACGCCATTGGAAATCAATTCGCAATGGTTGTTGGTTTTTATTAGGTTGGTTTAATAAAACACGAATAGAGATAAGCGTTTTACCTGTTAAATCTTTTGGCGATTCAACCTGATAAGTTTGGCCATTATACATAGATAATGCTTGAGCAAAAGTTTGTACCAAATAGTTTTCAAAAGCAGCGAAATAGGCTTTACGTTGCGCATCTGTAGCACTTTTATAATAATTACCTAAAATTAATGCGCCAGCATACTTTACTTGTACATAAGGTAATAAATCTGTTCTTACGATCTCTTTTAGTTTGTTAGGATTTGATTTTAATGTCGCAGATTGTGCATTCATGGTGCTAAAAATCTTATTAGCAGCCATTTCCATCTCTTTATAAGGATCATTTTCAGCAAACGCATTAGCACTAAATATTAAAGCTAATGCAAAAAAAATAGTGTGTTTAAATTTGGTTAACATAGTAACAAAACTCCTTAATTTTCATTTATATCTTGTGTATCTTGTTTCTTATCTTTATCATCGGTCGAACCTCCAGTACTATAAAGGAATTGACCAATTAAGTCTTCAATAACCATTGCTGGTTTAGTGTTGTATATTACAAAACCATCATGAAAATAAGCTGGTTCATGATTATTTGTTGGCAAATTGTTGCTTGTGCCTTCGCTATCCAATGAATCAAGTTCTAATTCGGTACTTTTATCAAGTCCAAAGTTAATATCAATAAATTGTTCACCTAATAAACCTGATGTTTTAATTGAAAGCGAACTTGAAACTGGAATTTGATTGTATTGTGCATCAATATCTATTGTTACATAGGGTTTATATACATCAAGATCTGATGATTTTAGTGTTATATTACTGACTCGACCAATCACAACGCCACCGATTTTGATTGGAGAGCGTGCTTTTAATCCGCCAATATTATCAAATACAGCATAAACTCGATATGAATTATGACTAGCAAATGATGTTGGATCCGTTACACGGAAACATAAAAAAAGTACCGAGCAAATGACCAGTACCATAAATAATCCTACAGTGATTTCAACTTTACGACTCATGTTTAATGACCTCAATGACTAAACATTAATGCGGTTAAAATAAAATCTAACCCCAAAATTACTAATGATGAATAAACAACAGTGCTTGTTGTTGCTCGACTAATTCCTTCTGATGTTGGTACACAATCATAACCATTGAAAAGTGCAATCCAAGTGCTGGCAATGGCAAATGCAAAGCTTTTTACAAAACAGTTACCTAGATCATGCCACCAATCAACATTACTTTGAATAGATGACCAAAAAAAGCCTGCATCAATACCTTTCCAATCAACACCTACAATAACACCACCTAAAATACCAACGGTAACAAAAATTGCAGTTAAAAATGGCATACTGAAAAAACCAGCCCAAAAACGAGGTGCAATAATACGTCGTAATGGATCAATTGCCATCATTTCCATACTTGATAGCTGCTCAGTTGCTTTCATTAAGCCGATTTCAGCCGTTAATGCAGAGCCAGCACGACCTGCAAACAGCAAACCAGCAACAACAGGACCTAACTCACGAAGTAGGGCAAGGGCTACCATCATTCCAAGGCTGGCTTCAGCACCAAAAGTGGTCAGAATAAAATAACCTTGCAAGGCCAAAACCATGCCAATAAAAAGACCAGAAACAATAATAATAGTGAGTGATTGTACTCCAACAAAATAAAATTGCTTAATGAGTAATGGGAATTGTTTATTAAATTGTGGCTTACCGATTAATGCCCTAAAGAGCATCACACCAGAACGACCAATCATTGCAATGACATCAATAAACCATTGTCCTAATTTTGCCAGTATATTTAACATTATTTTTTACCTCTGCTTAGGTCTAATTTGTAATCTTCAGCAGGATAATGAAAAGGTACTGGACCATCAGCCAACCCGTCAAGGAATTGTTTTACTCGTAAATCATCATTATCACGTAATTGCTGTGATGTACCACCTGCAATAATATGTTGTTCGGCTACAATATAAGCATAATCTGCAATACTAAGCACTTCGGTCACGTCATGGCTAACAACGATACAGGTTAATCCTAATGATTGGTTTATTTCAGATATCAGTTTAACAATAACACCCATAGATATAGGATCTTGCCCAGCAAAAGGTTCATCAAACATAATTAAATCGGGATCAAGCGCAATGGCTCTAGCTAATGCTGCTCGCCTTGCCATACCACCAGATAGTTCCGATGGCATCATTTGAGCTGCACCACGTAAACCAACAGCTTGTAATTTCATTAAGACTAAATTATGCAATATAGGTTCAGGTAATTTGAAGTGCTCACGTAGTGGGTAAGCAACATTATCAAACACAGTTAGATCGGTAAATAAAGCCCCCGATTGGAATAACATGCTAATACGTTTGCGTACTTCATAAAGTCGGGAGCGAGACATGCTTGGAATGTCTTCTCCATCGAATAAAATTTTTCCTGACTGCGGTTTTAATTGACCACCAATGAGCCTTAGTAGTGTGGTTTTACCAATTCCTGAAGGTCCCATGATTGCTGTCACTTTTCCTTTAGGGACATTCAAACTCATATTTTTATAAATAGGCCTTGTTCCACGATAAAAAGACATATCGTGAATTTCAACCAAATTTTGTTGTAATGCGTTTGTCACATTGATTTCCTAGATTTCTAGAATGGTAAAATTTTGCTTATTTTACTTGATATTTGTAAATAAAGAAATCAATTAAACGTTTTGCCTATTTGTGTATAACTGCTCAATAAATAGTTTTTATACTCGATGGCTGATTTTTATAGGCAAACAGAGGTTTTACGTAAAATATCTTATTAGAGAGATAAAAGATAATTAAGGCTATTTTTCTAAATAATAAATGGGGAAAGTCATATTTTAGCTCCCCCCCATTTTTTACTGATCATGCATAACTAAAAGTGATTATGTGTTTTATTCATGCCGTGCTTTACGAGCTAAATAATTACCAGTGCTTTGAATAAATTGTATAGCGATAACTAATATCACCACGCAGATATAAGTAACAGTATTATCAAAACGTTGATAACCGTATGACACAGCTAAATCACCAATACCGCCAGCGCCAATAGCACCAGCCATCGCTGTAGCACCAATTAAACCTATAGTAGCAGTTGTAAGCGTTAAAATTAAAGAGCTAAATGCCTCTGGTAACATAAAATACCAAATAATTTGTATTGGCGTCGCTCCCATTGATTGAGCCGCTTCAATAATACCACTATTCACGTCAAGTAATGAATTTTCAACTAACCTAGCAATGTAAGGAGCAACATAAAATGTTAACGGAACAATCGCTGCTATAGTGCCAATAGAGCTATTTACAATGACCTTTGTTAAAGGTTGGATAGCAACTAATAAAATAATAAAAGGCAATGAGCGAACTATATTAATAATCGGGTTGATAATACGAAACACTCGACGATTTTCTAATAGTCCATAAGGTCTTGTTGTAACTAAGCAAATACCAAGTGGAATTCCGATTAATGAACCTAAAATTAAGGAGAAAACTACCATAATTAGGGTGTCATAGGATGCTTGAACAAATTGTTCAGTGGTTACTGATGTTGCAAAGCAAGAGGCCAAATAGTCAATTATAGTATTAAATATTTCCATTTTTACTCATCTCCCAATGTTTAATTTCAGTGACTTGCACACCGCGCTCACGTAAGTAATGTACTGATTCTTTGATATTACTATCGTTACCTTTTAGTTGAACAAACATACTACCTAAAACCGTTTTTTCGATTTCTGACATATGGGCAAACAAAATATTGACGATAACTTTTTGTTGCAGTATAAGTGAATTTATCACGGGTTCTGACGCAGATCGTCCTAAGAATTCGAGCTTAAATAATTTAATATTGTCTTTTTTACCTTCTATTTCTAACAAATTTTCCACAACACCATTTGGAATTTGATCGTTGATCACTGAGCTAACAAAATTTTGAGTAGTTTGGTGTTTTGGTTGTCCAAATACGTCAAGTACGTTACCTTGTTCTATAATCTTGCCTTTTTCCATTACTGCAACTTTATGGCAAATTTGTTCAATTACATGCATTTCGTGAGTGATTAACACGACTGTTATTTTATATTCTTCATTGATTTTTTTGATTAAATCTAAAATAGCTTGAGTGGTTTGTGGATCAAGTGCTGAAGTTGCTTCATCACATAGTAAAATATCAGGACCGTTGGCTAATGCTCGGGCGATACCAATGCGCTGTTTTTGCCCACCAGAAAGCTCTTTGGGATAGCTGTTAGCTTTATCACTTAATCCAACAAATTCCAAAAGTTCATAGACTTTTTGTTTAATCGAATGTTTATCTTTTTTGATTAAAATTAAAGGAATAGCAATATTTTCAAATACGGTTTTTGATTCAAGCAAATTAAAATGCTGAAAAATCATACCAATTTTTTGACGGGTTTGACGTAATTCATTACTAGATAATTGATTTAATAGTTTATTTTGAATAATGACATTGCCTTGTGTTGGTTTTTCAAGAAAGTTAATTAAGCGCACTAAGGTACTTTTACCTGCGCCGCTGTAACCAATAATGCCGTAAATATCACCTTTACTGATGGTTAAATTAATATCGTTTAAAGCTTGTGTTGTGACGCCATTTCTTTCATATTGTTTTGAGACATGTTCAAATTTAATCATTGTTCATCACCTATTTATTTTGTTCTAGTTGAATAAGTGCTTGCTTAGGCAATTTGGCTGAATCATTTATTGCAGGTGTTTATATGGCATATTCAACGATTGACAATAATTGATATATCTAACGGTATCACAGGTTAAATTGTTGCTCTAATAATCGTTTTTTATATCTTATTCCATATAGTTATAAGATAGAATTACTTGGAATAAATGAATGCTTTTTTCTGTGTTAGAGTGTATTTAATGCTTATAGCTTATAGAGGATAGCTGAAATGAAAAATGCGTTTATCAAACAAAAAATATTTAAATACATATCAGTCGTTTTAGTTGCTAGTTCAGTGTTTTTGACTATTGGTTGTGATAATTCGTCTAAACCAGTCGATAATCAGACAAAAAAAGAAATTAGCATGGGCGTATCACCAGGTCCATATAATGATCTTTTTAATGATGCTGTTAAACCCATACTTGAATCAGAGGGTTATAAGGTTAAATTAGTGAATTTTCCGCATTTACTTGAATCAGATGTAGCTTTAAGTGAAGGTAGTATTGATTTAACCGTTGCACAGCACACAGCTTATATGAATGTGTTTAATGCCCAGCGTAAAGCAAATTTAAAATCGGTTGTGCATGTACCATCGGTACCTGCGGCAATATTTTCAAATAAGTTCACCTCATTAACGCAAGTTTTTTCAGGAGCAAAAGTTGCTATTCCACAAGATGCTTCTAATGCAGCTCGTTCATATAATCTACTAGAAAAAGCTGGTTGGATAAAATTAAAAAATAATACAAATCCTATTATTGTTAGTAAAAATGATATTGCTCAAAATATTGCAGGTATTGAAATTATTGAAATGGATTCGGCCAATATTCCTAGAGTGCTTAATGAATTAGATTTTGCGGTAATTCCAGGTAGCATTGTTTATTCTGCTAATATTGACTCGAACAAAGCATTACTTTCTGAAACCATCATTCCTGATTTGGAAATTATGGTTGTAGTGAATGAAGGAAACGAAAATAGTCGATGGGCTCAAGATGTGAAGCGTATTTATCAATCTCAACAATTTAAAGATTATATGAAAACGCATAACCAAAATGGTTATTGGGTGATGCCTCAAGAATAAGCATAGCAAGGTAAAGTAATGAAGAAAAGCCCGTTTGATAACGGGCATTTTAGTATCGTGCCATCTGTTTATCAATTGTTAGCGCCCAAGCATCAATCCCTCCTGTAAGATTATAGAGAAAGTTAGGATCAAATCCGTTTTCTGCTAAATAATGAGCAACAGTTAGGCTACGTCTGCCGTGATGACAATAAATAACAATATCGATTTCATCTGGGATTTTATCTAGATATAAAGGGATCATATTCATTGGAATATGAGTTGCGTTGCCAATACTGCAAATGGCTATTTCATTGGGTTCTCGTACATCGAGTAGAAATAGATTATCTTGCTGATTTAATTTTTGTGCAAGTTCTGTGGGAGTGATTTCTTTTATTGTCATTATTTAAAACTTATTAAAGTGCTTGTAAAAAAGTTTCAGGAAACTCTACGTTTTAGTATAAAATTTCAACTTCAATTTTAAATTTATTAATAGCATCCTACAACGATATTGCAGAATGCTATTTCCTACTTAGGCTTCTAGTGCCTTGTTAATTTTCTCAAATAAATCTTTAGATAAATTTTCAATTTTTAGCAATGCCTCAAGTGCTTTTTGCATCTGCTTTTGACGCTTTTTGTCATAACGTTTTAATCGAATTAGAGGATCGATAAGCCTTGCTGCAACTTGCGGATTTTTTTGGTTTAACTCAGTGAGAATTTCAACTAAAAATTGATAACCACTGCCATCTTCAGCGTGAAATGCCACAGGGTTATTATTTACAAATGCTCCAATTAATGCACGAATCCGATTTGGGTTACTGAGTGTAAATGAGCGGTGAGTTAATAATTTTTTCACGGTAGCAAGAACATTCTTTTCTGGGCTTGTTGCGTTTAGTGCTAACCATTTGTCCATAACAAGTCCATCTTGATGCCATTTGTCATCAAAGTTAGCCAATAACTCAGTTCGACAATCAAGTTCAGCTTTTACAGCAACACTCAAGGCGGCTAAACAATCAGTCATATTATTTGCTTGATAATATTGTTGGTTAACCAATGTATTGGCGTGCGAATTATCATCGGCATGAGCTAATAAAGTTAAACAACAGTTTTTAAGTGACCGCTTAGCAATGTCATTATGTTTAATTTGATATTGTGATGTTTTATTGTGGTGATAAATGGCTAATAATTCATCATAAAGTTCGTTTGCAAAATGCGTTAACAAAAATAGACGCACTTGATGAATTGCGATTGGATCAACCACAGTAAATAAATTCGCCAACTCGTTTTCAGATGGCAAGGTTAAGATTTGTGCAATAAGGAAAGGGTCAGTTTTTTCTGATAACAATACGGCTCTAAATGCATCTAATACTGAATCAGGCAACATTAAATTTTGATTTTCTTGATAATTTTTTACATTCAAGCGAACATATTTTGCTAATAACATTTGAGCTGCATCGTAACGGCTAAATGCGTTAGTAGCGTGTTGCATTAAGAAAATAAGATCATTATCTTGATAATCATAAGTTAACTTAACAGGTGCTGAAAAATCACGTAATACTGAAATAATCGGTTTTTGAGTTACGTTATCAAAGATAAATTGTTGTTTGTTTTGTGTTAAATTTAAAACATGGTGAACAGATTTGCCTTGGTATTGCAGTGGAATTATTTCACCATTATGTTGATATAACTCGATATCAAGTGGGATATGCAAAGCCTGTTTTTGTGCTTGATCTTGAGTAGCTGGCGTATATTGTTCTACTGTTAAAGTATATTGTTGATTTTTCTCGTCATAATTATCGGTAACGGTTAATTCAGGTGTTCCTGATTGGCTATACCATAATTTAAATTGAGTTAAATCAATACCTGAGGCATCTTGCATGGCTGCAACAAAATCATCACAAGTTGCGGCACTACCATCATGGCGTTTAAAATAAAGTTTCATCCCTGCTTGGAATTTATCTTCTCCTAATAAAGTATGCATCATTCGAATAACTTCAGCGCCTTTTTCGTACACGGTGACTGTGTAAAAGTTATTCATTTCTATTACTTGTTCAGGCCGAATAGGGTGAGACATTGGGCTAGCATCTTCGGCAAATTGAACGGTGCGCAAAAGTTTGACATCCTCAATGCGTTTTACTGCACGAGATCCCATATCAGCGCTAAATTCCTGATCTCGAAATACAGTTAATCCCTCTTTTAAACTAAGTTGGAACCAGTCGCGACAGGTTACCCGATTACCAGTCCAGTTGTGAAAATATTCATGACCAATTACACCTTCAATACCTAAATAGTCATCATCTGTTGCTGTTTGTGGTTTGGCAAGCACATATTTTGAATTAAAGATATTTAATCCTTTGTTTTCCATTGCTCCCATATTGAAAAAATCAACCGCTACAATCATAAAGATATCTAAGTCGTATTCAAGCCCAAAGCGTGTTTCGTCCCAACGCATGGCATTTTTTAAGCTTGTCATAGCCCACTGCGAACGATCTAAATTACCTTTATCAACGTAAATTTCTAAATCAACTTTCCGCTTTGATTGCGTGATAAACTGATCTTTTAAAATATCAAAATCACCAGCAACTAATGCAAATAAGTAAGCCGGTTTTGGAAAAGGATCTTGCCATTGTACCCAATGACGTCCATCTGCAAGCTCGCCTTGCGCTATGCGATTACCGTTCGAAAGTAGATAAGGATAATGTTGTTTATTCGCGGTAATACGTGTTGAAAAGCGAGCAAGAACGTCAGGTCTGTCAAGATAATAGGTAATATGGCGGAATCCTTCTGCTTCACATTGAGTACAGAGCGCTTCGCCTGATACATATAATCCTTCAAGTGCTGTATTGTCAATTGGTTTGATTTCGTTAACAATCGTTAATGTAAATTCTGCTGGAACACGCTGAATGATTAAACCAGCTTTTGTGAGCTGATAATCATGCCATGGTTGTTCGTCAATATTAACAGAAATCAATTTAAGATCTTCACCATCTAAAATTAAATTGTCCGCTTTATTATTTTTCTTAACAACATGGCTACGAGCTGTGACGGTTGTTATTTCGGGAGCTAAATCAAAATCAAGATCAATGTCGGTAATGGTAAAATCGGGTGATTTATAATCAAGACGATTTTTGGCAATAGGCAGCGATTCAGGTGTTTTTGTATTCATGTTGTTATGACCTTTTGGTTTGAAATCAATTTATATTTTATATTGGTTGATATTATAGCTGATTAAAAACAATCTTATTACATAATTAATCTATATCTTCATTATTATTCTGCTATAATCTTTGAAATTTTTATTTAAAGCAATAGCACTAAATTTACATGTTACCAGCAATAATTACATCAATATTAGATACTGATGCTTATAAGTTGCATATGCAGCAGGCTGTATTTCATTACTACCCAGAGGTAACTGTCGTTGCGCAGTTTCGTTGTCGTAGTGATGATTTATTGGGACAATATGTTGATGAAATAATACATCAAGTGAAATTAATGGAATCATTAGCGCTGTCTGATGATGAATTTAACTATTTATCAAATATTTCCTTTTTTAAATCTGACTATTTAAATTGGCTTAAAAAATGGCGTTTCAATAGTGATTTGCTCACTATAAAAAATGAAGATGGAGTGCTTTCTATTACAATTGAAGGTAAATGGCTAGATGTTATTCTATGGGAAGTGCCATTACTTGCCGTTATCAGTGAAATTGTTCATAAAGATCGTTCACCTAATATTGGAGTTTCTGAGGCACTAGCTCGGCTAAAAGATAAATTGGCGTTGTTTAATGAAAAAACAGCTAATATGGATATGTCGGGCTTTAATTTAATGGATTTTGGTACGCGTAGGCGTTATTCGTTTGCGGTGCAAGAGGCAGTTGTCAGTTATTTGAAAACACACTTTCATAACTTTCATAGTACTAGCAATTATTTACTGGCTTATCGTTTAGGGCTTACTCCTGTTGGAACCCAAGCACACGAGTGGTTTCAAGCTCATCAACGTTTAAGTGCTAATCTTCAAGATTGCCAAAGAAATGCTCTTCAAGTTTGGTTAGATGAATATCCTCATGACTTAGGAATAGCATTAACAGATTGTATTACAATGGATGCATTTTTACGTGATTTTGATTTGCATTTTGCTTCCCATTATCAAGGGCTTCGTCATGATTCAGGTGATTCAATTCAATGGGGTGAAAAAGCAATTGCTCATTATCAGCAATTGGGCATAGATCCACAAACTAAACTTTTGGTTTTTTCTGATAGCTTAAATTTTGATAAGGCGATTAAAATCTATCAACATTTTAATCATCGCGTAAAATTATCTTTTGGCGTCGGTGGTTTTTTAGCTTGTGATATTCCATCTAAAGATGCCAATACCAAAGCATTGAACATTGTGCTTAAATTAACGGAATGTAATAATCAATCTGTGGCTAAACTATCAGATAGTCCAGGTAAAACGATATCTCAGGATTTAGATTTTATTGATGAATTAAAACGAACTTTTAGTGTTAAACAATGATAATAATTCATGTTTAACTTATTATTAATATTAGAAACTAAAAATTAGTAATTAGTAATAAGAAACAAGTTATTCAAGAATTCCATTTCGTTATGGGATAGTCTTTAGAATATATCTGTATTACTTTAAATATTACTTAAACAAATTAATGTAGAGATGGATAATTAAATGACTTCAGTTGCACCTATTGTTGATGTGTTACAAGGCAAAATTGCTGTTGGTAGCACTATTTCAGTTCAAGGCTGGGTAAGAACTCGCCGTGATTCTAAAGCAGGTATTTCATTTTTAGCTGTTTACGATGGTTCCTGCTTTGACCCTATTCAAGCTGTTATTGAAAATAATTTACCTAATTATGAACAGGAAATCTTGCGTCTAACAGCTGGTTGTTCCGTTAAAGTCACTGGTAAAGTAGTGGAGTCACCAGGTCAAGGTCAAAAATATGAATTACAAGCAACGCAAGTTGAAGTGTATGGCTTTGTTGACGATCCCGAAACTTACCCAATGGCAGCAAAGCGCCATTCAATTGAATATCTTCGTGAAGTGGCTCACTTGCGTGCAAGAACCAATATTGTTGGTGCGATAACGCGTGTACGCCATACGCTTGCGCAAGCAATTCATCAGTTTTTTAATGATCGTGGCTTTTATTGGCTATCAACTCCTATTATTACCGCATCAGATACTGAAGGGGCGGGCGAAATGTTCCGCGTTTCAACACTTGATATGCTAAATCTGCCTAAATCTGATAATGGTAAAGTTGATTTTGATAAAGATTTCTTTGGTAAAGAATCTTTTTTAACCGTTTCTGGACAATTAAACGCTGAAACTTATGCTTGTGCACTTTCTAAAGTTTATACTTTTGGTCCAACATTTAGAGCAGAGAACTCAAATACTACTCGCCATTTAGCTGAGTTTTGGATGATGGAGCCTGAAGTAGCGTTTGCTGATCTAGATGATAACGCTAAGCTTGCTGAGGATATGTTGAAATATGTGTTTAAAGAAGTGCTAGAAAAACGTGCTGATGATATGCAATTTTTTGCTCAGCATGTCGATAAAGAAGCAATCAATCGTCTTGAAAACTTTATTAATGCTGATTTTGCTCAAGTGGATTACACTGATGCTATCACTATATTACAAAATTGTGATGCTAAATTTGAAAACCCAGTCAGCTGGGGAATTGATTTAGCTTCAGAACATGAACGTTATTTAGCTGAACAACATTTTAAAGCACCAGTGGTAGTAAAAAACTATCCGAAAGATATTAAAGCATTTTATATGCGTATGAATGATGACGGTAAAACGGTAGCAGCAATGGATGTTTTAGCGCCAGGAATTGGTGAAATCATTGGTGGATCTCAGCGTGAGGAGCGTTTAGATATGTTGGATAAGCGCATGGAAGAATTGGGACTTAAAAAAGAAGATTATTGGTGGTATCGTGATTTACGTCGATATGGTACTGTGCCGCATTCTGGTTTTGGTCTTGGTTTTGAACGTTTAATTGTTTATGTAACAGGTGTTCAAAATGTGCGCGATGTTATCCCATTCCCAAGAACGCCGCGTAATGCAAACTTTTAAGTTGATTAAAATCCCTAACAAGAATTTATTGAGAGTTACAGTAGGTAGATATTAATCTGTTTTAGTTTAAAAAACAATCAAACAGGCTTAAATTTAGACTTAGATACTACATTTAATGAAAAGTTCGCTTGATTTTAAAAAAAATTTATACATAATTTACACTACTGTAAAAAGTAGAAAAATAATAGATAAAAATATTATTTTTTGGATGAATAATTATTGTACGAAAATTGACACTAAACTTATGGAAGTGTCTTTTTAAAAAATAACCATGAGGGTAAAAAATGAAACGTAATCTATTAGCAATCGCTATCCCTGCGCTTTTAGTCGCAGCTGGTGCAAATGCATCTATCGAAGTTTGGAACAAAGATGGTAATAAAGTTGACTTTTACGGCCGAGTAAAAGCAGCTAACAACATCACTGACCGTGGTCAAAAAGGCGAAGGTGATGATACTTCAGCTCGTTTAGGTATGTCAGGCCAAACTCAAATCACTGATAGCGTAACTGGTTATGGTCGTTGGGAATATGAAGCTAAAGCGGGTAAAAGTAAAGACGGCAGTAGTGAAGTACGTTATGCATTCGCTGGTTTAAACTTTGGTGATGCTGGTTCATTCGACTATGGTCGTAATGACGGTGTGTTAAAAGCAATTACTGCTTATACTGACGTATTACCACAATTTGGTGGTGATGCAGCAAACAATGAATGGCATGTTCTTTCAGAACGTACTAAAGCTGTTGCAACTTACCGTAACAATAACTTCTTCGGTTTAACCGATGATATTAGCTTTGCATTACAATATGCCGATAATGGTGATGCAGTTAAAGATATTGAGAATAAAAAATGGTTAGACCCTGTATCAGGTACTACTAAAGATCGTATTAACCATAAATCCAAAGAAGCTTGGGGTGCAAATGTTCAATGGAATATTTTTGACACTGGTTTAACAGCTGGTGCAGGTTACGCTCAAACTTCAAAAAGTGATAGCCGTCAAAGTACTTGGGCAACTGGTCTTAAATATGATAACTATAATTTATATTTAGGTGCTAACTATTTCCAAAGTAAACATAAGAATGCGGTTGGTACTTATGGATTAATTGGTGATTACGTTTATCATATAAGAGATACAGATTTAAAAGTCAGAGGATTTGAATTAGTTGCTCAATATGGTATCGATCTTGAAGTTGGTCGTTTAACTCCTTCTCTAGCTTATGTTCAACACAAAGTTAAATCTTCTGATTATGATAATTTTTCAAAATATGGTTACCGTTGGAAGTATAGAGGTTTCAATTCACCAGAAGCTAAGTATGTATCTGTAGGTGCAACTTACGATTTAAACAAAAACTTTAGTACGATTGTTGAATATAAATTCAACCTTCTTGATCGTAAAGATTTTGGTGCAGCTTCAAATACTGAAAATCCACGTGGTCACGATACTAAACCAGGTACTAAAGATGTGTTAGGTGTTGGTTTAATTTACCAATTCTAATCGCTTAATATCTTATAAAAAGGCACTTAGGTGCCTTTTTTTTCATCTTTTGAATTCATTCCCACCTAAAAAAACATTTTATGCCTAAAAAAATTTATAATAAGTATTAAAATATTCGAAAATTCGCAGAATAAATCTAAATTCCATTGTTAAATAGGCAATGTGGCATTAGAGCCATGTTTATTAGGCAAAATGGCTATCACAGTAATAATATAATTGCTGATTATTAGCAGTTATTTGTTAAACCAGAGCAAAGCAATTTGCATCTTTAATAATATAAAATACCTTTGAGGGTAAAAAATGAAACGTAATCTATTAGCAATCGCTATTCCTGCACTTTTAATTGCAGGTACAGCAAACGCTTCTATTGAAGTGTGGAATAAAGACGGTAATAAAGTTGACTTTTATGGTCGTGTTTACGCATTAAACTATATTACTGATCGCAATAACCAAACAGGTGAAGGTGACAAGACCACTGCACGTTTAGGTATGTCAGGTCAAACACAAGTGACCGACAGCGTAACTGGCTATGGTCGTTGGGAATATGAAGCAAAAACAGGTAAAAATGCTGATAATGAAACTCGTTATGCATTTGCTGGTTTAAACTTTGGTGATTTTGGTTCATTCGACTATGGTCGCAATGATGGTGTATTAAAAACATTAACATCTTACACTGACGTTTTACCAGAATTTGGTGGTGATGCTTCTGATAATGATCTTTATGCATTAACAGCTCGTACTAAAGCCGTTGCAACCTACCGTAATTCAGATTTCTTTGGCTTAGTGAATGGTTTACGTTTTGCCGTTCAATATGCGGATAACGGAGATAACAGCTCAACACGTCATTTCGGTAATTATACTCTTAATGATAAACGCAATAGTGCTGAAGCATGGGGTTCAGTTGTTGATTGGGATGTGCTTGATACTGGTTTATCTGTTGGTGCTGGTTATGCACAAACTGGTGGTCATAAAGATGCTAAAGCATGGTCAGCTGGTATTAAATATGACAACGACAACCTTTATTTAGCTGCGTTATATATTCAAGGTAAACAAAAATATGGCTGGGATAATGCCTCAACTACTCGTAGCGCTGATGATTTAAAAACCAAAGGCTATGAATTAGTTGCTCAATATGGTATTGACTTTGAAGTAGGACGTTTAACGCCATCTGTTGCTTATATCCAACATAAAGTTAAAGACGCATCTAGTTATTCAAGTGATGCAGGGCTTAAAGGTAATGATTTAGCTAAATATGTTGATGTTGGTTTAACTTATGACTTTAACAAAAACCTACAAGCTATTATCGATTATAAAATTAACTTGTTAGATAAAGATGATATCGGTGCACGCCGTGCTTTATATGAAGATGGTTCATTTACTAAATCACAAATCAAGGGCACAACAAAAGACACAGTAGCACTTGGTTTAATTTACCAATTCTAATTGATTGTATCTTTATTTTAAAAGGCACTTCGGTGCCTTTTTTATTATCTATTATCAATTAAATAAACCTTGCGCTTTGATTAATACTCTGTTAAAAATTAAAAAAATATAATAATGAATTAGGATACAATGATGCTATATACCACACGTAAATTACTAGCTAAAAAAAATATTGCTTTAGTTGCTCACGATCATCTGAAAGATTCTTTATTAAGTTGGTGTAAAAAAAATCGTGAAGAGCTTTCTCGTCATAATTTATGTGGCACGGGCACTACTGGAACATTAATAAAGCAAGAAACAGGATTAAATATCACGCCAATGTTAAGTGGTCCGATGGGGGGAGATCAGCAGATAGGTTCATTAATTGCAGAAGGTAAAATTGATATCTTAATCTTTTTTTGGGATCCACTTAATGCTGTACCTCATGATCCAGATGTGAAAGCGTTGTTACGATTATCTACTGTTTGGAATATTCCAGTTGCCACTAATCAAGCCACAGCCAATGCATTAATTCAGTCCTCTATTTTTACGCAAGAAGTTGATATTGAAATTCCTGATTATCAAAACTATTTAACTCAAAGAGTTAAATAAATGCCAATACCATCTCAAATTCGTAAAACAGGTCGGCAAATACTTTTACTTGATAATCTGTTTATTGTCTTGGGTTTTTATGTTGTGTTTCCGCTTGTTTCAACCCACTTTGTTAGTCAAGTTGGTTGGAGTGCACTTTTTGTTGGTTTTGCGTTAGGATTTCGGCAATTTGTTCACAAGGTTTTGGTATGTTATTGGCAATGGTATTGCTGATTGTTCTAGCTAAAAACCTATAATGTTATGGATAACTTTAAGTTATCTGCATTATCAATTTAAAAATGAGTCACCAAGCACCCTATTAAAATGCGGAAGATTGGCTAATTTCGCCATCTTTAAATAAAATCGCTTCGCCAGTATTAAGTTTTTGCCATATCTCATTTGAAGTTAATGGTAAGGTTGAAATGATAGTAACAATATCATTGGGTGTTGTATGTTTTTGAAAATCAATTTCTACATCTTCGTCCAGTAATTTTGCTTTGCCAAATGGTGCTTTACGGGTTATCCAATGCAAATTCGTTGTACAATAGGCAAACACATATTGCCCATCAGAAAGTAGCATATTGAATATGCCTAGTTGGCTTAATCGATCGGCACATTGCTTAATAAAATTAAATAGCTCAAGATCATCGACAGGTTTTTGTGAATATTTTTGCTGTAATTGATTAATTAAATAGCAAAAAGCGTATTCGCTATCGGTTTCTCCAACAGGTTGAAAAAGCCCTGTATCTAAATTTTGGTAATTGGTTAATTGTCCATTGTGGGCAAAAGTCCAATTTTTACTCCAGAGTTCGCGGGTGAATGGGTGGGTATTTTCTAGTGCGACACCGCCTCGATTTGCTTGTCGAATATGAGCAATCACAGCTTTAGATTTGATGGGATATTCTTTCACCATTTTAGCAATAGGCGAATAGCTACAAGGCTCAGGATCTTTAAATGTTCGGCAACCTTTTCCTTCGTAGAAAGTAATTCCCCAACCATCTTTGTGAGGACCTTTGTCCCCACCTCGTTTAATTAAACTAGTAAAACTAAAGCAGATATCGGTTGGCACATTAGCACTCATACCCAATAATTCACACATATTATTTTGCCATCTCTTTTTCAATTAACAGAATAAGAATATGAATAACTTTGATATGGATTTCTTGCACACGATCGGCATAACCAAAATGTGGAACACGAATATCAACATCGGCAAGTCCATTCATCTTACCACCATCTTTACCAGTTAACGTAATAATTTTCATCCCTTTTTGTTTTGCTGCTTCAATTGCCTTAAGCACGTTAGCTGAATTTCCTGAAGTTGAGATACCTAAAAGTACATCACCTTTCTGACCTACACCTTCAACATAACGTGAAAAGATAGAATCAAATCCAAAATCATTACCTACACACGAAATGTGGCTTACATCTGATATGGCTATCGCAGGATAAGCAGGGCGATTATCACGATAGCGACCAGTTAATTCTTCA
This sequence comes from Gilliamella bombi, assembly GCF_900103255.1. Taxonomy (GTDB): domain Bacteria; phylum Pseudomonadota; class Gammaproteobacteria; order Enterobacterales; family Orbaceae; genus Gilliamella; species Gilliamella bombi. The sequence continues at coordinate 10,675 of NZ_FMWS01000016.1, read as the reverse complement.
GCAAAATGCATAGCATCACAATGAGAGCCACCATTACCACATGATAAAACTTTACCACCATGTTTAAACGAATCAGCAATTAAAATAGCAGCTTTTTGGATTTGTTGGAGATTTTTATCATCTGAAACAAAATTAGTTAATACGTTAATAGCTTGGTTTAATTCATCACGAATATTGTCAATATACACAGGTATTTCTCCATCAATAATAAATAAATTTATAGACTATTGTAATTTGTTCAAAATAGCTTGCAAGCAATAAAAACAAAATTTCTTATTTTGGTAAGAACATTTTAGGAACTATGCCATTAAGTGCAAAAATAAACATTGAAATAGAAATAAATTAAGGTTATTTCTAATAATGATGGTTGAAATAACGACAAAATTTAAATTAATTTTAAATTTAACAAATAATACATTTGCAAATAGTTAAATTCTTTGCATTTATTTTAAATAATATATTGGATAGAACTTGGTCGTAACGCTATTTGCCGATAGGATAAGTCTTTAATTCGTGATACAATTTATTTAGTAATTTTCACGCAAAACAGAGTGAAATGGCATAAAATAGAATTAATAAGGAATTTATATGCAAACGATTGAAGGTAAAGTTGCTGCACCAAAAGCTAAAGTTGCAATTGTAGTGGCGCGTTTTAATCATTTTATTAATGATAGCCTAGTAAATGGTGCAATTGATGCATTGACACGTATAGGACAAGTTGATGATAAAAATATCACTGTTATTTGGGTTCCTGGTGCTTATGAAATTCCTCTAGCTGTTAAAGTTGCCGCACAGTCAAAAAAATATGATGCTGTTGTGGCGTTAGGTACCGTAATTCGTGGTAGTACAGCGCATTTTGATTTTGTTGCTGGTGAATCAAGCTCTGGATTATTAAGTACAAGTTTAGATAACACTATTCCAGTAGGGTTTGGTATTTTAACCACCGAAAGTATAGAACAAGCAATTGAACGTGCAGGCACTAAGGCAGGCAATAAAGGGGCTGAAGTTGCATTAACTGCGCTGGAAATGCTAAATATTATTAAAGCAATTAAGGAGTAATTTTGTGGCATTAGTTAATCCTCGTCGTCGAGCAAGAGAATGTGCGGTACAAGCCATTTACTCTTGGCAAGTTTCCAGAAACGATCTTGCTGATGTTGAGACAAGTTTTATTGCAGAACAAGATATGAAAGGCGTCGATTCTAAGTATTTTCGTGAATTATTAAATGGTGTAGCAAAAAATACTGCCGAATTAGATGATAAAATGACGCCTTATCTCACTGAACGATCTGTTGATGAATTAGGACAAATTGAATTAGCGATACTTAGAATCGCACTATATGAATTAATGAAACGTCAAGATGTACCTTATAAAGTGGTAATTAATGAAGCCATTGATTTAACAAAAACCTTCGGTGCTGCTGACAGCCATAAATTTGTTAATGGCGTATTAGATAAAATAGCCCCAACCATCCGTACGCGATAACCGATTAATTGTGAGATTGATATGAACGACAATACCGAAAAAAATAAACCATCTATTTTTTACGCCAAAAATAGTGAATCTAAAAAACATTCTCGCTCGGCTATTGAAAAGCCCTCTCGATGGAAAGAGAAGCGTAAAGATGATTCATTTCAGTTGAAATCTAAACGAGATCGTCATGATCGTATTGAAACATTCAAACCTCGAAATGATAAATCTGAGTTTGCAAAAAAGCGGTTTAATGTTGAACTTAATCAATCTCAATCATCTATCGATAATGATTCACCATGGCAAAAAAAGGTTCGTGCTAATGATCAAGTACCGACCTTTGGTTATGATGGCTATCGCCAACGTAAAGAAGAAACTTTAGTTTATAGTGAAAATAGCTGTAAAGCAGTTTTCAAACATCGACGCACAGCTATTGTTAAACTATTTATTACCCAAGAGATGACTTATCAGTTTAAAGATCTAATAGACTGGTTAGTCAAACAACGGTTAGGTTATGATGTTATCTCTAGTGAGCAAATTAGTAAAATAACTCAAACTCAGCACCATGGCGGTGTCTGCCTAATTGTAAAAAAACGTGTTCCACTTACCTTATTGGATTATTTAGAAAACAATAGTAATAAAGATCATGATTGTATTTTAGCTATTGACGATGTTCATAATCCCCATAATTTAGGTGGCTTAATTCGTAGTGCTGCTTTTTATGGTGTTAATGGCGTTATATTACGTCAAACAAATTTACTCGATAGTGGCGCTGCCATGCGTGTGGCAGAAGGTGGTATTGAGGCTGTTGAATCAATTAAAAGTGATGATTTTGTTGCTTCACTTGATATGCTTAAACAGCGTGGTTACCAAGTTGTTGCGTTATTACCGTGTCAGGCAAAATCCATTGCATCAACTCAATTGCATAAAATCAAGTTTGATAAAAAAGTTGCGTTAGTTATATTTCAACAAATTAATATAAAACTTATTAATTGTGCTAATGTTGTTGTCCATTTAAAGGGAAATGATAACATGCCTGCGTTAAATATTTCGGTTGCAACGGGTATTTTATTATCTAATTTACAAAAATAATAAAGTATTATTTTATCTTTATTATCAACTATTTGTATGGTAAAAGTTATTTTACTAATTGGTAAAATATATCAAATAGCATGATTTGATTAGAAATTGCTTTTTTTTTCTGTAAATTGTTATTAGTTATTGTGTATTTTGGTAATGGTTATGGCTTTAAAGCATAAAGTTGGTTTAATTTTTGGGAAGTTTTATCCTTTACATTGTGGTCATATTTATTTGATTGAAAAAGCAATGAGCCAAGTTGATGTGTTACATATCATATTGGGCTGTGAGGCATCACGTGATAAGCAGCTATTTGATAAAAGCCGCTTACCCAAACAACCACAAGTTAGCGACCGCTTTTCATGGTTAAAAGAGACGTTTAAAGATCGCCACAATATTCATATCCATGTACTTGATGAAGCTGGTATTGAATTTTATCCCAATGGATGGCAAGATTGGAGTTGTCGCGTTAAGCAAATTCTTTCCGAACATAAAATTAAGCCTAACGTAGTATTTACTAGTGAACCGCAAGATGTCAAAAATCATGAACTCTATTTTGGCTGTCCGGTAATCATTGTTGATGCCAATCGAGATTTTATAAGCATCAGCGCAACCCAAATCCGTGAAAATCCTTATAAAAACTGGTCTTATATCGCACAAGCAGCAAAACCTTTTTTTGTTAAAAAAGTAGCTATTGTTGGTCAAAATAGATTTCGTGATTTACCTATTCAATTTGCTAATATTTATAATACTCAATATGTACCTAACGGTTATATTAATTATATTGAGCGAGAAATCTTAACTCAGCATAACAAACGCTATTTGAGTGAATCTGATTTTATGAAAATTGCGATGTTACATGTAGAACGGATTTCAAAAGCTGTTGAAAGCGCCAATAAGGTTGTTTTTACCTCAATTGATTTTGAAACATTAGCACAGTACTACAATCAATTATTTCAAAAAAATAATGAAATTTTAAAAGCTTTTAAAGACAGTTATCATTTTGATTTAGTCATTCACGAAAAAGATTTAAATCCAAAATCCTCACGGCTGGAACATTTTGAAACAATCACAAAAGAGGTTGAAGCATTATTGATTTAGTTCATCACATTTATTGTGGCTTATGTTAAAATAAGTCAAATATTTGTGATAGGTAAATTTTTATGTCTCAATCTTCTGACAAACAAGACGATACAAATCAAGAAAAAATTGATTTTGGTTACAAACAAGTTCCCAAACAAGAAAAAGTAAAACGTGTTGCTGAAGTATTTCATTCTGTTGCTGATAAATATGATGTTATGAATGATCTAATGTCATTTGGCATACATCGTATTTGGAAAAAAATTACCATTGAATATAGTAGCGTGCGTAAAGGTCAAAAAGTTTTAGATTTGGCAGGAGGTACTGGTGATTTAACGGCAAAATTCTCGCAACTTGTTGGTGATGATGGATTGGTTGTGTTAGCTGATATTAACGAATCGATGTTAAAAGTGGGACGAGATAAGCTACGTGACAAAGGCTTATTTAAAAACATTGAATATGTACAAGCTAATGCCGAGGAATTACCTTTTGCAGATAACTATTTCGATTGTATTACTATTTCATTTGGATTACGTAATGTCACCGACAAAGAAAAAGCATTACGATCCATGTGGCGAGTATTAAAACCTGGCGGGCGTTTATTAATTCTTGAATTCTCTAAACCGCAATATCAAATTCTGAATAAAGCGTATGATCTATACTCATTTACCATGTTACCATTGATGGGGAAAATAGTGGCAAATGATTCTGAAAGTTACCGTTATTTAGCTGAATCTATCCGTATGCATCCTGATCAAAATACATTGAAAAAAATGATGGAAGATGCAGGATTTGTCGATGTGAAATATCACAATATGACTGGTGGTATAGTTGCGTTACATACTGGCTTTAAATTTTGATGCGATGAATAATAATGACATTTTTTAGACTGTTTAAAATATTAACTGTATTCCGAGCTTATCAATTAAATGAATTGTTGCCAAAACATCGTTCATCAAAATGGTTGCGTACTTTATTATTTTGTATGTTTTGGGTTAGAGCTAAAGCAAAACATCAAGAAATCGGTGAACGTTTACAACTAGCGTTACAAGAACTAGGTCCAGTTTGGGTGAAAATTGGACAAATGATCTCAACTCGACGAGATATTTTACCAAAACACATAGCCGATGCTTTGGCAAAATTACAAGACCAAGTTAACCCTATTGACGGTAAAATTGCCAAACAAATAATTGAGTCAGCTTTAGAGCAGCCAATTGATTATTATTTTGCAGATTTTGACGAAAAACCAATAGCATCAGCATCAATAGCACAAGTTCATAAGGCGATATTAAAACGTAGTCAAGCCGAAGTAGTTATCAAAGTATTGCGTCCTAACATTTTACACGTTATCCAAGCCGATATTAGTTTGATGTATTGGATGGCTAAACAATTAACTAAGCGGATTGAATCAGGCGAAAAATTACGAGCGGTTGAAATAGTGCATGATTATGAAATGACACTATTAAAAGAGTTAGATTTACAAAAAGAAGCTTACAACACGGCTAGATTACGCGATAATTTTATCAATAGCGACATTTTATATATCCCTTATGTTTACCAAGATTTATGTCGAAAAAATGTGATGGTTGAAGAGCGCATTAAAGGGATCCCCATTGCAGATATCGATCAGTTAAAGCAAAATAATGTTGATATGAAATTACTTGCAGAACGAGGAGTACAAGCTTTTTTTACCCAAGTGTTTCGTGATAACTTTTTTCATGCTGACATGCATCCAGGCAACATTTTTGTTGATATTACAGAACCACAAAATCCACGTTATATTGGTATTGATTGTGCGATTGTTGGTATATTAAGTGCTGATGATCAACGCTATCTTGCAGAAAATTTCTTAGCATTTTTCAATCGAGATTATCGAAAAATAGCCGAAACCTATATTGCATCAGGCTGGGTACCAGCAACAACAGATGTTATTGCACTTGAAATGGCAATGCGCAATGTATGTGAGCCCGCATTTTCAAAACCACTTTCTGAAATCTCATTTTCACAGATTTTACTGCAATTATTTCAAGTTGCACGTCAATTTGATATGGATATCCAACCCCAACTAACCTTACTTGAAAAAACGCTATTTTATATTGAAGGACTTGGTCGTCAGCTTTATCCAGAACTTGATTTGTGGCAAACAGCAAAGCCGTTTTTAGAAAAGTGGTATCGAGATAAATATAGTGCTAAAAAGATACTACAACAAGCTTGGGAATCGTTGCCTCAGTGGCGGGTCATGTTGCCACAGTTACCAGAAAAATTAAATGATTATGAACGAATTTCTAAACAAATGAATGTTCAATTACAGCAAATCAATCAAGAACTTCAGCGTAGTAAAAAGCGTGAACGAAATTTATATACAGCGATTGCACTATTTTGTGCATTATGTATTATTATACTAATTGTGCATTAAGAATTGAGCACAAAACTAGTTATTTGGGAAAATTGTAGTTTGTGTGTATAATTTAGGTATTAACCTTACTGGAGATAATTATCATGATGCCAAGCTTGCCTCAACTCCTCATATTAGTTGCTGTTGTTGTTTTGTTATTTGGAACAAAAAAATTACGAACATTAGGCTCCGATCTTGGTGCATCAATTAAAGGCTTTAAAAAAGCGATGAATGATGATGACGGCCACGACCAAAAAGAGCAAGACAATTTACAAAAAGTCGAGAATATTGACTCATCAGATACTAACAATACAGATACTAACAATAGCAAAAAAGAGTAACCCGTGTTCGACATCAGCTTTGGTCAGTTACTATTGGTATTAATTATTGGTCTGGTGGTTTTAGGGCCAGAAAGGTTACCTATTGCCATAAAAACAGTTGCAGGATGGATAAAAGTACTCCGCCGAATGTCTGCTACTGTACAGTTAGAATTAAATAAAGAACTTAAACTGCAAGAGTTACAAGACAGTCTAAAAAAGGCTGAACAAAGTGGTTTAACAACACTTACGCCAGAGATTCAAGAATCAATTGATGATTTAAAGCGCGTAACAGAATCATTACAAAACGAGATCGACTCTGCAACGCTGATCGATTCTCACTCTCACTCAGATAAAAATAAATCATGACCGACGACGCTACACAACCATTAATTGGACATCTTGTTGAACTTAGAACACGGCTTCTACGCTCTATTATCTGTATTTTGCTAGTATTAGCTTGCTTACTCTATTTTTCCAATGATATTTATCATATCGTGGCAAATCCACTTATCAGCCAATTACCTCAAGGTAGTAGCATGATAGCAACAGATATTGCAGCGCCATTTTTTACTCCAATTAAGCTAACTGCTGTGGTGGCAATATTTATCTCAATTCCTTACATACTGTATCAAGTTTGGGGATTTATCGCACCAGCACTATATCAACATGAAAAACGTCTAGTAATGCCGTTAATTGTATCAAGCACAATTCTCTTTTATCTTGGTATCGCATTTGCTTACTTTGTGGTGTTTCCACTAGCATTTTACTTTTTTATTCACACTGCACCTATTGATGTAGCTATCAATACAGATATTACAAAATACCTTGATTTTGTAATGACACTCTTTATTGTTTTTGGATTTGCTTTCGAAGTGCCAGTTGCCATTATACTACTTTGTTGGACAGGAATAACTACTCCTAAAAGTCTACGAAAAAAGCGCCCTTATATAATTGTTGGAGTGTTTGCCGTTGCAATGTTTGTTACACCTCCCGATGTATTTTCACAAATATTACTAGCTGTACCTATCTGTTTACTGTTTGAAATCGGCACTTTTTTTGCCCGTTTTTATCAACCACGAAAAAATGACAAAACAGAAGATAACGACAGTTATGAATCTGATAAAGATAGTTAACAGATAAAAGATGAATTAACTGAATAATTAAGGATAACAAGTCATAATGAAGACCTCATTACCTGATTTTAATTGTGCCAATGTATTAGTTGTAGGCGATATTATGTTAGATCGCTATTGGTATGGAGGAACTAATCGGATATCCCCCGAAGCGCCAGTACCTGTAGTTAAAATTGACTCTTTAGAAGAGCGACCAGGTGGTGCGGCTAATGTTGCTATGAATATTACATCGCTTTGTGGTAACGCGAGACTAATCGGATTAACAGGTATTGATGAACCAGCCAAAATTCTTGATGAACAGCTAAGTAAACACAAAGTTCAATGTGATTTTGTCTCTGTTTCAACACACCCAACCATAACTAAACTACGAGTCCTATCACGTAATCAACAATTGATCCGTATTGATTTTGAAGAAGGATTTGGCAATATTGATGCAACTCCTATTCTTGAGCGTATTCAAACAGCATTGGCGACGCATAAAGTATTGGTTTTGTCGGACTATGCTAAAGGAGCATTATCAGCAGTTCAAGCAATAATTAAGCTTGCTAATCAAGCAAATGTACCAATTCTAGTTGATCCTAAAGGGACTGATTTTGAACGTTATCGCGGTGCAACAATCTTAACCCCTAATATGTCAGAGTTTGAGGCGGTAGTTGGTCATTGTCAAAGTGAAGATGAAATCATAGAAAAAGGCCACCAACTGATTAAACAGTACCAACTAAAAGCGCTATTGGTTACACGAAGCGAAAAAGGCATGACATTGCTTCAATTAGATAAACCAACTTATCATCTACCGACTCAAGCTAAAGAAGTATTTGATGTCACAGGTGCTGGCGATACCGTAATTGCCACATTAGCTGCAGCTTTAGCCGCAGGGCAATCTTTAGAGGAAAGCTGTTTCTTAGCCAATGCGGCAGCGGGTGTTGTTGTTGGTAAACTTGGCACTTCAACAGTATCACAAGTAGAGTTAAGTAATGCCATTCGAGCACGTGCCGATGACGGATTTGGTGTAATGACAGAAGAAGAACTTAAAGAAGAAGTTCAAAAAGCACGGATGCGTGGTGAAAAAATTGTCATGACCAATGGTTGCTTTGATATTTTACACGCAGGACATGTTTCTTACCTTGCTAATGCGCGTAAACTTGGTGATCGTCTAATAGTTGCTGTGAACAGCGATGCCTCGGTTAAGCAGTTAAAAGGTGAATCAAGACCAATAAACCCACTTATGCAACGAATGATTGTATTAGGTGCACTTGATTCAGTTGATTGGGTCGTGCCATTTGAGGAAGAAACACCACAGCGATTAATAGGCACTATTTTACCCGATGTATTAGTCAAAGGTGGCGATTATAAACCTGAAGATATCGCTGGCGGTAAAGAAGTTATTGCTGCTGGTGGAACTGTTAAAGTGCTCAATTTTGAAGATGGATGTTCAACAACCAACATTATTAATGCAATAAAAAAAACGCTAAGCTAAATAATCACAAATAAAATTGGCTACTTGGAAATAAGTAGCCAATTGGCTTTTCAGCTCTTAATAACCTTAGTTAATTCTTGTTTAAGATAAAAATCAGTAAAAAAAATTAATACACTTTAATCAATCGTTAATAACTATTGTTAAATTTCAAAATTAATACTTTTTTTATTGTGATCTTTATGCAAAGCTAATAAGCAAATAACGAAAAAGAGTATTAAGGATATTTTATGACCAAACATTATGATTACATTGCCATTGGTGGTGGTAGTGGAGGGATAGCATCAATTAATCGAGCTGCGTCCTATGGAAAGAAATGTGCCATTATTGAAGCCAAATTATTAGGTGGAACCTGTGTTAATGTTGGTTGTGTACCCAAAAAAGTAATGTGGTATGGTGCTCAAATTGCAGAAGCTATAAAACATTATGGTCCCGATTACGGTTTTGATACCACTATTAATCAATTCAATTGGGATAAATTAATTGCTAGTCGAACTGCTTATATTGATCGCATTCATCAGTCTTATGATCGGGTACTTACTAATAACAAAGTTGACGTCATTCATGGCTATGCAAAATTTGTTGACTCTCACACCGTTGAGGTAAATGGCGAACACTATAGTGCTGATCATATTCTAATTGCTGTTGGCGCAAAACCAAGCATTCCCAATATTCCAGGTGCGCAAAATGGCATTACTTCAGATGGCTTTTTTGCTCTAAAAGCCTTGCCAAAACGTGTGGCAGTTGTTGGCGCAGGTTATATTGCTTGCGAAATAGCAAGCGTATTACACGCTTTGGGCGCACAAACACATCAATTTGTTCGCAATGCTACACCACTACGATCTTTTGATCCGCTTATTGTTGAAACCTTAATGGAAGTTATTGCTACTGAAGGACAACAATTACATACTTTTGCGGTTCCAAAATCGGTAATTAAAAATAGTGATAATTCACTAACATTAAACCTCGAAAATGGCGAAAGTTACACAGTTGATTGTTTAATTTGGGCGATTGGACGTGATCCAGCAACAAATGACATGAATTTACAGGCGGCAGGAATTGCGGTTGATAATAAAGGTTTTGTTATCGTCGACAAATACCAAAACACCAATGTCCCAGGCATCTATTCTGTCGGTGATGATATTACAGGCGCTATAGCGCTAACACCTGTTGCAGTTGCCGCAGGGCGCCGCTTATCAGAAAGGTTATTTAACAATAAACCTGATGAACATTTAGATTACAGTAATATTCCGACCGTCGTATTTACTCATCCTGCAATTGGTACAGTAGGATTGACTGAACCAGAAGCAATACAGCAGTATGGTGAAGAAAACGTAAAAGTGTATAAATCAACATTTACAGCAATGTACACCGCAGTAACACAGCATCGACAACCTTGTCGAATGAAATTAGTATGCGTGGGGAAAGATGAAAAAATTGTTGGTATTCATGGCATTGGTTACGGAATGGACGAAATGTTACAAGGCTTTGCAGTAGCGCTTAAAATGGGAGCAACTAAAAAAGACTTTGATAATACGGTGGCTATTCACCCAACTGCTGCCGAAGAGTTTGTTACCATGCGTTAAAAACGACCGATAGTAGTAATAAAAAAGCAGGCTATTAGTCCTGCTTTTTTGTTAATATTTTTATATATTAGGGCGTGTTGATCTTTCGTGATTATTTTTTAGACGGCATGATGTGAGTTATAATAATTCAGCCAAAAACAAC
>NZ_FMWS01000013.1:40862-41582 GCF_900103255.1 Gilliamella bombi | reverse complement strand
GTTGTTTTTGGCTGAATTATTGTAACTCACATCATGCCGTATAAAAAATAATCACGAAAGATCAACACGCCCTACTAATACGTCAAGAAAGTAAAAAGCCAAAATAATCCAAGGAGAGTTTTTACTACAACCTATCAAGTATTGATTAATTTTCTTCAAAATATTCGTCACTTATCATCGATAGTATATCGACCTGATTAAATACATTTTTTAAAAACTTATATCTACTTAATTTATCATAATTTTTCCCATTAATAAAAGATACTTTTATTAATGTACAGAATTCTTTATTTTCTTCATCTAACCACTCGTCAGATAGCGGGATATAATTATCTGTAATAGTTAATGTGTCCGCATAAAGACCACAGTAAGAGAAGTACACCCCAATATAAGAGCTATCATGTTCAGAGCAAGTTATATCCCATTTATTATTCAACAATTCACTTATCTCTTTTTTAGATTTATTACTGCCGTATTTTAGAAAATATAATTTTTTCATTTATCGCCCGCCACATTTCCCTGGAATTCTGATTCGTTTTCCTGATCCTCGCCAAAATATTAGACAGTGCCCGCCTCTATCATTTTTCGTTTTGGTAATATTGTTGTTCATATTATTCAGGTGATACCCAGCCATTGGCTGAATGACGGCGTATCCGATTATAATAGATTTCAATATATTCAAATAGTGCTTTATTAGCCTGCTTCCTCGTTTTGTAGTAA
>NZ_FMWS01000013.1:0-40745 GCF_900103255.1 Gilliamella bombi | reverse complement strand
ACTAAATGGCGGTCTATGTAGTGTGGAATGACCACACCTGTTCAAACAACAAAATTAAGGGGTAGCTATTTGTTAAATTCTACCTCAGGCAAATAGCTTAACAAGGCGTTAGTTTTGTTTTCTTGTGTATATTCCTTACAGTAGCTTCTCAAATTACTGTAAATAACGCTAGTAAATCCTACAAATAAAGACTATTACACCTTATGATATCAATTTGCATTTAAATTAAGTTTTTATTCAAATAAGCAAGCATCCTAGAAAGAGCTTACCAAATTATGATAGAATCACGTCCCATGATGCAAAATAATGTATTTGTTATAGCAATCATGAAATAAATAGCAAGCAAGCAAACAAAACACCATTATCATGAATAAACATGTAATTCCGATCTTGTTGATAATGTAATGAATACTAATAATAGAGTTATTAAATACCATAAAAAAATGAAAATTACTTTAGTAAGTAAAATAGACGAGAATTTAGTAGAGTTCAAATCTGATTTAGGATGTGGTGTTGCGATTTGGGACAATAGTAAATCATTATCAAACACATATTATAATATTGAATTAGAAATCGATGATTTTTTTGAGTGGGGTAAGAATATAACTCTTGAAAAAATACCTGGGTATGGCTTTTATTTAATTAATAACAACATGTTTTTCAAGGCTAAAGTGATATCTTGTGAAGATACAGGTATTTTAGTTTTGTCACTAGGAAGAGATATTATTTTTATAGAAACATCTGGCACATGCGAAATAAACAGCTATGTATCATTTTTTACAACTTCGGATAATGTTATGTTATTCTCGATAGAACTGTAATATTTAAAAATTGGATACTATAAACTAATTCTGCTATCCATTTCTGCATACTTTACCTGACTCAAGCAAAAAATTATGTTGGATGGCAACAAATTTTTCAGACAATATAAAAATCTACGAATGATTTTGAAAAGTTATTTTGTTCCATGCTGTGTAGCAATAAAAAATGAAAGATAAAGACAAATATTCTATAGAATGGCTCCGCTTAAAAGAGTCTGAAAAAAAATTATTTTCAGCTAAATACTACTTCAAAAAATCAAATCTGTATTTTGATCAATTATTATTTGCTCTTAAAATTCTGTCAGAACAAGGAACAGCACTAAGGTTTGTAAGAGATGAAGATTTTGACGACAAAGAGCTAGATAATTTAATTCCTATTGTCATAGAAATATCAATAGGCGGCAATATAGATCATATTCCAATAGCTAGAGATATATTATTCAAATATAGACATAATAATATTGTAAAGAAAACACTACCAAAAATGGTTTTAAAATATCTCGATTCTTCTGATGATTTCATATATAGAAGAATTGCAGAATTGCTATTAGAATTGAATTACAAAGAGTTAAAAAACTCTTTTATTAACAAATGTAAAAAGAGTGAGAATAAAGATATAGTTGAGATATATAACGATTTTTATGAAAAATATAAATGAAGTTATTCTCATAAAGGAAAACCAATGGCAGGGTTAAAGAATTCTAATTGATGCTTTGCAAAAATTTGATAATTCATATTATAGATTTTGAAAAGAAATAACAAACGCAACTGAAACAGGCAATTTTATTAATTATGTGGATATCTCAAAAGCTACTGTAAATACCAAATTTTTAGCACAAAACTCACGTAGAAAATTACACTGCCTGTTATCGTGTTTAAATTCAATAGGCGTCATATTATAAATATCTTGATGCTTTATTAGATTACATTTTAATTCTTCTACTAAACTAACATTAATTTTCATTACCGCCAAACTTTTCTGATTATTAATAAACTAACCCAATATTCATCTAAATAATATCAGCCTTTATTTCCCACTATTACAATTAGTCGGTATAATGCCAGCAATTTTATTGTTAAGTGGATTATGCATGAAAACGCTATTTGCCAGTACATCTCGTGGGCTTGAAGAGTTATTAAAAAAAGAGTTAGAACAAATTGGTGCAATTAATTGTAAAATTGCACAAGGTGGTGTTTATTTTGATGCCGATGACAAAACGCTATATCAATCATTATTATGGTCGCGTTTGGCATCTCGCATTTTACTACCTATTGCCGAGTTCGACATCTATAGCGATTTGGATCTGTACTCTTGTGTGTTTAATATTAAATGGCCAGATATTTTTGCTGTTGATAACTCTTTCGTGATTAATTTTGTTGGCGTAAACGAATTTATCCGTAATAGTCAATATGGTGCGCTAAAGATCAAAGATGCTATTGTCGATCACTTTTTGCGTCATACTAATGAACGTCCTAATGTAGCAAAACAAGATCCCGATATTCGACTTCATGCTTATTTAAATAAAAACCGTGTCACACTATCTTTAGATCTAAGTGGTAATAGTTTACATGAGCGTGGTTATCGAGAGCAAACAGGGAAAGCCCCACTAAAAGAAAGCCTAGCGGCAGCTATTATTATGCGTTCTGGTTGGAAAATAACTGAGCCATTGCTCGATCCGATGTGTGGTTCAGGTACATTACTAATTGAAGCGGCAATGATCGCATCACAAATCCCACCCGGTTTACATCGTAAACAGTGGGGATTTTTTGCTTGGAAAGGCTTTAACCCGACACTGTGGAACGAATTGCTTTTCACTGCAAAGCATAACGTATCCAAAACAAACACACCATTTATCGGTTATGATAATAATGCGACGGTACTTGAACGAGCTAAACAAAATGCTCTTCAAGCAGGTGTGGGGGATTTAATTACATTTTCGATGCAAGATGTGACACAACTGACCAATCCATTGCCAACTGAAACGGTAGGCATGATCATCAGTAATCCACCTTATGGAGAACGCTTAGAAAGCGAACCTGCGCTTATAGCTTTGCATACGGCACTTGGTCGACAAATCAAACAAAATTTTGGTGGATGGCGTTTATCATTATTTAGCGGTGCACCACAATTGTTAGATTGCTTGCAAATGAGAGCAGAAAGACAATTCAAAGCAAAAAATGGCCCTCTTGACTGTATACAAAAAAATTATGTCATTGCTAAGCGTAACACTGAAGAAGCAATCACAAATTTTACTATGCCTGCGGATGATTTTGCTAACCGATTACGCAAAAATAAACAAAAGTTAGAAAAATGGGCTGCTCAAGAACAACTGGAATGTTATCGGCTTTATGATGCAGATTTGCCTGAATACAATGTCGCTATCGATCGTTATAAAGATAAAATAGTGATGCAAGAATACGCAGCGCCGAAAAACATCGATCCACAAAAAACTCGCCAACGGCTTTTTGATACTATAAATGCTACCATGTCAGTGCTTGAGCTTACCGCCGATCAGTTAGTATTAAAAACAAGAGAAAAGCAAAAAGGCAAACAGCAATACCAAAAGCTAGGACAAAAACAGGACTATTTTTTAGTCCATGAATACCCGATTAATCAGCGCAAAACCGCATTTTGGGTTAATGTGACCGATTATTTAGATACAGGACTGTTTTTAGATCATCGCTTAGCACGAAAAATGATTGGTGAAATGAGTGCAGGCAAAGACTTTCTAAACCTATTTGCCTATACAGGTAGTGCAACGGTTTATGCTGGACTTGGCGGAGCAAAATCAACCACCACGGTCGATATGTCTCGCACCTATTTGGAATGGGCAGATCGTAATTTAAAACAAAATGGTTTAACAGGTAAAAAACATCGATTAATTCAGGCGGATTGTTTGCTCTATTTATCTCAAGCTGATGAGCAATTCGATTTAATTTTTATCGATCCGCCGACATTTTCAAACTCGAAACGGATGAACGATACCTTTGATGTTCAGCGTGATCACTTAAAATTGATGGCCGATTTAAAACGCTTGTTACGCCCTAATGGAACAATTATCTTTTCGAATAATAAGCGTGGTTTTAAAATGGATAGTATCGGTATGCAAAACCTAGGGTTAACCTATCAAGAAATTACCAATAAAACGCTATCGCTTGATTTTAAGCGCAATAAACAAATTCACTGCTGTTTTATTGTAAAACATCAATAAACACAAACCGCCATAAGGCGGTTAATTTATTAAAATTATGACAAAATAAAACATTCAACAAAATTAAAAACTTTACTGAGCATTTTTAATCAAAATTAAACCATTTCAGCTGGGTTTGATTTGCTAAATAATATATAAGCAGTAATCACTAATAATAAAATTCAATCTTGTAAAAAAGTTTCAGGAAACTATACGTTTTAGTATATTTTTCTCTTACCACCTTCCAGAAGAGTGATCTTAATCACAAAAACAAAAAATAGACCCATTTTAACAATGTGATACTCATCACACTTATCAATTTTTTTTAATGAATTGAATAACTAAATCCTTCTACAATAACAGCATGATGATTATACAATCAATAAGGAAAGTTTTATATTATGACAAGTTCAAACATCAAATTAAAAGTTCAAAATTTTGGACGATTTTTAAGTAATATGGTCATGCCAAATATCGGCGCATTTATTGCTTGGGGATTTATTACCGCTATTTTTATTCCAACGGGCTGGTACCCAAACGAAACTATTGCCAAGTTAGTTAGCCCGATGATCACTTACTTATTACCACTGTTGATTGGTTATACTGGCGGTAAATTAGTTCACGGTGAACGAGGCGCCGTTGTCGGTGCAATTACGACAATGGGGGTCATTGTTGGTGCAGATATTCCGATGTTCTTAGGTGCTATGATAGTCGGACCACTTGGTGGCTGGGTAATAAAACAATTTGATAAAACCATAGACGGGAAAGTCAAAAGTGGCTTTGAAATGTTAGTCAATAATTTTTCAGCTGGTATTATTGGCATGCTACTTGCATTGCTTTCTTTTTTTGCAATTGGACCTTCTGTCGTTGTTGCATCAAGTAAATTAACTCTTGCTGTTAATTTCTTAGTTGAGCATAACTTACTACCTTTAACTTCAATTATTATTGAACCTGCCAAGATTCTTTTCTTAAATAATGCAATTAACCACGGTATATTCTCACCATTAGGTATTCAACAAGCGGCAGAGCATTCTCAATCTATTTTCTTTTTAATCGAAGCAAATCCTGGTCCTGGATTAGGTTTATTACTTGCTTATATGTTGCTTGGTAAAGGTTCTGCAAAAAGTTCAGCCAGTGGTGCAGCAATCATTCATTTTTTTGGGGGAATTCATGAAATTTATTTCCCATATGTATTAATGAACCCTCGCCTTATTATTGCAGTGATTTTAGGTGGAATGACCGGAGTATTTACTTTAACACTATTTGGTGCTGGATTAAGTTCACCAGCATCGCCAGGATCAATCATCGCCGTTCTTGCGGTCACTCCAAAATCATCAATGTTTGGCGTAATTATTTCTGTCATTGCAGCAACAATGGTTACTTTTATCGTTTCCGCTATTTTATTAAAAACCACCAAAGAAGCAGATAAAAGCCTTGAAGAGGCAAAATCGAATATTTCTGCAATGAAAAATGAATCAAAAGGAATTGTAAATGGTACACTTGATCTTACTAAAGTTAAAAAAATTATAGTGGCTTGTGACGCAGGAATGGGCTCAAGTGCTATGGGCGCAGGAGTATTACGCAAAAAAGTTCAAGATGCAGATTTGGATATTTTTGTCACTAATGTAGCAATTAATAATCTGCCTGATGATGTTGACATTGTTATTACACATAAAGACTTAACCGATCGAGCAAAACAACACGCACCAAATGCACATCATATTTCATTAACTAACTTTTTAGATAGTCAATTATATAGCCAACTCGTGGCGGATCTTTTAAGCTCTCAAGCAAATAATGAAGCAAGTGAAACAGTGCCTATAAGCAATCAATCGACTGATAATATTCCTCTATTTAAATTATCACAACAAAATATCTTTTTAGGGTTAACCGCTAAAAATAAAGAAGAAGCAATTCGTTTTGCAGGGCAAAAATTGGTTGATAATGGTTATGTCACACCAACTTACATTGAAGCAATGCTAGAGCGTGAAAAATTAACATCAACTTATTTAGGAGAATCAATAGCCGTTCCACATGGCACTATTGAATCAAAAGACTATGTTATTAAAACTGGTATCGTATTTTGCCAATACCCTGTTGGGGTTCAATTTGGTGATGGAGAAGATGATAAAGCAAAAATTGTGATTGGTATTGCTGCTCACAATAATGAACATCTTGATGTCATAGCAAAACTGACTAATGCATTAGATGATGAAACTATTATTGCAAAATTAGCAACGACAAATAATATTGAGGAAGTTTTAGCAATACTAAGTTAACCTATTTCTACTTCCCACTTTACACGGGAAATAGAGTGAATTATTTCAAATTAAATTATAAAGTTAAGGATTATTATTATGCAAGCACTACACTTTGGCGCAGGTAACATTGGACGAGGTTTTATCGGCAAATTACTATCCGATGCTGGTGTACAAGTTACATTTGCTGATGTCAATCAGGAAATTATTGATGCCATCGCCACTCGTCATGAATATCCGGTAAATGTTGTTGGCGAACAATCCACCACTGAGATAGTTAAAAATGTTGATGGAATTAATAGCACCTCTAATGAAGTGATCGATTATATTGCCAGCGTTGATTTACTCACCACTGCCGTTGGTCCACAAATTTTAGCGCGTATTGCTCCAACGATTGCCCAAGGAATTATTGCAAGACATAATCGAGGTAACAGTAAGCCACTTAATATTATTGCTTGTGAAAACATGGTACGAGGTACCAGCCAATTTAAACAAGAAATCTTTAAAGCGCTACCAGAAGAACTTCAGCAATGGACAAACACCCATATCGGTTTTGTCGATTCTGCGGTGGATCGTATTGTACCACCTGCAACATCAAAAACAGGCGATATACTAGAAGTGACTGTTGAGACTTTCTCGGAATGGATTGTTGATGAAACACAATTTGTAGGCATTATTCCAACCATTAAAGGCATGCAACCCGTTGATAATTTAATGGCTTTTGTGGAACGTAAGTTATTTACACTTAATACTGGTCACGCAATAACTGCTTATTTAGGATTTTATAATGGTATTGGCACAATACGTGATGCAATTCTAGATGAACGTATTCGTTTAATTGTACGCGGAGCCATGGAAGAGAGTGGGTTAGTACTTATCAAACGTTACAATTTTGATGCGCAAAAACACATGGCATATATTGAAAAAATATTATCCCGCTTTGAAAATCCTTATTTACAGGATGATACTGCACGTGTTGGGCGTCAGCCAATTCGTAAATTAGGTGCAGACGATCGTTTAATAAAACCATTACTTGGCACCTTTGAATATCAAGTTAAAAACACTAACTTACTAATTGGAGTTGCTGCTGCGCTTAACTATCGTAATAATGATGATGAGCAAGCAGTTAAACTAAAAAAACTCATTACTGAAAAAGGCGTTAAACAAGCTTTTTGTGAAATCTCTAGTATTGACGTTAATAATTCTATTGTTATGAAGGTTGAAGAAATTTATACTGCAATGCAAGATCATCAATTTGTCTAATTCTCAATGCCAGAATCGATATTACAAGAAGATATAATATTAGAAAAACTCAACCAGCAAGCTGATATTCACAGCTTGCTAAAAGTTGCCATTAAATTAATTAATGATAATGTCAACAAATTGATTCTTAAAGTCTTCCGAAAAGAGCCTCACGCCATTAAATTTGTTATTCCCTCATTGGTGGGTAAAAATGGACCTCTCAATGATACCTCAGTGTGCCTAAAACTGCTTTATGTGTTGGGTATTATTTCTCGTGAGGATTACGAAGATATAGAGCTACTGATTGCTGTTTTGGACGAACTAGAGCTAGACGACAAACAATACACTTATTTAGATGATGAAATTTTAGGTCCTATTAGCTTATTACATGATATGGTATTACCACCAAGCTGGGAATCGCAACACGAAAAAGTAAAACAATCAGGTATTGTCGATACTTTAAAATCTTCCATTTACCAAAACCGCTATCAACAAATGATACGCTCAGCACTCATCATCGCTATTACAGAGCTAACGGTTCGAGTCATTAATAAACAAAAGATTGACTATTTTCCATAATAATATTGATCGTATATTTTGTTGATACGTTAAATTTGATATGCTCGATATGTCACTTATATCTATTTAAAGAAATGATTCGCAATTTAAAAAAATAATTTAACGAGTAAAAATATCGATTAATTCAGGCGGATTGTTTGCTCTATTTATCTCAAGCTAATGGGCAATTCGATTTAATTTTTATCGATCCGCCGACATTTTCAAACTCGAAACGGATGAACGATACCTTTGATGTTCAGCGTGATCACTTAAAATTGATGGCCGATTTAAAACGCTTGTTACACCCTAATGGAACAATTATCTTTTCGAATAATAAGCGTGGTTTTAAACTGGATAGTATCGGTATGCAAAACCTAGGACTAACCTATCAAGAAATTACCAATAAAACGCTATCGCTTGATTTTAAACGCAATAAACAAATTCACTGCTGTTTTATTGTAAAACATCAATAGACGTAGCAGGAAAACAGCTAGGTAGAGTATTAATTTTATTAATGTTTTTTCAACAACACCAAAAACAAAAAATTAAATAAAATCAATACTCTACCTGAACAATTTTATAGAAATACGAAAAATAAAACAAAATAGCTAATCCATCCGAATATCAATATAGAAATGATCACTGAAGTTTATAACACCCGAAACCTGTAATTCTAAATATTTAAAAAGAATTTATTTGGATATTCACCTAATTTTATTTAATTTTTCAACAAAACTTAATCATCCTACCTAACAACTAACACCGAAGTTTTAGCACCTCGAACCACCCCAGAAGCATTAGATCCTAAAAGATGAGTTGAGATATTAGGACGACGTGAGCCTAGAATAATTAAATCGGGTTGAATTTCTTCCGCTAAACGGAGAATCTCATCCCTTGGATTACCAAATGCAATAGAAAAGGATACATTTTCACGCGGTAAATCAATCGAGTCAATAAGTTTATGCAAGTCTTTTTCCGTTTGTACTGTAGCTTTATCCTTAAATTCGTCAAAACCAAATGAGTAAACATTCACAATGGCTGAAGCGACTGGTAATGTATGAAAAAAGATAACTTGGGCATTAGACAGTTTGGCTAAGCACTCTACATGTGGAATGACTTTTTTAGTTAATTCATCTTCAAGCACATCGATAGGAACTAAAATTTTTTTGTACATAACTCCCCCCTTGCTTTGTTAAAGATTCAATTATATATTCAGTGAAGCTAAAATAGGTTTTACCTAGCTAGTATGATACTAATTTTAAATGTAATCCTTAATTGTTTTTATTCGTTTTATGATGGAGATCAACGTTCGCTATATTATTTATCAATCCAATATAAAAATCTAGTTAGAACACGTAGTTGATCGTAATGGTCATATCGGGTTTAATGAACACCCTTTTGCTTGGATTTTAAGAGATAATTAAAATGAGAATCATATTAGCATCAACATCTATATCCCGTAAAAAAGTGCTCGAAAAATTAGCTATCCCTTTTGAGTGTGTACCGCCTGTATGCGATGAAACACCGCTAGTCGGCGAATCAGCTCAGCAATTGGTGGTTCGACTAGCAAAACTTAAAGCCCAATCATTAGCGACGCAGTTTGCTGATAGTTTAATTATTGGCTCTGATCAAGTTGGTGTGTTAGACGGTAATATTGTTTGCAAACCGCATACAATTGATAATGCCCGTAAACAGCTTCGACAAAGCAGCGGTAAAGCTTTCTATTTTTATACTGGTATGACAGTAATTAATACCAAAACACAACAACAAACCACTATTTGCGAACCATTTAAGGTGACTTTTCGGCATTTAACTGATTCAGAAATTGATGCTTACATTAGCAAAGAGAAGCCACTACAATGTGCTGGCAGTTTTAAATGTGATGAACTGGGCATCACCCTGTTTGATAAACTTGAAGGTAATGATATTAATTCATTAGTTGGGTTGCCATTATTAAAACTCAATAAAATTATGATCGACATGGGTTGTAATCCACTTTTAATATAACAATTCAGTTAATAACTAAACCCATTAGTCAATAAATCGTCCAGCTGACATTTTCATAACTTTTTGGCTATAACGGGCAACATCATGATCATGAGTGACAATTAATAACGCAGTGCCTTGCTGATGAATATCAGTCAGTAATTGCATGATTTCAGCAGCGCTTTCTTCATCAAGATCACTTGTTGGTTCATCAGCAATAATCATTTGTGGTTTACAAATCAGTGCTCTCAATATCGCAATACGGCGCATTTCACCGCCCGACATATTAGCTGGGTATGCATCTTGCAAATGGCTTATTTTGGCTTTTTCAAGCAACCTCTTAGCTTCATTTAAGGGATTTTGGTTTTCTCGCTTGGTTAAATAAAAAGGCAGTCGAATATTATCAATTGCTGTTAAATTAGGTAGTAAACTGCTACCTTGAGGAATATAACCAATATGCTGATTACGAAAGGCAGATACTTGCTGATCATTAAGATCAAATAAATTTGTATTATTAATAGTGATTTTTCCTTGCGTTGGTGTAAGTAAACCAGCAATCATATTTAGCAAAGTGGTTTTACCACTGCCTGATTTTCCCATAATGCAAATAAAGTCATCTTTTGCCATTGAAAAACTAACATTATTCACAGCTGAAAAGGTTTGTTGCCCTCTTATGTAATCTTTACGTAGATTTTTAACATTCAGTAACATTATTCGCCCTCTCTAAGGGTACTATAAGTATCAAATTTAGTCATTGATAAGGCACTATAGGAGCTTGATAAAGGTCCTATAATTAACGTAAGAATAAAAACAACAATTGCATATAATAATGCATCAAATATTGAGATATTTACACACGGCAAACCAATAGATTGGCAGATCAATAAGCTAAATGCATAAAGTAATACCGAGGCGATAACAATGCCACTAATTCCACCTAATGCACTAATAATTAAAGATTCACGAAGCAACATTTTGACTAAATCACGCCGTGAAGCGCCTAATATTCGTAATAAGCTAATTTCACGCTTGCGTTCATTTAAGCTTGAAGAAAATATCACAAAAATCACAATAATAGCTAAAACCCAAAAAATAGCCGATAGGCTATATACAATAGTTGAAAAGCTAGTTAACCATTTTGATATATTACTTAACATACCTTTGGTCATAATAAAATCAATATTATAGTCAATGGCGTATCTGGGCATAATTTGATTAACAATATCTTTAGGTTGATAATCTGAATTGACCTTAATGAAAATCGACGAGGCATAATCAGCAAAATGGTCGACATCCCCTTCAATTAATTTTGCATTTTTCATTAATGATTGGGCTGCCGACATAGTCATAAAGACAGAGGTATCAAATCCCATCCCTGTGCTATCCATTTTAGCAATAATTTTAAAAGGATGATTAAAAAATAAGATTTCATCGCCCACACCAGAACTAATTTTAGAACCAACAACGACTTGATTATCAGTCAATGGCTCTGAAAGTTGTGATTGTAACCAAGGCTTAATTATAAAATCAGTATGCTGTTCAAAACCAATTAATTGGACTTTAGACGAACAACATCCTGCATTTAATGAAGCAATAAATAGCTGAGGTGAAATGGCCTCAATACCTTTGATACCTTTTATTTTATCAATCAAATCTACTTTTAAATAAAAAGTACTCGGTTCACCACGCAATAAGGCAACTTCCATATTTTTTTCGTAACCATTAGGCACAATAAGAATATCAGCACCTAACCTGTTAGCCATGCCTGAAATACCAAGGCTGAGATTTTTCATCAGTATACTTCCACCAAACAGCGTTGCCGAAAAAAGCGTAATGATGATAATCAAACAGCAACTTCTAAACGGTCGCCGCTGAATATTTCGCCATGCTAAATTTGCCATGGTGATCGGTTTTTCGCACATATTGACTTCCCTGCTTGTTGGATTTAAATGTTATACCTATATCTGGTAAAGATAAGTGTGGTCTTTGTTTGCTAACAAAACTCTATCAATTTTTCGTTGTTTTATTTAAGTAATAGATGTTAATAACAGCGGCAATAAATAATAAACCTGATAATAAAACTAAGGCCGGTTTAGATCCCATATTGCATCGCATCATTTCATTACCGCAAACACCAATTAGAATTGTTGGTATAGCCGCTACTAATAAAGAAATACACGCAAGTGCCATACTTAATCCCATTCGCACAAAAGCAGTACGGCTAGTTAGTAGCAATGCACCAATGGCTATCACTAAACAACCAATGCCAATTTCAGCTCTTGCTGTCCAAAAACATTTCATGATTTTTCCTGCGCCACTATGTATATGCCCGTTATGTGCTACCTCGCTACTAGCGTGATTCAATGTATCAACAGGCATGGTTACAACATCTGGAAGAGGACAAACTGGCAATATATATAATGGAAATAAGATAATTAATACTCCAATAATAATAAAAATACTTGATGAAATAAGACGGTTTTTCATATATAACAACCTTCAGTTGATTAATTATCAATTACACGTGCAACTTTGCCGTGCTCTAGTACTACAGTGGTTTGTGCATGTTTTGACACTTCTAGTGAGTGAGTAACTACAATAATGGTACTGCCTTCTTTGTGCAGCTCATGTAATAAATTCATGACCATCGCTTCGTTGCTTTCATCTAAATTACCAGTTGGCTCATCGGCCAAAATCAGTTTTGGATAGTTAATCAATGCTCTAGCAATACAAACACGTTGCTGTTCGCCACCTGATAACTGCCTAGGTAAGTGTTTAGCTCGAGCAGCAAGCCCAACACGTTCGAGTGCTTGCATAGCCTCTTTTTCGTCAACCATACTATGATAATATTGAGCAAGCATGACGTTTTCTAGTGCGGTTAAATACGATACTAAATGAAATTGTTGAAAAATCAGACCTATCTTATCTCGACGTATTTCGGTTAATTCTGACAAAGAAAGCTGAGTAATATCTTGCCCGTCTAAAATCACTGAACCAAGTGAAGGTTTATCCATACAACCAATGATATTCATCAAAGTTGTTTTACCGCTACCAGAAGGTCCCATAATTGATAGCCATTTACCTTCTTCAACTGTTAAATTTACTTCAGACAGTGCATGTAGTGAACCATAAATTTTAGACACATTTTTTACTTCGAGCATATTCATACTTTATATCCTATTCACCGCGTAATACTAACGCAGGCTCTACTTCAAGAGCACGTTTTACTGGAATTAAACACGCAATTACCGTTACTATCACTGAGATAATGATAGTGGTTGGGATCAGATAAAACTCAATAATAATTGAACGTCCAAACACATTGGTACTAATAATTTGAGCAAAGATAAGCCCGCATATAGCCCCAATAAAGCCACCAATAACACCTAAAACTAATCCTTCAGCTAAAAACTCTTTTGCAATACTTTTATTGTTGGCTCCTATCGCTTTTTTAAGACCAATTTCTTTACGACGCTCCATTACCACTGTCATCATAGTGGTAGCTACACAAATCATGGTAAGAACGAGTACAACAAAAGTAACTAAATAGAGTAACGAGGACAGTTTGCCTAATACAGATGCTTCTGACTTTGTCACCCATTTAATTAAATGAGGTTCAACTGTTGTCATTTGTTTTTTTATTTTTTCAATGTACTGTTTTAATTCTGTTTCTGTGGCGGCAATGCTTACTTCAACAACTTCTGCTTGCTCGCTTTCTTCAAGTAATTCTTCTAAATCGTGCAGATCAACAAAAATAAAGTTATCTTCGGAACGTCCAGTTTTAACAATACCTGTAACGGTGAGTTCTTCATCAAAACGAGAATCTTGTTTAGATTTGCCGGAAATCGGCATAGTGCTACCAATGTTTAATTTAGCAAAGTTAGCAATATCAGTACCAATCATTATTTCATGTGAATTTTGTGGTATTGAACCTTCAATAGACCAATAAGGACTGGTTTTTACAACTTGTTTAAAGTCGGTCCCCACAATAGTATAAGGTTGCTGATTACTACGAATTGAATTATAACGAAATGGGGTAACACCAAGTAATTTATCTTCTGGTAAAAAGGTAACCGCTTTATTAACCTCTGTCATTGCTACCGTTGATTGATTATTGGCAGGTAGTAGTAGAAGATTGGCACCATAAGAACGGAATTCTTGTCCCATTTGCCGTGGTATATCATAACAAAGTGTGATCATACCAAGAAGAACCGTTGCTCCAATAGCAACGCCAAGCAAGGCGATGGCAATGCGAGAACGGCGTCGGATAAGTGAACTTAACACGGTTTTAATTATAAAGCGCCTATTTTTATTGATCATGAGACTTACCTTTCACCTTATCGACCATGTAACACATCAGTTGGACGCAAAAACATCATAATACGCAATGCTGGTAAACTACCTAAAAAGGTAATTAAGATCACCATAATTAGGGCTAAAGGAATAATTATCATCTTAGGCTCAACAAAAGAACCAAACACAGTATGACCAATAATTTGCGCAAAACCAAAACCAATAAAGTAACCAAAAAATCCACCAAGTAAGGCAATAATAAAGATTTCAGTTAATATTAGCATTGCAACAGCTGTATTAGTTGCACCAAGCGCTTTTAATAGGCCAATTTCGGTACTGCGCTCTATAACGTTAGCAGTAACCAAATTCGAAATAGCAAGCGCCGAACAAATCAATGATAAGATAGTTAGTAATAACATTAGTAATTGTGTTTTTTGTAAAATGGAGCCTTCTGACTCAGCAACTTGCATAATAGCTTTCACACGCACATCAGGCATTAACTCTTCTAGCTGGTATGCAATTGAGCTAATATAAGCAGTACAATACCATGTATCCCATTCTGTTCTAGATAAACTGTTTGGATCTTGCGCTGCTTTACGAGCTAATTCGTTTTCTGGAGTGGTTAATGCACTAACCTCAACACGTTCAACTAGTCCTTTTTTATCGGCAAGATCTTGTGCAACTGGTAAAGAGACATAAATTTGCGTATCTTCAGCACCACCACTATGAAAAATATTGTTAATAGTTAATGTAAACTTTTTGTTTGTTTTCGTTGAAATTATATCTATCGTATCGCCTAGCTTTAGATTCCACTGTTTGGCTACAGATTCACCCACCATAGCTCCTTGCAAATTATCATCGGTCATGGTGTTTCCTTCAATTGTCCACCATGATTTCATGGCTAACATGCCCGTATCAACCTGATCACCTGTTGGAATATTAAGATGTTTATTAAACCAAGTACCTACCACCGTAATTGGCTTATCATGAAATGTCGCTTGAGTTGTTAGAAAAGGTGCAAAATCAACAATATTATAAGCCCAAAAAATCATCTTAATTCTAACAAGTTCTTCTTCTTTAATATATTGCACAGCTTGCCCACTATCATTGTTATCAAGCTGGTACATTTCATTAATGACAGCACTACCACGAGGAACGATATTGAGATTAGCACCATAGGCTTTTAGCTCTTGATTCACCTTATCACCTACGTCAAACATTACATTTAGCATAGCAGTAGCAAGCGAAACACCCAATGCAACCGTTAAGGCAATAAGAAAAAGTTTCTTTTTTTGGCGAATTAAAACACTTAATAACATTCTACAAAACATACAATATTCCTTTTAATACGCTTTTATTTGAAACGACTTTTTTCTGCTTCAAGGTTAGCTGGACGAATCACCATATTGCCGTCAATAATTTCGTATTTAAGTGGAACTGGGTTACATCCTCCTGAAAATCCAATCGTTGCAATGTTCATTACTACATCGCACAAAATACAAACGACTTGATCACCGCGTTGGTAGTAACCACTTGCACCACAAATATCGCAAGCATCAAAACCTACACCATAAGCATTATCGCTTTTTTTAATAACAATAAAGCGAACTAAAGTTCCATCTGTTGCCTGATAACCATAACGATGTAAATTACCGTCGTTCACTTTATCGAGAGGGATAACAATTAAGCCATCAGCATTAGTCAATATAGGCTCTGCCGGTGTAAGTTCTACGCCTTTTTCAAAAATGTAACGTGCGCGCGTCACAGTATATGCGGTTATTGCTGTACCAGCCATAATCATTAGGGCAGATCTTCTATCGCTATGTAATTGTGCTTTAAGTTTACGAATTTGAGCAGGGTTATTACCCACTAACGAAGTTGTTTTTGATTTGATATACAAAACATTGGCTAAACAAAGCACAATTGCCATGAAAATAAAGATAAAGAAATTAACATGACCAAGAATAAAAATAATCAACTCCATCATCCATGGTTGGGATGAGATAAAACGCCTAACAATCAAAATTTGTAGAATATTAATACTATTTTGAATAGTGAAAATAATAATTGACAGTGAAGTAATAGCAAAAATAAATTTTGTCGATAATCGTCCACATATACGGAAAGTAAATAGCCCAGTTAACAAGATTATAAGTAAAGCAAATCCATAACCAACCCATTTAAACAAGTAATCATTATTAAAAATAGAGTCCATTCCGACAGAAAATTCGAATGGATAGAGCATTAAATTAGGTAAAGACTGTGCACTTATCAAACCAATACTTAGCACAAATAACATTGTAAAAAAGAATTTACCAGTTCGATTATGGGTGGATTTTTGCAAGCAAATAGCAACAATCAACGGTATAGCAATAATAACCCAAGGTATGATCACTCCAAGATCATAATATTCACGAACAGCAAACCCTGTGTTGCGTTTTAAAATGGCATAAATCAATGCAGCAATAAAGCCCAATACAAAACCAAACAAAATAATTTTTTTAATATGATGAGGCGTGGATCTTATAATTGCAGCGCTCAGTAATGCCATCATCATTGCTGGAACGAAAGTATTATCGGTAATATTGATAAGGTATTGAAGCATATTCATTGCCTAACTATTGCAAATATTATTGGTGAGCATAATGCTCACCAATAACTGATTATTAATTATTTAATATAATTAGTTATTTTAAAATCATTACCATGCGCGTGGAATGTAATCAAAGTCCCAAGAAACTTCGATAGGTTTGCTCCAAAAGCGTCCTTCCACACCTGTTTCTTTATCAACATGTAGTAAATAACCTTGTTTTTCTGGGTTTTCAATCATAAATGTTACTTTATATTTACCAGCACCATCTAATTTTATATTATTACCATAGTGAGGACCATCAGATGCATTCATTGGCATAAAGTTACCTTCAATCACTTTATCACTGCCTTGCTTTTGAATTTTATATTTTACAGTTAAGTAAGGAACAAAATCACCTACGCCATAACCTAAGTTATTACCTTCTGCAGCTGAAATATCAGCTTCAATGTGCATGTCTGATTTTGAGGCTGGTAAACCACCCATACCAGCGGGTTCCATATCAACAGGTTGGAAATAAACAGCACCAATGTGTAATGGCCCCACGGTTACTTCATCACCAATTGGAAACTCTTCAAATCCTTTTTGTTCGCCAGGTGCCGGTGCTGCTGCATGAACGAATGAAGATAAGGCAAGTATTGAAGCAATACCTGCTGATAAAACTAATTTTTTCATTGAAAACTCCTTCTCTTAGTTTTTGAAAATTTATTACACTTGTTTTTTTGGGTATTAACACAACTCAGTTTTTCAATCCGCATTTATGCAATTTTAAGCAAATAAGCAATATTAATAATTATTGCTTTTTACAACTATGTTTAGCTTTGTAATATATGACAGAAACTACCACAATAAATACCATAATTATTTGTGGAACTAATGTCTCGACTGTTGGGTAAATACCTAAAACTTCGACAGAATGTATAAAATCAACAGAAGTAACTGGGATCATATCAGCCTCTTGTAATTCTTTTACTCCACCACCGGCAAAAGCTATTGCCATGATATACATCAAAATACTAGTGCCAATAAAGAATGGGCGAATTGGTAATTTCATGGTACCAAAACGAATAACGACAAAAATAATCGCAAGAATTATCGTTCCAATAGCTAGCCCATACCAAACCATATCCATGTGTTCTTTAGCTTCAATTAGCATTGCTTGGTAAAACAAGATCGTTTCAGCACCTTCACGAAAAACAGCTAAAAAGGCAGCAAAACCTAAGGCAAAGCGACTACCAGATGACACTGCAGTTTGTACCTTTTCTTCAACATAGCTTTTCCAAGCCTCAGCTTCTGCCTTTGAAAACATCCAATTACTAATAAAAAATAGTACAACTGTTGCCAAGAGCATAGCAATTCCTTCAACAATTTCTTGATTTGCGCCGCTAATATCAAACACAGTATGAAGAGCAATTGCCGCTAAAATACTGGCAAAAATAGCTACAAGTGAGCTCATATAAACTACTTTTACCATGGCAAGATGTCCAGAACGAACCAAATATGCTGAAATTGCCGCAATCACTAAAATCGCTTCCAGCCCTTCCCTAAAAATGATAATAAACGAAGCTAACAGAATGCTCCAACCGCTCTCTTGCTTACCATCTAGTTCGTTAGCATCTTCATGTAACATTTTTAAAATAGTATCAATTTCATTTCTAACAACTTTATTCGACGCACCATCGTTCATTAAACGTTTAATTTTGGCAAATTGATATTCGGTATCGGTTCCTCGTTTACCCGAAATATAAGACATAACCGCACGCTCAACCCCATGCTTTTCATAAAAGCCAAAATAGGCATTATTAACTCGAGCTTTAGCACGCTCAACATCTTTTATAAAATAGATATCATAAGCGTCATTTAAGATGGTATCCATTTCGTCAACAATAGCATTCCAACTTTCGTATTTTTTTTCGGCAGCATAAGATGATGGGGCCAAAGCCATTAAACTTCCAATAAGAAGCAAAGCAAGTATTAAAAATCGTTTCATATCTTAACTTTACCTTTTATTTTCCTATTAAAAGCATACCTAGTGGTTTACTGCCTTCTGGTAATTGTAGCTCTTGGCTAATAACTTCTGGTTTAATGGAGTGAATATAACGAGCGCTTAATTTTAGTGCCGACGCAACTAAATAAGCGTTTTGACTCATTGCACCAACGGCCGTGTAATTAAAGTTAGCGATTTGTTCTGGATTTATATCGGTTAATGCACTAGCATCCGACACAAAAATCAATGAATAGGCTGCTCGCCTTGTAAAACTTTGCAAACCAATATCAGCACGAATATCTTTATTATTAATTTCTTTTAAATAATGACCTTCCCACTCATATAAAAAAGTACCCTTTTCACTGGCGAGGTAGATTCTCACATAAGGAGATTTACCCTTAACCATCGGCACCGTCCACCCTGTTTTACCACGATTTAAACCACTTGCAGCCCAAAGTACTGTCGAAAGTTCGTCATCAGAAATTTTACCAGTAGGAAAGCCCCCCCCAGGAGTTGAAGATCGTTTTTTTAGACTTTCAAATAGACTCATTCCATCTTTAGTTTGAGGGGTAGGTAATGCAATATCGGCATAACAAAAAGAGTGTGAAAACAAAGATACAAATAAAATAACAACTATTTTCCGTATAAACCACGGCATAGCAACCTCGGACATTATCGCAATAATTTCATCAATATCTTATTGCGAATAGAATTAATTATCAACCTCAAATAATAACAATTATCATTTAAGGTACTATGGTGCTATAATTATTATTCATACAATACATACCCAATTTCGAATTTCAAAACCACAAATCAAACATTATCAACCGATATTTTTATTTTTTTATCCATTAAGTATATACTTAGGCAAAATTGATTTTTGAATATATTGAGTAACAATATCTTATGCCATTATCGACATTAATTGTTTTGCCACTTTTTATTATTACAATTGTTTTTGCCTCACTCTTTAAACAGACAAAATGGCAAATGCTAACCATAACTTTACTAACGATCTTTATTGTAATGGAGCTAACTTCTATCTATTTTAGTGGTGGCTTTATTGATTATCAGTTTTATGTAAATTTAAACATTAATGACATAATCGAAGGGCTATTTATTTTTAAATTACAAGCAGTCTTAGTTATCGTTGTCTTTTTTTCCCTTATTTTTTTGCTATCAAAACTCGCAGATTTATGCAAACGTAAATGTCATTTAGTATTTCGTCTGTTACTAGCCTTTGTGGCAATAGTATCCATCAGTTACAATAATGGTCCATTCAGTCGCTTATACGAAATCTATCAAGTTACAAGCGCACCTCGTGAGCCATTTGAGCAGGCGTTACAATCACTTAATATGACTCACTATACCAATAAAGATCAGCTTGTTAGCTATCAAGGTAAAAATATTATTGTTTTATCTTTAGAATCATTTGAACAAGGCTTTTTCGATTTTGAGGATATTACCCCTAATTTACAAAAACTTCGCCAAGATTATACCTTTTTTGCTAATATGCCCATGAGTCCAGGAAGCTCATGGACTACCGCATCGATGTACACTTATATGACCGGTATGCCCTTTCTAATTGGTGGCTACACAACATCACCACTAATGCGCGCAGACAAAACCAATCTAGTTAGCCTAGGCGATATACTTAATCAAGCGGGCTATCAAACCCGTTATGTAATGGCTAGCCCTGATTTTGCTGGTATTGGTCACACTGCAGAACTGTTTGGTATGCAAGTCATTTCTGAAAAAAACTATGTCGGCCAATATCCACCAGCACCTTTTGGGCTGTATGACAAAGACATTTTTGATGTAGCGCAAAAACAAATTACTGAAATGCGCAAAACAAAAAAACCTTTTGCTTTATTTATTTCAACTGTTTCAACTCATGCACCAAATGGTTTTGATGATGAAAGAATGAAATCGGTTATTTCACCAAAATCAGATAATATGTCTTTCGTTGCTGCTTCACTAGATCATAATTTGGGAATTTTTATCCAACATCTAAAAGAAGAAGGTGTATTAGAAGATACTGTATTTTATATTTTTCCAGATCATTTAATGATGGGAGCAGGCACACCAACAATCAATCGTCTTTCAGAAAAAGAACGCAAACTTTATTTATTAACAAATGCACATACGCAAGATCTACAAAAAAACACTGATCAAACTATTTATCAGATTGACTTACCTCGTTTAATTTTAAATGGAGCCCAAGTCAAAACTAACGCTAAATTTTTGACTGACTATTTAACTGAACCTAATTTTGATAAAAAACAGTTTATTGAACAAAATAAATCTAATATTGCAACGCTCAATAATTCAGCACAAGTATTTAAATAGGCACGAAAAATGACGTTTGATACATTAATTTTTGTCTCTACAATTAGCTTTTTAGGTATGATCTCACCTGGGCCTGATTTCTTTTTGGTGTTAAAAAATAGCTTAAGCTATAACCGCAAGATAGCATTGCTCACTTGTCTAGGCGTCATCATCGCCATCTTAGTTCATATGAGCTATTGTATTGCGGGTATTGCAGTACTTATCACCACAACTCCACTTCTTTATAACGCCTTACGCTATGCGGGTGCCACTTACTTAATATGGCTTGGCATAAAGGCACTGCTCGCTCAAAAACCAAATACCACCTATATTGGTAAGCCACAACTCATGCAGCCAATTTCAGAAAAATCAGCCTTTATGCAAGGTTTTTTATGTAATTTACTTAATCCTAAAGCAACGTTATTTTTTTTAGCTACCTTTACTCAAGTGCTTAATGCAGAATCATCAACACTTGATAAGCTAATCGTTGCGTTTATTATTTGGATTGAAGGTGTTTTTTGGTGGCCTTTTGTCGTCTTTATTTTTCAAAGGCAAAGTGTACAACGACGTTACTTTAAAATTCAATTTATAATTGATAAATTACTAGGAGGCATTTTAATTACACTAGGAATTAAAGTTGCCCTAGGTTTTTAGATTATTAAAAAGTAATTAGTAAATATTAAGTCTAAAATGCATACTTTTTTGAATATTTAAACATTAATTGTTAAACTAAAACCTGTTCATCTTTTATAATCGTCTTGTCCTTAATTTCCGATTATAAATGCACTGATAACACGTTTTATTCAATAGGCTAATTAAATGGATAAATTATTACAATATGGTCGAGAGCTTCTTGAATTGGAGATATACGAAGCAAAAAAATTACCAGATAGATTAGGCAAAGATTTTGTTAACGCATGCAAACTTATTTTAACCGCCAAAGGTAAAGTCGTTGTTTCGGGTATTGGAAAATCAGGGCATATAGGGAAAAAGATTGCCGCTTCGTTAGCTAGTACAGGAAGTCCTGCTTTTTTTATGCATCCATCGGAAGCCCTGCATGGCGACTTAGGAATGATAACTCAAAACGACGTAGCTATATTAATTTCATACTCGGGTCGAGCTAAGGAATTTAATTTAATTTTACCTATTCTTACAGAAATGCAGGTGCCTGTTATTGCTATCACTGGAGGGTTGGATTCACCACTTGCTAAATCAGCCCAAGCAATTCTTGATATTTCAATTGAAAAAGAAGCTTGTCCTATGGGACTTGCGCCAACCTCTAGTTCAACTAATACATTATTAATGGGGGATGCGCTAGCAATTGCAGTAATGCGAGCACGAGGCTTTAAAGAAGAAGATTTTGCACGCTCCCACCCTGCAGGTAGTTTAGGGGCTAAATTACTCAATCATGTCAAAGATGTAATGCGAACAGGTGATCGTATTCCTAAAATACCACAAACTGCAACCGTATTTGATGCCATGCTAGAATTAAGCCGTACAGGAGTAGGGCTAGTTGCAATCTGCCAAGATAATAATAAAATAGTTGGTGTATTTACCGATGGTGATTTACGTCGCTTATTATTAAAAAATGGTACATTACAAGATAACATTATGGACGTTATGACCAGCTTGGGACATCGCATTCCTGAAAGTTGGAAGGCTGTCGAAGCACTAAAATTATTTACTGATCATAATATTACTGCCGCTCCGGTTGTTAATAACAACAATGAATTAGTAGGGGTTTTAAACATCCATGATTTGCATCAAGCTGGTATTAGCTAAAAGTATTGGTAAATACCTATTGCCAAAAGGTACTATCTATTGAGATAATTACCGACCTAAATTTTTGTCGTTAGACGGAGATCCAAGAAAAGTTACACAATGATAAAGCGAATGATCATATAAATCAAAGCAAGTTGACATTGTGTTGTATATTTTAACCAAAATTAACAGATGATGAAACAACAATGGCAGAAAAGCGAAATATCTTTCTAATTGGCCCAATGGGGGCAGGAAAAAGCACTATAGGCCGACAAATTGCACAACAGTTAGGCATGGATTTTTTTGACTCAGATCAAGAGATTGAAAAACGTACTGGAGCCGATATTGCATGGATTTTTGACCTAGAAGGAGAAGAGGGATTCCGAGCCAGAGAAGAAAAAGTCATTAACGAATTGACTGAAAAACAAGGTGTAGTTCTTGCAACTGGTGGGGGTTCAGTCTTATCTAAAGAGACACGAAATAGATTATCCGCTCGAGGAATCGTTGTCTATCTTGAAACAACCATTGAAAAACAGATGGCAAGAACACAAAAAGATAAACGCCGCCCATTACTACAAGGAAGCAACACACCTCGTGAGCTTTACGAAGAGCTAGCTGGAGAGCGCGAACCACTTTACGAAGAGATTGCTGATATTACAATTAAAACCGATGAACAAAGCGCCAAAGGTGTTGCTAATTATATTATTGATAAAATAGAGCAAATTTAAGTCGTGTATTTTAGAAATAATAGCTAATCATTAAGTAATAAATCTTTTGATAGGTTAAGGAGTAAGTATGCGTGTAGATAAAGATGACCGTTATATATCAGAACAACCCAATAAGGATTCTGCGCATTCATTCAGATTACTTAGTTTTCTTCAAGATCTTCCAAAGAAAAAATTAATTATTTTTGGTTCAGCAATTATTATTCTTTTATTGCTTGGTTTGATTATTTTTAATTCTTCTCGTAAAAAAGAAGGAACACCATTAACACCACCTGTGGTTAATGGAGTGGCTTCAACAGAAGAAAACAATAATACAATCACTGATGAACAAAATAGTGTTGGAATTGGTGGAAATCAACCTAAAAGTAATGAACTGGTGACAGATACATCAAACAGTACATTAAATAAATTTAATACACAACAACAGCAACTTGAATCCTTTTCAGATACAAGTAATGGCTTAAACCTATCAATAAATGACTCAAATGGAGATTCTAAAGCAAATCATCATTCTGCGGCAACATCTAATGGTAGGGTTAAATCAAATAAAAATAATACGAAAAAAAACACATCGAACTCTGTTAATCGTAAAACTGAAAATAATGATTTAGGGAAAAATATTAAGATAAAAAATGATCATTATGTCGTTCAGCTTAGTGCCTCTAAATCACTTGAAGGTCTAAAAAAATTTGTAAAACAAAACGATATAACAGATTACCATATTTATGAAACCAAACATAAATCTGGTTCAATGTTTATTTTAATAAAAGGCAACTATTCATCAGTAGATGAGGCACATAAAGCAATCAAGTCTTTGCCAAATGCACTACAGAAAGACAAACCATGGGTTAAATCTGGTGCAATGATTAATAAAGAAAAAGTAGCAAAATAACCAAGGATATCGTTTATTTATCCGATCAACGACAAATAGGAGTATCCGTTGAAGAAGCAACGAGCCTTTTTAAAATGGGCTGGAGGAAAATATGAGCTTGTGGAC
This sequence comes from Gilliamella bombi, assembly GCF_900103255.1. Taxonomy (GTDB): domain Bacteria; phylum Pseudomonadota; class Gammaproteobacteria; order Enterobacterales; family Orbaceae; genus Gilliamella; species Gilliamella bombi. Next base: position 16,005 of record NZ_FMWS01000013.1, on the reverse strand, counting down.
ACAATTAAACGGTATCTACCAGAGGGCGATCAGCTAATAGAACCTTTTGTTGGAGCTGGTTCTGTTTTTTTAAATACTAACTATAAAAGTTATATCTTAGCGGATATCAACCATGACTTAATTTCATTATTTACATTATTAAAATCAAGTCCAGATCAATTTATCCGTGACCTTAGATTACTATTTGTTGCTCAAAACAATCACCCAGATGCGTTTTATCAACTGCGTGATGTATTCAATGGAAGTAAAGATCAGTACATCAGATCGCTTTTATTTGTCTATTTAAATCGACATTGTTATAACGGCTTATGTCGTTATAACAACAATGGACTATTTAACGTACCATTTGGACGCTATAAGACAATTTATTTTCCTGAAAAAGAACTTTACTTTTTTGCAGAAAAAGCTCAAAGAGCACAATTTTTTTGCGCACCTTACCACGAAGTAATGAAGAAAGCGGCAAAAAATTCAGTAATTTATTGTGATCCCCCCTATATACCCCCAAATGAATCAGCTGGATTTACGGCTTATTACTCAAATATATTTGGATTTGAAGAGCACAAAAACTTGTCAGAATTAGCTGAAACTATGGCGTATAAAAAAAACATACCCGTGCTTGTGTCTAATCATTATACTGATTACACAATGAACCTTTATAATAATGCAAGCGAACTTTATCGAACAGAAATGAGACGATCAATTAGCTGTGCCGGTAAAGGAAGAAAAAAAATTGACGAGATTCTAGCATTATACAAAAAGTCTTAGATAGCTAAATATAAAGCGAGTTATTAGAGGTAAGTTATGAAAGAATACATTATTGCTCCATCAATATTATCAGCTGATTTCGCTCGCCTTGGTGAAGATACACAAAAAGTGCTAGATGCAGGAGCTGATGTAATACATTTTGATGTCATGGACAACCATTTTGTACCTAATCTCACAATGGGAGCAATGTTTTGTAAAGCTTTACGAAACTATGGTATTAATGCTCCCATTGATGTGCATTTGATGGTATCACCTGTTGAAGAGATAATTACCTCATTTGCCAAAGCTGGGGCAACCAATATATCTATTCATCCAGAAGCTACTGTCCATTTGGATCGTTCATTACAGTTAATTAAAGATCATGGCTGCACAGCTGGTATTGTATTTAATCCAGCTACACCGCTTGATTATTTAGATTACGTCATGGATAACATTGATATTATTTTATTAATGAGTGTTAACCCAGGTTTTGGAGGTCAATCTTTTATACCTTCAACAATTAAGAAATTACAACAAGCTAAACAGCGCATTATTGAATCTGGACGCAATATTCGTTTAGAAATTGATGGCGGTGTAAAAATTGACAATATTGCCGAAATAGCTAGAGCTGGTGCCGATATGTTTGTTGCTGGTTCAGCTATATTTAGCCAACCCGATTATAAAACAGTTATTGACGCCATGCGTAAAGAATTAGCAGGAGTTGAACATGAATAAACTAGAAAATATTCAAGCAGTAGCTTTTGATTTAGATGGTACATTAGTTGACAGCGTACCAGGACTAGCATTAGCAACACAAAATATGTTAGCAGACTTGAATCTACCTACAATCAGCAACGAACAAGTCAAAAATTTTGTAGGCAATGGTATTGATATTATGCTAGAACGAGTATTCAAAGCAATTGAAGTCGATCCATCAACAGAACTATTTGCCAAAGCTAAAGATCTATTTAATCAACACTATGATAAAGTCATCGATGCAGAAACAAAACTGTTTCCCAATGTTAAAGAGACCTTAAAAGTACTTCACGATAATAATTATCCACTAGCATTAGTAACCAATAAACCGGCACAGTTTTTGCCTGCTTTGCTGACTTCTTTAGGCATAAAAGAGTACTTTTCATTAGTGCTTGGTGGAGGGGATGTGATCAAATTAAAACCACACCCTGCCCCTTTATACCAAGTAATGGCTAAATTTGGATTATTCTGTGATCAGTTACTTTTTGTTGGTGATTCAAAAAATGATATTACTGCAGCCCAAAATGCTAACTGCCCAACTGTTGCATTAAGCTATGGTTATAACTATGGCATATCGATTGCCACTAGCAACCCTGATTTCTTATTTGACGATTTTAAAGACATATTAACATTATTACCTCAGCCAAAAGCTAAGGCAAAAAAATAATTAGCATAGATTAGGAATAAATTATGAGCAAACCGATTGTATTTAGTGGCGCTCAGCCATCAGGAGAACTAACACTTGGCAACTACTTAGGTGCTTTAAAAAATTGGGTGGCTCTGCAAGGCGAATATGATTGCATTTATTGTATCGTCAATCAACATGCAATTACCGTACGCCAAGATCCGAACAAATTACGTAAAGCCACATTAGACACACTCGCTCTATATTTAGCTTGTGGTATTGATCCGCAAAAAAGTACCATTTTTGTACAATCACAAGTGCCTGCGCATGCAGAACTCGGCTGGGCATTAAACTGTTACACCTACTTTGGTGAACTTAGCCGTATGACTCAATTTAAAGATAAATCATCTCGTCATTCTGAAAACATCAATGCGGGATTGTTTGATTACCCAGTACTGATGGCTGCGGATATTTTGCTCTATCAAGCAAACTTAGTACCAGTAGGTGACGACCAAAAACAACATCTTGAACTATCACGCGACATTGCTATGCGATTTAATGCGCTTTACGGTGACATATTTACTATTCCTGAACCCTTTATTTCGAAAGTGGGAGCTCGCGTCATGTCACTACAAGAACCAACTAAAAAAATGTCTAAATCAGACGAAAATCGCAATAACGTAATTGGTTTACTCGAAAATCCAAAAGATATCGAGAAAAAAATAAAACGTGCAATGACCGATTCAGATGAGCCACCTGTGGTACGTTACGATCTAAAAAATAAAGCTGGTGTTTCAAACCTACTTGACATTTTAACTGGCGTGACAGGTAAGCCTATCAGCGAACTTGAAAAAGAGTTCGAAGGCAAAATGTATGGCCACCTAAAAACCGAAGTAGCAACACAAGTCATTGATATGCTAACTACACTTCAAGCGAAGTATCATCAGTATCGAGATGATGAAAGTTATCTAATTTCAATAATGCAAGAAGGGGCAGAAAAAGCACGCTCAAAAGCCGCACCAACTTTGAAAAAAGTTTATGATGCAATCGGTTTTGTATAATTGAAAAATTAATAACTGATTGTTACTAAAAAATAAAACAGTATGCAATGGCTTTAATATACAAGGAAAATGGGTAACAATTAAAGCCATTTAAATATACAGGTTAGTTATGAAGATTATTATTCTTGGTGCAGGACAGACAGGTAGTGCGCTTGCTGAATATCTCGTTACCGAAAAGCAAAACGATGTTACAGTGGTTGATGAAGATCACGACAAATTGCAATCATTACAAGAACGTTTTGATTTACAGGTGATTTGCGGAAAATCATCTTACCCACAAGTTTTAGAAAGCGCTGGTGCTGAATCAGCTGATATGCTTGTTGCTGTAACTAACTCAGATGAAGTCAACATGATGGCCTGCCAAATTGGGCATGTCATGTTCAATATTCCACAAAAAGTTGCACGCATTAGATCACCTGAATACAATAACGAAAACTACCCTCTTTTCAATAAAGATTGTATTAATATCAATCATATCATTGCTCCAGAAAACCTTATCACCAACCATATTAGTCAATTAGTACAATATCCTGGTTCGTTACAATTTGCATCTTTTTACGACAATCGTGTCTGTTTGGTTGCCGTTACCGCTTATTATGGCGGTGCTTTAGTAGGTAGTGAATTATCAGAACTCAAAGAACATTTACCACATGTTGAAGCTCGAGTAGTAGCTATTTACCGCAAAAACCGTTTTATCCGACCGCTTGGTTCAACACTTATAGAAGCGGGCGATATGGTCTACTTTATAACTCCCCCCGTTAATATCAAAGCGGTGACCAGTGAGTTACAAAGGTTAGAAAAACCATATAAACGAATAATTATCAGTGGCGGTGGTGGTGTCGCTGTCGCTCTAGCAAAACGTTTAGAAAATAACTATCAAGTCAAATTAATTGAGCGAAATGCCGAACGAGCAGAATTAATTGCCGAGCAACTTGTTAATACAACAGTATTACATGGGGAATCATCGGATCAAGAATTGCTCTCACAAGAACAAGTTGAACTTACTGATCTATTTATCGCTGTTACCAGTGATGATGAATCCAACATCATGTCCTCTATGTTAGCCAAAAGAATGGGAGCGAAAAAAGTAATTGTATTAATTCAACGCCAAGCCTACCTTGAACTAATTAATGATAGTGTGATTGATATTGCGATTTCCCCACAACACGCCACAATATCTGAGCTATTAAGCCATGTTAGACAAACTGGGGTTGTTAAAGTTGTTTCATTAAGACAAGGAGAATCCGAAATTGTCGAAATTATTGCCAATGGTAATGGTGAAACATCAAGACTGGTTGGCAAAAATATTAATGGCCTAAAACTCCCATCGGGTGCAACCATTGGAGCTGTAGTGCGTGGAGAAGATGTTATTATCGTTAATACTGATTTAACCATTGAAGACAATGATCATCTAATCATCTTCTTACCAGATAGAAAAGCAATTACTGATATTGAAAGATTATTACAATAGCTTGTTAAAAATAGATAATCAGTTCATAATAAAAAATCATTTTGACTCGGGGTGTTTTTTGTCTAAACAAAAAACTGAGATTTCACCCGTTGAACCTGATCTGGATTATACCAGCGTAGGGAAGTCTAAGCCATAAAAGCCTTAAATTGGCAAATTCTTCCCGACATTTATAAATTAATAAATCAGTAAGAAAGGAAGAAATATGTCAGCAGCCAAATCATTCCAAATTACCCAAACCGCTCCTTTTATCAATTATATAAAACAACACCGCCCACTAGTGCATTGCATTACTAATGATGTAGTCCAAAACTTTACCGCCAATGTACTACTTGCTATTGGTGCATCTCCAGCAATGGTAATTGCCGAACAAGAAGTTGCTGAATTTGTCAACATTGCCGATAGCTTACTGATTAATATTGGCACTATTCACAGCAACACAGCCCAAAGTACGCTATTAGCGGCCGCCAAGGCACAGCAAACACAAACCCCATGGGTACTCGATCCTGTTGCTGTAGGAGCAGCACTTAATTATCGAACTGAAATTGCACATCAATTATTATCATTTAATCCCGCAGTAATACGAGGTAATGCTTCAGAAATATTAGCACTAAATGGTCAAAAATCTTTCTCAAAAGGACCCGACGGTCAAGACACAACTCAATCAGCTTTAAACGCTGCCCAAGAGCTTGCGCAAAAATATCAAACTATTGTCGCAATGACGGGCGATGTTGACTACATAACTAACGGAAACAGCACATATAGTATAACTGGAGGTGATATTGCTTTAACAAAAGTAACAGGTACAGGATGTTCATTATCTGCAATGGTAGCGGCTTTCATAGCTAATTCTCCTGACCCATTATCAGCCACTACCTGTGCATGTTTTATGATGAAAAAAGCTGGTGAGCTAGCTAATAAACAACAAGGATTAGGAACTTTCTCGATATCACTATTAGATCAACTCTCAACATTTAACCCATCGCTTTAATAAGGAAATCAAATGAAAAAACGACTGGATTTAACCCTCTATTTAGTCCTTGATCCATTATTATGCGGTGGCATTAATGGCATGGTAAACACCACAAAGATTGCTGTTTCAAATGGTGTGACTGCAATACAGTTAAGATCTGAACGTGAGTTTAGCGGTAAAGATTGGTACTACGCTGCCTTAGCATTAAAAGAAGCATTAAACGACACCTCTGTTCCACTATTTATAAATGACCATGTAGATATTGCTTTAGCGGTTGATGCCGATGGTGTCCATATTGGGCAAAGTGATTTGCCTGTTGATGTAGCTCGACAACTTATCGGCAAAGATAAATGGTTAGGCCTTTCGGTAACTAACCAACAACAACTTGAAGCAGTTCCTTGGCAGCAGGTTAATTATATTGGCATAGGCCCTATCTTTCCAACCACAACCAAAAAAAATGCAACGGTAGCAATAGGAACTGAACAATTAACTGAATTAGTCAAACTAAAACAGTGCCCAACTGTTGCCATTGGTGGTATTGATGAAAGCAATGTAACTAGCATTATTCAAACGGGCATTGACGGCGTTGCTGTAGTTTCGGCTATTTGTGGCAAAAAAGATATTCAACAAGCAACATTATCGCTTATCAACAAAATCAAACAAGTTAAATAGGAAATACTATCATGACAACAATTGCATTAACCATTGCAGGATCTGATCCTAGCGGTGGTGCAGGTATTCAAGCCGATCTAAAAACTTTTTCTGCACTTGGTGCATATGGTATGTCAGTTATCACTGCCCTAACGGCACAAAGCACGCAAGGGGTTGATGCGGTATTAGCTATATCGCCCGAATTTATTGAAGCCCAATTTAATACACTTTATCAAGATATTCAAATTGATAGCGTAAAAATGGGTATGCTAATGAATAAAGAAATAGTTGCAACCGTTCACCACCTTCTTAAAACAAACCCTATTCCTACTATCGTGTTAGATACTGTAATGGTTGCTAAAGGTGGACATCCCCTTTTAAAGTCTGATGCCGTAACAGCTATTCGTGAGCTTTTATTACCCTTAGCCACAATTATTACTCCCAATCTACCAGAAGCAGCAGCGCTACTCGATTGTGATGAAGCTAAAACCGAAGATGAAATGCAAAAGCAAGGGCGTGAATTACTCAAGTTAGGCTGTAAAGCGGTATTAATGAAAGGAGGACATTTGCCTAGCAATGAAAGCCCTGATTATTTGATCACACACAATAATATAATAAGAATGACCTTTCCACGCATCCAAACTAAAAATACTCACGGAACGGGGTGCACATTATCAGCAGCTATTGCAGCATTATTACCTAAAAATAATTTAGAAGAAGCAGTCGCCCAAGCAAAAAATTATCTACAAGGCGCAATTAGCCATGCCGATGATTTAAATATAGGGAAAGGAATTGGACCAACGCATCATTTTTACCGCTGGTGGTAATTGTTCAAAATATTAATGGGATTTACGTCACTAACTATTGCATATAACAACAAATCCCATACGCAACTAATGCAGATCTTTTGCTTCACTCGTACTACAACTGAGCGTTCCTCGCTTTCCTTGCTCGTCTTCAAAATAATCAGCCCAACAACTTTTCATTGATAAATCAATTTGTTTTATCAACTCAACTCTAGTTCCATTATAAGAACAACTAACATAATAAGGTTCAATATCTGTCTTATAATTAACTTCCCATATTAACTCATGTTTCTTACCGTCAACCGTTCCTTTTGCTGGTTTTAAAGCCGCCATTCTAGAAGGCTTATCGTGATAAACAATCATACTAAAAAAAGATGCCTCCTTACTATTTATATCATTAGAAACTTCCCACCCATCAGGCATATTTACAACTTCTTCTTTAATATTAAATTTTTGTGGACAATCAATCTGATAAGCATTAACAAAAAAAACTGCACCACACCAAGCCATAATAGCCACAGTAACACTCAATATTTTACCTTTCATAATATATCCTTATAACAATAGCCTATTAATAAACAGATAAAAGCATTCTAGCATTCCCCAAAATATGCCAATACCTTAAACAAAGTTTTATTAGTTCTGTTTTAATTTGAAATTTCAACAAATTAAAATAGAAAAGATGCTTCAAAATAGCCTAGTGCCGTCAAATATAGATGTAGTTATTACACAATCCTAACAAACTCATAACCAGCCTCATTAACAGCAGTAATCGCAGCTTCTTGCGAAATAGAACTATTTTCGATATCAACCTCGTGTTTGGTTAAATCAACGGTCACTTTTGCATTTGGATCAATATCATTAATTGCTTTTGTTATTGCTTTAACACAGTGTTGACAACTCATATTATCGACTATTAATTTCATGAAAACCTCTCTATTTCTAATGCATTTTTAATAAATAACAGGTCTATTTATAACACTAATTTTATTTGATTACATTTAATTTTTTTTACAAACATGATAAAATTCACTCACTTTTTATACTTATAACAAAATATTATGATGAAAAAAATAAAATATTCTTTACTGCTAATTTGCAGTTTAATCCTTGTTGGATGTTCTGAACCTAGCTCTATCGACCGTTGGATTGACAATCCTACTGCTAACGAAATAAAAGTCACTATTGATGGTAAAGAATTAACGATTCCAGCCAAATCAGGTGTTAATTATACATTTGAATATGGCAAACATACCTTATCGTACAATAATGACGACTTCAATTTTGTCGTAAAACCGGCTCAATTTGGAGAATTAGGTCTTATTAACCCAACACAAAGTAACTATTACTTATACACTGTCATCTATTCAACCTCTGAGTTGAATGATGAGCAATACGAAAAGATCTTAAGAGAAAACAGAGAAATAAATAACATCCCAGCCATTATTGATGGTAAAGAGCAAGAAATAGAAATGCCTGCAAAATTAATCAATGATGTATTTATTGAACACAGCCAATATCGTTGGGATTATTCTTATGATCAACCTTTCCCAGAAGAAATAACTCAAGACCTAAGATTAAAGAAAAACCAATCTTATCAACAACGTTTTAGAAAATTATATCGTGAAAGCGACTTTATTGAATTCTTAAAAGAAGATGAACAAGAAGACATTAGCTTCCCTTACAACCCTAAAAAGTTCAGCGAGATAAGCCAATATGTTATTCCTAAGATTGACTTAAATAACATAAAATGCGAAGCCGGTCGCCAATATATGGAAGGCCTGTTAAATGATTGGAATCATCTTATGACATTAAAAGGTAGTGATTTTACAAAACCATACGACAATTTGGCATCAAATGATGCAATGGCTAAAAGCTATGGTGCAGAAGACAAATGTACAGAAGAAAACGATCCTGAGAAAACTTATAGAAAAGAATTGAGGCAATTCGTTGATGCTCTCAGAAATACTCGCGATGTTAACTTTTATGTAATTAAATAGCATTGCCTTAGTCATTTCCAAAAATAAAAAAGAGGTTGTTAAACAGCCTCTTTTAACAGGAAAAGATAATTTCAAATGGATTTTATGCACCAACAAACGAACAAGCTGTTTTCCCATTTTTATTTCAAGAAAAGTACTAAAATTTTTATTCTACTATTTACATCTTGCAAAAAGATAATTATGATACGCGCCATTATTAACCGCAAAGGAGAATTGATTATGATTTATTTAACTAACCTTTGCAGGCTTATCGCAAAATAATTAAGTAATTACCTATCCAACCTTTTACTTCAATTCATTCTGCTAATTTTAGCCTGCCGATATAACTTATACCCAATGATTAAAGACAACTTTATATTAATAAAATAATGTTTGAAAAGAATAAATTTATTGTGATCTAATCACTATTAAAGAGTTAGGTGTTAAGTAAAATTTTAAGTAAGCTTTCACCTTCAACATATCTTTCTTGCATATGATTTTTTCAAAACAATAGTCTTTATACATCCTCAGGGTAAACCAAAAACAATAATACTTATTAAATGGATTGATATATGGACAATTCTATACAGATGCTATCTGACAAAGTGTCATATATAGCATCAAAAAATACATGGATCGAAGGTTTAGCTATTGAGCAATTACTAACAACTGCAAATTTACCAAATATGGTTAAAGTTGTTGGTATGCCAGATCTTCATCCAGGAAAAGACTATCCTATTGGGGCGGCTTATTTAAGTCGTGAAATCATTTACCCTGCTTTAATTGGCAGTGATATTGGTTGTGGTATGGGATTTTGGCAAACAGAAATTAATATTGCCAAACTAAGCGTAGATAAACTAGAACGGCAAATCGGCAATATTGATCAACCAGATATACGGCACAAATATAATCTTGGCACAATTGGCGGTGGTAACCATTTTGCTGAATTACAAAAGGTTAGTAAGATTTTTGATGAACAGTTATTTAATCATTATCAACTTAATGCTAAAAAATTATTTTTATTAGTACATAGTGGTTCAAGAGGATTAGGACATCAAATTTTACAAAATCAAATATCATGCTTTGGTTATCAAGGTTTGCCTGAAAATAGTCCAGAAGCATTAAACTATCTAACTAAACATGACAACGCCGTGGCGTTTGCAACATTAAATCGCCAAACTGTTGCAGAAAGATTAATGAAAAATCTGAATACACAAGGGACAGAAGTGTTAAATGTGTGCCATAACTTTCTGGAAAAAGTAACGTTTTCGAAACAAAACTATTGGTTACATCGTAAAGGAGCCTCTTCAGCTACGGATGAACTAGTGATTGTGCCAGGATCGCGAGGGGATTATAGCTATTTAGTCGAACCAATAAAGAGTGAAAACCTACTTATGTCATTAGCTCATGGCGCAGGGCGTAAATGGCGACGAACCGATTGTAAAGGTAAGTTAGATAATCGTTATTCAATGCAAGAGTTAAAAAGAACTAAATTAGGTACTCGCATAATTTGTGAAGATAGTCGCTTAATTTATGAAGAAGCCCCACAAGCATATAAATCAATCGATAGTGTGATTGAGTCTATGCAACAAGTCAATATTGTTAAAGTCATTGCACAGCTTACGCCAATATTGAACTATAAAACACAAGGAGGTCATTAATGGCATTACTCTTTTTTTCATCTGCCAGAGGACCTGCCGAGTGCACTTTAGCTGTTTCCAAAGCAGTAACAAAATTCTTAGATGAGGCAAGACAATTATCGGTAACAACCGAAATTGTCGAAAACGTATTGGGTGATAACCCCAATACTTTTCGATCAGTCCTTATTTCGGTTGAAGGTTTACAAAGTGAACAATTAATTCAACGTTGGCTTGGAACCATACAATGGATTTGTCAAAGTCCGTATCGACCGACGCATAAACGTAAGAATTGGTTTATCGGTATTACTTGCCTAAAAAATCCCTCACAAATAATAGATAGTAGCATTGAATTTACGACTATGAAGTCATCAGGTGCAGGTGGCCAGCATGTCAATAAAACCGAATCAGCAGTAAGAGCAACACATCTTGCGACGGGGATTAGTGTTAAAGTACAAACAGAACGAAGTCAACATGCCAATAAACGGTTAGCTAAATTATTACTAGCCCATAAACTTGCCGAATACGAAGCAAATACACATCAACAACATAAAACCACGCGCCAACAATTTCATTACTCGGTGCCAAGAGGTAATAGTAGTTTAGTATTTTACGGCGAAAAATTTAGCGAAAAAAGACACTAACCATGTTACTAATATAATAGTTTTATTATTTATATGAATAATAAAACTTTATTTACCAACACTATAAATAAAAAGCATTTAAAACATTAATATATACTTCATGTTACATAGTAATAAATAATTAAACATAATTTATATGGAATATTGATACTTTATAAATCCCAAATGTATCAATATCCTATTTTTATCATTATAATTATCTTTCAGCCTATATGCTCACTTAATATATCGCATTAATTATTAAAGGAAATAAATCAATAATGTTACTTAATAACAATCAAAAATTAGGGCTGTTTTGCCTTGTGCTATTTTCGGTTAGTTTCATTATCTTAATGCAAGTGCATTTAATGCCTACAGTAATTGCAGGCTTATTAACCTATACGTTAACACAAAAATTAGATGATTTTTTATCACAAAAAATGCTACGTTTTAGCCATAGGTCAAAATTAATTTCGGTATTGGTACTTACCACTTTAATTATTGGCATTTTTATTGGTGGCTTTTGGTATTTATTTGCTTGGTTTGTTGATATGGCCAAGCATCCAACCGAAACATTAACAAATTTGAAATTACTGGTCAACAATGTAATCAGCAGTCTACCAACAAGTATTACCCATTATTTACCTGATGATCTAGATGAAATTAAATCAACTATAATGATTTACCTTAAAGATCATGTGTTTTATCTACAATCTATTATTAAAAAAGTGTTTCATGATTTAATTATATTAATTGTAGGAATGATCATTGGATTAATTCTGGGTTATAAAGAAAATCAACGCAACGCTGATCATAATCAAATTACACAAAGGCCATTGACTAAAGCCTTGAAAACCAGCCTAAACCGATTAGTAGTGGTTTTCCAATATGTAGCTATCTCTCAAGTTGTGATTGCATTATTTAATACCGTAATGACGGCTATTTTACTATTTATTATTCTGCCCGTGTTTGGTATTCATTTGCCATTTAGTAAAAGTTTAGTGCTAGCAACATTTATTTTTGGTCTAATTCCAATTATTGGAAACCTGATTGTCAATACAATAATCTTTTTTGTCGCATTTACCGTATCATTTTCTGTTTCAATAATAATTATTGTTTATTTAATTTTAATCCATAAAATGGAATATGTACTTAATGCTAAAATTGTCGGCACAAAAATCCATGCTGGTATCTGTGAATTACTAATTGCGATGCTATTTTTAGAAACTCTTTTTGGTGTCATTGGTTTAATTTTTGCGCCTATTTTTTATGCGTTTATAAAATTATCACTAAAAGAATTACGAATTATTTAAATCTATTCAAATTAAGATTTGTATAAATTGATAGTTATCTGATTGTTATAAAATAGATTTTCATAGTAAAAAATAAGTTAATTTATTACCACATAGTCAAAACTTTAAAATCACCAAAATTGTTCAGATAAACCATTAATTTTATTGAAGCTTATGTTTAATGTTTTTAAATAAATCAAACATTTATAGACTGACTATTTTTTATTACACCGATTTTGGATTAAAAAAAGCGCTTTTGTTATTTAATAACCGCTGCTTAATAACAAAAGCGCACATACGTTGTCTGCTTCAGCCCCTCTGCAACTCAAAAATGGAGAGATAAACAGCTAAGGTGTACTGCAAATAACATGATCACGCAAGGTTGCCACGTCGTCATCCTTGCCACACATACCTAGGTCCCCCCCCCCATGTGTACTGCTAAGAAGCCATTTTTTTCCTCCGAACAAGGGATACTGGTCAAATAAGCAGAACCTACAAAACCCGCATCGGGGATAAAGAATGTGTCTATCATTCCCCACTCTGTGAAAAATCCTGCTCCTATTCGTCGTTGATAAAACCGATTACCTGACGACAGCTTAGCATCAATAGTTACTGCATTTTTGCACTTAGAATAGGAAGGATCAGAAGAATAAGGATTATGATCCACACAGACAGCGTTAGTCAAATCTTTTATTTGTGGCATACGATAACCCAAACTGCTACACCATGTAGTTTGGTTAGAAGCGGTATCTCTTCTATCTCCTCGATTGACGAACCACTGCCTCAACTCAAACCCATATCTTACTACCTCATTACCATCACTATCTTTACCCACTAACTCAAACTTCTGCGGTAACTTTGGTACAGTAATTCGGCTAGGATTCGGATTATCCCATTGATTTCCTGCCACTGGACCTGTTAGCTTAACACGGGGAAAAACTTTTCCCTTGTCTTCATCAGGAATCCACCTATCATTAGCTACAACATTTGTCACTGTTGCAGTAATTCCCTCATGTGTGACAGGTAACCATGTCAATTCATTTACATCTATTCCTGTTATGAGTAAATCAAAATATAAATTATGTGCACCTGTGGTCGGGAAATTTAGATTGTATGATTCAGGATCAATTGATTGAACTAAAAAGCCCTTATGAGGATTCCATATATCAACTGGGCTTGCAGGTAACTGGCTGTCAGCTTTCATTAGATTCGGTCTTACATAGTCAATAAGCACCGTCGAAGATAAAATTATTGCATCACTACGATGATTATTTACACGACCACTTTTACTAGTTAATGCCTGTAAATTCCATGAAGATGACAATAATAACAGCCCCAACACCAATAAGCTTTTTTGGAACAATTTCGATAATACGTTGAGAGATAATTTGGAAGATACAAATAAGTTTCGTGCAAGAACGCATTGAATAGGATTATTTGATAAATTCAAGACATAGGTTTGCCAGTGCTGGTGTCTGGTGTCTGGTGTCTAAAATGATAATGCATTATGGTTCACCTGTCAAGTAATATTTTGTTTTATTTAGATTTTTATAATTATTCGCTTATTTAATAAGCTTATTTTCCTATAGCGATAAAAGTATAACCATTAAAAAAATGGTTGGCTAGTTTTTTGGCGGACTTTTTTTATAAAGAAATGTAAAAATAAAAACGGTTCAGTTTTATTGATAGTTAAATTTTTAATTAAAATATGGTGTTATGTTTCTAAATATCCTTCGACAATAAGTCGTGAGATAAAAAGAAATTCAAACGTAAACAAGCCTATCAAGCGCATGAGGCGGTGACACTTGCTCGGAAAAGGCGAAAAAACAGCGGTAATGATAGGCCCATAGAGGCTCGGTATGACATCAAATTGAAAAATACCTAATACATTATTACAGCCAGAGCAGATTGCCGCATGTTTAAACAAACGTCAGCGACTATTTCATTCGTTGACGACGAACAGATAAAGAAAATACAATATTTATTGAACTCGCACCCAAGAAAACGGCCTTAGAATAAAAGCCCTGCCTCCTTTTATTCTAAGGAGCTAAGACGAGTTGCACTTCATGATGTAATCTAGTTTTTTGTAAAATGATAAAATTACTGCGTTTTTTGTTATTTTATTATTTCACTGAAAGCGCTTTTACTTGCTGTGTAAAAGCGCTTAACGCTTGCTTCATAGCTTAGATTCACTTAAGCTGAGCGTTATTCTTTAACTGCTTTACTTTTGATTAATTCCAAGCTTAATATCTCTTTTATATAAAAAATAAGAAATTAGTATTAAGGATAAACGCAAATACCACCATTAGAGCTAGAAACCCAATTTGAGTTTAGGTTATAAACCTGGCCACTGCCCGATTTTACGAAGAAATCGCTATCGCTAGTCCAATAGTCATCACGCCTGGTAAAGCCTGCACTATTGTACATAGTCAAGGTTCCCCATTCCGTTACGAATCCTGCTCCTATACTGCGTAGTACATCATTACGGCGTGACTGTGGTGAAGCGCCGTCTATTCCATTTCTACAAGGAAAATTGTCGTATCGGGAGTCACCTACACCGCACTTCGCATTGGTCAGATCTTTTACTCTTGGCATACGATAACCTATCGCATTACACCATGCGGTTTGCTCAGATTGGTTACCCATTTTATCACCACGATGGACAAACCACTGCTTCAATATAAAACTATACTTTAATACCTCACCAGATCTATTTCTACCCACTAATTCAAATGTTTGCGGCAAATGTGGCTTACGAACTGGACTTGGATTATTGGAGTTTCTTTGAGCATGATTTGCTGATGGACCTGTTAAAATAACGCGTATAAATGTACTTTTTTTAAAAATAGTTTTTGTACTACAGGAAGGCATAAAACTTTCCAGAGTACTGCAAGCCTCATAAAACCAAGACTCATTCCTTGGTATACTTGTCACTGTGGCAGTAATTCCTTCATGTGTATCAGAATCCCATATTAAATCATTTACATTTCCCTCTAAAACTAAATCAAAAAATAACCCATCAGCACCTGTGGTAGGAAAATTAAAAGCATATAAAGGATGTAGTTGAGCAAAAAATCCTTTATTGTAAACAAATTCAGGTGTCGTGGGTTCAGGTTGAATATCGTTAATACCTTCATTATAAAGATAGTAAGGGGAAAGGGTAGGGGTCGCAAATAAGATAACTGGATCAGCAGGTAGTACTATTGCATCACTACGATGATTATTTGCACGACCACTTTTACTAGTTAATGCCTGTAAACTCCATGAAGATAACAATAATAACAGCCCCAACACCAATAAGCTTTTTTGGAACAATTTCGATAATACGTTGAGAGATAATTTGGAAGATACAAATAAATTTCGTGCAAGAACGCGTCGAATAGGATTATT
>NZ_FMWS01000001.1 GCF_900103255.1 Gilliamella bombi | reverse complement strand
CCGCCATTAAATCACTAAACCCGTCACCGAGTTGACTTAAAAGACGATTAAGTTCGTTTGACATGTTTGTTTCCTTTCCTTATTTATTGATTTAATTAAAATAAAATGAGAATGCATTTTGTTTGTTGTTATGACTTAAATGGTTAATGTTATTGCTTTTAGTTATCTAATATCGTCATCTAATTTAGTTATCTAATAGATAATCTAAATAAATTAAATTGTACAAAGTATAGCGCATTTTAGGGTGAATTTTAACTAATTTTTAACTATGATGTTGTTTAATATTAATAATTCAAGTTAGTTTAGTCGCGTTGTTTTTGCGGTGAAATGGTGGTTAAAAAAGCAATAATAATAACTTTACTCTTTTTGATTTGTGTATGATTTTTTTGGAATTTTTACATAAACGTAGTACACTCCTGAAAGTTTTTGACAAAATGGCACTGTCTTTATTTTTTTAGTTAAAATGTTTGTTTAGATAAGCTGTATAGAAAAATACGGAATTATTTTTGCATATTACCGTAATTTATTAAATTACGGTAAACAATGCGAGGGGTTTGTGCAAATAATCCTATTGTCAATTAAACGCAATTTGCTTAAATCCTAATACTTTTGTTGGAGGATTATTTTGGGCAATTTTTTCAATACGACCAATGATTTGAATAAGCTTATCACTATAATTTGGATCAGTTGCGTAATGTGCAGCTTGTAATTCTTTAGCAGCTGTTCTGGCATCAGGAGCTTTAATAACTGCATGATAACGAGGACTTTTAGTTAATAAATTGAGGTAGTCGGTTAATGCATGATGTTTACTATTATAGACTCTAAAATTATCTTCAATTTTCATCATTTTATTATTAACAAATTCATGTGTGGTTAAACGAGTTGAATTGCCATTCCATGATGATGTTGCTTTGACACCAAAATAATTGTGGCTTGATTGATTATTAGCGGTTTTAATTTGCTTTTGCCCCCACCCAGTTTCTAGTGCTGCTTGGGCAATAATAACCTCATACGGAATACCAGATTTTTTAGCAGCTTGCCTAGCTGGCTCTAGCCATTCCATAACAAATTTTGTGACATAATCTTCGTTTACATTATCAAATTGTGTATTTGATATTGCCTCGTTATGTTTAATTTCAGCTGCTTTGTTAGCATTATAGTTACGATATAGTATTTGCCCTAGCGCTTCAGGCGATAAATTAGGTGATGCATTACTAAATAAAGATTGAGCTAATTGCAGATTTTGCTGAGTATTGGTTGTATTAGATTGTAGGTTAACATTAATTGATGGTGAAACTTTATTAGTTAACTGTTTAATAAGCATATCTGCTAATCCAAACCCTTTACCCGCTGCTTGCTGTGTAATTTGTTGGTCAAACATTGAAGTAAATAGTTGTGTAGCAGACTGGCTAAATAAACCACTTTCAGGTACAGCCTTTCGCATACTTTGCATCATCATATTAATAAATAATGACTCAAACTGCTGAGCAACTTGCTTAATACCTTCAGCAGAGCCATTAACTACATTTCGCTTTAATTGATTAATATCCGAAAAATCATAAGCGAAACGATTCAAAGATTGTCCAATTTTATTATTCATAAAGTCTTTTTTTAGATAGTTTCTAAGGAAGCATGTAAACAACCAGCTGTTTTTAGCGCTTCAAGTATTGACATTAATTCTGTAGGATTAGCACCTAATACATTTAGCGAATTAATAACATGATTTAAATCAGCGCTAGAGGATATATTGTGTAAAGCCCCTCCTTCTTGTGCAACGCTAACTTGATTATCTGGTGTAACGGTTGTTGTACCTCCTGCTAGTGGAGTGTTGGGTTGACTTACCTTTAATTTGTTATTTACCACAACAGATAAATTACCATGTGCAACCGCACAATTATCTAATTTAACCTTTTGATTCATAACTACAACACCGGTTCTAGTATTTATAACGACTTTTGCTGAAACTGGCGTAGCACTAATTTCAAGATTTTGTATTCGTGAAAGCAGTTGTACTCGTGCACTACTTTCTTTTGGCATATGTAATGCTATCGTTGTACCATCTAATGCTACTGCAGTATTTTTTTGTAACCTGTTAATTGCATTAGATATTTTCAATGCTTGAGTGAAATCAAATTGATTAAGGTGTAAATGGATAATATTTTGTTCATCTAAACGAGTTGCAAGCTCTCTTTCTATGGTTGCACCATTAGGTATGGTTGCCCCTGCAGTTTGATTCACACTTACACTGCTACCTTTACTACTTGCACCCATTCCACCTACAAAAAGGTTACCTTGCGCAATAGCATATACTTGATTATCGACACCTTTTAGTGGCGTCATAATCAATGTGCCCCCACGCAAGCTTTTTGCATTACCGAGCGAGGATACCACCACATCAATTTGTTGCCCTACTCGAGAATAAGAAGGTAATTTAGCCGTAACCATAACAGCAGCAACATTTTTTAATTGCATATTGCTTCCAGACGGTACGGTAATACCTAATTGAGATAACATGTTAGTAATACTTTGAATGGTAAAAGGTGTTTGTGATGTTTGATCACCTGTACCATCAAGACCGACAACAATACCATATCCAACCAAGGCATTTTCTCTTACACCTTGAATGGTGACTAAATCGCGGATACGTTCAGCATGGCTCGCCGGTATCACTAATACCATCATAAAGACAAAATAAACAAAAATACGCAATTTTTTTAACATAATGATACTCGTTAAAAAGGGGAAAGATTTAAAAATAGGCGCTGTAACCAACCCATCGTTTGGGCTTCATCAATGTATCCATTACCAACATACTCAATTCGAGCGTCAGCAACTTGCGTTGAGATAACAGTGTTATTTCCACTAATTGTTCTTGGATTAACTACCCCAAAAAAACGGATAAACTCGGTACCTTGATTAATCGCAATCTGTTTTTCACCAATCACTTTTAAATTACCATTGATCATGACATCCTGAACCGTGACGGTGATTGTGCCACTAAAGGTATTTTTAGCGTTAGCCCCGCCTGATCCCTTAAAATCATTATTTCCAGACATTTCAGTACTAGCTTTACCTCGACCGACTAACCCATCAAGAAATTTAGGTATCGTTTTTACCCCTAGATCCACCGAACCATTTCGTCCTGCATTAATCGATGAACTTTTACTAGCACTGACATTTTCTTGTAAAACAATGGTTAATACATCGCCAACATTACGCGGGCGACGATCTTCAAACATTGGTTGGTAACCATAGCTACTAGGCTGAGCAGCTTGATAAATTGAACCTGTCGTATTTACATTGTCTGGCAATTTGGGGACAACACTTGTTTCACCTTCAACTAAAGGCTTTTTAGGCAATTGTGCACAGCCACTGAAAAAAAATGCTATTAAAATATAAAAATATCTCATTACCTTTAGCATATTGTTAACTTTACAGTTGATTTAAACGTTGTAGCATTTGATCAGAGGTTGATATTGCTTTGCTGTTAATTTCGTAAGCACGTTGAACTTGAATCATATTCACTAGTTCTTCAGCAACATTAACGTTAGATGTTTCGGTATAGCCTTGATATAAAAGCCCTGCACCGTTTAATCCTGGCGTATTTTCCGTTGGCGCACCTGAACTTTCTGTTTCTAAGTAAAGATTTTCCCCCATACTTTCAAGTCCAGCATCATTAATGAAAGTATGTAAAGTTAGTTGCCCAACTTGGACTTGTGTTGATTGATTAGCTAATGTCACATTTACTACACCATCGCGCGCTACCGTCATTTTGATTGCATTGGATGGAATACTAATTGTTGGTTGAATTTCGTATCCTGCTGCAGTCACCAATTGACCATTTTGATTAACTTGAAAAGCACCACTACGAGTATAAGCTTGTGTACCATCGGGTAATAAAACTTGGAAAAAACCTTGCCCATTAATAGCAATATCACTACTGTTATCAGTTGCCTCTAAATTACCTTGGCTATGAATTCGTTCTGTCGCAACAGGGCGAACTCCTGTACCAATCTGTAACCCAGAAGGTAATGTTGTTTGCTCAGATGATTGTGCTCCAGGTTGGCGAACAGTTTGGTATAATAAGTCTTCAAATACCGCTCTTTGTTTTTTAAAACCATTGGTACTAACATTGGCTAAATTATTGGAAATAATATCCATATTCATTTGTTGTGCCGTTAAGCCTGTTTTGGCAATCCATAATGATTTAATCATTGTTATTCCTGTCTAATGTATTGATAAATTTAAGTTAGAGATAAAATTTGGTTTGCTTTTTGTGCATTTTCATCAGCAGTAATAATTTCTTTCATCTGCATTTCAAACTGGCGAGCATGACTAATTAAATCAACCATAGCCGTAACAGGGTTCACATTACTCCCTTCTAATACACCTGACATAAGCTTAGCTTTTGGATTGTCTGGCATATTCTCACCACGTTCATTACGTGTTTCTTCCGTTAGTCGAAAAAAACCATCATCACCACGTATAATTTCATTATGCTCAAGATGGACTTTCTTTATTTTACCTACTTGAGCAATGGTCGTAGGTTTATCACCTGCACCTAATGTGGAAAGTGTTCCATCACTACTAATACTGATTTGAGATCGTTGAGGCACAGTCAAAACACCATTATCACCAATTAATGGATTACCTTGTATGTTAAGAGTACCATTTTCATCAATTTGAATTGCTCCATTTCGTGTATAAGCTTCGCTACCATCAACTAATTGTACAGCTAGCCAGTGATCCTCAGTTAAAGCAACATCCAAGTTTCGGCCTGTGTAATTAAATGCCCCCATTGTTGAATCAAAAGTGGGAGTTGTTGCTGTTACCATGGTTCGTGTAGGTGTATCATTCCCCACAACAGGAACTGCTTTCATCGTCGTTAACTGTGCACGAAACCCCACTGTGGATACATTAGCTAAGTTATTAGTAGTAATTGATTGCCGATTTAATGTCTGGCTAGCTGCTGACATTGCTGTATAAATAACACGATCCATAAATAACCTTTAAATTAACGCAAATTGACTAATGTATTTAGAATTTGATCCTGCGTTTTAATTGTTTGTGAATTAGACTGGTAATTGCGCTGAGCAACAATCATATTCACTAATTCCTGACTCATATCAACATTTGACGACTCTAGTGCACCGCTCGCTAACGAACCAAAAGTACCAGAATTTGCACTGCCCAATACTTCTATACCAGAATTAATAGTTGTCCTCCAGTTATTGTTGCCAGCAGGTTCTAGCCCATTAACATTGGCAAAATCAGCCATTGCTATTTGACCTAATAACATTGTTTGTTGGTTAGAATAGACACCATAAATAGAACCATCATCATTAATGCTATACCCGACCAAATCTCCAGGAGCATATCCATTCACAACAGGGTTTTTAATACTACCCAATTCTTTTCCCATATTTTGTTGAGAACTTTTGGCTAATGATAAAGTAAAGCTATTATCAGCAGATCCATTTATCCCATTAATATCGATGGTCATTTCGGGATCACTAATCAATTTACCAGAAGAATCAAATTCCATTTCTCCCGCTTTTTGCAAACTTCCATTAGGATCACTGCTATCAAGATAATGAACATCCCATTGGTTATCAGCGGTTTTAACGTAAAAGAGCTGAATATTGCGTTGATTACCAAGCGAGTCATAAGTAGTAATGGTCGTAGAATAATTAAATGTATCGGCATCAAGAGCATTGACAGGTTGTTTTGCCGGAACTTTACTATTGGAATTTAAGTTTGTTTGCAAAGAAGCCTTGGTTGTCGCTGATGCATTTAGCATTTCTTGCGAAATTTTTAATGTACCTGGAGCTGCACCTTGCTGCACTTGAGGTGGAGTTCCGGTTGCAAGATAGCCAGTCAGATAAAGACCATCAGCAGAAATAATATTTCGTTCGGAATCTAATTGAAACTGTCCATTGCGGGTATAATAGGCTTGCCCATTACTATCCACTAAACGGAAAAATCCATTGCCAGAAATAGCCACATCTAAACTATTGTTGGTTGTTGTAGCTATCCCATCATTAAAGTTTTGCATAATCGCAGCCACTTTAACCCCCATACCAACTTTTGAGCCAGCATAGATATCAGCAAATGAGATACTAGCACTCTTAAATCCTACTGTTGCTGAATTGGCAATATTATTCCCAATAACATCTAATTGCTTTGATGCAGCATTCATACCACTCACTGCTTGAGAAAATCCCATCTGAACTTTATCTCCTTTAAAGAATTTGACGTACTTCGTCAATACTAATTGAACCAAGTATTCCTAAATCAAGTAATACTTTATTATTAACTTTACTATTGATAACACCATATACTACTGAATAAGATAATGATGTTGATGATACTTTTTTCCCGTCATAACTTGCATTAACTGAAAAAGTATAACTGCCATCTAGTGCATTCGTCCCATCATTTAGCACACCATCCCAAGTGAAAGAACTAACGCCTGCTGGAATTGCGCCTAAATCAACTTCACGAACTACATTGCCATTTTCATCTTGAATAGTAATAATTACTGAGTCAGCTTCATGTACCAACTCAAAACCAAATGGCGTGGTAACGGTTTCTTCTTTTGAGTCTGAACTTTCAGATTCTGAGGTTGCAACTAAAATTTTATTGCCAGGAACCATCACTCCCTTGCCAATCATATTACTGGCATTGACTGATAAACTATCATCAATCTGACCAGAAACCATTCCTAACGTTGTATTAAGACGTTCTATACCTGCTAAAGTATTGATTTGAGCTAGCTGTGATGTTAGCTGACTATTATCCATTGGATTAGTTGGATCTTGGTTCTTCATTTGTGCAATTAATAACGTTAAGAAATTATCTTGTAATTCTTTACTTGAGTTACCATCAGATGCCGTTTTTTGTGTCGTTTGAGGTTTTGTTATCCCCGATGATTCTGAAACAAGAACATTAGCTATACCCATCAACCACTCCTTTTTATTGCCCTAATGCCAGTGTTTTTAACATTAAATTTTTGGCGGTATTAATTACTTCTATATTTGCTTGATAACTTCGTGATGCTGAAATGGTATTAACCATTTCGGCAACCACATCGACATTAGGTTTCTGAATATATCCTTTAGCATCGGCCAATGGATGATTAGGTTCATAAACCAAATTCATTGGTGAAGGATCTTCAATAACTTGTGACACTTTAACCCCTGCAATTGGGTTAAGTTCACCATTATCATCCACTTGAAAAATAACCTGCTTAGCTCGATAAGCTTTGCCTGAAGTACTGGTAATACTGTCTGCGTTAGCTAAATTACTAGCACTTACATTCATTCGTTGTGTTTGTGCCAATAATGCCGAGCCTGAAATTGCAAAAATAGAAAAACTCATCATGATTATCCTTGCTGTAATACCGCCATAATATTTTTAAATTTTTCACCTAAAAACGTTAAATTACTTTGGTAGTGAATACTATTATCAATAAAAGCTGTACGTTCTTGATCCATCTCGACCGTATTACCATCTGCCGCAGCCTGATAAGGTATACGATAAAGTACATCATGATTTGTCATGATTGGTGCTTTTATCTGAATATGATGATTTGAAGTGATATTAAGTCCAACGTTATTAATCTTATTCTGATTGTTAAGTGCTTTGCTTAGCTCAGCATTAAAATCAATATCTCGAGCCTGATAGTTAGGCGTATCGCTATTTGCAATATTTGCAGCTAATATATTTTGTCGTATTTCACGTATATTTAATGCTTGCTGATGAAAATTAACCCATGTATCTAATTTATCAAACATAAAATCATCTCATTTTTTTTGATAATGAGAATTTTAAGCGAATAAAAAAAAAGTTATTGCGCAAATAACGATAAAAATTGCCCTTATTTCAAGATTCATTTCTTGCAATCATAAAGTAAAATCAGCTTATGAATAATTTAGAATAAATAAGCATGATTAAAATCGCAAAATTGATACTCGCTATTTTTATACTATTTAGTTGGAATAATGTTTTAGCAAATTCGCTTGATAAACAGATTAACAATTTAATATCACAGCAATTTGGTCATAAAGCGGACGACATTTTAATTACTTATCTTACTGCTAAACCGCAATTAAATTGTAAGACTCCAACACTCTCTTTATTAAATAAAAAAAAACATTGGGGTAACATGACTATCAGTGCCCAATGCAATAATAAAAAAAAATTTATCCAGATTAATGTTGCTGTCAAAGGGAACTATATTGTAGCTAAACAAGCAATAAGTGCAGGGACGGTAATCAACGAAGATTATATACAGATACAATCAGGTTGGTTGGATAAACTACCTTCGACTGTTATTTTGGATGGAGTTGACGCAATTAATCATATAGCTTTACGAAATATCAATTTGGGTGAACCAATAAAAACAACAATGCTTCAAAAAAATTGGCAGGTGAAAGCAGGACAAATAATTAAAGTAATAATAAATGGAGAAGGTTATGAGATAACAACTAATGGCAAAACACTTAACAATGCTATATTAAACGATAAAATAAAAGTTAAACTAAATTCTGATAAAATTGTTGAAGGCACGTTAACTCACCAAGGTGTAATAATTTTCAATAAATAATATTAATGATTTTTTTATTATTGCCGATAATAAAATTATACAAATCACTTAAATCTTAAATTTGATTAAAGGTATTTTATGACTATAGATGCAACTAAATCCGTTACAGCCATAACAGGGCTAGTAAGCCGCGATGTAATTAACGAACAACAAAATACTCACAATGCATCTGTACAAACTAAAAACAGTACTAATGTAAGTACTAACGTGAGTATAAATCAAAATTCAATACACCTTTTACATTCAACCAACAAAGATATCGATGTAGAAAAAATTGAAAAAATAAAACAGTCCATATCCAACGGAACATTGGTTATTGATACACATAAAATTGCAGATAAATTAATTAAACAATTACTAGAAGATTTTTAAAAATAAGACAGAATTATAAGGATAAAAAATGTTAGCACTTAATGACATCCTAAATAAAATAGCTGAGATGTTACAAACAATTTCAGAAATTCTACAATCAGAGCAAAAAATATTAATTGAAAATAGTTCAACAAACCAGTTAAGTGAAACTATTAACAAAAAAAGCCAATTACTAATTCAACTAAAGCTACTGGATGAAGAACGCATAAAACTAAGTGAACAATTTAATATTCAACCACCCTATAAAGAAAATCCTACAATCGAAGCTCTTTGGCTATCAATTACTGATACAACAAAATTATTAGCAGATATAAATCGTGATAATGGGCTAATTATTCAAAACCGCATGAATCTAACCCAGCAATCAATCAACTATCTTAAAAGTATTAAAAGTCCTGCTGTTTATACTAATAGTGGCTATCAACAAACTGAAATTATTTCGTCAAAACGAGCCAAAGTTTAAATAATTAATATTTATTGACGGTAAACGCCATAAATACCCCCTAAAATGCCCTCTTATTAAGCCAACAACCCAGTAGTAATTAGTTCATACTGTTAGTATTGTAAATCTTTATTAAACTATAGCGTTTTATTTAACTTCATCATGGCTGACGATAGTGATCTAGATAAAAGCGAACACCCCACCGATAGCAAAATAAAAAAAGCTAGAGAAAAAGGGCAGATCCCTCGTTCTCGTGAATTAACTTCGTTATTAATTTTGTTAATAGGTATTATTTTATTTGGATTAATGGGATCACACTTAGTTAACCAGTTAACTACGATCATTAAAACAGCAATGAAGTTTTCGTATAAAATAGAGGATGATAAATTAATCGTCTTCAATTTAGTTAACTTATTAACCGATGGTTTTTGGGCAATTGTACCCATTTTTTTGGGTCTAGTTATCGTTGCTATATTTGCGCCACTTTGTGTCGGCGGTTTACTATTTAGCCTGCAATCAATTAAGCCTAATTTTCAAAAACTAAATCCGATATCTGGATTTGGTAGAATATTTAGTATTAGAGTTTTTTCTGAATTACTAAAAAGCATACTTAAAGTTATTTTTATTTCTATAGCTTCAACATTGTTTGTAATGCACCATTTTCCTCACATGCTTTCGTTACCCAATATGCATTTAAATAGTGCATTAACTACAGCAATACAGCTGGTGATTCTTTGTGGAATTTTTAGTGTTATATCTTTAATACCCATGGTTGGTTTTGATATTTTCTATCAAATATGGAGTAATTTAAAGAAACTGAAAATGTCAAAACAAGAAATTAAAGATGAATTTAAAGAACAAGAGGGAAACCCACAAATCAAAGGGCGCATTCGTCAAATGCAACAGACTATTGCTAGACGCCGTATGATGAAAGATGTACCTAAAGCTAATGTGATTATTACCAACCCAACGCATTATGCCGTCGCTCTGCAATATGATGAAAAAACAATGATTGCTCCAAAATTATTAGCGAAAGGAACAAATAAAATTGCGTTACGCATCAAAGAAATTGCTAATGAACATAATATCCCCCAGTTAGAAGCACCACCACTTGCCCGTGCTTTATACCGTCATGGTGAAATAGGCGAAACAATACCAACCGAATTATATACCGCGGTTGCCCAAATTCTAGCGTGGGTTTATCAATTGAAACATTGGTATAAATATGGTGGCGATAAACCAATAGCGCCAAATAATTTACCCATACCTGAGTCATTATCCGTAAATAAATAAAGGTAATAACTAGTCTTATGATTAAATCTAAACTACTTAATTTATTATCAACCAATACATTAAAAAATGGGCATTATCAAGTCTTAGCTGGACCATTGCTAATTTTATTGATTCTTTCGATGATGGTATTACCACTACCTGCATTTATTTTGGATCTGTTTTTTACTTTTAATATTACATTATCAATTATCATCTTGATAGTAGCATTGTTTACTAAAAGAGTGCTTGATTTTGCAGCATTCCCGACCGTTTTATTATTTGCAACTTTATTAAGATTATCGTTAAACGTTGCTTCTACGCGGGTCGTTTTATTAAAAGGTCACACTGGTAGTGCTGCTGCTGGGCGGGTTATTGAGGCTTTTGGACACTTTTTGGTTGGTGGTAATTTTGCTATTGGTATTGTGGTATTTATTATTTTAGTCATTATCAACTTTATGGTCATCACCAAAGGAGCAGGTAGAATAGCTGAAGTGGGCGCACGCTTTGCGTTAGATGGCATGCCCGGAAAACAAATGGCTATTGATGCTGATCTGAATGCGGGTTTAATTGGTGAAGATGAAGCTAAAGCCCGCCGAGCCGAAGTTTCTCAAGAAGCCGATTTTTATGGGTCAATGGATGGTGCCAGTAAATTTGTACGTGGTGATGCGATTGCGGGATTATTAATAATGGGTATAACCATTATTGGGGGGTTATTAGTTGGAGTTGTTCAACACGGTATGGCTTTTTCTGATGCTAGCGAAACCTACGTTTTACTAACTATTGGTGATGGTTTGGTAGCACAAATACCATCACTCATTATTTCAACCGCAGCTGGCGTTATTGTTACTCGAGTCACATCACAAGATAACATCAGTGATCAAATGATTACACAGCTTTTTAATAATCCACAAGTATTGATTTTAACAGCTGTCGTCATTG
Organism: Gilliamella bombi; assembly: GCF_900103255.1. Lineage (GTDB taxonomy): Bacteria > Pseudomonadota > Gammaproteobacteria > Enterobacterales > Orbaceae > Gilliamella > Gilliamella bombi. The sequence continues at coordinate 63,295 of NZ_FMWS01000001.1, read as the reverse complement.
GTTTACTTGGACTAATTCCAGGTATGCCAAATTTAGTTTTTCTACTCTTTACTGCTATTTTATTAATCATATCTTGGTGGTTAACTAAACAGAAAAAGACTGAACAAAAAGTAGCACCCAAACAAGCTAATGTACAAGCAACCACGCCAGCTAATATAGAAGCAACATGGTCAGATGTTAATATTGAAGATATATTGGCAATGGAAGTTGGTTATGGATTAATTCCCATGGTAGATCAAACTCAAAATGGTGAGTTGTTAGGGCGAATTCGTAGTTTACGCAAAAAATTTGCTCAAACACTGGGTTTTTTACCACCTCAAGTTCATATAAGAGACAATCTTTCATTAGCACCTTATCAATATAAGATATTTATAAAAGGTGGTGAAATTGGCAAAGGTGAAATTGTTAATAATAAATGGTTAGCGATCAATCCCGGTAATGTAACTGAAACCATTGAGGGCATTCCAACAACCGAACCTGCCTTTGGATTACCAGCGATATGGATAGATGAAAGTAATAAAGAAAATGCACAAATATTGGGGTATACCGTTGTTGATACAAGTACCATGATTGCTACTCATTTTAATCATTTATTACAGCAATTTGCTAGCGACTTATTAGGACGTTTAGAAACTCAAGAACTGCTCGACAGAATAAAACAAGATATGCCGAAATTAGTGGAGGACTTTATTCCTGGTGTTGTTACACTAACCACATTTCATAAAATATTGCAAAACTTGATCGCTGAAAAAGTGTCAATCCGTGATATGCGTACCATTATTGAAACCATCTGTGAGTACGCACCAACCCAAAATGATGCTTATCAGCTACTAAGTATGGTAAGAATTGCTTTAGGAAGAGTCATCACACAACAATGGTTTCCTGGATCTGAGCCAATCAATGTAATAGGATTAAATATCAATTTAGAACGTTTGTTATTACAAGCACTCCAAAATACCAGCAATGTTGAACCAGGGCTAGCCGAACACATTGTCGAGCAAATTAAACAAGCCATTCATCAACAAGAAGCTATCGGTGCACCACCAGTGTTATTAGTGAACCATTCATTAAGACCTATGCTTTCACAATTTCTAAGACCAAACTTTCCTCAATTAGTGGTGCTATCGAATTTAGAAATCACCGATAATCGAGAGATAAAAATGAGCACGCAAATTGGCACAGAATAGTTACTTTATAATACTAATAATGAAGTGTTTCAGTTAATAAAAACTAGAAACACTCATTTCTAAATTACCTACACGGCATTGAAGTCTGCGATCCCTTTTATTGTTTTTACGTCATATTTCTAAACCGCCTACACGGCGGTAAACAATTTTATGATAGTTAAAGTATCAAAATAGGTGTTTCTAAATATTGGCCTCGGCGACCTAATGACTAAGAAATAAGAACTAAGGTTTAAGGTTTGAGACGCAAGCAACACCTGCTTCGGTTTTCGGGTGGCGGCTACCGATGCTGCCATCACTCAAGTCCACAATGAACTGCTCGTGCCCCGCCACATCGCTCGTCCAATAGTAGGTGTGAAGAAAGCCAGCATCATCACCAATACCACCAATGATGTAAATGAACAAGTCGCCCCACTCGGAAGAAAGACCTGCATCAATATGACGCATGTAATGATTACCTGGTGAAGATGGATTAGCGCCTACTGATGGACCAAATTTTGTAACCGCATTGGTTAAATCCCTGACCCTTGGCATCTGGTAGCCTATATTATTACACCATGCTAAATGGTCACTATAGGTTCTCCTTCGAACAGGAAGATGACCATCCCGCACGACGAACCACTGCTTCAACACAAATCCATATTTTACTACCTCAATGCCATATCTATCTCTACCCACTAACTCAAACGTCTGCGGTAACTTTGGCTTAGCAATTGGATTAGGATGAGGATTGTCCCATTGATTTCTTGCATCTGGACCTGTTAGCATAACACGAATTACAAAACTAGAATCATGAACCCAACTGTGAATACCTGGCATAAGTTTCATTCTTGCGGTAATTCCCTCATGCGTAACTGGTTCCCATGTCAATTCAGCGAAATCTCCCGATATGACTAAATCAAAAAATAAAAAATTCGCTCCTGTAGTTGGAAAATTGAGGTTGTATGATTCAGGATCGATTGATTGAACTAAGAAGCCCTTCTTAGGATTCCATATGTCAGCAGGACCTGCGTATCTACCTTCGCTAAAATATAGATTCGGCCTTGCATAATGGATAACTGCCGACGGTATTATTATTGCATCACTACGATTACCCGTTCGAACCTTTTTGCCATTCGCCTGTACATTCCATAAAGAAGACAATAATAACAATATCAATACTAACGGAACTTTTCGGAATAATTTTGATAATAATTTGAAAAATAACTTTGAAGATATAAACGTGGCGGGGTTAAAAATCCAACTAGTGTGTTTATCTGATAAATTTAAGACATAGGTTTGGTGTTTGGTGTTTAAAATGATAATGCATTACGGTTCACATGTCAAGTAAATTAATGATTTATTTTAATTTTTATGTTTATTTGATTGTTTAATAAACTATTACTTTAAGGAGGTTAAAGTATAGCCATTTTAAAAAAACTTGGCTAGCTTTTTATGCAATTTTTTAATTAGAATACGGTGTTAGGTTTTGTAAGTCTTAACTTTTGTGGAAATAATGAATATTGGTGATAATTTCTAAACCAAGGAATTAGTGAATTACCTAACAACCAATGAACATATAATCCTTACCATGTTATAAGATGTATTACGCCCATAAAATCGCTCAGGTAGGACATTGATTTTATTTAATTTTTTATTTTAATTAAAATCAACCAGTTATACAGAAATTTCTACTTTTATACAAAAGACCACCTACTCGACATTGAAGTGTCTACTATTGATGCACGTTTAACTTTACATTTTCTAAACTGCCTATACGGCATTGAAGCTTCTGTAGAGAGGGGATTAAATGCAATAATGTTTCTAAACTGCCTATACGGCATTGAAGAGATGAACTGGGAGCAAATGGCTTAACTGGTTTTTCTAAACTGCCTATACGGCATTGAAGAATTACAGTTATTTACAGACTTTTCACCGCTCTTTCTAAACTGCCTATACGGCATTGAAGCATCATCACGGTATGAGATTTAAAGTTATTTCTTTCTAAACTGCCTATACGGCATTGAAGTAGTTGAGGCTCATGATTGGGTGGTGGCTCAATTTCTAAACTGCCTATACGGCATTGAAGGCTGGCCGCGGTCTGTTTGTGGGATTTTTGTATTTCTAAACTGCCTATACGGCATTGAAGATTTATCATTTGAATCAAAAAATTCTTTGCCTTTTCTAAACTGCCTATACGGCATTGAAGTAGAATTTTATCTCAATAGGACCTTATTGTAAAAGAGCATACTGCACTTTTCCCAATTTTTACCCTTTTTTTGAGTCTATTTTAATATCAATAATAATCAATATGTTAAAATTATCCACAAAAAAAGGGTTAATGATTTAAAAATCAGGAACAGTGGCTGTTTGGCTTAATCCATAGCTATTAAATGTGCCTTGCACTGGCTCTGGGCATTTTTCTTGTTTTAACCACAAAATAAATCTTTGACCTGTACTTTTACTATTCAAATGAAGATGTGGGTATTGCAAATGAACGCTTCCCCACTTTTCAACCATTTTATTTTTCACTTCAGGTGTCCATTTACCTTGTGCAGTTAATCTTTTTTCGGCACGTCTTAACGCACTCTGACCTTTAGGATTAACACGGCTCAAATGCAAATAGCCTTTTATCGTTGCCGGTACTGTTGTGATAGGCATCAATAAAGCATAATCACTTATCGATGATTTTTGCTGTATATCTGCTTTAAGTTTTTGCAATTCCTGCTCGGTACCAAATAGGCGAATCACTCCGCCTAATGTTCGGTGTACATTGTAACAAGGAAAACTAATTGCGATATTTCCTTGTTGATTAACCAAGATTTGGTGCAGTGACTGCATGACTTGATTAATCACGTCCACCTCGGTTATCTCAATTTGCGAAATAGCTCGCAGCTCTAAATAGTGTGAGTGCATATAATTTACTCCTTGCCACTAGCACCAAAAACACCACCACGAATTAATACCGCAATCACATAATGTTGTTGCTCAAGCAATGGTTTTTCACCTTTTAATACCCAATTATCAAATAAGGTATAAAAGTCTAATTTCTGTTTTGGTTGTCGGAAAGCATGCCCCATTGATGTCACCGAGCCATACGGTTCTATCGCTATTGGAAATTGTGCATTATCTTGATACCAAGTATCGATAGTTCGAATTGCATTGCTGATTTTTTGTGAATGCATGGCCGCTTGTTTGTTCTTCTCATACAATACTTTACTTTTAGTTTTGCCAGTATCTAGAATTAATTCTTGTGACGGGTAGACTTCTTGACCTAAGCCCATTTTCAATTTGGCTTCAACGTTAAAAATCACAAACTCTTTACCACATAATCCTGTTTCAATCAGTGTAGCAAGATCATTCACCGATTTATCATCATAATCAAATGAGTTTAGTTGATATTGTTTAACATCACTGACTTCAATCATTGGTTTTTTTTCATCTTTTCGAGTAATCGAAAGGCTAATTTGCTCTGCTGCCATACGGTTACGCCATAACCAACGGCCACTTAAGATATTAATAGCATAACGCTTAGCTAGTGCTGTCAATCCTTGCGTTTGAATATAACCCTGCGTTGTTTTTTCTAGTTCTTTTTGATATTCGATATCATTACATACTGATGGTTTACCTAAAAATGGCAACACTTTACAGCTCCATGTAACTACCAAAGTATCTTTATCGGCATCTAACGAAGCGACATCTACCGTTTGTAAATTTGGTTTTTGTATTTCAGCATCTAATTTGGTTGGATCGTTTGCCACTGCATTTTTAAGACGATTTGAAATAGTGCCTCGAACTGATTTTTCAGTAACTACAACAGGGGATAATTTATTGGTATCCGTACTACTTTGCTGTGCAAAAATTGCATCTGAAATATCAAAACTACGTTCAAAAGCAAGTACGCTTGCCGTTGTCATTTTATCTTTACTCATAATGTATTCCTTAATCTATAATTTTCTAAATTTACTTAATTAGTTTCTTGATTGATAATATAAATTTCTGCATCATTAGATTGCAATTCACTGCATTTATAACGCCAAAAAGCCTGTGATAAATTCTCTTCCAAGCGTAAAGGAAAGACCCATTTACCCAGCCCATAAATACACTCCACAAATTGTGTGGCATGCTCATTACTGCGCGCATGTTCAACCTTACCTGCTGAAAATAACGGTGAAATAGCTTGATAGCCCAAATGTAAAGGGACAAGCCAACCACGACCTTGTTTAACCGATGTGGTTTGCCAGTGATCTTTTTCTTGTGGATAATGATGCAACATCGCTGTTTCAATCAGGGCATCAAGCGCTGTAGCATTAGGATCTTGTTGCTGTAATTCAGTAGTGATATCTTGTAAATCTTGTGGTGCTTCAACTAAAACAAATGCGGGTAATAGTGCATTGATTAAGTTTTTATTTGATTCTGATGCAGAATATAGTGCGACTGATTCAATATCAACAACCTGCCCACCAGCAACACGCTGCTGGTAAAGTTTTTGTTTCATCTGTTGGATAAATGCTTGCTGTTCATCTGCATCATCTAATGTTTCACGATCTTCAATTTTTACCTCAACAAGCAATGAAACATCTAGATGAACTCGCCCTTCTTCAATAATTGAACGAGTACTACCATTTTTAGCTAATGGATTGCGTGTTAATCGAAACGTATAATCGGCATAGTTGTTTGGTCGATAAACTTGTACATCACATTCATGACATGCAATTAACACACCATCTAAGTAAATAGGATTTTCTGATTCAATTTTACGACTTAAAGCATGAATAGCACCCAAAAACCCCGAAATAGCCGGAAAGCCATACGTTAATGGGCTAGAAATTGCATTAGCATTATGAACTTTGACATGATCAAATAATAAATAATAACGTAATGATGCCATTAAAAGATCCCCTCCCTTTTACGTTGACTTGCTTTTACCGCTGCATTAAATTCACGGCGCCATTCGCTAAATTCAGGATCAGCAAATTGCTGTTTAAAATTTTTAAATTTTTCTTTTAAAGCATTTTGAACCCAAGTTGCAAAAAGCTTTTCTAGACTTTGTTGCCAATCACCTTGTTCATACTGCTTTTTAAAATCCTCTTCATTCTCTAATTGGACTCGCTGTGGATCAAGCCAAAGTTTTTCATCAAAATTGAGTGAATAATCACGACTCCAACCAGCTGGTTGAGTAGTTTGAATATAGCGAGCAAACTTAAGTAGTAAAGATAAAATCACCGCAAACGCATCTTTACGATCATCTCGTTCTTCTACAATATTTTTTGGCGCTTCAACCATATCAAACAGTAATTTAAAACCAAATCGACAAAAATATTGCAGTGCATTATTGAAAATTGTTTCTTGTTGTTTAGAAATCGATGGGAATTGAGATTTTTGAAATATAGGAGGCATAGAGGGTAATAAAAAATTACGTCCTCCCTGACTACTAGTTAATTGACTGACACCTTGAGGATTACTTCCTCCCAGTTTAACTACGGCTAAGTCATGGAAAGAAAAATAAGGTTGATGCTCAACATCCTTTTTTTTACGTAATTCTCGTGCATATTTATTTTCTTCTGAAAATCGTGTTTGCACCTTCTCGTATAAGTAATTACACAATGAGCTAGGATGTAATGGAATTAACAATCGATAATTATTATCTTGCTTTGACAAATACGGTTCTTCATCATTCGGCCAATATAATTGCTTATTCAATTCCGAGGCTTTGGGGTTATCGAAATCATTAAAGATTGCTTTTTTAAAATTAGTTAAATAGAGTGATGCTTTTTGCTTATCATCGGAAAGTGCAGGTAAAACAGCTGGATGATTTTCTATAATTAACTGCAAAATTTTATTTTCACCAACATATTGATTAAAAAGAGAAAATATATCTAATGAAGCGGCATTACCAGAGCTATCAAGTTCTAACAAGGATGGTGTTGCAGAAGATATAACTGTTTGATGGCTCAGTTTAGATTGGGTCGCAATGTTAACGTTATCTCCAGAGCTAGATGAATGGATACCTTTGCTTAAATGAGTTCCTATTGTTATCCACGAAATTCTTCTAGTTGCCGCATCTTCCATCCACGTTTCAAAATCAAACCTTTTAGCAAGTTCAGCTAACTTTTGCTGAGCTTCATTAACTGCGACCTGATCGCCTAACTCTTTTGCTTTTTCTAGCTTAGCGGTTTCACTTTTATAATTACTATTATTGGCAAGCCGTTGTTGCAGAAAATCTAAAATTACTTTTCTTATATCTTGCCAAGATATGTTATTCATTGACCCTCCTTATATTTTTGCAAATTCAAAATCAAAAAGGCTTATATCATCATCTATAAACCTTTTGATTTAATGCTATGCTGCTTTATATTTTAAATATAACTTCAATATATTTAATGCATTGTTGTTATAAACCCATTTTTTATGAGAATTTAAAGAGCGATACTTAGATTGTTCTAGTTCTAAATTTTTAATTAAATATTTGACTTCTTTAATCGTCGAAATATTTAGAATTTTCATTAGATCTCGAATTGAATAATCATTAATTTGATGAGAAAATTCGATATTTACTTCATCATTAGCTGCTGAAGTATTAATATCGAATTTTTTTAACTTAATATTTTCAATTAAAATTTGACATTGAATTTTTAAAAATTTATTCTTAGACATAGTTTTGTCTTCCTATTATGCACGGTTGATAAAATTCTAAACCTCAGATGCTGGAACATCTGGGGTTTTTTTGTATTTAATACTACAATTTTGTAGTACGTTGTTATGTAACTTAACATTACATTTATGTAATATAACTATATAAAAAAGACAAGTCAACAAATTTAATTTTGAATAGATTATAATAGGGGTAGTAAAACCAACAAAACATAAATAATTTATTGATTAATAATAGAATATATATTATAAGGTGAATTATATAAATTAGTGTTCAAAAATAATTTAATATTTCTAAACTGCTTATACAAAATCATAACTAACTATAAATAATTACATAACTTTTTGTTATTTATCGCTGTTAAAGTTTATACTTCAGATGCGTGAATATCTGAATTTTCTCTATATTTAATACTTCGATTTTGTAATGCGCTGTTACAAAAAATAAAATTACATTTTTGTAATATATCTATATGAAAAAGCCAAATCAATACATTTATAATTTTAAAAGAATTTAATAGGGTTAATTAAATTTAAAAAAACATAAATTAATAACTAAGAATGAAAACCGCCTATTCGGCGGTGAATGTAGAATGTATAAATCAATATTTGAAAAGAATTTAATATTTCTAAACTGCTTATACAGCAGTGTCATCAAGTATAAAAGAATTCCCTACCTTTTACTAGCAACCATTATTCACCTGACGATATTTTGTCAAAAAGTTTCAGGTAACTATGTGTTTCAGTATAAAAACAATATTCTTTTATCCTTTCTTTTCATAAAATCCTAAATAAGGATGAAAATACCAACTGCTATTACGATATAAGCTTACGCTACAAAATTCATTCGCTAATCGATATGGCGTTTTATTTGGGAAATATTCGGTTATTTTTGCTATGGCTTGCTCGACACTATTTTCTAACCACGGTTTAACTTGCGGATTTTCAAATAACCAACGTTTGTATTCAATTTGGCTATTTTGTTTGCTTGGACAAGATTCATCTGGAGTCTGCCATGCTACATCTGCATAGCTAAATTGATAATCGCCATCGTCGTCAAGTTGGCAAATATATTCATCTTGTGTCTTATCATTCTCTCTAAATGGCGAAATCGCCTGTAAATGCACACAATGGTGATGGGCTAAGCCTTGTTGCCAATAGCTGGTGACATAATTACTTTTACGGGCATTAATCGCAAAGAGATCTGCCATGACCTTATGTTCTAATTCAGCTAGCGTTAGCCCATCTTCAGGGCAAGACTTAATACGAGGAACCGCATCTATATTCACTAACTGATGAGCAGGAATTAATTCATTTGTTTTATGGGTTTTCAGCAAAAATAATGGTTTTTCTTCAAATCCTGGTTTAGTAAAACAGGCTTTATCCGTACGATACTTAGATTCAATTGCTTTTAAATTCGAGCCTAATATGGCCACATTGGCCTTTTGTGCAATTTTTTGTGGTCGGTGACGCCATACTCGCCCTACTAACTGAATAATAGAGCGCATGGATGATGGTTCGACAATCGCCCAATCATAATCGTGATCGCGCCCGACTTCGGTGACAGGTGTGCCAATCACAATAAAGATATGATTTTCTTTCTTGCTACCTTTTATAGATTGGAGAATTTCGGGTTGGCTAAATAGAGCCTGTTCATCACTGCGATTTAAAATTCTATCAAGTTTTTCTTCTAATTGGCTACGCAATAACAGCAGTTGTCGAGCATGATAAACCACGATATGAAAAGCAGTATCACTAGGTAACTTCTTTTGTGCGTAAATTTGTTCTGTAAGTGAAATAACATCTTCTGTATGGGCAAAACGCATTAAACCGATACTTACCTTTTTTTGTGATTTTTTATCAATTTGATGATGATCTTGGTGAAATTGATAAGCTTGATCCAATAATTGTTTAGCTAGCACACCATAATTTATTTTTTGGTTTTCTGTTTTATTTTCTTGGTAATTTAGTAGATCTAAAATATGCCCTTTACGGCGGATTGCGCTTTGTGCTAATTGATGAATGCGCATTGCTACAAATTGTTGATGGTGATCTCGAAACGTTTTAGTATCAGCAATTTGTGATATCGACTGTTCATATTCATCAAACCAACCACATACAATGGTATTATCGGCATATTGGTTATTTTGATTCCAAATTTTTCGTCCTGCTTGGTAAGCATCAAATAATCCGGCAATTAAATCTGGCGTTAAGGTTGCTGATGAGAGTAGCACTTTGCTACCAAATAACCCAGCTAAATGCACCAAGCGAGCCAGTGCAGGTAAGTCATGTTGATCAAAATCATCCGGCTCATCTAAAATCAAATCTGAGGTTAACAATCTTAACGTGGGTGCAATATATTTACCGCCTCGGGTACATTCGCTAGCTTGAATAATATGGTCAATTGTACATGTCACAATAGGTGCATAAAGTAATTGCCGTGCTTTACTGTCTTCAATAATAGTACCTAATTCACAATCAGCAATACCACTTTCTGCTACATCAATATATTCATCAAGTAACGATTCGATAGATTCACTACCTTGGTTTTCTGAATTTGTTGGAGAATCGTTTTGTTCAATGTCTTCACTACTCAGTTCAAACAAGGTTTTTGTGGCTCGCCCACCCACTAAAATCGCCAGATGTTCATCACTTAAGTGTAATCTTTCTCTTAATGCTTTACCTGTTTGCAACGTTAAAACACGTAATCCCAATGCAATGGTAAAACGCACGCCCCGTTTTGGATTTGAAAGCGCAAACATAATCCGCCCATTGGCTAAGGTTTTACCACAGCCAGTCGATGCCATATTAACACCAAAAAAGCCACATTCATCAGATAGTTGTTGATAACTTTTTGCTAAATCAAAAGCATGATTTTGCCACTGGAATCGTTTTATAGTTGTTCGTTTGGTAAAAGGTTTATGTTGATTGATTGCGGGTAATTCCGTGGTTATTTTAGGTAATAAACGAGCAAAACGGGCTGAAAAATTAGCAACACCGATTAAATGATCATCTAAACGTTGCTTCGCTTTTTTTAGGTAATTCGTGTTAGCAATCAATATTGCTTCATTTTCTTTTGCCTCTTCACATGCTAAAGATAAACTTGAGTAGTTATGATCAGCCACCATTAAGCTTAAACGTGAAATATGCAATAAAAACTCGTCAATATTAGACAATTGCATTAAAGGCACATGATTTAGGGCTTTGGCTGCATAACGGCTTAGTTTTTTCAGCCAAGGCTGACTTAAGGTTATATCGCTTTTAAGCAGCCAAAAATCGTTGGGTGAAGCGTGTTGACTATGACTATTTTTAACCCATTTATCAATTGCCTTAAATGTTTTATAAAAACTTCGGATAGTTAAACCAGATATATCAAAATCTATTTTCTGTAAATTTTTAATATCCCCCGTTAATGAATCCGGTAAAAACGGCATTCGATGATGCGACACAATGAGCCACGCAATCCATTGTGCCAATAACGGTAACTGCGTGAGATCATTTTTGTCGACTTTGGTTAGTTGCTGGTACCAATTAGGATTCTGTTGTCGATATTGATCAAAATGCGCTAATCGATCAAATAAGGCTTCGTTCGTGGTGCAGCCTTGAATCATTAATAAAAATAATTGTAACGAAATCCACTCATGTCGGTAAGGATCAGCCGCCACAGCCGTTTCTGCTCGTAATTTAGATTGAAAACCAATCGTTGCTTTACCTAAATCATGAAGTAGTGCCGCTATGGTTGTAATTAATTGAATGGTGGTTGCATATTGCCAACAATTTTCGCTGTCACTGCGTAAAATATTACGTTTAGTACGATTAGTTGGGACTCGTCCCTCTTGATTAAACTGACTGCGATCGCCCACAATCCACAAAAGATCAGTTAAATTTTTACCATGTGTCCAATAACATGCAACAGCAGTATTTTTTCGTGCAGTTTTGCGTAATAATTTATAGAGCGTTTGTAACCCTGCTTCGGTCATTGGGCTTTGCCATGTTCGTTCACCGCAGCGCTCAGCGAACTGATCGATAATCCGCCTTGTTTCGGTTAAGGCATTTTTTTTGCATTGACTAACAAGTAAAATATTCATATTTGATCTGCTATCTGTTTTAAAGTATCAATAATCCTATCAAGTGCACCTAATTGAGCAAATTGCGCAATACATGCCATACGAAATTCTTTTTCACTATCGCCTTGTTTGGCTGATAAAAAGGCCTGAGGTAATACAATGCCATCTTTAATAATATCTGCCGCATCAAAAACTAATCCACCCCGGCGAGTTTTTCCGTGTAAAATAGCAAGTCCATGAGGGAGACCTAACACCCAACAAGCCGTTGCGCCGAGTCCATAAGCTAAATAGTTACCATGGTCTAAAAATTGATTAGCGGGATCATGACTCTTGCCTCGTGTGCCTTGTTCCCGTTTAAATTTGTCATCTTGTAAGGTTAATTGATTTGCCATGCTATAAAGACGTTTGCTAATTCGCCCTTCTGCGGCTAAAAGTGCTTGGCTATTATCAACATCGGTAAATTGTTGTGTTGCATCAGTAAGAATATGCGCTAACTGCGTTTTATCAATATCCCAATCAAATTGCGGCCAACACTCACTAATAATATTAAGCCGTGTTTGTTGCAATAATTTAGCTGCTTGTAATCGACGTTCATCATCAAACCAAAATTGACACCAGCTTTGTAGATATTCTGTCGAGCGATATTCACTTTGTGGCGAAAAAAATTGACAAGCGAATTCAGATTCGGTTGATGAAAATAGAGGCGTTCCGCCTCCACCACAAAAGCCAATCATGACACCTGCCCGTGAAAGCTCTCGCACTGCCGCTTGCGTTAATGATGTTCCCGTGCCTAATAAAATACAGGTAGTATTAGCTATTGGAATATTCCAATATAACGATTGTTGACCTTGCTCAGTAACATACTCAACTCGCCCGCCATTAACCAAAACACGGCAATGCTCTAAATAATAAATATTGGCACGCTTGGAATGCATGATCGTTTTTAGATCAGAAGAATGAATCATATCCATGATAATAACTAATTAAATTGATTGAAATATAGCAAATAAATTAACATTATTCTGTATCAAAAACGAGCATTTTATTGTTTATTAAGAACAATTGCATGACTTCTAAGTTATTATATTGTGGATGGAATTTTTAAAGACGAGTGATACTCGTCTTTATCTTTGTGATTAGCAATAAAGTTGCTGTAATGGCGTTACAGTTTGTGCCGGATCGTAATCTAGCGCTGCAGTTGTAGCATAAGCAGCATTCATCGTGGTATCGTAATGTACCTTATATTGAATGGCACTTCGACGTAATACTTTTGAGGCTTCAATAGCTGCTCGTCCAGAGGTGGTATTAAGAATATAGCTATATTCGCCATTTTTTATATGGTCATGGATATTTGGTCGCCCTTCGTTTTCTTTTTTTACGACTTGGCATGGTATATTTGCTTGTTGTAATACCTTTGCCGTGCCAATAGTTGCATCAATACTAAACCCATGAGTAATTAACCGTTTAGCTACCTCTAACAGCCTTGTTTTATCCTGATCGCGAACCGATAATAATGCTTTCCCTGATTTTTTCATATTGGATAAACTACCTAACTGAGCTTTAGCAAAGGCTTCAGCAAAGGTTTTACCGATTCCCATTACTTCACCAGTTGAGCGCATTTCAGGACCTAAGATTGGGTCGACGCCACTGAATTTATTAAACGGTAATACCACTTCTTTTACCGAATAATAAGGAGGAATCACCTCTTTAGTCACATTTTGCTTGGCAAGTGATTGTCCCGTCATAACGCGAGCCGCTATTTTCGCCAATGGTAAACCTGTTGCTTTTGAGACAAAAGGTACAGTGCGAGCTGCACGAGGATTGATTTCGATCAAATAAATTTGATTATCTTTCACCGCAAATTGCCCATTCATTAAACCTTTTACATTGAGTTCAAGTGCTAATTGTTTGGCTTGTTGTCGTAGTTTGTCTAAAATATCTGCAGTTAAGGTGTGGGTTGGCAGTGAGCAAGCAGAATCACCAGAGTGAATGCCTGCTTGTTCAATATGTTCCATAATGCCACCAATCAGGATTTGCTCACCATCAGCAATTACATCAATATCAACTTCAATTGCATCATCTAAAAAGTGATCGAGTAAAACAGGCGCATTATTCGATTCGCTTACGGCTGTTTTAAAATAACGGCGTAAATCTTGTTCATTATAAACAATTTCCATTGCGCGACCTCCTAATACATAAGAAGGTCTAACCACTAATGGATAACCTATTTTTTCTGCTTCAATGACAGCCTCATTAATATCGGTCACTGTGGCGTTGACAGGTTGTTTTAATTTCAGTTTATCGACGACTTCTTGAAAGCGTTTACGATCTTCGGCTTTATCTATAGCATCAGGTGAGGTACCAATAATTGGTAGCCCTGCTGCTTCAAGCGCACGAGCAAGTTTTAGCGGTGTTTGCCCACCGTATTGCACAATAACACCATTTGGCTTTTCAACATGTGCAATTTCAAGCACATCTTCAAGCGTAACGGGCTCAAAATAGAGACGGTCAGAAGTATCATAATCGGTTGAAACCGTTTCGGGATTACAGTTAACCATAATTGTCTCATAACCATCCTCACGCAGTGCTAATGCCGCATGTACACAGCAATAATCAAACTCAATACCTTGTCCGATCCGATTAGGACCACCACCAAGGATCATAATTTTTTTACGACTAAATTGAGGATTAGCTTCACACTCTTGCTCATAGGTTGAATAAAGATAAGCGGTATCTGTTGCAAATTCAGCCGCACAGGTATCAACACGTTTATAAACAGGGTGAATTTGATATTGATGACGTAAATCGCGAACAGCTTGTTCTGTGGTATTAAGCAGTTTGGCGATGCGTAAATCTGAAAAACCTTTACGTTTTAATTGCCACAATGTTTCTTGATCAAGCTGTGCAAGTGATTGTTCCTTTAGCTTGTTTTCAAGGTTAACCAACTCTTCAATTTGTACTAAAAACCAACGATCAATATTGGTTAGTAAAAAGATATCTTCTAAGTTGAATCCTGCCCTAAAAGCATCAGCAATATACCAAATCCGATCAGCGCCCGCTTCTTGGAGCTCATAACGAATTTTGGTGATATTTTTTTCATCAGCATAATTATCAATTTTAGGATCAAATCCTGAAGCGCCAACTTCAAGCCCTCGCAACGCTTTTTGTATTGATTCTTGGAAGGTACGCCCAATGGCCATCACTTCACCAACTGATTTCATTTGTGTGGTTAAACGATCATTACAACCAGCAAATTTTTCAAAATTAAAGCGTGGAATTTTGGTGACAACATAATCAATTGACGGTTCAAATGAAGCGGGGGTTTTTCCGCCTGTTATATCATTAGATAATTCATCAAGCGTATAACCGACAGCCAGTTTAGCGGCGATTTTCGCGATAGGAAAGCCCGTTGCTTTCGAAGCTAAGGCAGATGATCGCGACACCCGTGGATTCATCTCAATAACAATTAATCGTCCTGTCTTTGGATCAACCGAAAATTGTACATTGGAGCCACCAGTTTCAACACCAATTTCACGCAGTACCGCGATCGAAGCGTTACGCATGATTTGGTATTCTTTATCAGTCAAGGTTTGTGCTGGAGCCACCGTAATTGAATCACCTGTATGAATACCCATTGGATCAAAGTTTTCAATTGAACAAACAATAATGCAGTTATCATTTTTGTCTCGAACTACTTCCATTTCATATTCTTTCCAACCAATTAATGATTCATCAATAAGTAGTTCATTGGTTGGCGAAAGATCAAGTCCTCGAGTACAAATTTCGTCAAACTCTTCGGTATTATAAGCAATACCGCCACCGGTGCCCCCCATGGTAAATGATGGACGAATAATGCAAGGAAAACCGACTTGATCAAGAACGGCGTAAGCTTCTTTAAGCGAATGAGCAATCCCTGAGCGAGCGGTATCAAGACCAATTTTTTTCATCGCCTCATCAAAGCGTTTTCGATCTTCGGCTTTATCGATAGCATCGGCTGTTGCACCTATCATTTCAACATTAAATTCTTTCAATACACCTTGTTTTTCAAGCTCTAATGCACAGTTTAATGCTGTTTGACCGCCCATGGTTGGTAAAATGGCGTCTGGCCTTTCTTGTTCAATAATCTTACGAACGCTTGTCCAATGAATGGGTTCAATATAAGTGGCATCAGCCATTTCAGGATCTGTCATGATAGTGGCTGGATTAGAGTTAACTAAAATAACCCGATAACCTTCTTCACGCAGCGCTTTACAGGCTTGAGCACCAGAATAATCAAATTCACATGCTTGACCAATAACAATTGGGCCAGCACCAATAATTAGTATACTTTTTATATCTGTTCGCTTAGCCATGATTATTGCTCCTGCTTATAAATTTTAATTAACTCAATAAAGTGGTCAAAAAGTGATGCTGCATCATGAGGCCCAGGACTGGCTTCGGGATGACCTTGAAAACTAAAAGCCGGTTTTTGATTGTGATGAATGCCTTGTAATGAACCATCGAACAGTGATTTATGCGTCGCTCGTAAATGAGCTGGTAAGCTTGCTTCATCTACAGCGAAGCCGTGATTTTGTGCAGTGATCATTACCTTATTATTTTCTAGATCTTTAACAGGATGATTACCACCATGATGACCAAACTTCATTTTGATAGTTTTAGCACCACAAGCAAGCGCAAGAAGTTGATGACCTAAACAAATGCCAAAAATAGGAATATCTGTGTTTAAAAACTGCTTAATGGCATCAATCGCATAACTGCAAGGTGCAGGATCTCCTGGACCATTAGATAAAAATATCCCATCGGGCTTTAAAGCAAGGACTTGTTTTGCTGTCGTTTTTGCTGGTACAACAGTTAATTTACAACCACGCTCAACTAACATTCGCAAAATATTATGTTTTACACCAAAGTCGTAAGCAACAACATGATATGGTAATTGGCTTTCTGGTTTTGGAGCAGGCTGTTGCTGTTGCCTTGTCCATATGCCTTGTGACCAAATATAACTTGTCAAACAAGTCACTTCTTTGGCTAAATCAAGCCCACTTAATCCTTTAAAATCGATTGCCTGCTGTTTAGCTATTTCGGCTTTTTCAAGTAAGGTCGTTTTGTCCGTTGCTGTTATGATGACGCCATGCTGTGCACCTTTTTCACGCAAAATACGGGTTAAGCGCCGCGTATCAATATCCGCAATGGCAATAACATTATGTTTTTTTAAATAGCTAGAAAGGCTGAGTTCGCTTCGATAGTTGCTAGCTAATAATGGCAAATCACGAATAATCAAGCCTTTTGCATAAACTTGGTTCGATTCGGCGTCGGTATCATTCGTTCCTACATTACCAATGTGCGGGTAGGTTAATGTAACCAATTGCTCACAGTAAGACGGATCGGTAAGAATTTCTTGGTAACCTGTCATTGAGGTGTTAAATACCACTTCCCCAACTGTTTGACCATCAGCACCAATTGATTTCCCAATAAATTGCGAACCATCTTGTAACATAAGGAGGGCATAAGTTTGCATGACTAAAAGATCCTTTGAATGAATTATCATGAATTTTGAATAAAAATTCAATTTTACCTAGCTACAAAGATACAATATTTGGTCATTTTATTACACTTTTTTGTACAAAAAAAGCAATATTATAAAAATTATTTTAATAATTAAGTCTAATTTTTGAGACTTACCTCAGCATAAAGGTAAAATGTTAGAGTTATTATGATGTTTAACTTGAATTTGCATAATTATTCAAATAGAATCATTTACATCATTACGGTTATTAGGAGCTATATCATGCACGGTTTTTATCAGCGTCATTTTTTACGATTACTTGATTTTACCCCTACCGAAATCAATCAATTAATTAATCTTGCTATCGAATTAAAACAAGCCAAACAACAAGGGCAAGAACAACAACATTTGATTGGTAAAAATATTGCATTAATTTTTGAGAAAGACTCCACCCGTACGCGTTGTGCTTTTGAGGTTGGTGCATTTGATCAAGGTGCAAATGTCACTTATTTAGGGCCAAGTGGTAGTCAAATCGGTCATAAAGAATCAATTGCGGATACCGCACGCGTGCTGGGTCGAATGTATGACGGTATTGAGTATCGTGGTTATGGTCAAGAGATCGTTGAAACATTAGCCCAATATGCTGGTGTACCAGTATGGAATGGCTTAACGACCGAAGCACATCCAACCCAAATTTTAGCCGATTTTATGACAATGAAAGAGCATATAGGCAATCGCCCATTAAGTAGCATTAAATTTGCCTATTTAGGCGATGCCCGTAATAACATGGGAAATTCGTTAATGGAAGGTGCGGCTTTAATGGGAATGGAAATTCGTTTAGTTGCACCAAAGGCCTGTCATCCCGAAGCCGAACTCGTACAAAAGTGCCAAGATATAGCAAAAAATACGGGTGCAAAAATTATCTTAACCGAAGATGTTGCCAAAGGAGTTAAAGACGTCGACTTTTTATATACTGATGTATGGGTATCAATGGGTGAGCCTAAGGAAGTTTGGGATGAGCGTGTTAAATTATTAACACCTTATCAAGTGAATGAAAATGTTATTAAACTTACCAATAATCCAAATGTCAAATTCATGCACTGTTTACCAGCTTTTCATGATATGAACACTACCGTCGGTAAACAGATGGCAGCTCAATATGGTTTAACCAATGGACTTGAAGTGACTAATGATGTGTTTGAATCTGAACATAGTATTGTTTTTGATGAAGCCGAAAACAGGCTACATACCATTAAAGCGGTAATGGTTGCAACATTAGCCAAAGATGAATAATATTGTCATAATCAATACTTAAATGCTTAGCTAAAAAATTAGGCACTTTCTTTTTGCCGGCTTAATGTCGGTTTTATTTAAAAGAATATTGGATTATGACAAAACAAGAACGAAATAAAGATTTTAAAAAATTCCTAAAGTTAACCAATCCCATTCATTTTTTAGCTGTAGGACTAGGTAGTGGTTTATCTCCAATTATGCCCGGAACAATGGGATCGTTAATGGCGATTCCACTTTGGCTATTATTTTATGGTTTACAACCAGCTTTATACTGGGTATTTATTTTAGTGACTTTTATTTTTGGTTGTTTTATTTGCCAAAAAACATCGGATGATACCCATACGCACGATTCAGGGCATATAGTATGGGATGAATTTGTTGGCATGTGGATCACCCTATTTTTTATTCCACAACTTTCTGTTATGTGGATTGCGATAGCCTTTGTAACATTTAGGATTTTTGACATGGCAAAACCGTGGCCAATTCGTTGGTTTGATAAACGTATACCTGGCGGTTTTGGTATTATGGTGGATGATGTGATTGCAGCTATCTTTTCATCATTCACCGTTTATATCATGACATTGGTTATTTAAGATGTAATCTTATACTAAAACACATACTTTCCTGAAAGTTTTTTACAAAAATAGATTAAAACATCTTTTGCGACCATCCTAACTTAGTCGAAAGATTATTAAAATAATCATAATCTTTGGTATGAATTAAATTAAATTCATATAAAGATCGGCGAATAATCACATCTTGCGTTGGTTTGACCGGTAAAATAATTTGGCTATCACAGGCAATATTTAAATCAAGCGCAGTAGTTGGAAATTTAAGATGAATTGGGTTATTGCCTTTGATAACCAAAGGTCTAACTGCTAACGAATGCGGAAACATTGGCGTAATAATTAATGCATCTAAATGAGGCGCTAAAATAGGGCCTCCAGCCGATAACGAGTAAGCGGTAGAGCCTGTTGGCGTTGCAATAATTAACCCATCAGCTCGCTGTGAAAACGCATTACGTTCATTAATGTAAACATCATAGTCAATCATATGCGCTACAGTGTTAGGAGTGACGACAATTTCGTTTACGGCGAAACTCGAATTAATCAAATTACTATTATCATAAATGGAAACTTCTAATAAGAAACGAGGATCATCCTCATATTCACCGGCAATAACAGGACTTAATTGTTCAATTACTTGTTCATGCGAGATATCCGTTAAGAAACCGAGATTACCTCGATTAACACCAATCACTTTGATTTTATAGTGTGACAAGTACCTAGCTGAACGTAGCATATTTCCATCACCACCCACAACAATGGCTAGGTCAGCTTGTTCACCAATTGCTTCTAACGAAGCGTAATGGCTAACTGGAAATTGAATATGATCCGCTAAGCGATCTTCAACTAGCACATGAATACCAAGACTAACAAGCCAATCATAAAGCACTTGATGAGTTTCGATTGCCTCTAATTTACGAGGAAGCCCAATGAGACCAACGCATTTAAAAGGTGTATTCATAAAATATCCTTGTTATTCTTTTATATAAACGATATGTATTTTTTCGTCACAGGTCAAAAAATTACATATCAATTTACTGATAAGCTTGTAATCATAAAAATTGTCCCCATAATAACCGTAATTCACTAAGTTTTCGACTACATTATTTGGAGTACCTTATGACAGAGCAAGATAAAAATATGTCAGAAAATGAAACTAACATTGACACACCAGCTGAAGAAACAACAGAGCAAGAAGCTCCAGCGCAACCAAGTCTAGAAGAGCAATTAAGCGCAAAAGATGCACGTATTGCAGAGCTAGAACAAGCATTACAGTTGGCTAAAAAAAATGAAAGCGAAGCCATGATTCGTGCGCGAGCTGAAATTGATAATGTTCGTAAACGTGTTGAACAAGATGTTGATAAAGCTCGTAAATTTGCACTAGAAAAATTTTCTAATGAATTATTACCCGTTATTGATAATTTAGAACGAGCTTTAGAATCTACAGATAAAACCAACCCTGAGCATAAAGCTACTGTTGAAGGGTTAGAGCTGACATTAAAATCATTCCTAGATACTGTCAAAAAATTTGGTATTGAAGTGATTAATACTGAAGATTCACAACTAAATCCTGATGTGCACCAAGCAATTAGTATGGTTGAATCACCAGAACATCAATCAGGTCAAATAGTAAATACCATCCAAAAAGGCTATACCTTAAATGGCCGGTTAATTCGTCCTGCGATGGTAATTGTTGCTAAATAGTTATCTTTAGATAGGTTAACCGCCAATCACTGTGGCGGTTAATTTTATTGATTCCGTTGCTCCTCACGAGCAAGTTTCTTCATTTTTTGTTCAATTCGTTGACGTTTTAATGGTGAAAGGTAATCAACAAAAAGTTTACCTTTTAAATGATCCATTTCGTGTTGGATACAGATAGCAAGTAACTCATCGGCATCAATTTCGTAAGGATTGCCATGGCGATCTAGAGCTTTAATTTTGATTTTTTCTGCTCTTGGCACAAATCCACGACAATCAGGAACCGATAAGCACCCTTCCTCAATACCCGTTTCACCTTCTTGGCTTATCACTTCAGGATTGATGATCACATAAACTTGGCTTTTATCTTCTGATACATCAATAACAATAATTTGTTCATGTACATCAACTTGGGTTGCTGCAAGCCCAATACCATTTTCGTCATACATGGTTTCGATCATGTTATCAATGATCGTTTGTAGCTCAGGGGTGAACTTGGTAACAGGCTTAGCAACTTTGCGAAGTCGCTCATCAGGAAAACGTAATACCGGTAAAATAGCCATAAATTCTTCGATCTACTCCTCAAATTTCGGGTTTATTCAAACTATTGCTCATTGTAAACATTTATCATACTGATGAATAGCCCTTGTTGGCTATTGGTAGTATTTATCTTATCAATTCAAGATATCTAAATCATTTAAAACGAGTGCGGAAAGATTATGATGAGTAAATATGAATTCTTATTAAGAATTTCAATGGTTGGATATGGAAAACAAAATATTTTTGAAAAAATTGGACAGTTTTTTGCTAACGGTTTACCAAGTAGCATACAAAATGTGCCTTGTTTGTTAAATAAACTAGGATTGTCGGATGTTCAAATAGTGCGTTTTTATGAAACATCATATCTTCATTTAGAACCAATACTTCAATGGTTAGAATCACCCCACCCACAAAAACACCTTATTGCTTATTGTGATAACGATTATCCTTTATTACTTAAACAAATTTGTTCTCCGCCTTTATTGTTGTTTGTTTTAGGTAATCGACAGTTATTACATTCACCTCAATTAGCCATGGTTGGAAGTCGTGAATTTAGTGAATATGGAGCACAGTGGGGACGATATTTTGCTAGTGAATTAGCTATTAATGGTTTAACAATTACCAGCGGTTTA
The DNA here is from genome assembly GCF_900103255.1 of Gilliamella bombi. Lineage (GTDB taxonomy): Bacteria > Pseudomonadota > Gammaproteobacteria > Enterobacterales > Orbaceae > Gilliamella > Gilliamella bombi. The sequence goes on along the minus strand of NZ_FMWS01000001.1, from coordinate 41,179 downwards.
GCGCTTGGATTAGATGCTATTTGCCATCGTGGCGCACTTGAAGTATCGGGTCATACCATCGCAGTGTTAGGTAGCGGTTTAGCAAAAATTGCACCAAGATCAAATTTAAACTTAGCCAATGATATTTTGGAGCAAGGTGGAGCTATTGTGTCCGAATTTTTTCCATTTGAAAAAGCCAGATCCGTCTATTTTCCTCGTCGGAACCGAATTATTAGCGGGTTAAGTTTAGGAACTTTCGTGGTTGAAGCTTCAGAAAAAAGCGGCTCGTTAATTACTGCGCGCTATGCACTTGAACAAAATCGAGATGTATTTGCCTTACCAGGTGATATTAACAATGAAAACTGTAGTGGAACTCACTATTTAATTAAACAAGGCGCTTATTTAGTTTCTAAACCAGTTGATATTTTAGAGCATTATTATAGTTATTTATCAGCAGTAAATAGTTCGTGTAATCAGCTTAAAGAAGAACAGAATAATTCTATTTTGTATCCTGAAATTTTTGCTGTGATTCATCATCAACCTATCCCTATTGATATTATTGCTCAACAAGTAAATATGTCGATTTCAGAAGTGAGCGTCAAATTATTAGATATGGAACTAGAAGGTTTAGTAAAGACGGTAACAGGTGGTTATATTCGTAATCGAGTGATTTAAAATTAAAGATTTTTTGTTAAAAAGTTTCAGGTAAGTATACGTTTAAGTATAAAAACCACCGATATGTACCGGCGGTTCACACTATTTTTTATTTATCTTCAATTTCAAGAGCAATTTCAGATAAGATGATACCTGTGTTATCAGCATAGACAAAATCACCTGAGAAGAAAGTCACTCCACCAAAATTAACACGAATATCAATTTCACCAATGCCTTGATCTTCAGCACCAACAGGAATAGCTGCTAGAGCTTGAATGCCAATGTCGGCTTCAGCTAGATAATCAACTTGGCGAACAGCACCATAGATAATTATTCCTTCCCATTGATTTTGAACAGCAATATCTACTAGCTCTGCATCAATTAGCGCTCGACGAACAGAGCCCCCCCCATCAATAACAAGGATTTTTCCTGAGCCGTCTGATTGCAAAATTTCGTATAGTAAGCCGTTATCTTCAAAACATTTAACTGTTACAGCTTGACCTGAAAACGATGCTACGCCACCAAAATTACTAAATATTGGTTCAACTACGTTAACATCTTCTGGGTAATAATCGCAAAGAATTGAAGTATCAAACTCCATTATCAAGTCTCCTTTTGCTGTGATATATAAGTTTATTTAGTATAACGCTAATACCAAGTAAAATGATATTAAAATTAAATAAACGTGAACTAGCTCAAAATAATCCCCAAACAATAAAGTAAATTAGTCAATAAAGCAAGTTTGACCATCTGTAATAATAAAGGTACCCCTTCTTTGTGCGTATTAAATTGAAAAACCATATAAATATGCTTAATAAATAACGGTAATGTTAATATAAACAAACCGCTCCAGATTGTTTGTAATTTATTGTATGCAAATAAACTTAGCAAACAAAATGCTATGAGTAATAGCAATAAATGATAATATCGCCCCATACATTTACCAATCATTACCACTAAAGTACGCTTATTACTTTTTCGATCTAGTTCTATATCACGAAGGTTATTGATATTAAGCACAGCAACGGATAACAAACCACAGCCTAAAGAAGGTAAAATAATGGATAAAGAGAATACCTTAGTTTGCAAGTAGAAACTCCCCATGACACCAATCAAACCAAAAAAAGTAAGTACTGATAGATCGCCAAATCCAATATAGCCGTAAGGTTTTTTACCTATGGTATAAGTTATTGCGGCAACAATAGATAATAATCCTAATAATATAAAAATAAATAATTCATAAATATTATTACAAGCAAATATAAGCAAAATCAGCCCAAATAAAATACATAAAAAAATATTAATCCATAGCGCTATTTTTAGCTGCTTAAGTGTAATTAAGCCTAATTGTATACCTCGATTATGGGCAGTAAGATTGTTTTGATCGCTACCTTTAATTTCATCTCCGTAATCATTGGCTAGATTAGAAAGAATTTGTAACAATGATGCTGTAATTAATGAAAACAGTAGTATCCAAAAACTAAATTGATGTTGCCAATAAGCTAGTGCATTACCTACTAATATCGCAGAAAGAGAAAGAGGTATGGTTTTTAACCGTAAACTAATAATCCATGGGTAAAATTTATTGTACATTCAATAACTGTATTATTTTTAGTGAAAACTATAAATCATAATAACAGGAATACTGAATCAATTCACTGTGTTAGTAATAAAAAGCTCCTTCAGTAAAACTCAGATTATTTTCCGTATATGCACTTTACCCATATTTATCATTTAGCTACGCATTTTTGAATATCGAAACGTTTTCATTTTTCTAAATATACTTCTAACTTTTCCTTCTCGTAAGGCTGATATGAAAATACCTAACGAGCTATATATTACTCCTAGTAAAAGTATCATAAATATATTTAGCCAGTTATCTGATAAGCTTAACCCCATTTGATTCACTCCTGCAATCATATTGGTTGCCCAAGTTGAAGGTAGAGAATAAGAAACACATTGTACCCATAATGGCATTGCATCAATAGGCCAAATGGTTCCTGAAAGATAGAAAACAGGAGTGGTTAAAAATGCTAATGTAAGATATATCATCTCAGTACGGCGTAAACATTCTGTTAGTAATTTGCTCAAACCTAGCGCCCCAAGTAATAGTGGAAATGTCATGATTAATATTTCGGGAATGCTAGCCAATTGCCGATAACCAAGTATCCAAGGCCATAAACCAAATAATACAATAGATAAAAATAACCAGATAGGTAATAACCCACATAAACTGCCAAAGACAACAATTTTAGGCGGTTTGCCTTGGGGTAGCGAATTTAGGGTGATATTAGTACGAGTTGAAGCAATTAAAAAAGAGTGTTGTAACAACATGACTAACAAACCTGGAAAGGTAATGGCAGCAAAACTGATGCCTGCATTATAAAGTGGTTCGGTTTGACCTTTTATAGGTGATAAAATAATATTGATCTGTTTATCTGAAAATCCGTTATTACGCATTATTTTAGTATTATATTCAGTCAATATCTGCTGATATATCCCTTTTATATCAACTTGTATTAAACCATTAGCTAAACGACTTGAAGCATCACCATATGCAGGAATTGTAACTTCTTCACCATTTATTAGACGCTTTTCAAAATCTCTTGGAATTGTGATCACAGCAAAAAGTTTACGATTATTGATATCATCATAAGCTTGAAGAGAGCTTTCATAAATAATCGTATCAATTTTTGAACTTGTTTCTAATGAGCGAATTAAACCACGGCTTGTTGGAGTATGATCTTGATCAACAATTGCTATCGGTAAATTAGTGATAGTTCCATTAATATAAACAAGGCTCATTAATGATACTGACAATAGTAACAATAACCACATTGGTCGTCCTAACAGATAAAAGAATATTTTTATAAATGAAGACCAAAATATTTTAATCATCTAAATTTATCCTCTTACTGTGAATGTAAACGTCTTACTAGACGCTTTCTGACTAACACGGTAATAATAATTGGATAGATCATTAAAATTCCGCATGTTTTTAACACCGACAAATAACTAGAGTGACGCAAAAACAGATCGAACAGTTTATTTAGTGCATAAGTTAATGGTTCAAGCGAAGAGATAAATCTAGCAATCCATGGCATGGATAGTTCAGGTACAACAACACCAGAATAAGTTAATGCAAGTCCAACTAAAATACCTATATAAGTATAGGCATCAATAGGAGTTTTAGTAAAAGTGTATAGCAAAATACCAATGCTTTGTGCTGCAATAACATAGAAAAATACCACTATCATCATGGCAAAAGGAGAACCTGATACACGCGCATTAGAAAACAAAACCAGCATAGCAATTTCAAAAATAAGCAGCATAGTAAACCAAATTGTATAAGGTGCTAATTTCCCTAAAACAAAAGGGTAGCTAGGACGAGTTCGCTTTGGCAACTGTGCTAAAATGTGAATTGTTGTGGTTACAACAAATAGCTGCAATAAATGCACTACTGCGGAAAATTGTTGGAAGTACATTGAGTTACCACTAGCATTAAATAAACCATCATAATTAAAGTTAACTTTTGCCAATGGGGGAACTGGCATGCCAATGCTAGTAGCCATGGTGGTTCGATATTGGGTATTGATTGTTGCTATCAACCCAGAATAATCCATGATCGAATATAATCCAGCACTATAATATAACGCATTATAATAAAGCATTGGTGTAGGTTGGCGACCTGATAATACATCCGCTTCAAAATTAGGTGGAATATAAAGTAGCGCATAAATTTTTGCTTTTTGCAGATCACGCTCAGCATCAAAAAGTTGGCTATCATAATTGATAAGATCTGCATGTGCTGCAGCATTAAGATTACGCACGAGTTCGCGTGATAAAGTACTCTTATCTTGATCAATATAACCTACTGGTAAATCATATAATACACCTCGATAAAAAATACTACTAATTAACACAAAGATAATTAGTGGCATAATCCACATTAGCCAGTGAAAGGTAAACCGCCTAAAAATTTGTGGTATTTCGGCGTTAAACGCCTCTTTAAAACGATGCCAGAAATCTAACATTATTTGTCTAGCTTCCATAATGTGCTCATACCTGCACGTAAACCTTCAACAGGTGCAATAGGATAGAGTCTTACTTCAAAGGTTTTTAAATCAAAATCTCCTGTTGCTCTTGTTGCACGTTTAGTTGCATAATCGCCCATTGGTGCTATATAACGAATTTCGGCTTCAATTTCTTTGTGATTGAGTGCAGGTACTTCAAGTATAATATGATCACCTTTGCGAATATTAGACATAATATCTTCACGCAAGTTAAATACGAAATAAGCTTGAGGTAATTGAATCACTGTTAACAATGGGCTGTTAGCATTAAACAATTCGCCAACTTCAGCAGGAATAGAACCAATTTCACCTGCTACTTGCGCTTTAACTTGTAAATCATCATATTGTATTTGTAGCTGTTTAAGTTGCTCTCCGGCTTCTTCCAATTTGGCAGCATAAATTTCACGTTGCTCAATGCGATCTCCATTTTTAGCTTGGTCTAAATTAGCTTGTGCTGATTGAACCTGTTGAAACGCTGAATCGCGTGTTTTTAATGCGCTATCTAAGATAGATTGAGAAACATAACCTTTGGCCGAAATAGCTTTGTTACGCTCATATTCTTTGGAAGCATTATCATATGTTACCTTTGCTTGCTCAAGAATTGCTTCATAATAACGAATGCTTTCTTCACGAGTTCCATGCTCCGAAAGTGCTAATTGAGCTTTTGCTTGGTCTCGCGCTGCTTCAGCCGCTTTGACTTGAGCTAAAAGCTCAGGGCTATCGAGAGTAATAAGAATATCACCAGGTTTAACGTCATCACCTCGATGAACATGAATAAATTGCACTCTACCTTTGGCTTTAGAAGCAACGCTAACATTCGGTGCATCAACTTCTCCTTGTAAGATAAACTGACTATTGTGTGAGCGAATTAAAATCGTCATTGATATTAAAATAACGATTAACGCAATAATAGTAAAAACTTTTTTGTTCATAAAATTTTGTATAGAGTGGTATTAAAGAGATAAGAAATAGAGAATTAAAATTATTATATACTTTGTAAAATAAGCATATGTAAAATTTACTCTCTCCCATTATACGAAAATTGCTTTATTTACACAAAGCATATCAATTTAATTTAAAAATGAATTAATATCAATACTAAGTTATTATAGTGGTAACTGATTTTTTATATCTACTTAAAATAAATTTTATTAATTATAAAATGATACTTTAATAGGTTTTATTTATAAGTGATATTAGTCAAATAAAATAGATAAAAACCTACTTATTTAGTAAACTATTAAAAAATAAAAATTTAAGGTATTTAATATGGTTAAAATAATTATTATTGGTGGTGGCGCAGGAGGATTAGAATTAGCAACTGATCTCGGCGATAAATTAGGGAAAAGTAATCAAGCCGAGGTTACACTAATAGATAAAAATACTTATCATATTTGGAAACCTTTATTACATGAAGTTGCTACTGGTATTCTAAATGAGCAAGCTGATAAAATTGATTATGCTGAACAAGGACAACAACACCATTTTCAATTTATTCAAGGCACGTTTACTAATCTTAATCGTGAAGAAAAGCATGTTATTATTGAGAATTCAAATAGTGAATCTATTTCTGTACCATATGATACATTAGTTGTGGCAATAGGAAGTACTTCAAACGATTTTGGCACACCTGGAGTTAAAGAACATTGTATCTTTTTAGATGACCAAAACGCTGCAATTCGTCTACGTGAAACACTTATTACAAAATTTGCTAGTTTTTGTTCAATTATTGATGAACATGAAACGACGACTGAAGATAAAATTCGTATTGCTATTGTTGGTGGTGGCGCAACAGGTGTTGAATTAGCTTCTGAGTTACCTCATATGGTTGAAACATTTGGCAACTGTGGTCGTAATAAAATGTGTTCTGATTTGCTTGATGTATCTATTATTGAAGCAACTGACCGTATTTTACCTGCTTTACCTGAAAAAACGGCATTAAATATTACCGATACCCTTCAAAAACGTGGTATTCATGTATTAACAAAAACCATGATAACCAAGGCGGAAAGTGACGGCTTTTATCCAAAGGAAGGCGATATTATTAGCGCAGATATTATGATTTGGACTGCAGGTGTAAAAGCACCAGACTATTTAAAAGATATTGCTGGTTTAGAATCAAGCCGTTCGAATCAACTGGTGGTTAAACCAACATTACAAACAACGCGCGATGATAATATTTTTGTTATTGGTGATTGTGCTTATGCTATGCAAAACAGCGGGCGAGCCTCACCAGCTACTGCACAAGCCGCACATCAAATGGCAAAAATATGTTATGAAAATATCATTAACATGTTAAATAATAAACCCATGAAATCATTTAATTATGTTGATAATGGAACGATTATTTCTCTCCATGATACAGCACAAGGTGTAGTTAAAATTGCTGGTAAACGCGAAATGAATGTTAAAGGTTTTTTTGCTTTAACTATTCATCGTTTGTTATACCGTATGCATCAAGCAAGCTTATTAGGTATTTTCAAAACAATTCGATTTGTTAAGGCTAGTAAAGAGATGTATAAAAATAAATTTGCTTCTATTTTTACTCATCAAGACTAGTTTCCCATTTAGATAGCTACTTACAAATACTATTTTATAAGTAGCTATTTTATAATTTATAACATTATTTACAGGTAAGGGGAATTTAATACGTTTTATTATATTATTTATGCTGTCTGTCTCTAGTTAGCTTTTTAGTATTGCTAGTTATAAACCTCAAGATAGTGATTTTATTTTTCCATCCACACAATCAACAAAGTCTGGCTATTAAACAAGCAACAAACTCTCCATACATTCATATGGTAATTATTTTTAATACAAATGGTAAGCCATATATTTTTGAAACGGCTAATAAAGTAATTTATACACCACTAACTAGTTGGGTTTCACGTGGTAAAATAAAAAATTACGTTATCACACGATTAAAAAATCACAATTTATCTAGGATGTATTTATCTTTGATGGTAGTTTTTAAATGACATAGTGAACGTTATAATAATTTTGCCAAAAATAACCATAACTTAATTCATTATACCGTTAACAACGGTTAACAGATAAGCAGTGGGAAGGAAAACGCGACTGAAAATAATGAAAAGTACGAGTCGAGTTTATAATAAAACAGAATATAGAGTGACATTTGAGGAAATACTGTTCCAAATAAGAACGGGTATTTCTTGGCGAAATTTACCGACTACATTTAGTGAATGTAATACAGTCTATAGACGTTTTAATTTATGATTTAGAAAAAAGCATATTAATGTATATTATCAAATAATTATTAAGTATTGCTGATATCGAATGGGTTTTACTTGATGATTATATTGTGCAAGCACATCAACATAGCTCAGGTGCAATAACTCAACATTTAGAACAAATAGGAATTATGCCAGCATGTTATCGCTGGTATTTATACTTTTGTGGCTACCAATGTATTGTTGATTAATATATAAACACAAAAGATCAGCAGTCTATAATTACAACTTAATTTTTACATGGTACACTTTGTGGCGTCATCTACAAGAAATCAATTTAGGTAATAATATGAAAAAACTAACTATACTGATATTGTTAATGTCATGGCCACTAGTATCTTTAGCCAAAGGACCTAATTGTTATACTTGGCCTATGAACATGACCATGGTTTGGATGAAAAATGAAAAGATAGTAGATATCCAAGACTTGGATGAATCAAAAACCAAAATAATGCAATTGGCCTCAGAGAAAATAAAAAAAGATTTATATACGCAAATTTATCAATTTGTTTTTTATGATAAGAATGGTAATAGTTACGAAGTTATTACAAAAAGCCAAGCATCATACGAAGAATGTTCAATGAGTGATGTGAATAAATATCTAATATCCAAAAGCCAAGTTCATCAATAGGTTATCTAATAATAGGTAAGTAAACTCGGTATTTTAGACTGTTTTTAGTCAACGATATAAGTAATATAGGTAAAAAAGAATAATTTAAGGTAATTATATGAAAAAGCTTTCTTTATTAATATTGTTAATATTATGTCCAATTCTATCCTTTGCTAAGGGGCCAGATTGCCATAATCACGCTCTGAATAAGGCTAAAGAGTGGTTGAAAAGTAGTAATATAGTGGAGATTGAAAACTTGAATCAATCAAAATTGAGAATAACACTTTTAGCATCTGAACAGAAAAGTAAGGGTTTATATACACAAATTTACCACTTTGTTTTGTATGATAATCAAAATAAATCTTACGAAGTCATCACAAAAAATGAAGATTCTGATAAAGAATGCTCAATAGGTAACGTTGATAGTTATTTAGTAGCAAAACGCCAGGTTGATTATTTTGATTAATTAGTGAAATTACTAAAGATTTCAGACGTGTTTAACCAAACTATATTATTGCTTTATCAATTATTTAGCTAAATGAATACGGCAAGACAAAAAATTAAAGGTTGTAAAATGAAAAAAAATTTCTTAATTATTGGGCTAATAATGTGGCCTATAATCTCTTTTGCTAAAACACCTAATTGTGCAAATGCTTTCATGAATAATGCGGCTCGGTGGATGCAATATGATGGAGGAATCGTTGAGATGGCTGATTTAGATCCATCAAAAACAACAGTAACATTATTGGCATCAGAAAAAAAGAAAAATACAAATAATATGATAAAGAAAAAATATGTATATACCCAAATTTATCGCTTCGTTTTTTATGATGATAATGGCAATAGCTATCAAGTTATAACAAAAGGTGATGCAGTAGAAGTTAACGAAAATGATATTACTGAATTTTGTTCAGCTGGATTGAGCGACGTTTATTTTGTATCGAAAAATAATTTAAGTGTAGATAGTAAATAATTCGATTGATTAACTAATCTTTTTTAGCTTTAATTTGGATATAGAATGGGTACAACTCACAAGTTAAATGTTGGAAAGTCCTTTAGCAATCAACTTATCGGAAAGTTAAAAAAGGCTACTTGTAATACAAAATAGCCTTTTGTGTATGATAAAAAATCAAAAGCAAACTATTGACCCATGCGGCGAGTCAATTCGATAACGCGAATTTTTGCCAAAGCTTTTGATAATTCAGCAGATGCTTGTGCAAATGACATATCATCGCTTGGGTGATTAATATGTTCTTGTGCTTGTCTTACTGCTTCTTGTGCTCTTGCTTCATCTAAATCTTCACCACGAATTGCAGTATCTGCCAAGATAGTTACGATGTTAGGTTGTACTTCTAAGATGCCACCAGATAGATAGATAAACTCTTCTTCACCATCCGCTTTCACAATGCCGACCATGCCTGGTTTTATGGTTGTGAGTAAAGGGGTATGGCCAGGATAAATCCCAAGTTCACCTTCCTTACCTGTGACTCTGATTCGCTGAACATCACCCGAAAACAGGTGAGATTCAGCACTAACAACTTCTAATTGATAGGAAGTTAGTGCCATAATACGATCTCCATTAATACGATCTTCGTTCAATGAATCTCTTAGAGAGATTTTGCCTTCTCAATCGCTTCATCAATTGAACCAACCATATAGAATGCTTGTTCAGGAATATGGTCATAATCACCATTCATGATTCCTTTAAATGCACTGATCGTATCTTTTAAAGGTACATATTTTCCTGGTGAACCAGTAAATACTTCTGCAACAAAGAATGGTTGAGATAAGAAGCGCTGAATTTTACGTGCACGAGCAACGATCAATTTATCATCTTCAGATAACTCATCCATACCAAGAATAGCAATAATATCTTTTAATTCTTGATAACGTTGTAGAATTGACTGAACACCTCGTGCACAATCATAGTGCTCTTGACCAACAACTAAAGGATCTAATTGACGACTAGTTGAATCTAATGGATCCACTGCCGGATAGATACCTAAAGAAGCAATTTGTCGACTTAATACGATTGTCGCATCTAAGTGAGCAAAGGTTGTTGCTGGTGATGGGTCAGTCAAGTCATCTGCTGGCACATACACCGCTTGGATTGAAGTAATCGAACCAGTCTTAGTTGAAGTAATACGTTCTTGTAGTAACCCCATTTCTTCAGCTAATGTTGGTTGATAACCTACTGCCGATGGCATACGACCTAATAACGCAGATACTTCAGTACCAGCTAATGTATAGCGATAAATATTATCGATGAATAATAAAACATCTTTACCTTCGTCACGGAATTTTTCAGCCATAGTTAAACCAGTTAACGCAACACGTAAACGGTTTCCTGGTGGCTCATTCATTTGGCCGTAAACTAATGATACTTTATCAAGTACGTTTGATTCTTTCATTTCGTGGTAAAAGTCATTACCTTCACGAGTACGTTCTCCCACACCAGTAAACACTGAGTATCCTGAGTGTTCAATAGCGATATTACGGATCAACTCCATCATGTTAACGGTTTTACCTACACCAGCACCACCAAACAGACCAACTTTACCACCTTTAGCAAATGGACAAATTAAGTCGATAACTTTAATACCTGTTTCAAGTAGTTCTGTTGAGTTTGCAAGTTCTTCATAGGTTGGGGCTGCACGGTGAATCGCCCAACGTTCTTCTTCTCCAATAGGACCTGCTTTATCAACAGGATCACCAAGTACGTTCATAATACGACCTAGTGTTTTTGTACCAACAGGTACTTCAATGCCGTGACCAGTGTTTACTACGTCAAGTCCACGTCTTAAACCATCAGATGAACCCATTGCGATACAACATACAACGCCACCACCTAATTGTTGCTGAACTTCCAGAACTAATTTTTCAGTGCCTGTTTCCACTTCTAATGCATCATATACCTTTGGTACTGCATCTTCTGGGAATTCGACATCAACCACCGCACCGATGATCTGGACAATCTTTCCAGTAGCCATTTTTAATCCTCTACGTCTTTTTCTTAACTATAAGCTAATATTTAGCACTAACCTGAAACAGCGGCTGCACCGGATACAATATCAATTAATTCATTAGTAATAGCACCTTGACGTGCCTTGTTATACACAATTTGTAATTCATTAATTAGGTTTGCACCGTTATCCGTTGCCGCTTTCATGGCCACCATTCTTGCTGCTTGTTCACTCGCTAAATTATCAACCACTGCTTGATAAACTTGTGATTCAATATAGCGACGTAAAATCACGTCTAATAGTGATTTAGCATCAGGCTCATAAATATAATCCCATGATGAAGCTTTGAGTTTTTTATCTTCTGATGGTGGTAAAGGTAATAATTGCTGAATTGTCGGCTTTTGTGACATCGTATTAATAAATTTGTTTGTGACAATATATAATCTATCAATTTTACCGTTGTCATATGCCTCAAGCATTGTTTTTACCGGCCCAATTAAATCGGATAAATTTGGTTCATCGCCCAAATTAGTAGCTTGAGTTAAGATGTTCGCTTTCACTGACGAGAAAAACGAAACACCACGCGAACCAATTAAAGCAACATCAGCTTCAACACCTTTTTCCTGCCATGCTGACATATCAGCAATGACAGTTTTAAAAAGATTGATATTTAAACCACCACATAAACCACGATCGGTTGAAATGATAAGATAGCCAACTCGCTTTACATCTCTTTCTTCTAAATAAGGATGTTTGGCGCCTATCTGAGCTAACGCTAAATGTCCAATTACTTCACGAATCATTTCGGCATATGGTCGACTAGCAGCCATTCTATCTTGCGTCTTACGCATTTTAGAATTGGCAACCATTTCCATCGCTTTAGTGATTTTTTGCGTACTTTGGATACTGGCAATTTTTGTTCTAATCTCTTTTGCATTAGCCATTTTTTACCTCACCCTTACCATGTTTGAGTTGATTTAAAGCTTTCAAGTAATTCTTTTAGCTTAGCTTCAATCTCATCATTGTAATTACCTGTTCCATCAATTGATTTAACAAAATCGGCATATTGACTATGGGCATAAGCAAGTAGTGCTGTTTCAAATGGTAATACTTTAGCTAATTCTACATCTTCAAGATAACCACGTTCAGCGGCGTAAAGTACTATTGATTGTTCAGCAACAGTCATTGGCGAGTATTGCTTTTGTTTTAACAATTCTGTTACTTTTTCACCGTGACTTAATTGGTTTCTTGTTGCTTCATCTAAGTCTGATGCAAATTGAGAGAACGCAGCTAATTCACGATACTGTGCAAGCGCAGTACGAATACCACCTGATAATTTTTTCATTATCTTAGTTTGTGCAGCACCACCCACACGTGAAACCGAAATACCAGGGTTAACCGCAGGGCGGATACCTGAGTTAAATAGGCTAGTTTCAAGGAAAATCTGTCCATCAGTAATCGAAATTACGTTAGTTGGTACGAATGCTGAAACGTCACCAGCCTGAGTTTCAATAATTGGTAATGCTGTTAATGAGCCTGTTTTTCCTTTTACTTCGCCTTTGGTGTACTCTTCAACATAGGCTTCGTTGACTCGCGCTGCGCGTTCAAGTAAGCGAGAATGAAGATAAAATACATCACCAGGATAAGCTTCACGTCCAGGCGGACGACGAAGTAATAACGAAATTTGACGATAAGCAACAGCTTGTTTAGATAAATCATCATAAACAATTAATGCATCTTGCCCACGATCGCGGAAGTATTCTCCCATTGCACAACCAGCATATGGCGCTAAGTATTGTAACGCAGCTGATTCAGACGCTGATGCCACAACCACAATTGTGTTTTTAAGTGCACCATGCTCTTCAAGTTTACGTACAACATTGGCAATAGTTGATTGTTTTTGACCAATGGCAACATAAATACATTTTACACCTGAGTCGCGTTGGTTGATGATTGCATCGACAGCAAGTGCTGTTTTACCTGTTTGACGGTCACCGATGATAAGTTCACGTTGACCACGTCCAATTGGAATCATTGAGTCAACGGCTTTATAACCAGTTTGTAATGCTTGGTCAACGGATTTACGATCGATAACACCAGGTGCAACTACTTCTACTGGTGAAAAACCGTCATGTTGAAGTGAGCCTTTACCATCAATTGGTTCACCTAGTGTGTTAATAACGCGACCTAATAAACCTTCACCAACTGGTACTTGTAAAATACGTCCAGTACATTGTACTTTCATACCTTCAGACAAGTCTTCGTATGGTCCCATGACTACCGCACCAACGGCGTCTCTTTCAAGGTTTAATGCCATTGCATATCGGCCGCCTGGTAATGCAATCATTTCGCCTTGCATTACATCAGTTAATCCGTGGATTCGAAGGATACCATCACTTACAGATATGATAGTTCCTTCATTGTGAGCATCACTCACAATATTGAACTGAGCTATCCGCTCTTTAATTAGTTCACTTATTTCAGTTGAATTTAGCTGCATTATCAGTCCCCTTAAGACTGTAGAGCGTTATTTAAACGATTTAAACGCCCTCTGATACTACTATCAATAACCATATCGCCCGTACGAATAATAAAACCAGAAATGAGCGATTTATCTATATGACATTTTAGTTTTACTTTTCGTGATAAACGTTTTTCGACAGCGACAGAAATTTTATTAAGTTGCTCATTAGTTAGTTCACTAGCAGAAATTACATCAACATCTGCTTGCGATTCTCTATCTAAACAATATTGTTCAAACAAGGTTAACACTTCAGGAAGAAGTGATAATCGTTTGTTTTCAGCCATAATCTTAATAAAATTAGTACCAAACTCATCTAACACATCTTTACAAATGTTGATGAGTAAATTAGCCACCGAATCAGTTTTCATATCAGATGTTAAGACACTTCTTATTTGAGTATCTTTACTCACTTCAGATGTTAGCACTAACATTTTATGCCATGATTCGATGCTGTTATTTTCTACCGCAAATTCGAAAACGGCTTTAGCATAAGGGCGAGCAATCGTAATTAAGTCAGCCATTGCTCTATTCTCCTTATAGTTCAGCTACGAGTTTATCAATGATGTCGCTATTTGCGGCTTCATTAACAGAACGTTCAATAATTTTTTCTGCACCAGCAATAGCGAGTGTAGCGACTTGTTGTTTAAGCTCTTCTCTTGCTCGTTTGCGTTCAGCTTCTACTTCGGCAAGTCCTTGAGCAACAATTCGTTCTTTTTCGCGAGAAGCTTCTTGTTTTGCTTCTTCAAGAATGATTGCTTTGCGTTTATTCGCTTGCTCAATAATTGCATTAGCCTCAACCTTAGCCTGTTGCATTATGTCAGATGTATTCGCTTTGGCTAATTCCAAATCTTTTTTTGCTGTTTCTGCTGAAGCAAGTCCTTCGGCTATCTCTTTTTGGCGTTTTTCAATCGCGCCAATAACAGGAGGCCAAACAAACTTCATACAGAACCAAACAAACAATACAAATGTAATTGCTTGGCCGAGGAGAGTTGCGTTCATATTCATGACACGATTCCCCCTTAAATTTTTATTAACCTGCAACCACGAAGATAACGTAAAGTGCAATACCTACACAGATCATTGGGATTGCATCAACTAGACCCATAACGATAAAGAATTGAGTACGTAACATAGGCATTAATTCCGGTTGACGAGCAGCACTTTCTAAAAATTTACCGCCTAATAAACCAACACCAACTGCACCACCAATTGCAGCTAATCCCATCATAATGCCTGCGGCTACAAATAACATTTCCATTATATACTCCAGTTTATTAACAAAAAAATATTAAAATTAATGATCTTCCGTTGCCGACGCCATAGCTAAATAGACGATCGTCAACACCATAAAAATAAAAGCTTGTAACGTAATTATTAAAATATGAAAAATGGCCCATGGTAACGATAATACCCACTGTGACCACCAAGGTAATAATCCAGCAATTAAGATGAAAATAAGCTCACCTGCATACATATTTCCGAAAAGTCGAAGCCCTAAAGAAACAGGCTTTGCTAATAGGCTAACTAATTCAAGTACTAAATTAATAGGTGCAAACGCCCAGTGATTAAATGGATGCAAGGTATATTCTTTAACAAACCCTGAAATCCCTTTGTACTTGATCGAGTAAATGATGATAAGTGCAAACACACCTAAGGACATCGACATAGTAATGCTTACATCTGCGGTTGGTACAACTCTCAAGTGTGACAGACCTAGGTACTGACCTGCATAAGGTAGAAAATCAACAGGGATAAGATCCATTAAATTCATCAAGAAAACCCAAATAAACACAGTTAATGCTAACGGCGCAATGAGTTTATTTTGACCAGTAAACATGTCCTTAACAGTATTATTGACAAATTCGAAGATCATTTCTACTGCACATTGCAGTTTACTTGGGACACCACTGGTGGCTTTTCTTGCTACACGATGGAATATCCACAAAAAAATAACACCAAGTAAGATCGAAAAGAACAATGAGTCAAGATTTAAGGTCCAAAAACCAGAACCTACTTGCAAGTTCTCAAGATGATGCTTGATATAAGCTTGTGGTGAAGCTGGAGAGGAAACCGACATATAACCCTCTTAACCTATTTTTAAAAAATAAAAAATATTGCTCATGTTTTCAGTTGAAAGATATAAGCAATTGCTATAATAATCTGAAGTTACTATTTTAAACCTAATTGCCTATAACAAGTCAACCTTTGATTAACAAAATTAAAATTTTAGACACTTTTTACTAATTTTACGTAAATGCACGCAACTTCTTTTACTATTCTAACTTCAATATAGCTCAATTAATGGCTTAATTAATGGGCATGATTGGGGGTATTTTTAGGCTTTAACTGCTGTAGCGATAGTTTCTGCCAACTTTTGCACTTCGTTTTCATTGCTTCCTTCTACCATAACACGAATTAGCGGTTCGGTTCCTGATTTACGGATCAAAACTCGACCATTATGACCAAGCTGTTTTTCTGCATGTTTAATTGCCGCTTTTACTTCATCACTATTTAAGGGGTCGTTTTCACCTGAAAACCGAACATTAATTAATACTTGTGGTAACATTGTCATACCACTGCACAAGTCAGCTAATGACATATCATTACGAATCATTGCGGCTAATACTTGTAAACCTGCAATAATACCATCACCAGTGGTGGTTTTATCTAACAATAAAACATGTCCCGAATTTTCGGCACCTAAGCGCCATTTTTTTTCGATTAGTTTTTCAAGTACATAACGATCACCAACTTTAGCACGAGCAAATGGGATACCGAGATTTTTAAGTGCAATTTCAAGCCCCATATTGCTCATTAATGTGCCGACAACGCCGCCTTTTAGTTGACCTTGTCTTAATGCTTCACGGGCAATGATATAGATAATTAAATCACCATCAATTTTTCGACCTTTATGATCAACCATGATTATGCGGTCACCATCGCCATCTAAGGCAAAACCTAAATTGGCTTTTTCATCAATAACTCGTTTAGCAAGCGCTTTTATGTCAGTTGCGCCACAGTTTTCATTGATGTTAACACCATCTGGCTCACAACCAATTTTTATTACTTGTGCTCCTAGTTCTCGTAATACTTTTGGTGCTATGTGATAGGTGGCACCATTAGCGCAATCAACAACAATTTTTAATCCAGACAAACTTAAATCATGGTCAAATGTGCTTTTACAAAATTCAATATAACGCCCTGCAGCGTCGGTAATACGGCTAGCTCGCCCGAGTTGTTTGGATTCAACGCAATCGATCTCTTTTTCAAGCTCGGCTTCAATTTCCAATTCGATTGTATCATCAAGTTTTTTCCCTTCGGTTGAAAAGAATTTAATACCATTATCATAAAAAGGATTGTGCGAGGCAGAAATGACAACGCCAGCATCAGCACGAAAAGTGCGGGTTAAATAGGCAATGGCCGGGGTTGGCATTGGTCCTGTAAACGCAGCGGCAACACCAGCAGAAGCAAATCCCGCCTCTAGTGCTGATTCAAGCATGTAGCCTGAAATGCGGGTATCTTTACCGATTAATACTTTTTTAACGCCATCTTTGGCTAGCACTCGCCCAGCAGCCCAGCCTAATTTAAGCGCAAAATCTGGTGTAATAGGATACTGGCCAACTTTACCGCGAATCCCATCTGTACCAAAATATTTCCGATTAGACATGATATTCCCTCACACTAACATTTATTATTTCTAACAACTATCTTTTGATAAAAAGTATATTTTAATTTGTGAAAAACTTTCAGGAAAGTATACTTTTTAATATAAAACTACTCTCGATTATCATTGGCAAATTTTAATAATCCTTGGCTCTCTTTAATAAAACGTTCGGCATAACTACCAAACCATTGAGTTACTTCGTTAAAACTTTTAATAAATTTAGTTTTGTCACGTTGTTCAATTAGTTTGACCATTTGCCCAAAGCGTTCATAGTAGCGTTTAATTAATTCAATATTATCATCTGACGCCATGATGATATCGGCATAAAGCTCAGGATCTTGAGCAAATAAGCGCCCAACCATCATCAATTCAAGGCGATAAATTGGCGAAGAAAGTGCGATCAATTGCTCTAAATCGGCCTGTTCTCGTTGCAAATTGACACCATATGAGAACGAAGTGAAATGGCGTAATGCTTGGATGAATGACATGCATTTGTCATGCTCCTTGGCATTAATCGCACATAAATTGGCACCCCAAATACGCATTTGTTCAATTAGCCATTGGTATTTATCTGGATATCGTCCTTCACAATAAACAATAATTTGTTTGGCTAAATTTGGTACATCTGGACCAAACATTGGGTGTAAACCGACTACAGGTCCTTGATGTTTATCAAGCATTGCCTGGAGAGGCTTGGCTTTTATGGATGTAAAATCCGTTAAAATACAATCTTTGGGTAATGGTGGTAGTTGTTTAATGACTTCACAGGTTTTGTTAATAGGTACTGTCACGATAACAGCCACTGCATCAGTAACCACTTCGGCTGCTTGATGCATAGTTTTGGAGCCTAATGTTTTAACCTGATAGCCAGATAGGGTAAATAAACGAGCAAACAATCGTCCCATTTGCCCATTACCACCAACAATCACTATTGATCCTTGACCACTATAGACTTTTTTAAAACCTTTATCATTTTCGCTAATATAAGACTCACGCATTAAACGACGTAAAATATCTTCTATTAAATTGGGGGATATACCTACTTTTTCAGCTTCATGTCGCCTTTTAGCTAACATATCCGCTTCACGATTGGGATCATAAATCGGAATGCCATGTTTGCTTTTTACTTCGCCAACTTCGGCAACTAATGCTAATCGCTTTGTAATTAAAGATAAAATGGATTTATCGACTTCATCGATTTTATCGCGCAAGGCAAGTAATTCCGTAGACATATTTAGTGATTCCCTTTATCACAAATGGTGGTTTTTATTGTAATAGCTTAACAGTATAACGTATTTTTGTTACGATGCGTATTTAGTTTATAACATGGAATTAAATATAATAAATTTATTATGAAAGTTATCTCGTTTAATATTAATAGCCTTCGCGCTCGAATTCATCAATTATCAGCAATTATTGAGACACACCAACCAGATATTATTGGTTTACAAGAAACTAAAGTTCATAACGATCAGTTTCCCATTGATGAATTAGCAAAGTTTGGTTATCACTTACATTATCACGGACAAAAAGGGCATTATGGAGTAGCGTTGTTAACCAAGCAACAACCTTTGTCTGTGCAATGTGGCTTTCCAAACGATAGTGATGATGCTCAATGTCGTTTGATCATAATTGAGTTACCTACTAGTCAAGGTAATCTAACAATAATTAATGGTTATTTCCCTCAAGGAGAAAGTTTACACCATGAAATTAAATATCTAGCCAAACGTAAATTTTACAATGACTTAATACAGTATTTACAAGATCATCAATTAAATAATCAACTAACTTTAGTTATGGGCGATATGAATATTTGCCCAACCGATTTAGATATTGGCATTCCAGATGATAGCCGTAAACGATGGCTTCGTACGGGAAAATGTTCATTTTTACCAGAAGAACGAAAATGGATAAACGAATTAATGTCTCTCGGTTTTATTGATACTTACCGCAATGCTCACCCAACTGAACTTGAGTATTCTTGGTTTGATTATCGTACTAAAGGTTTTGAAACCCATAATGGGTTAAGAATTGATTTAATATTAGCTAGTCAAAAAATGATGACTTATTGTAAACAAACGGGTATTGATTATGATATTCGTGCAATGATAAAACCATCTGATCATGCACCAATTTGGGCTCAATTTGATTTAGTATAAACCTTTATAGTTATAATATAGTTGTAATAAGGATAATAGCATGCAAAACAATTCAATTTTATCAGTGAAAGATCTTAATCAAATGGTTAAAGAATTGCTTTGTGATGCTATTGGCCAGATCTGGTTAATAGGTGAAATATCAAACTTTTCACGTCCATCATCAGGTCATTGGTATTTTTCGTTAAAAGACGATAGTGCACAAGTACGCTGTGCTATGTTTCGCAACAGCAATTTTCGTGCAGGTTTTATCCCACAAAATGGGCAACAAGTTTTAGTTAGGGCCACAGTAACACTATATGAGGCACGTGGCGAATACCAACTGGTTATTGATAAAATCCAAGCAGCAGGTACGGGATTATTACAGCAAAAGTTTGAGCAACTAAAACAAAAGCTGTCTGAGGAAGGTTTATTTGATTCTACCAATAAACAGCCATTACCAGAAAACATTCGCATAGTTGGAATTATCACTTCATCAACGGGTGCGGCATTGCATGATATTTGTCAGATATTAAAACGCCGAGATCCAAGTTTGCATTTAATTATTTACCCAACGCAAGTTCAGGGCAATGAAGCGGCAGGGCAAATCGCTAACATGATTCACATTGCCAACATTCGTCAAGAATGTGATATATTAATTGTTGGACGAGGTGGTGGCTCGCTTGAAGACTTATGGTCATTTAATGAAGAAGTGGTAGCCAGAGCTATTTTTGCTAGTCAAATACCGATTGTGAGTGCGGTTGGGCATGAGATTGATTTTACGATTGCCGATTTTGTGGCTGATGTTAGAGCGGCAACCCCATCTGCAGCAGCCGAGCTTGTTAGTCAAGACAGTTTACAACAAGTAAAACGTTTGCAAGTTCAACAGCAGCATTTAACCATGGCAATGGATTATTATTTAATGCAATGCCGAGAAAAACTCAATAAATGGCGACACCAATTACAGACTCAACATCCACAAACAAAGCTAGAAAAACAATTAAATCAACTTTTAGCTTATCGCCATTCATTATCTGAAAATATTCAGCAATATTTTCTCAGACTATCAAATCGTCATAATTCACTCGATAAAAGACTATTACGAGTATCTCCACAAAATAATATTACCTATTTAGGGCAACTTACTTGGCAAAAACAGCAACAATTAATTAATTTAATTAAACAAAAGTTAATAAAATCACAACATCAATTTGTTTTACAAACCTCTCAACTTAACAACGTTAGTCCGCTAGCTACTCTCGAACGAGGTTATTCAGTTACCACCGACCAAAACAACACAGTGGTTCGTCGCTCTGAACAAGTCACGGTGGGTGACATTATCGTAACAAAGCTGAAAAAAGGTAAACTTGTTAGCCAAATAACAAAAATTAACGAATAAAATAATTATATTTAAAGATAATAGATAAACCTATTTTACTAATCTTTAGTATCATTTTTGCAATTCTGGTGATCGCTAGTATATAATCTAAACAATAGGAAATTATTATATTATTTAGAGAGTTTATGCATTATCCAATCGGTATTGATTTAGGCACTACAAACAGTTTAATTTGTGTTTGGCAAGATGGTAAAACTGTCCTCATTCCTAACTCAATTGGTGAAGTTGTTACACCATCTGTAGTTAGTGTTGATGAAGACGATTCTATTTTAGTCGGACATGCGGCATTGTCTCGTTTAACCACTCATCCAAATCGCAGTGCAGCAGCATTTAAACGCTTTTTAGGTTCAAATAAAGTTTTCGAATTAGGTGACAAAAAATTTACGCCAACTGAACTTTCAGCCATAATTTTAAAATCATTGAAAGCAGATGCAGAGGCTTTTTTAAACCAAGAAGTTCGTGATGTTGTCATTTCTGTTCCTGCTTATTTTAATGATGAACAACGCAAGCAAACTCGCTTTGCTGCCGAGTTAGCTGGGTTAAATGCTGTACGCTTAATCAATGAACCAACAGCAGCCGCTATGGCATACGGATTACATGAAGATCAATCGGGTAATACTTTAGTATTTGATTTAGGTGGTGGTACGTTTGATGTAACAGTGCTTGAATATTCAATGCCCATTATTGAAGTGCATGCTTCTGCTGGTGATAACTATTTAGGTGGTGAAGATTTTACCCAAGAGCTTGTTAAAGTTTGCTTAAGTGAATGGAATCTTAAACAACAAGATATTCCGACCGATGATTATGCTCGCCTGTTAGATTTAGCCGAACAACTAAAATGTAAATTAAATGTTGAAGAATCACATACTTTAACTTGGTTTTGGCAAGATAAGCAGTGGCAATTTACCTTAAACGAAAGCCGAGCTAAAACACTATGGTTACCACTACTTAATCGACTAAGAGCACCAATAGAACAAGCATTAAGTGATGCCCGATTAAAACCTAATCAACTTGAACATATCGTATTAGTCGGCGGTTCATCTCAATTAGGTGTGGTACGAGAACTGGTTACTAAATTATTTGGTAAATTACCCTATCGCCACATAAATCCGACAACGATCGTTGCACAAGGTGCCGCAGTTCAAGCAGCTTGTCGATTGCGAAATGCTGATGTTGAAGAAGTCATTCTTACTGATGTGTGCCCTTATACACTAGGGATTGAAAGTTGTTCAAATAATGTTAGTGGATTATTTTCACCCATTATTGAACGTAATACCATTGTACCAACTTCGAAAGTAAAAACATTTTACACAACGCACCCTCAGCAAAAAGCGATATGTATTTCGGTTTATCAAGGTGAAAATCCACGCGTTGAAAATAATGTTTTAATTGATGAGTTTGAAGTGCCTCTAACGCCAATGGAAAGAACCCAAGGAATTGATGTCCGCTTTAGTTATGATCTAAATGGCTTATTAGAAGTTGATGTGGTTTTGCTTGAAACAGGTAAGCAACATGGCAAAGTAATTGATCATAGTCCAATTGGATTAACAGACAAACAAAAACAAGACAGTCATGATCGCTTGAAAGCACTTAAAATTCACCCTCGCGACGAAATGCCGAATCGTACTTTATTAGCAAGGCTAGAACGTGCATGGGCACAATCATTGGGTGATGAACGACTATTAATTGGATCATATATCGAAGTTTTTATGGAAGTACTAAATAGACAAAATTCTGAAGAAATTAACGAAATTCGTTGTGAAATTGAATCTAATCTACAAGATCTGAATCGATAACCAATAAAATTTAAAAAATATAAAAAGTCCTCTTTTTTAGACATAAAAAAGAGGACTTTAATTTGTTTACTTTTCCTTTTCTTTGCTTGTTTCTTCTACGGGTGATCCAAAACGGTTAGTGTATTTGACACCAGAAACCCAAAATGGCGCAAAAAATAAGAAAAAAACTAATATTTCGGCCAAAAAACCGATGAGCGGTTCACCTTTATCGATATCATTAAAACGTCGTTTTAATGCAAAAACCGTGTTGGTTACAGCAATAGAATAACAAATCATAGAAAAAGTAGAACTATTCAATTCAAAATTGTTGTTAAATACGGTCATCAATCCTAACACAATGAAGCTACAACATAATTGTATAATAAAACCTTTTATATTAGTTCGCCCTTTCCAACGCCAAAACTGCCACCATTTATTTTTAGGTAATGGCTGTGATTCCAGTTTTTGTTGATTTTCATGATTTTTTGCTATAAGTAATGACGCACAAAGCCGTAAGACTAAATCATTGTCACTGTTGTTTTTAAACTTGTATAACCTTTCAAGTTCACTTTCATCGCATATACCGTAAGAGTTAGATAAACGTTTAGCAATGGTCACTATTTCATCAACTAGTTCGGTGTAATTGTATTTTATTTTATCATCAGATGATAATGACTCCCAATTTTTTTGTAGAACTGTTGATATTTTTATTAACTCTTTATTATCGCCAGTAATATCTTGTAACATTGTATTTAATTTTGTTTTTTGATCGGGCTTATTAAATACTATGGTGTATAAAATCATCAAGTAGATAGGGTTTTGTTTCGCTAATTTAGTTTGCCATACTTGTTCAAGTTTTTGCTCAATTTCTTTAAAATCAATGCTATCAGGTGTATCATCAATATACGATTCAATTGAATTTGGATAATTTATTAAAATGCAATCAATTAACTTACTGTCATTGTTAATCAGATTATATAACTCTGTTTCATTTTGCCAGTTTCCTTGTTTAAAAATATTAATAAGAGGGGATAGCAAATTATCATCCGGTAGTTGGAATGTATTATTTTCAGTTTGAAGATATTTGGCCGTTGCAAAGGGTTGACTGGCAATTGATATAACTAATAAACAATTACGATACCATTGCCAATAGGCATTTTTATTACTTGAACAGATAGAAGCATCTGGAGGAGCGGGTAATTTGTAAGGTATTCGTATTGTAAGAAAAGCTACCCAATCATACATTTCCATATATGAATACTCTAAATTATTATAAAGATGAAACATGGCAACATAAGGCAAATAATCAAGCCTATCTAGCCATAAACGACAATACAAACAATGATTATCTTCAGAATTAGGATCAAATTTAGCTGGAATAGGCGCATTTTCATCACTATCATATAGCCAAGCTTTAAACTCTTGTACGGGCGGTAGCTCTGATAACCATGTTAGGTTTTGTCGTGCTTGCCTTTGTAAATTTTGCAAAATAAATTGTTCAAATGGATCATCGCTGCGTTCATCAAGGATTTCTTGCAATAATCTTTCATTACCGTGGCGAAGCATGATGGCATGGCGATATAAGCGATACAATCGATTGGTACCGTCATCAAGTAACAGCATGGATAAAACTTGTCTATAATTCCAATTTACATTTAACGCCCAATCAATAAAATTGGCTATTTCAGGGGAATAATCACTAGCCTCAAGTTCCGCCAATCGTGAAACAGTTGTTGCTGTTAGCTGAGGTATTGCATTTAAATAATTTTCAGTGTTATCTATATCAATACAGTAAGAATTATTAAGGGCCATGATTAATAATGGGAAATAATCTTTATTATAATATTCACACCAACCAGCTATCCAGCTGGCTGCTTTATCTTGATAATGACCAGAACTATAAAGATCTAGCCAAGATTGTAAGGACTCTTGCTTATTATCAAGTAGCGTATATTGAATAGCGGCAATATATTTCCATTCGATAATGATATTTTCATCTTGATCATTTTGGGAAATACATTTTAAAGCGTAATCCAAAATAGCTTGATTTTTTATATTAGCTATACAATGCCAATAGGAAAATTTAAGCATCAAATTTTTATCATCAGGAAGATAAATGACCGTATCTTGTGATAAGAATGCATAAATATCCTCAGATCTACGCTCCCAAAATAACCACCTAGTATAGTACATATAATCGATAGTTACATTTTGCAGTGTTTTACTTGTTGTCGGTAAATAGGTGTAATTGAACAAATCACCACGATCAATATGATTTAAATAATTATCATACTTTTCAAAATCATCGGTAAATTGAATCATTAGCAGTTGCCGCCAACGTAAACTATCGGCTAATAGTTTGACACATGACTCTGATATATTTTTTGATTCATAACTTATTTCTAACAATCGCCATTTTACAGAATCAATAACTGCCATTGAGTAGTCATAAAATGAACCAATAAATTTTTGCCACTCGTTAACATTAAAACAGCGTCGAGGATCATCTAATAATGTTTGATAAGCCTCACAAATTTCATTGGCTTTAAGCTGTTTTTCTGTTAAAGATACTGATACTTCTTGTTGTTGTTCTGATTCAGACTTAGGTTCATCGGCCATTGTTTCGGGCGATTGTGCATATTTTATTGCTGACTCATAGGCTTCGCGTAATGCTTTAAAACCATCGGGATCAGTTTCAGGATGATATGAAGGTAATTGTGCTCGATATGCTTGACGAATAGCCGCTTGATCGGTTGTTTTTTCAATGCCTAACAGTTGCCAAATATTTTCATTCATGACCAATCATACTCCATTAGTGACTCAGGTTTTTCTAGTTCTTCAATATCTATATACCAAGATAAACGATTATGTGGGGCATCTTTATCTTCATGTAAATTTGCCATGGTATGAGCGCGTGATGCTCGAGTCAATTCGCAACGTAATGTTTCTAAGTCTTCTTTGCTATTGAGTGATATCCAATATTGATAGCCAACAAACCAGCCTGAAAAGTAATGGTGCCAGTTTCTATAATAATATTGACAACGGAGTCCTATTCGAGAAAAAACCCATAAGGCCTCTTGTTCGGTGATATATTTATTAGTGATACCATTTCGTAAGATATATCCCATTCGAGCATAATCCCAACTACGGATACCTGCAGTACCGCACACAGGAAAGGTTTGTTTGACAAAATCAAGCAAAACTTTTTGATAGTCATCTTGTTCTTGATAATGGTCACACCAATCAAATTCGGAAAGTCGAGAATACATCAAATAATATTTAGACAATGCTGAAGCGTGCCCATCATCAACCATGTCGAACACACAGTTAAGTAAAGTTTCACGGGAATCAATCCCCCAACTCTCTTTCATATCAACAAAATCTCGATCTGGATAAAAAAATGGCGAAGTATAACTTGCTCCATTTTCTATGTTTATTACAACCATTGGTGCAGATAAACCATATAGCCAATCGACACAATCTTGATTCATATTTGTATTCCAATCATCTAATTTATTTTATTTATTATCAAAAGATAGCAGATTTTACACTAAAATAACAATTGAAATTCAAACAGAAATCTATGGTGTGGTTAAGTTTAATAAAATATAAATACTGCTATAAGCTAGCATAAATCATAAAATTATTTGCAAATCAATATCTACAAGGCATAATACAAACAATTTATTGAAATTTGATTATTACAGAGTAATAAATCATAAGGAGTTATAGTGAAAAAAGTTAGCTTAATAGTAATGTTAATTTCTTGCGCATTAACATTACAAGGCTGCGTTGCTGCCTTTATAGGAATTGGTGCAGGGGCTACGGCAAAAGTTGCAACCGATCCTCGTACTGCGGGTACTCAAGTTGATGATACAACACTTAGTTCACGCATGAGCATGAAAATAAAAAATAATGGACCATTTTTTATTGGTTCTCGTATTGTTACTAGTGCTTATGGTGGTAATATTCTGTTAACTGGACAAGCAAATAATGAACAAGTTGAAAAAGCTGAAAGTCTTGCTTACCAAGTTGAAGGGGTAAAAAAAGTCTATAATCAAATTCGTATTGGAGAGCCTGTTGGCGCAGGGACTATTACCAATGATACTTGGATAACGACTCAAGTTAAATCTCAGTTAGTTTTAGATGCCAAAACAAAAGCTCGCAAGATTAAAGTAGTAACTGAAAACGGCGAAGTTTTCTTAATTGGTATTGTTACATCAGAAGAAGGTAAAGCAGCAGCCGAAATTGCAAGTAAAGTCCGTGGTGTAAAAAAAGTGATCACACTATATACGTATACTGAAAATTAAATAGTGACTATACAAAAGACAGGGGGGGCGATTAGCCCCCTTTTTTATACAACTGATTTAATACGCTCAATTAATTTAGTAACCCCTTGCAAACGAGATTGGCTTAACTCATCAGAAATTTTCAGTTGGCTTAATAAGGATTGAAAATCGAGCGTTGCAATTTCTTGCGCTGTTTTATTATTAGCAACAATAATTAAGATTGCCAATAATCCTTTCACTATTCGACCTTCACTATCACCACTAAAAACATAGGTATCATCTGTCTGTTTTTGATAAGTCAACCAAACTCGGTTTTCGCAGCCATTGACTTGATTTTGCGCTGTCTTTTGCTCTTCAGGAAAATCAGGCAATTGCTTTGCTAACATCACTAACTGTCGATAACGATCTTGCCAATTATGTTGCTTTGCGAATAATTCGGCTAAGCTTTGCTGTGATAGCATAATATTGACCTATTTACGATTAAATGTTTGTAAAAAAGTTTCAGGAAACTATACGTTTCAGTATAAAATCACACTAATATTTCAATTACATTTTGCAATACTGAAATAAATTTTTCCACATCTTGCTGATTATTATATGGCATCAATGAAACACGAACCGCTCCGTGGCATCCTAATTTATTCATCAAAGGCTGGGCACAAAGCTCACCAGTACGGATGGCAATATTTTGTTCACTTAACAAAATAGCAATATCATTATGATGAATATTATTGATATTAAAAGTGATTATCGGGCTATCATCCACACTATAAAATTGAATATCGGCAAATTGGTTTAGTTGTGATTTTGCATAATAAGCTAGCTGTTTTGTGTAGTTTTCAGCTTGCTTATTATCCCAACTTTTTAACCACTCAAGTACGGAATTAAAACCAACAATACCTGCAATATTAGGCGTACCAGCTTCAAATTTATAAGGAAGATCTTCTTGAATAAAATCATCAAACGAAGCGCTTTTTAGCATTTTACCGCCACCATGCCAAACCGACATTAGCTCAAGTAATGCCTTTTTACCATATAAAACGCCAAGCCCCGTTGGACCATACAATTTATGGGTAGAAAAGGCATAAAAATCGATATCTAACTGGTTAACATTAATTGCATGATGAACAACACCTTGCGCACCATCCACCACTAAAACCGCATCATATTGATGAACAATGTTGCTTATTGTAGCTAAATCAGGGCAAAATCCAGTGACGTTTGACATTTGAGTCACTGCAACAATCTTGGTCTTAGCTGACATTAACGACGATAACTCATTAACATCCGACGACCACTTAACGACTTTAGCCCCCGTTTGCTTAGCCACAATCAACCAAGGTAACAAATTACTATGATGCTCTAATTCACTCACAATAATTTCATCGTTGGGTTGTAACAACGATCGAGCATAGCTTTGCGCAATTAAGTTAATTGACTCGGTTGCACCTCGTGTCCAGATAATTTCAGCACTACTATTAGCGTGAACCAAATCGGCAACATTTTGTCTTGCCTTATCAATTTTTGCAGTTACTTGCAAAGCATCTTGGTATAAACTACGTTTTGCAGTAGCAGTATTCTGGGCATAATACGCAAGTGTCGCATCAATCATTGCTAGCGGTTTAAGTGCTGTTGCTGCCGAATCAAGATATACGCTTTCACTATTAAGTGCAGGAAAACTTGCCCGAAACTGTTCAGGCAGAAAATGCTTATTGGGTAAGTTCAAGTCCGGCAATCCCATTCCAGTAACCATTACAATCTCGGTTATGTTCAATTTGCAGTGGATTTAATCCATCTTCGTTAGCTTTAAACTGCTTAATAATATCAAGTGTTTCAATACCAAGTGGTGAAATTCTAACGATATCAACCAATCCTTTCATCTCTTTTAGATTATTTCCCAAATTGTAACAATAACCGCTTTGAGTCTGAATGCCGTTTAACACAAATACTTTCTGTTGTTCTTGTGAAAACACCTCACGTCCAACAGGATACTTAATACAACAAGTTTCGCATTTATCTTTAGGCTTATCTTCCGATCTTGCGGTAAAACAGCGAGCTGAATAAGCTAAAGGTAAATAACCATAACTAAACAATTCAACTTCAAAATTTCGTGCAATATTTAAACTCTCAAACTGTTTAAGCACATTACTCAACCAATCACGAGAAAGCTCAACCGGCATACACCAGCGAACCATACCTTGTTTTTGTAATAATTTTAGAGTTAAAGCGTTATAACAGTTAATAGCCGGACCTGCAACAAAGGGTAATTTATGCTCATGCGCAACATTAATGGCAGCTAAATCGTTTGCTTCGACTAAAAACTCCCCATTATTAACCAATTGCCGTAAGTCATTTAATTCTGATGGTGCTTCAAGTAAAGCTAATGTAGAAAGCACTACCTGTTTACCGGATTTAGCGATCTCTTTTGCTAATTCAATCCAGTTTGGTACTTTCATTTCACGGCGCTTGGTACAAACCGTTTCGCCCATATAAATAATATCCGCTTGACTCTCTTTAGCGGCGTAATAAAACGCTTCTGTTTCAGTTTTAGGCCAATAATAAAGCACTGGTCCTAATGCGTATTTCATGGTTTTGCTCACTATATTTATGTTAGATCTTTCTCAATGATTTACGTTGATACTGTTAGCACATTACCTATTGCTAACTCACACCTTATTGCCATTTACGGTGATAAGCGCCTAATGTTGTTTGTGTGCCTTCTGACACCGAACCAAGCGTATCGATCCAGCGTTGTTCGGCTTGGAATGATTGCGGATTGGCTTTATAGCGATCGATGGCTTGTCGCCACACTTTAGTGACTTGCTCAACATAAGCAGGGCTACGCTGACGGCCTTCTATTTTGACTGATGCAATATTTGCGGCAAACAGTTCAGGCAATAGCTCAATGGTATTTAAACTTGTTGGCTCCTCGATAGGATGATAGAGCTCCTGACCAACAAAATAGCGTCCTTTACATAGCGTTGGATAGCCTGCATTTT
The DNA here is from genome assembly GCF_900103255.1 of Gilliamella bombi. Classification (GTDB taxonomy): domain Bacteria; phylum Pseudomonadota; class Gammaproteobacteria; order Enterobacterales; family Orbaceae; genus Gilliamella; species Gilliamella bombi. The sequence goes on along the minus strand of NZ_FMWS01000001.1, from coordinate 10,864 downwards.
CGCCTTTTTTATGGCAATCAATTAACACATTATTCAGCCTTGATTCCAGTCCTTTTTCGGTCTCTTCCCAACGAACAAATTTGGCAGGTGAACAAGCGCCAACGGTATTAGGGGATTCGCCAGTCAAATAAGATGACAAATAGCACCGACCTTCGGCCATAATACACAAGCTACCAAAAGCAAACACCTCGAGTGGAACGGGGGACACTTGTGATAACTGTTTAACTTGATGCATTGAAAGTACGCGTGGCAAAACAATGCGATGTACCTGAAAATTATTATAGTAAAACTTAATCGACTCCTCATTGGTCGACGACGCTTGTACAGAAACATGACGCTCAAGATTAGGGTATTTTTCAGCCGCATAATCAAGCATAGCAAGATCGGCAATAATTAAAGCATCAGCACCAATATTAGCCGCAGTATCAACCGCATATTGCCAACGCTGAAAATTTTCTGGATGGGCAAAAGTATTAATAGCAATATGCAATTTTTTGCCGTGTTTGTGTACATAATCTGAAGCTTCAATCAATCGCTTTTCATTAAAATTTAAACCAGCAAAATGACGGGCATTGGTATCGTCTTTCAAACCAATATAAACAGCATCAGCGCCATTATCAATAGCCACTTTTAATGATGGTAAAGATCCCGCTGGACAAAGAAGTTCCATAATTATTCCTAACTCAATTTTTATAGTTTATACCCTCTGTATTATGCAATAATTCCGAGTGTAATGCGAATAGAAAGCGATATAGTTAACTAAAAAAACATCAGATGCTTGGTTTATTGTATAAACAGTAATTCCTACAAATTATATGAACAACAATGACAGGTAAAAATCGAGTACAAACGATTACATGCATTACTCTTGGAACGGCATTTTTGGAAAATATTTTATACCATATCTAATTGTAGATTTTATAATCAGTATAAATAAAATTTTGGTTAAGTACAAAAATAAGATATATGGCAATATTTATAATGCGAATAAAAAATATAAAAAAAAGAGTAAAAATATTTGTCATTTGCTTGGTTTTTATACTAAGGAATATCCTCAAAAATATGTTCATTGAATAAAAATAGTTCATTATTTATCAATTTTTTACACTATTTTAATGATAAAGATATCTAGGTTTTTTATGGGTAAAGTATTAATAGTATTTGGAATTTTATCAAAAATTGTAGAAAAATAGAGTAATTTATTATATCATAAAGATTATCTATTTATATTATTTAAGAAATTATTAATTTATTCGTGTTTCATAAGGAATCAAATATGTCAAATAGCTATCAAAACGAAGTACCTCCTGCTCGTGTTAATATTCAACTAGATCTTCATACTGGTGGGGCTCAAAAGAAAGTTGAGTTACCTTTAAAAATTTTATCTATTGGTGATTATGGTCGTGGTAAAGACAAACGTCCACTTTCAGAAAAAGAAAAAGTATCCATTAATAAAAATAATTTTGATGCAGTATTAAAAGAATTTAGACCTTCTGCCAAAATTAATGTACCAAATACTCTTGCAGATGATGGTAGCGATATTAGTGTAGAACTTGCCTTTGAATCAATGAATGATTTTAAACCTGAACAAGTTGCAAGAAACATTCCTCAGCTTCGTTCTTTGCTTGCTATGCGTAATTTATTAAGAGATTTGAAATCTAACTTACTAGACAACGCTACATTTCGTTACGAACTAGAGAAAATTGTTAAAGATGAACAATTATCTGATGAGCTTCGTGCAGAATTAGAATCAATTGTATCTAAAAACACAAAATAAATGTTTTTAATAAATTATCTAGTTACTTTCGAAATAAATTATATCGTTATTGATGAACAATAAGGAAAAAAGCAATGAACGAAAAAACAGAACAAAAAAGTGTTAACCAATCCGTTTTAGAAGATAATGGTAGTGTTTACCAATCTTTATTTAATAAAATAAATTTAAATCCAATCCAAAAAGCTGGTGAGATCGATAAATACGAAGATAATGATGTATTATTTGAGTCCTCACAAGATGAACGTGTCACGATGGCTGTTGATATTTTACTCAAATTGATTCAAGGCTCATCTCAAAAAGTTGAAAAATTAGACAAACATTTATTAGATTACCATATTAGCCAAATCGACCAAAAACTGAGCCGACAATTAGATGCAATTATGCATAACGAAACGTTCCAAGAAATTGAAGCGACATGGCGTGGTTTAAAATTTTTAGTGGATCGTACTGATTTCCGACGCAACGTAAAAATTGAATTATTAGATGCTTCAAAAGAAGATCTTCGCCAAGATTTTGAAGATGCCCCAGAAATCATACAAACAGGGTTTTATCGTCATACTTATATTCAAGAATATGATACACCAGGTGGAGAACCTATAGGTGTAACTATCTCGAATTATGAGTTTGATCGAGGTCCACAAGATATTGCTTTATTACGTAATATTTCAAAAGTTGCAGCTGCGGCACATATGCCATTTGTTGGTTCTGTCGGTCCAAAATTCTTTGGTAAAGAAACCATGGAAGAAGTTGCTGCAATTAAAGACATTGCAAATTATTTTGATCGAGCTGAATATACAAAATGGAACAGTTTCCGCGAAACGGATGATTCACGTTATGTTGGCTTAACATTACCAAGAGTATTAGCTCGTTTACCTTATGGTCCTGATACAGTACCTGTCCGTAGTTTTAACTATATTGAAGATGTTAAAGGCATTGAACATAGTCGTTATTTATGGGCTAACGCTTCGTATGCTTTTGCTGCTAACATGGTACAAAGTTTTATTCGTAATGGTTGGTGTGTACAAATTCGAGGTCCACAAGCTGGAGGACTTGTCGAAGATTTACCTATCCATCTTTACGATTTAGGTACAGGAAACCAAGTTAAGATCCCAACTGAAGTTCTTATCCCAGAAACACGTGAATTTGAATTTGCTAATTTAGGTTTTATACCGCTCTCTTTCTATAAAAATAGAGATTATGCTTGTTTCTTCTCTGCAAATTCGGCACAAAAACCAGCGCTATATGATACAAAAGAAGCAACAGCAAATAGCCGTATTAATGCACGCTTACCATATATTTTCTTATTATCACGTATTGCTCATTATTTAAAAGTGATTCAGCGAGAAAATATTGGAACAACAAAAGATCGTCGAGTTCTTGAACTTGAGTTAAATAAATGGATTAGTAACCTTGTGACTGAAATGACCGATCCTAGTGACGAAGTTCAAGCATCTCATCCATTACGAGAAGCAAAAGTTATTGTTGAAGATATTGAGGATAACCCAGGATTCTTCCGTGTTAAAACATTTTTAATCCCACATTTCCAAGTTGAAGGAATGGATATTAATTTATCGATGGTATCACAAATGCCAAAAGCTAAAGCTTAATATCAAACAATCTGGGTGGTAGGATTCATGAAAATTTTTCGTCCTTTATGGAATGAAGGTGTCTTTTTGACACCTCAACAATTTCAGCAACAGGCGTTATGGCAACAGTTTTCCTCTCAAAAGTTAGCAGCTATGGCAGTAGCTAACCCATGGGGTATTGAAAAATTAGTCATAGATACGCAAGCACTGACAATCGATCGCTTGCAGGCAGAATCTATTAGTATTCGCTTTCGTGATGGAGTGCTGATTAATACTGATGCTGCTGATAAATTACCCGAAGCTAGAACACTAAATACGGATGTTCCACCTGAGCGTGAAGAAGTCATTGTATTTATTGGAATACCATTGCTACAAGCTAATGGGGGTAACTGTCTACAAGACAATCAACAACTTGAAAGACCACTTCGCTATCGACAAGAATGGGTAGAAGTGGTAGATCTATTTGGACAAAATGCTGAAACAATCGCTGTTGAGCGTTATGCGTTAACTTTTTTATTTGATTTTGAAGATCATAGTGATTATTTAACATGCCCAATTGCATGCCTTAAGCGAGATCTAAATGGTCGTTTTGTACTTGATTTTGAATATCTTCCTCCACTAATTAATTTATTCACTCAAAGTGGAACATTAATAAAAGAGTTAGAACTATTATGTATCCAAATACAGGCTAAACGTCAACGTTTAATGGGCATGAGACATGAACGTAACGAACAAATGGCTGAATTTGCAATAGCTGATGTATCCCTGTTTTGGCTTTTAAATGCACTAAACACATTTGAGCCTCAACTTAAATTTTTACGTGATAATCCAACTATTCACCCAGAAAACCTTTACCAAACATTAACGGCATTAACAGGTGCATTGTTAACGTTTTCATTAGCAAATGATGTTGATAAAATTCCAGCTTATCAACACACCAACCTTAATGAAGTTTTCCCACCATTATTTGGATTAGTGCGTAATTTATTAGAAGAAAGCTTACCATCTCGAGTGATTAAAATTGATTTAGTCCATAATAAAGATACATTATGGACAGGTCGCTTAAACGATTCTCGTCTTGTTGAAGATGCTGATTTTTATCTCTCTGTACGTTCAAGTCTGCCTGGACATCAATTACAGTCTCAGTTTCCAATATTATGTAAAGCTGGTGCACCAGATGATGTAAGGCAAATTATACATTCAGCATTATCGGGTATACCAATAAAAGCGCTTAGCCATGTTCCGGCGGCAATACCTATGCGTTTAGAAAATCAATATTTTGCACTAGATCTATCGCATATTGCAGCAAAAAATATGTTGCAAACTCGCTGTTGTGAGTTTTATGTGCCAAGAGCAATGCCAGATATTTCACTAGAACTTTTCGCAGTTTTGCGATCATAGGGTCAAGATTATGAGTATAGAACCACAAACAATAGTCATTGATGAATTATTACGAGATTCAATATTAGTTGTTGTCCAATTAAAAGCGAAAGCGGATATTCCATCAGGACATAAATTATATGAACTTTGTAAACAGCAAGTGACGACCGTTCGTGATACGTTATATAAGGCACAATATAGTCAAGATGTGATTGATGATATAAGTTATGCCCTATGTGCATTATTAGATGAAACAGTATTACTTCGCCATCGTGATAAACCCGAAAAACAAGATTATGATGAGTGGTTAGGCGCACCATTACAAGTCATCTTTTTTAATACACATAATGCTGGTTATGATTTATTTGAAAAAATTCGCGGACGCTTAAAAGCAGATAAAAAAGATCCATTAGTATTAAGTTGCTTTGACAGAGTGCTTGGGCTTGGCTTTCAAGGGTGCTATCTAGATAAACCTCAAATGGAAAGGGAACACTTGGTTTTAGCCCTGCGTGAAGCTGTACGAGAGTACGAGCCAGAACAAGCTCATCCTATTATTGAACAAACCAAAACTTATCGTTATTTAGGACGCAAAACGATGCTGTTATCTTGTACTGCGTTATCCGTTTTGTTGGTTATTGTTCTTTACTTTTTATTAGATTATCGACTTGATACGTTGATTAAAAAAATTGTAGGTTAAAGGGGAATTTATGAGCGATTACCCTAAACGAATTCAAATCATTTATGCTGCTATATTAAGCTTATTGTTACTATTTGTATTTTTACCAATAACAGTCGGTTGGAAAATTATTGGTACGATTTTAGTTTTAGTTATTGCAGGTGGGTTGCTATGGCGAATGCAACGCTATCGGCGGCTGCTTGCTTTATCAACAACAAATATTGACTTTTTAACCCAAAAGCTTGATTTATTACCAGCAAGGCAACGTTATCGATTACCTATCTTATTGGTAACTGGTAGTGCAGCAAAAGACTTTTTTCCAGAAGATCTATCCATAGCAGAATCGAATATTGTTGTTTCATCCGAAGCGGTATGGATTTATGTTGAAGAATATTCTCATTTACCTATCGTTTATGATTCATTAATTTCAAAATGGCCAGATATGATAGGGCGAGTAGGCATATTTCTTGCTTTAACGCCTGAACTTGAGGATAAACAAGGGTTATTCATTGCTAAATTACAAGCATTTCGTCAATCATGGGCAGATACATGTCGCATTGCAAAATATCAACTGCCTGTTTACTTATCGACACATATTGGTCTAAATAATTTAATTTATGATGAACAAAATCCATTACCTGTTTACTGGTTTCAATTAGTCGATCACAAATTATTTCTGCTTGATCGTTATTTATCGCCTCTAAACAATTGGGTTAATGATATTAAAACGCCTTCAAGCGAACGAGAAAGACGATTACGATTAAGACCATTGCTAAACGAAACACAATCTTGGATTGAACAAATCGTATTATCAACATTAATTGATCCAAAACAGCCTATAGCAAAATGTAAGCCAACGGGGATAGCGATTTATCCTATAAATCAATCTATTGTAAATAACAATATTATGCAAAAACAATGGGAAAGTATCACGACTTTACCACTGCCAAATAACCATAAAATTGAAGATAATGTAAGTCCGCCCGATTCCTTAATTAAATTTATGCCAATAGCTTACCCATTTTCGCCTATTGCCACGATGGTCTGTGGATTAATTACAATCACGTCCATATTTATTATGGGATGCTTAGGCGCATCTTTTTGGAACAATATTAAACTTTCAGATCAAATACAAAATGATATTCGACATTACCATTTAATTTCGATGGACAGTTATGAAGAAAAGCGACAAGCACTTGAGTTACTTAAAGACGATAGAGCAATGTTAAATCAATATTTAGCTCAAGGGGAACCTGTTCGTTTAGGTATGGGACTTTATCATGGACAACAATTACTTGAGCCTTTAAATGTCTCTATGAGTGATTATGTTGCTAAACCACCAGAACCAGAAAAAATTATTATTAAAGAAGAAAAAGTTATCATGAAAGAAGTACCATCCGTGATTCGCCTAGATAGTTTAGCATTATTTGAAAGTGGCCAATCAAGCTTAAAATCAGATTCAACCAAAATATTAGTCAATGCATTAGTTGAAATGAAAAAACAAATAAATGCTAACCACGGAACAGGGTGGCTTATTTTAGTTGCAGGGCATACTGACTCCACTGGTGATGAAAATAAAAATATTCAATTATCATTTGAGCGTGCAACAGCAGTACGAAACTGGATTATAAAAGCTAGTGATATCCCTGAAACCTGTTTTGCAATACAAGGGTATGGAGCAAAAAAACCGCTAGTTAGTAACGACACTCTGGAAGGTCGAGCACAAAACCGGCGAGTAGAAATTAGCTTAGTTCCTCAAATGTCAAATTGTATTTTGGCAAATGAAAACTAAGAGTGTTTAATAATAATCAAAAAAGGAGTAAAAACAATGGCAGTTCCAGCGTATATGTTTTTAAAAGACGATGGTGGTGCAGAAATTAAAGGTTCTGTAACTGTAGTAGGACGTGAAGGTAGTGTTGAAGTGGTTGAATTTGATCACAAAGTCTACATTCCAACCGATGGTAATACAGGTAAATTAACCGGAACTCGCGTTCATAAAGCACTTGAATTTGTTAAAGAAGTTGATGCTTCATCACCTTATCTTTACAAAGCTGTAACTACAGGCCAAAACTTAAAGTCTGTTGAAATCAAATGGTACAAAATTAATGATGCAGGTCAGGAAATTGAATATTTCAACACATTAATGGATAACGTAAAAATTGTTTCTATTAAACCTGAAATGCACAACATTAAAGATCCAACAAAAGAACAATACAATCACTTAGAGCGTATTGAATTACGTTACGAAAAAATCACTTGGACTTATAAAGATGGCAACATCATTCACTCAGATAGCTGGGTTGAAAGTAGAGCCTAATGTGGTTTTTGTTGATTCTGTCATTACGGCAGAATCAACATTTTTTTATAAACAATAACATAACGAAAGGAATAGTAATGATTGCCGATCCTTCTGTTTTATTAAGGCGACTCAATCCGTATTGTGCAAGAGCACTTGAAGCTGCGGCAGAATTATGTCAAACGAGAGCACATCCAGAAATTACACTTGAACATTGGCTATTAAAATTATTAGAACAAGGTGCAGGTGATATTTCATTTATTGCAAGACATTACCAACTAGATATGGACAAAGTCTGGCAAGGATTATTGAATTATTTAGACATTTTACCACACACAATTAATACAAAACCTAGTTTATCGTCATCGTTGATTGCAGTATTACAATCAGCATGGTTAAAGGCTTCACTTGAAGATCAAGAAGATGTCATTCGTTCAGTACATATTTTACAAGTGCTACAAGAGATGCCTCATTGCTTAAAAGCACAAGATGCATGGCAATTACTTAGCTTATCGGTTGTGTCATTACAAAAAATGCGCACTCAATTAAATGAAACATCAGATGAAAACCCTGTAAATCAATACAGCTATCATTCAAATAATGATATCGATAGTACATCCCAACAAAAAATTGATACTAATCAGGATTCGCAAACAGCTGAGACTAAAAATAACCAACAACAAGCTGTGCAACAAAGACATTATCAAGCAGCGCTTAGTCGATTTACTGAAGATATTACCGAAAAAGCGAAAACAGGTAAAATTGATCCTGTATTTGGTCGCGATAGTGAAATAAGGCAAATGATCGATATTTTATCTCGTCGTCGCAAAAATAACCCAATCTTAGTGGGAGAACCTGGCGTAGGTAAAACGGCATTAGTTGAAGGATTGGCGCTTCGTATTGCAGAAGGCAACGTGCCTAAGAATCTTGAAAAGGTTAGCATATTAATGCTTGATCTTGGCTTGCTACAAGCTGGTGCTGGCGTAAAAGGTGAATTTGAACAAAGATTAAAAAATGTGATTGAGGCTGTTCAACAATCACCGACCCCAATATTACTGTTTATTGATGAGGCGCACACCATTATTGGTGCAGGCAATTCAGCTGGTGGAGCTGATGCAGCAAATTTATTAAAACCTGCACTAGCTAGAGGTGAATTACGTACAATTGCTGCTACAACATGGTCTGAATACAAACAATATTTTGAAAAAGATGCTGCGTTAGAGCGCCGTTTTCAAATTGTTAAAGTTGATGAGCCTGATGACGAGAAAGCCTGTCTTATGCTACGTGGTTTAAAATCACGATACGCAAAACACCATGGTGTACATATACTGGACGAAGCTGTTAAAACAGCGGTTTCGCTTTCTCGACGTTATATCAGTGGTCGTCAACTGCCAGATAAAGCCGTTGATCTGCTTGACACAGCTTCAGCAAGGGTTCGCATGGGGCTAGATACAATACCTGAATCAATCACGTTGCTTGAAGCCAAAATTGCCTCATTGACAATAGAACAAGAAGCAATAGAAGCTGATGTAGTATTAGGAGAACAGCTATCAACAGATCGTATGGGGGAAATCGATTTACAACTAGGCGAATTACAAAAAAAATTAACCAATCAACAAATACAATTTGAAAAAGAGAAAAAACTTGTTGAAACACTAATTGAGTTACGACAAAAATTAACACTAAAACAAGATAAAAAAATTCAAAAGCAACTGATTGCAACACAGCAAAAATTAAGTGAACTACAAAAAAATTTACCTTTATTGTCACTTGATGTTGATAGCCGAATTGTCTCTTCAATTATTGCCGATTGGACCGGAGTGCCATTAGAAAGCCTACTAAAAGATGAACAAAGCCATTTGCTTATGTTAGAAGATGATTTGCGTTTACGTGTTGTTGGTCAAGATAACGCGCTTTTTGACATCGCTAAACGGATTCGTGCCGCAAAAACGGGGCTAACCTCAGAAGATGCGCCGATGGGAGTATTCTTATTAGTCGGACCATCTGGTGTAGGTAAAACCGAAACAGCTTTAGCTTTAGCTGATACACTCTTCGGTGGCGAACAATCTTTGATCACCATTAATATGTCAGAGTATCAAGAAGCTCATACCGTATCACAACTCAAAGGATCACCACCAGGATATGTGGGTTATGGTCAAGGTGGAATATTGACTGAAGCCGTCCGTAAACGCCCATATAGCGTTGTATTATTGGATGAGGTCGAAAAAGCGCATCGTGATGTATTGAATCTATTTTATCAAGTATTCGATCGTGGTTTTATGCGAGATGGTGAAGGGCGTGAAATTGATTTCCGTAATACCTTAATATTAATGACTTCTAACCTAGGCAGCGATGAATTAATGGCATTATTTGATGAAATGCCAAATGCTGATATTGCAACACAGCAAGAATTATTGCGCCCTATTATACGTGAACACTTTCAACCAGCATTATTAGCGCGTTTTCAAACTGTCATTTATAAACCATTAGATGATGTTGCACTACGCAAAATTGTTGAAATGAAATTAAATAAAGTCGCCTCTCGATTACAAAAACATTACAAAATTGAGTTTAATGTTGGTCAAAAACTTTACGATACTTTAGTTTCAGCTTGCTTATTGCCAGATACAGGTGCTCGTAATATCGATAGTATTTTAAATCAACAAATCTTACCAGTAGTTTCTAACTTGTTACTACAGCAGGATAATAGCCAAAATAATCAATCACTAACGTTACAACTCGACTTTAGCGAAACAGATGGCATTGTACTTGAATGGGTAACGAAAAATAGTAAAACTAAGCCAACAAAAGCTAAAAAGGCAACAACGGTAAAAAAAGCATCCTCAAAAGTATCAAAAATAGAGGAAAAAGACAGTAATAAAAAACAATTAGAAAAAGAAACAGCTAGTCGTACAGAGTAAAAAATAAATAGGAGAACAACATGTCAAACGAACTTAATCGTCTTCTGGAGCAACTCGGTGAAGGTTTTGGCGATTTAATGGCGGGTTTGAGTGGGGTTAGCCATAATCGCTATACCTTAACGGTTGACGGGCTGGGCGCGCCGATTTCGGTTTTGCATATTGATGGTGATGAGTCGTTAAACCAGCCTTGGCGTTATGTGATTACTTTTACCAGTACTGATAAAACAT
>NZ_FMWS01000096.1 GCF_900103255.1 Gilliamella bombi | reverse complement strand
CGTGGCTTTTTCTTCTATCGTGTCAAACCCAGGCCAGTGCCATGGACTACGCCGTTTGATATGCGCTTGTGCATTGTCTTTTATATTCACCCAACCATGTATCGGTAGCGTTTGCTCATCCAGTGCCGTCACTTGTACCCAGGTTGTGTTTTCATCCTCTATCGCTATCAAGCCGTCATTTTCTAATGAAATGAGGGACACGGTTCTAGGATAACATACCGTATTACGTTTCTTTTCTTGAGGCGAAAGGCTGTTATCTAATGATAACGGAAAATCACGCCAATAACTTGCGCTTGAATTGAGTCGCCCATCTTCGCCATTAAGGTGTAAGACTTTACTGGCGGCTATCCAGTACGGCTTGTTTTCAATCATAAAGCGAATAGTGAAAAAATCATCATCATGCGCAGGCTCAGAATCTGCACTCGGCGACGTCGTATCTTGTCCCTTTTCGCCAGCAATTAACTCAACTTTATCGGGAATCTCTGCCTCGGTTAATTCGGGATATATCCGCCTTACATACATTTTCTTACTTGTGGTTAAGGTGTACGGTTGCGGTGACGAGCTTTTTGTCTGTATCTTTCCATTAATGCCATTAACCACCTTGCCAACCTCAGTGTCGAATAACGGCTGCGTTGTTGAATTTCCGCTTTCAGAGAGCTTGTCTGTTCAGGCGTGTTTCATGGTGACTGACTAATGCTTTTTTGTCATTGCTGATAAGTTAATTCCTCATCTGTTGGTTGTCTGTAAGCTGTAAAATGATTTTCACTAACAAAAAATAATGTATTTTTCATATAAATTGCCTGATTACCATTTAATAAAAACTTAGAAAAAGGTGTTTTCTCAAAACCATGGATGGTGATGTATTCTAATTCATTACTAATATCAATGTCATAACTTTTAAAGTTTTCTACATGCTGTTGATATAATTCATCATTATCAAAAAAATGTTTTGAATCCACTTTACCAAAGCTTATTGAATAAGCTTGTTGATAATTAACACACAGTTTTTCCTCATTTGGATTTAAAGTTAATGTTACTCTACCAAATTCATCTAATTTTCCACCATCAAAACGTAAATAGTTATTTGCTTGTTTACTAGTTAGCAACAGACTTTTTGCTGAATGTTTGTTTTTATCTTTAGTGGCAAAGTCGATATAGCAATTAGAAGTGATGGGTAACTCTTGAAACTTTCCTTCTTTTGTAACTTGAAAATGTTGTACTTCTATGGTTTCATCCTCAAAACGTTGTCGACGTTCAATAAAGTAGTTTTTATCAATGGTAAAGTAACGATAACCAACAGGTTGTCCATCACCTCCAGGACCTCCACGAGTTGTGGTTCTATAGCTAAAAATTAGTAGTTTATCTAAAACTTTATAATCATTTGAAAACAGATATAGAAAAGAATCAGTTTCACCACTTTCCCAAGCAACATCAATAAATATTGGATTTATAATAGATGAAATAGAAGAAAATTTTGCCCCAAATATATCTATTGCATCCCATGAGAGATCTAAAAAGTTTTTAAAATGAATAGATATTTTTTTTAAAATTTCATCACGATATAATACATAAGCATCTTCTGTATTAAACGGAACATTGATAATGGGTAATAGGGACACTTCTTTTATAAATTCTTTTTCAAAATAAGGTTTTGAATAAAAGATTGGCTCACCGTTTTTTCCAAAGAGAAGTAGTATATCATCCAATAATATTGCTTGCCTATTTTGTGTTATATATTGTTTTAATAAAGTATCATCAATATCTTTATCAAATTGAAGATAAGAAATTCTCTCATCTAATTTAATATTATACTCTAGTAATTCTTGCTGTTTTTCTAAATCAAAATATGATTGTTCAATATTATTGCTTATAAAAAAATCTTTTGCAGGCATAATATTACGCTCAATCAAAAATGGCTGATTATTAAAATAAAATTTATTACCAATTAATTTTATTTTAAAATCAATAGTTGTTTCATTTACCAATGAGTCACTAATACCATAAATAATTCTCCAATTATCTGAAACTTTTTTGTCATCAGCTGTAACTGATGATGCAATCACATATAAAAATAGAGAAAATAATGCAAAAAATAAATTACTTAATTTCATATTTTTAACCTTTGTTAGTTATTAATGATCGCATTGATAATCCATTAACTTGTTCAGCGCTTTTAACAAAATATTTATCTTCCAAATATTTTAATTCAAAACTTCTTACATCAAAATGAATCCATGTTGCAGCTATAGCTGTATCTTTTGGTGTTTTTTCACGAATTCCCACTTCTAAAGAAATAACATTTTTAACCTGCCATCTATAATGTGCATTACAATAACTGATCATTACCTCTCTAGCATCATCACACAAATTTTCTAATGAAATTTTAGTATTGTTATAAATCATATGAATATCTAATGCTTTACCCATATGATTAGTACTTTTTCTAAAATTATGAGCATTATTATCTGACCAACAGCGATATCCAGATTTAACTAATTCAATTTTCATATTCCGTTGATCAAAATGGGATAAATAAAATTTCCAAGCTCTTAAGACCCAAAATAAAGTTCTATGTAACCCTGGATATTCATATTTCCTATACATTTCAATAGTATTTGCATCTTGTTTTTGTTTTTCAAATTTACCATTACCAAAACCTCCACATACTTTATCGCCCTCAACTAATTTCAATGTCGAACACTTACATTTAGCTTGAGTAAAATATGTTTCTATTGGATATTCCTCTTGAAATTCATCAATCGCTTTTATTACATTCATATCCACAACGCCCGTTTCCTCGACTTGCATATAATCACGTTGAAACTGTTTGATCATATTTTCGGTTCTTTCGGTAAATTCATCTGTTGGCACATTGCCACCAAATCCAGCAAGTCTGATATTAATTTCCCGAATAATTTCATCTTTATCACCCTTTTTGAAAAGGATATTGTTTCCTGCAAAATAATCTACCATCGCCACCGGATGAATAAACCACGCCTTGCCATCAGTTGATAGATTAGACAGTTTAGGGGTATTAGCATTAGCATCGCTTTGTTCAGTGCTGGTTGTTTGAGTTTGAGTTTGAGTTTGAGCTTGCGCTTGTGCCACTTGTTGCCACCACAGTGATGGTTTAATGCGTTGTGCTTTTTCTAGTTGCCAGTTTGATTTGACATGTTTATGCGCTTCGTCCACCACGTCTAAGGCAAAATCACGTAGGTAAGGCTCGGTGATGCCTAGCTCATCTAATCCCGCTTC
>NZ_FMWS01000048.1:814-69311 GCF_900103255.1 Gilliamella bombi | reverse complement strand
TGACTGTTACTACAAAACGAGGAAGCAGGCTAATAAAGCACTATTTGAATATATTGAAATCTATTATAATCGGATACGCCGTCATTCAGCCAATGGCTGGGTATCACCTGAACAATATGAACAACAATATTACCAAAACGAAAAAATGATAGAGGCGGGCACTGTCTAATATTTTGGCGAGGATCAGTATTACAACGCCATCAACAAATACATAGGAGCATATAGAAGACAAAGTCTGCGGTCCTTGCGCTTTTGCAACTGAGTAGCAAAAGCGCTTTTCTAAAAAATAAAACTTACTACAACAAAAAAGTACTCTTCGCTAATCCACCTTATAGGTGAATAGTTGTTACTAATTTTAACCTTGATTGGTTAAAAACAGTTTAAGCGAAGGATTATGTGTTTCGTTGTGGAAACCATAATCGAGTTCAGTTAGGTGTTGATTAAACTGGTTAAGGGTTGATTCGTCGATTTCAAACGCAGCAAGTACACGCCCATAATCGGTACCGTGACTACGATAGTGGAACATTGATATATTCCAATTAGTCCCTAACGTTTGTAAGAATTTAAGCAACGCTCCTTGCGATTCAGGGAACTCAAAACTGTATACTTGTTCTTGAAGCGGTTTGCAAGGTTTGCCACCAATCATGTAGCGTACATGTAGTTTTGCCATTTCGTCTTCGGTTAGATCCACTACAGGGTATTTTGCAGCGGCAAGTTCTTGCATAATTTCATCTTTTTCTTCACTTTTCGAGATTTTTATTCCCACAAAAATACAAGCAGATTTTTCATCATGATAGCGGTAATTAAATTCGGTTACTGCGCATCCACCTAATAGCTGACAGAAACTTAAAAAACTGCCTTTCTTTTCTGGAATGGTGACTGCTAATAGCGCTTCACGTTTTTCGCCTAATTCACAGCGTTCTGATACATAGCGCAAGCTGTGGAAGTTTAAATTAGCGCCTGACAGTATATGAGCAAGTTTTTCACCACAGATGTTATGCTGATCGACATATTTTTTTAGTCCAGCTAATGCTACTGCGCCAGATGGTTCAGCTATTGCACGTACATCGTCAAATAAGTCTTTCACTGCCGCGCAAATTTCGTCGCTATTCACGGTAATAATATCATCAATATATTGTTGGCAAAGTCTGAATGTTTCATCGCCAATTCGTTTGACAGCAACGCCTTCAGCAAAGAGTCCAACACGCTCTAAATCAACAGGGTGACCTGCATCTAATGCAGCTTTTAAGCAAGCCGAGTCTTTAGGCTCAACAGCAATAACTTTGATTGATGGCATGATTTGTTTGATTAATACTGCAATGCCTGCGGCAAGCCCACCACCACCAACAGGTACAAAGATTCGGTCGAGTTTAGCATTTTGTTGTAATAGTTCCATAGCAATACTGCCTTGCCCAGCAATTACTAATGGATGATCAAATGGTGGAATAAAGATGCGATTTTGTTCTTTAGCCAGTTCCATTGCTTTGGCTTTGGCTTCGTCAAAGTTGGCACCATAAAGTAATACTTCACCACCAAAACTTTTTACAGCTTCAACTTTGATATCGGCAGTTGTTAGTGGCATAACAATTAAAGAACTGATGCCTAATTTTGTAGCCGAAAAAGCCACTCCTTGCGCATGGTTGCCAGCCGACGCAGCAATAACGCCGCATTTGCGTTCTTCTTCACTTAAGCTGGCTATCATGGCTTGTGCTCCACGGATTTTGAAACTGTGGACGAGTTGGCGGTCTTCGCGTTTGACAAAAACTTGATTGTGTATTCTTGCCGATATTTTTTCCATTTTTTCAAGTGGAGTTACTTCTGCCACATCGTATACGGCGCTACAAAGCGTTGCTTTTAAATAATCTGCACCGGTAAGTTGAGTATTTTCTTGTTTCACAATTAGCCACCTAATTTACTTTTATCTCGTACGGCACCTTTGTCTGCGCTTGTTGCTAAACTGGCGTAAGCTTTAAGCGCAAATGAGACGTAACGATCTCGATTATGAGGCGTAAATGCTTTTTCACCTCGTTCTAGTTCTGCAACTCGTCGACGTTCAAGTTCAGAAGTTGGGACATCAAGTACTAATTTACGATTTGGGATATCAATATCAATAATATCACCATCACGAACAAGACCTATAACGCCGCCATTTGCTGCTTCAGGAGAAATATGACCAATCGATAAGCCAGAGGAACCACCAGAAAAACGTCCATCTGTTATCAATGCACATTTTTTGCCTAGACCCATGGATTTTAAATAACTGGTTGGGTAGAGCATCTCTTGCATACCCGGTCCGCCTTTTGGTCCTTCATAAATGATGACAACGACATCACCTTCAACCACTTTGCCTCCTAATATGCCATCAACAGCATCTTCTTGGCTTTCAAATACTTTTGCTGGACCTCGGAAAATTAAATTTTCAGCAGCAACGCCTGCGGTCTTAACAATTGCGCCATCTTGTGCAACATTACCATAGAGTGTTGCAAGTCCACCGTCTTGACTATAGGCGTGAGCTTTATCACGAATACAACCATTTACACGGTCATCGTCAAGTGAATCCCAATAGCAATCTTGTGAAAAAGCTTTAGTGGTGCGAATGCCTGCAGGTCCACTACGATACATTTTTTTTACTGCTTCGTCGGTAGTTTGAGTTATGTCGTATTTGGTGAAAGTTTCTTGTAATGTTAGTCCTAGAACATTGTGTACATTGCGATTTAGTAATCCTGCTTTATCTAGTTCTGACATAATTGACACAACACCACCAGCTCGATGAACATCTTCCATATGATATTGTGCTGTACTTGGCGCTACTTTACATAAATGTGGGACTTTTCGCGATAATCTATCTATATCTGACATGGTAAAGTCGATTTCGCCTTCTTGTGCAGTAGCTAACAAATGTAATACGGTATTGGTCGAGCCACCCATAGCAATGTCTAATGACATAGCATTTTCATATGCCGCTTTTGTTGCAATTGAACGAGGCAGGTAAGATACATCATCATGTTCATAATAACGTTTGGTGATTTCAACAATGCGTTTAGCTGCGTTTAAAAAGAGTTGTTCACGTTGTTTGTGAGTGGCAATAAGTGAACCATTGCCCGGTAATGAAAGTCCTAATGCTTCAGTTAAGCAGTTCATTGAGTTAGCTGTAAACATGCCTGAGCAAGAACCACAAGTAGGGCAAGCTGATTCTTCGATGGCTTTGCTATCTGCGTCGCTAACATTTGGGTTAGCGCTTTGAATCATTGCGTCAACTAAGTCTAATTTAATGATTTGGTCAGATAGTTTGGTTTTGCCTGCTTCCATCGGTCCACCTGAAACAAAAATGGTTGGGATATTTAAACGAAGCGAAGCCATTAACATTCCCGGTGTGATTTTGTCGCAGTTAGAAATACAGATCATGGCGTCGGCACAGTGTGCATTAACCATATACTCGACAGAATCAGCAATGAGTTCTCTTGAAGGAAGTGAGTAAAGCATTCCACCATGTCCCATGGCAATACCATCATCAACTGCGATTGTATTGAACTCTTTGGCAATGCCACCCGATGCTTCAATTTGTTTGGCAACTAGTTGTCCAATGTCTTTTAAGTGGACATGTCCTGGTACAAATTGTGTGAATGAGTTAACCACCGCAATGATGGGTTTACCAAAGTCTTCATTTTTAACGCCAGTTGCACGCCATAATGCGCGGGCACCAGCCATGTTTCTACCCTCGATCGAGGTTGCTGAACGATATTTAGGCATTTCCTGCTCCCAATTTTATGCAAGTAACCGTGTTTAACGGTTTGTAGTTTTTAATATTAATCACCAAGTTAAAAAGTCATCCGCCAACATGGTTGGCGGATTTTTGATTTTATTTATTATTTAACAAGATCTAACCAACCATATTTATCTTCAGTTTTACCATTAAATAAACCAAAGAATGTTTGTTGGATTTGTTTGGTGATTGGACCACAACGGCCAATGCCAACTTGGATGCGGTCAACACTGCGCACAGGTGTGATTTCAGCTGCAGTACCTGTCATAAAGACTTCATCTGCCAGATAAAGTGATTCGCGTGATAGTGTTTGTTCTCGCACTTCAATACCAATGTCACGTGCTAGCGTTAATACTGCATCACGTGTAATACCAGGTAGCGCCGATGACGATAAAACCGGAGTGTATAAAATGCCATCTTTAATAATAAAGAGATTTTCACCAGCACCTTCAGATAAGTGACCATGAACATCTAACGCAATACCTTCTTGGAAGCCATTTGCTCTCGCTTCAGAACCAATTAATAATGATGATAAATAGTTACCACCTGCTTTAGCAGCGGCAGGAATTGTATTTGATGCAACGCGATGCCAAGATGAGACCATTGCATCAATACCTTGGTCTAATGCTTCTTCGCCTAGATAAGCCCCCCATGGAAATGCCGCTATCATAACATCGGTTTTATAACCCTCACGTGGGTTAACGCCCATACCCACATCACCAATAAAGACTAATGGGCGAATATAAGCGCTTTTTAAATTATTTTTTTTAATGGTTTGACGTGTAGCTTCCATGATTTCATCAAGAGAATAAGGTACAGGGAAACGATAAATTTTTGCTGAATTTAACAGCCGTTGTGCATGTTCTTTGTGGCGAAAAATGGCAGGACCTTTATGAGTGTCATAACAACGTACACCTTCAAATACTGAAGTTCCATAATGTAAAGCATGTGACATTACATGAACTTTTGCATCTGCCCATGGAATCATGTCACCATTCAACCAAATATAATCAGATTTTGCTGTAGAACTCATTTTGTTTCCCTCTTTATTTTTCAATTTGTTAAGCATGTACTTTGCTTTCGGTATTTTTGTTTTAACGGTCAAGCATTATACTACACTTATTTGTTTATTTAACTGTTAAATTGTTTACCATCTTTGATTTAAATTATTATTTAATAATAAGTTGTTTGAGATCATTATTACTCAATTACTATTACATCTTCTAATTTTGCTACTTGATTTTGTAGTGTCGAAAACGCTCTTTCGGTGGTTAATATTAATGTCATAATTAGTATGTTGTTTTCAACTGTTTGCATTTGCATTGATTTAATATAACCACCCCGATGACGGATAACCCGTAATATACGTTCAAGTGCCCCCAATTTGTCATAAGCTTTTATGACTAATTGGTATTGTGTTTGTTCGTTCATTGCTTACTCCTCACAACTTCTATCTAGCATGTTTTCGTTTGCTGCTCCAGGTGGTACCAGTGGCCATACGTTTTCTAATTCATTTATGCATACATGTAAAAGATAAGCACCTTTTGAATTAAATAGGTTATCGAGCGCAGTATCGATTTGTGACTTTTTGTTGATAGTTTGCCCAGGTATATCAAATGCTTTAGCTAGCATTAAAAAGTCGGGATTATCTGATAAATTTGTTTCGCTGTATCTTTCGTTAAAAAATAATTCTTGCCATTGGCGAACCATACCTAGGCGTTGATTATCAATTAATACAATTTTTATTGGCAATTTTTTACGTTTTATAGTAGTCAATTCTTGGACATTCATCATGAAAGATCCATCACCTGATACACAAATTACACAGTCATTGGGTCTTGCCATCTGTGCGCCAACGGCCGATGGTAAACCAAATCCCATTGTGCCAAGCCCACTTGATGTAATGAAGTTTTGAGGGTGATTAAAGCACATATGTTGTGCTGTCCACATTTGGTGTTGTCCCACATCGGTAGTGACAATAGTATTAGCTGATTTTCGCTCAGAGATAGTTTTTAATAAAGTTGGCGCATAAATAGCTTCACCAGGGTGATCATAGCGAGTTGGGTATTGTGCTTTTAGTTGATTAATTTTTTTATGCCAGTTATCAATTGAAACTGTTTGATTTAGTAGTGGTAAAACTTGCTTTATATCGCCTTGTAATCCTAAATGGCTTTGGCGTAATTTGTTGATTTCAGCTTGATCGATATCAATATGAAGTACTTTAGCATGTCGTGCAAATTCATTAAGATTGCCGGTAACCCTGTCATCAAATCGCACTCCTAGGGCAATTAGTAGGTCACACTCTTGCACTGCTAA
Source organism: Gilliamella bombi (assembly GCF_900103255.1). Lineage (GTDB taxonomy): Bacteria > Pseudomonadota > Gammaproteobacteria > Enterobacterales > Orbaceae > Gilliamella > Gilliamella bombi. Next base: position 63,232 of record NZ_FMWS01000048.1, on the reverse strand, counting down.
ATTGGCTGCTTTTGCTCCATGCATGCCGACTAATCCTAAATAATAGGGATTATTAATATCGGCAACACCAAGCCCTTTTAATGTTGATACACTTGGAATTTGTGTTAATTCCATAAAGCTTCTAAGTTCGGATATTGCGCCTGAAAGCCCAACACCTCCACCAATGTAAAGCATTGGTTTTTGGGCTTGGGTGATCATTTGTTTGGCTTGTTTTATATCATCAGGCAAGATTGGGTATAGTTGAGTTTTATTCTGTGCAATTTTTAATGAGGATGGTGTTAAATAGTTATGATAATCTAGGTTTGCAAGCTGTATATCTTTGGGAACATCAATTAATATTGGTCCCGGTCTTCCCGAATTGGCTAAGTTAAACGCCTCTTCTAATATATTGGGTAAATCGTGTGCATCATCGATTAAATAACTGTGTTTGGTGCAAGCAAGAGATAATCCTAAAACATCAACTTCTTGAAAAGCATCTGTACCAATAAGCTTGGTTGGTACTTGACCAGTTATAGCAACAATCGGCACTGAATCAATCAAAGCATCAGCAAGACCTGTAATGATATTTGTTGCACCAGGACCCGAGGTGGCAATGCAAACACCAGTTTTTCCTGTTGCACGAGCATAACCAATAGCCGCCATGGCAGCACCTTGTTCATGACGACATAGTACATGTTCAATACCCCCGTCATAAAGTGCATCGTATAGAGGCATAATTTGTCCACCAGGATATCCAAAAACGATGGTTACGCCTTTTTCTTTTAAGGTTTTTACTATCCACTGTGTTCCTAACATTTATTCCTCGCTTGTACTTTACCTATCCATTAACCATAAAAAAACCCCCGCTTTTTGGGAGCGGGGGTTTTCTGATTTATGTATAAACATATTTTTTATTCAAAAACGCCCCCGCGCAGGAATAATGACCACGCTGACAATAATATTGATGAGGACGATTTTGAGTGAAAATTTCATAATGTTGGATGATTAACTTTTTATCATTTTTTAAAATATTTTTAACAAAATACTCGTTTTTAAAAAAAGTGCAACAGTTTTTTATTGCTTTTGCTATTTAGCACAAATAGTTTGTGAAAAAGTTTCAGGAAACACTGTGTTTTAGTATAAAAATATCGGTTTTAATAGTTTGGTCTGATGTTTTTGCAATGTCAGTGTATAAAAAATAAATATAAGTAATATAAAGAAATATCAAATATTTAAAAAAAGATATCAGTATGAAAATATTGCAACTAATTATTTTTGTTATTTTTAAATTGGTTTTAATAAACTTTGATAACGCTAAAAAACTTCACAAGATGCATCTACTGCGGATTGGGAAAATGGTGATCTTAATGATTCTCAAAGTTCAGTCAATGATCCAATCCTTCAAAAATTACTTAACGCATATTGTGAAAATAGTAATGAGATGAATGAGCTTAAAAAATTTTCTAAATGGTGTTAACTATCACTACGATATAAATAATAAAAAAATCATAATAATTTATCTAAAATCAATATGTTGTAAATAAAAGCAATCTGTTTTTTAAATTTTCTTTTACTAGCTTCGTATATGTTAATTTGATACACTTAGTTCAGTGCAAGATTATGCAATATTTAAGGTTTCGGCTTTACTAATTTCAATGACCTCACCAAGCCAATCATAGAAAGCCGCCTTTGTTTATTATTAGCCTCACTTTTTGTTTGTTTAAAAATCTTTGGGGATGATATTGAGCAATGCTATTAAGTTTAAAAAAGAATATTCTAATTTTTGTTGTCAGTAAATATAATTTATTGAATTAATTAGTTATTTTAAAGATTAAAATAGGTTTATCAATAGGATTTTGTGATTATTAATTGATTTCATTTAAGTTATATCGAATTTGTTTTCAAATACATGTTTAACTTAGGAGAAAATTATGAGCAAACAAATCTATAATCCACTTACCAAATATCATCATGATAAGTTCCCAAAACAAACACAAGTTGCACCAGCTTTACAGTGTGAAATGACCCCAACTCCTGATTGTGGTGAAAAAAGCTATCAAGGCCATGGCCGCTTAGAAGGACGTAAAATGCTTGTTACTGGTGGCGATTCTGGTATTGGTCGGGCGGCAGCGATTGCTTATGCTAAAGAAGGTGCTGATGTAGCAATAAATTACCTTCCTTTCGAGCAAAAAGACGCGGAAGATGTTGCTAAGGTTATTCAAGCGGCTGGGCGCAAAGCTGTATTGATCCCCGGTGATTTGAGTGACGAGACTTTTTGTAAAAAATTAGTTGAAGAGGCACACCATCAATTAGGTGGATTGGATAATTTGACATTGGTTGCTGGTAAGCAGGTTGCTGTTGAAGATATTATGGAACTTACTACCGAGCAAATTAAGAAAACCTTTGAAGTTAATGTGTTTTCGCTTTTTTGGTTAACTAAAGCGGCTTTAGGTTACTTAAAACCAGGATCAACCATTATTACAACTTCATCTGTTCAGGCTTATCAGCCTAGCAGTAATTTATTAGATTATGCTTCAACTAAAACAGCTATTATTGCATTTACACGTGGATTAGCTAAACAATTAGGTCATAAAGGTATTCGTGTAAATTCTGTTGCCCCAGGTCCAGTTTGGACTCCATTACAAATTTGTGGAGGTCAACCAAGTGACGCTATTCCTGAATTTGGTAAACAAACTCCTTTACAACGAGCTGGCCAACCTGTTGAACTTGCTGGTGTTTATGTGCACTTAGCATCTGAAGAATCAAGTTATACAACTGGCGAAACTTATGGTGTTACAGGTGGTATGCATATTAACTAATTGATATTTGTTATAGTAAAAGAGTTTATTTAAACTCTTTTACTATTAACATTAGATAAAATTAACTTTTAAAATAAAATGGTTATTATGAGTTAATTCATGGTAGTTAAAAAATTAAATAAAAAAGGAATAAAAATGAAACTTTTTAAAGTGATCACTTTAGTAGTGTTAGGGCTTTTTTTAGTCAATTGTGATAATTCAAAATCAAAAACTGATGATATTGAACAACAAGCCAAACAAACAAGTTCAGAAGTAAGTGACAAGGCTAATCAAACAGGTGCAGAAATTAGCGATAAAGCCAATCAATTAAGCTCAGAAATTGGTGATAAGGCTAGCCAATTAAATGCAAAAATTGAAGACCAAGTTAAGCAAGTAAGCTCAGCAATTAGTGATAAAGCTAAAGATTTGTATGAACAAACAAAATCAGAAAAAGATGAGATGCTTAATAAGATTGAAGAAGGTAATTATAATGTTGCTCAAGGTTTGATGATCAAGGCGATTAAAACAAAATTACCTGCAACAATTGATTCGAGTGTAACTTTAGTTGATGTATCGTCAGATAGCAATGCAATTAATTATAAATATATTGTGAATAATATCACTAAAGATGCATTACAGGCTAAAACTAATCAAAAAAATTTACAGGATAAATTGGTTGCGTTTTATTGTGGTGATGATTCTAGCATGAAGACTTTAAGATTAGTATTCCCTAGAGGAGCTAAACATAATTATTATATCAATGACGATAAGGTATTTTCAGTAGATGTAAAACCAAGTGATTGTGATGATGATGATTAAATATATTTTTATTAATTTGAATAACTAGTTAAATTTTATTAATATAAAAGGGCTGATTGAAGCCCTTTTTATTTTGGACGCTCTTTCTTAATAGTGTTCATTTACAGCTCTTTTAAAGGTTAATTAATATTATTATTACTGTTTTTGTATTTTTATAGTTTTATCTTTTAAAAGATATCAGGTAGTGATGAATTAGCTTAGGTAGGAATGAATATGAAAGGCATGAAAGTAACATTTGTGATGTTAATGGGGATAATATTATTTGGTTTTAACAATTCAGAAGCAAAAGTTATAGGTACTCAGCGAACTGGTATTCAAGAGAATATGGATATTGTTGAAAGAGGACAAAATATTATTGCTCAATCAACACCTGAAAAAATTAAAGAATTTAATGAGCAAAAAGATGGTGATTATAGTTTTGCTCAAGATTCGGTTGTTGCAGGTATAAAAGAAAAGTTACCCATTGTGATTGATAAATTTACGATGTTCAATGACATATCAAAAGATAACAATAAACTTATTTATAAATATATTATAAAAGGTTTGCCTAAAGATGTGATATTGCTAAAGCAAAATCAGCAATCTGTATTAAAAACGATAGTTACTTTATATTGTGGTAATGACCCAAATGTTGAAGCGTTGAAACTCATATTCCCAAATGGAGTAAGTCATAATTATTATCTTGAAAATGAGAAAATTATGTCGTTTGATTTGGAACCGAGTGATTGTGATTCTAAATAACCATTAATCAACTTAAAAAATACTAGAAACCATCAGCACTAAATGAGTGGGGGCTTATTAAAGCTTACTTTTTGTTTTAAATTGTAAATTTTTTATGTACTTTTTTCACTGATATTTTACAATTTATCGACCATTTTTTAAATAAGTGGTCGATATGTAATTTATAAAATTTACTCAAAGGAATAATAATGAAAAGTTTAAAAACAGTGTCAGCAATTTTGATAAGCTTGGTTCTTTGTAGTTGTGATAATTCAAAATCTGATGCTAATAAAGCAGTTGGTGATTCTTCAAAAAATACTGAATTAAGTCGTTTGCAAGAAACTATTATTAACGAAGCAAAAAAAATGCTTCCAGTTAAAGTTGATGCAAAAACTAATTTGATTGATATAACTAAAGATAATGATTTAATTAATTATAAATATGTAATTGATAGTTCAAAAGATGAGGTATCAATTCCTGATACTCAAAAAATGACGACAGAAAGTCTAAAAACACTTTATTGTAGTAATAGCTCACAAGTTAAACAACTTAGGGATGCATTCCCAAATGGTGTTAGTCATAATTATTATATAAATGATGAGCAATTATTTAGTGTTAAATTGACGCCAGCTTCTTGTACTGCTAACTAAAGTAGTTTGTTTTAATTTTTGATATAATTTATTAATGTGATATAAAACAGGGTGATTTACCCTGTTTTTTTTGAGTTATTCTAGTTCTTTACCTTTTGTTTCGGGTATTAAAAATACAAATGCAGCCGCTGATAATAAATAAGCAGCAGACAGTAAAGCTAATGCGTAGCTAATTGAATAAACAGTAGCTAAATATGCAATTAAAACTTGCGATATTCCTGCAATTCCTCGACCTACATTGAAAATAATATTTTCAGCACTTGAACGGGCATCTGTTGGGTAATGTTCAGCAAGCAATGCACCATATCCGCCCATCATGCCATTTACAAAAAAGCCAATTGCTGAACCAAATATGATTAATATAAACATATCAGTTTGATGAAAATAAAACCAAATTGAAACTGCCGAAACGAATAAAAATAGGATATAAGAAGGACGGCGACCAAATTTATCACATAACCAACCAAAAATTAAGATCCCTAATGACATACCAATTGTTGTTGAAATGGTCCAGAACATTGTATTTTTGAATGGCAATTTGAGTTCAGTTGCAATCATATTTGGCATCCAAACCATGAGCCCATAAAAACCAAAATTTTGTACTGCACAGGCAATAGTTAACCCTATTGTAGTTGCTACGGTTCGAGGATTTTTAAATAATTTGCCAATGGCTATTTTATTTTTATTTTGGGCTTTTAAATTTTGCCAGATTTCTGGCTCTTTTAGGCCTTTACGTGTCCAAGCAACAAATAGCGCTGGTAGTACTCCCATGGCAAAAGCCCAGCGCCAACCATAAATTTCACCAATAAAATTAACGGTCAATGCGGCTAAAATGATACCTACTTGAAAGCCTAATGCTACAATAGATGTTGCTCTTGAGCGTTTATTTTTAGGCCAGCTTTCAGAAACTAAAGTCATACCAATTCCAAATTCACCACCAAGACCAAGACCACTTAAAAAGCGAAATATTAAAAAGCATTCATAGTTAGGTGAAATTGCACATAACCCAGTGAAAAGAGAAAATATTAAAATAGTCCATGAAAAGACTCTTACTCGACCATATTTATCGGCAAGGATACCAAATAAAATACCGCCTAATACGGCGCCAAGTAAGGTTACTGATGTTAAGGTTCCTAAATCAGCTTTAGTTAGGTTAAAGCTGGTCGAGATTAGACTAAAACATACACCTAAAATCATCATATCCATGCCATCAAGTGCGTAACCGACAGTGGATGCAAAAAGGGTTCTTTTTTGATACGGGGTTGTGTGTTCGTTTTCACTTTCTGCTTGCAAGGCTGTGTTTGCTTCAGTTTTCATGTATACCTCTAGTTTTTAAAAATAGATGTTACTTAAAATTTGCGTTTTATGATGTTTAATTTGTGATTAAACGGAGGGTAAATTAAAGCGGGGCAAGTATATACTTAAAACTAGTAAAAAGCCAAGCTTAATGCCCTAGACAATCGTTTTATCTGCCGATTTTGTTATCGGCAGTTGATTTATTTAATCTTCAGCAAAGTGCCAATAACCTTTGTTGACAAGATCAAGCATGACTTTAAGTGTGTTTTTATCCTGCAACTGTTCGTAATTAAGTGTTTCAGTTTCACAAAGTAGATCAATGATAGGCATTGGTAAGTCAATTTTTTCACCATGAATATAGCCAAAATTGCCTACTTTAAAAATTCGAATGCTTAGTACACGGTTTAGTTCTGCACCAGCTTTTAGTAATAATTCAAATTCTTCATAATTGTATGGTGGTTCAACTGGTACAATATTTAGATCGTGCATTGGTAGAGTAATGTATTTGCCAAACCAATCGTTAAATAATGTAGGTGTTTTGATTAGGTTGATAATTTGATTTTGTACTTTTGTTAGTTCATAAGGTTGAATGCGATGAGGATCATTAGGTAGCTTTAAATCTGGATCTTGATAAAAAACACTAATTGGTAGGTTATCAATGACATAATCAGCAAAGCTACTTAATAGTTGTTGTGATGTTTGTGTCATAAAGCCAACGGAATAACTTAATGATTCTCCAATGGATATACCATTATGCGGACAACCTGTTGGAATGTATAGAATGTCGCCTGTGGTGAGCTCTTCGTCAATGATTGGTTGATATTCTTCGACATGTAATAATGCTTTGTGTGCATTAAATTGTTTATAATTTGGATCGCCATTGCCTACTTGCCAACGCCTGCTACCCATGCCTTGAATAATAAATACATCATAATTATCAATATGAGGTCCAACTCCAGCGCCTTGGGTTGCGTAAGAAATCATTAGATCATCAAATTGCCATTGTGGAAGGCATTTAAACGGCTTAAGTAAGGTCGCTGCTTGTTCATGCCAATGGTCAACAGCTTGTACTAGCAAACTCCAATGATCTTCACCTAAGTTATCGTATTGAGTAAATGGTCCGAATTTAGCATCCCAAACACCATCTTTATTAGAAACAATTCGGCTATCAATTTCTTCTTCCATCGCTAAACCAGCTAATTCGTCTGGTGTTATGGGATCGATAAAATTAACAAATGCTTTGCGTAAGATTACCGGTTTTTTTTGCCAATAGTTTGTTAAAAAATCATCCCAATCAATAGTTAATTTATAATTCATTTAATTTTCCTTGAAGATTGAATAACTGGCAAAAATTATGGGTGGTTTTTTGGGCTATATCCTCTAAAGAAACACCTTTTAAAGCAGATAAATATTGCGCAACTACACGAACATACGCTGGTTGGTTTTCTTTACCTCGATATGGCACGGGGGCAAGATAAGGTGAGTCAGTTTCGACCAAAATACGATCAAGTGGAACATATTTAGCAACTTCGCGTAAGGCCTCGGCATTTTTAAAGGTGATAATCCCTGAAAAGGAAATATAAAAACCAAGATCCAATAGTTGTTTTGCTGTTTCGATATCTTCTGTAAAACAGTGCAAAACACCAGAGTGGACATGCTCTTCTTTTAAAATTCTTAAAGTGTCTTCTTTAGCATTACGTGTATGGACAATAATGGGTTTGCTTAGCTTTCGCCCTAATCGGATATGTTCTTTAAATATAGTTTGTTGTAATTCTAAGTTGTCTTGTTGGTAGTAATAATCAAGTCCTGTTTCACCAAGGGCAATGACATTATCTTCTTGTGCTAAGGTTTGAAAGCGTTCAGCATCGTAGGTTTCGTCATCAAGATTAAGTGGATGAATCCCACATGAGAAAGAGCATTGAGTTTGATAAGGTGTAAGCTTATGTTTCATCGATTCATAGCCAGATAGTGTTGTTGCCACGCTTAGGCAATGTTTAACGCTATTGTTGATAGCTTCTTGTAAAACATCTTTGATGGATTTAGTACTAAAGTCTAAACTATCTAAATGACAGTGAGAATCAATTAAAAACATAAAAATCTCTTCTTTATTTATCTTAATGTTGTTCAAAATCACGAACAGGTTTTATTGTTGACCATGAACGGCAAGCAGGGCATAACCAGTAGAGTGAGTTAACTGTGAATCCACATTTTTGGCATCGATAATTGGGTACCGCTTTTATTTGTTCGCCAACCATGTTGCGTAAAAGTAAAAGGCTTTCTTTAGCTTTACCTTGTTCTGCATCAGCAACATGATAGTTCATTAATCGATAAAAACCTTTTAAATTAGGGTGTTTCAGTAATTCTCGATACATATAGTATTGTGCAGTGTCTAGACCTTTTTCTTTTTCGATAACATCAGCAAGCATTAATTCAGCAACATTACCTGTATCTTGATCGACACATATTTGTAAAAATTCTTGAAATTCATATTGATTATTTAGCTTTAGGTAACACTCTTTTAATGCAGGTAATGCTTCGCCAATAAAAGCTTTGTCCTGCTGTAATATTTGCTGAAAAGATTTGATAGCTTGCTCAGTTTTGTTTTGTACCATAAGAACTTGCCCCAACATGAGTGAAGTACGAGCACATTTAGTGTCTGCCATTGCTGATTTTTGTAATAGACTATTGGCTTTATCGAGATCATCATTATCAATCGCTATTGACGCCAATTCACAATAAAATTGTGCAATATCGGTTTTGTATTTTACATTACCAAGTTTGACCAATTTAGTTGCCATGTTGATGGCATTTATCCATTCACTGGTTGATTGATATATGATGATAAGTTGCTGTAATGCATGCTGTTGAAAGTCTTCTTCATCAATTAATTGTAAAAATGTCTCTTCAGCACGATCGTAAAATCCTGCAACCATGTAATCTCGACCTAGTTGTTGAATAGCTAATAGTCTCTGTTCGAATGTTAAAGATGAACTTTCTAATAGCGCTTGATGAATACGGATAGCACGATCAACTTCGCCTCGAGAGCGAAATAAATTGCCCAATGTTAAATGGGCCTCAAGTGTGCCATCATCTTCTTTTAACATGTCTAAGAAAAGATCGACAGCTTTGTCTTTTTGATTTGATAAAAGAAAATTCAAACCATCAACATATTCACGAGATAGCCGATTAGATTGATTTAGATGTTTCTGTTTTGCATTTCTGTCACCCATATACCAACCGTATGCGGCGGCAATAGGAAGTAACAAAAATAACAGTTCAAACATAGTAACCTATTCTTAATTAGTTTTAGTTGTGTTTATTTGCTGATTATTAGCCATGCCTTCATCATATTTTTTTTGTAATTTATTTAGTTTACGTTTTGTTGATGAGTGCTGTAATTTAGATTTTAGAAAGAAAATACCGGTTAATATCCAACCAACAATAAACCCCGAACCAAATAAAATAGCTAATAAGACTGATAAGCGGGTTTCAGTTTTAGCCACCAAATAATTGAATGTTACTATTTGATCATTAGCCGATCCTATTGCTATTGAGATGGCAAAGATGATAATTATCAATAAAATTGATATAACAAATTTCATAATGTTGACCTTTCTTTTTTTTGTTTTAGTTAAATTTTGTTTTAGTTAAACTCTTTCGTTTATTATACTCTTCTATTCTTATAATTTCTTTTTGCATTTGGTTAATTAGATTATTAACTATATTGCCTAAAAATAATATTGTTTGTTGTAAATGTTACTTTCTCAAAATATTTAATAATCATTTGTCTACTATATGCCATTTTCTAGCATAAAAATAGCAAATTAATGAGATTATCCATGCGATTAATATACTTGTTATTAGATCAATAGGACTATGCATGCCTAATAATAACCGGCTTAATTCAATTAATATTGACCAAATAATGATAGAAGATACTATCACATAATGCTGTCTAAATTTTAGTAATATTAAGGCCAATAGTGCCCAAGTTACAGCTAACAAGGTATGCCCAGAAGGAAAAGCATATCCCGTTTCATTTTGCCAGTGGCCTGATAACCAACTAGGGATTGTTGATGAATTGTTAAATAATTGATGAATAATTTTTTTTCTTTCTGAACCTGATTTCGAATAAAATTGTTGATCACTAATATTATATTCCTGAGCCATCCAAAGTACATAAGGCCGTGATTCAGCGGTTTGTGATTTTAAAAGGCTTTTAATTATTTGCCCACTTAATATTGCACTCACAAGAAGTAACCATAATAATATGATTCTTTTTTTTGTTTTTTGGGGTAATAGCAGACAAAATACAATGAATAAAATTGTTGAGGTGATAATTCCCCAAGGAAAACTTGCTGTTTCAGTTATTAAAAATAAACATTTAGATGTATTATTTAAGGTTGCTGGTTGCCAATGCCAATTTATGGCTATAATAGTAAAAGGAACAGCTAAGAAAATAGCCAATAAGACTATTGTTTTTTTTATTACTAACCTCATTTATAAACTCAATTAAGTATAAATTGCTTTTGCTTAATATTTTAGCATAGAAGATAAATTTATTTTTATAAAATCTTATTTATCGTTATTGAAAACGGAGATAATAATGCAATTAAAACGTGTTGCACAAGCGAAATTGCCGACGCCTTGGGGGTGTTTCATTATTGTTGGATTTGAAGAAATTGCAACAAAAAAGGATCATGCCGCATTAGTATTTGGTGATATATCTGGCGATACACCAGTTCTCACAAGAATTCATTCTGAATGCTTAACAGGCGATGCGCTTTTTAGCTTACGCTGTGATTGTGGTTTTCAGTTAGAAGCAGCCTTAAAACAAATTGCAAAGGAGGGTAAAGGGATTTTAATTTATCACCGGCAAGAAGGACGCAATATTGGTTTATTGAATAAAATCAGAGCTTATGCGCTACAAGATCAAGGCTTGGACACGGTTGAAGCTAATGAGCAATTGGGGTTTGCGGCAGATGAACGAGATTTTACTCTATGCGCAGATATGCTAACTTTATTAGGTGTATCACAAATTCGCTTATTAACCAACAATCCCGAGAAAATACGAGTGCTTGAACAATCAGGAATTAGAATTATACAACGGGTGCCATTGGAAGTTGGTGGAAATCCAAACAATGAGCATTATCTAGAAACAAAAGCAAATAAAATGGGACACTTACTTCATTTGCATCACTATAATTGCAATCACTAAAAATTTAAGTTAACTAAGAGAACTTATTGGTTTGTAATTGAATTTATCCAAAATAGTAAAAATGTTTAAATAAAAACTCAAAATAGAAAATATTATTTTGAGTTTTTATTACTTGATAATAAGAGAAAAATTTCAATTTAGGTTTATGTGATAATTGTCAATTGTTTGGCACCTTTAAAATCAATTTTTATCGCTGCGTAGCACACCACCATTAGCAATCTGATCTTTAGATAATTCGTGCATTATGATTTGTACTGCTTCTGGTTTACAGTTAAGGGTTTCAACGATGGCATTAGTTACCCGTTTTGCCATTTCTCTTTTTTGCTCTACAGTGCGACCTTCTAAAAAGTCTATAACGACATTAGGCATAGATACCTCCTAGTGATTATTAATTTGGGCAAGTTGCTCATCAGTTAATGCAATTTCATCATTATGGCATATGCTAATGCCAGATTTTATAATTTGTTCAGCAATGGCCTTAGCTTCATCTAATGAGTGCATTTTATAGGTACCACATTGATACTCATTCAATTCAGGAATCTGATTTTGTGATTTAACATTTAATACGTTATGCATTGATTTTAGCCATGCATCGACAACTAATGCCTCATTAGGATTACCAATTAAGCTCATATAAAAGCCTGTACGACATCCCATTGGTGAAATATCGATTATTTCAACTTTATCACTGTTAAGATGATCGCGCATAAAACCAGCAAATAAATGTTCTAATGTATGATTTCCTTTTTCTGGAAGGTTGTTTTTATTTGGAATGGTAAAGCGTAGATCAAACACAGTAATGCTGTCACCTTTTGGGGTCACCATTGTTTTTGCAATTCGCACAAAGGGTGCTTTCATTTTTGTGTGATCAACTTTAAAACTGTCTAGTAAAGGCATAATGTCCTCCTTGTTATTTGATAATTGTTATTCTAATCAATTTACTAATAAGTACCAGTAGATTTGATATTTACTGATCAAGTAAATTTATTAATTCTTGCTCATCAATAACTTTTATTCCTAGTTCTTGAGCCTTATTAAGTTTAGAGCCTGCTGCTTCTCCTGCAATGACTAGATCAGTATTTTTCGAAACACTGCCTGTTACTTTGGCTCCTAGTTGCTTTAATTTATCTTTGGCTTCATCTCGTGTTAAAACCGACAATGTACCAGTTAATACTACAGTTTTTCCTGAAAAAGGTGAGTTAATGGCGATCTCTTGTACCTGTGGAATGACATCTTGCCAGTGAATGCCTACTTCATTACTGGTTAGTTGTTCAATTACATTGCGATTATGTGGTTCTTGAAAAAAGTCAATAATGCTTTCTGCAATGACGGCACCAATTTCGTTTACTGATTGTAGTTTTTCTAGTGAGGCATTCTCAATTGCTGATAAACTACCAAGTTGGTTAACAAGATTTTCGGCAGTAACTTCACCAACATTCGGGATTCCAAGCGCAAATATAAAGCGGCTTAATGTAGTATTTTTAGATAATTCTAGTGCATTTAATAAGTTATTGGCAGATTTTTCCCCAATTTTATCTAAACTACATAGTGTTGGTAGATTTAGTTTATATAAATCTGCAGGTGTTTTGACATATTCTTTATCAACCAGTTGTTCAATAATTTTTTCGCCCATACCATCAACATTCATTGCTCGCCGTGAAACAAAATGCTTTAAGGCTTCTTTTCGTTGTGCAGGGCAAATCAAACCTCCAGCACAGCGTGATATCGCTGCACCTTCGTCTCGAACTATTTGCGAGCCACAAATAGGGCAGTGTATCGGGAAGATGATTTCTTTTGTGTCGGCGGGTCTTCTATCTACTATGACGGCTACTATTTTAGGAATAACGTCACCAGCTCGGCGTATTGTTACATAGTCACCCTCACGGATACCTAATCGGATTATTTCATCGCTATTATGTAATGTCGCATTGCTCACAATAACGCCAGCAACTGATACAGGTTCAAGCCTTGCTACAGGAGTAATTGCACCTGTTCGCCCAACTTGAAAGTCTACTTTATTTAATTTTGTAACTTCTTCTTGTGCTGGAAATTTAAATGCTGTGGCCCATCTTGGTGCTCGAGCAACAAAACCAAGCTCGTTTTGTAGTTCAATACTATTAACTTTAATTACTACACCATCGATATCAAAATCTAATGACATACGCTGTTCACCAATTAGTTTAAAATAATCTAGAGCGGCTTGCACCCCTTGGCGTTTTTGTACTTTATTACTAACTGGTAACCCCCAAGCTTTAAATTGCATTAAACGATCGTAATGAGTGTCAGGTAATGTGGTACCTTCGACAATACCAACACCATAACAAAAAAATGCTAATGGTCTTTTTGCTGTAATTTTAGGATCTAATTGTCTTAATGAACCAGCGGCTGCATTACGTGGATTGGCAAATACTCTTTCGTTATGCTTTTCTGCATCTGCGTTGAGTTTTTCGAAGCCTTTATGTGTCATAAAGACTTCTCCTCGAACTTCTAATCTAGAAGGGATGTTATCGCCTCTTAGAACTAGTGGAATTGTTTTGATAGTCTTTACATTGGCTGTTATGTCTTCTCCTGTTGTACCATCTCCTCGCGTTGCTGCTTGTATAAAACGACCATTTTCATAAAGAAGACTGACAGCAAGTCCGTCAAGTTTGAGCTCACAACAATATTCAACCTGTTCAGCATCGTTTAAATGAAGACGATCTTTAACTCGTTTGTTAAATGCAATAAAGCTAGCATCATCAAAGACATTATCTAGTGATAGCATAGGTATTTCATGTTTAATGGATGCAAATTGGGCTAATGGGGAACCACCAACTCGTTGGGTTGGTGAGTCGGGAGTAATAAGATCTGGGTTTTGCTGTTCTAATGTTTGTAGTTGCTTTATTAATTTATCATATTCAACATCGGGAATTTCTGGTGTATCAAGGACATAATAACAGTATTCATGATGTCTAATTAGGTTGCGTAGTGAAGTCAATTGCTTCGCTATGTCTTTATTCAATTCAGGTGTATTTACTGAATTTTTTGTTTCATTATGTAGCGACATGGTTATATGCTCTTATTAAAACGAAGGTTTGGGAAAATATTATAAATAGGTTATATTCATTTTTATCCACCAATCCAAGTTGGTGGAATTTTTTAAAAGATTTGCTGAAAAGACTACGGTTAAATTTCGTTACTGACCTTTTTAATTCGTTCTTTATAACTGTCTATTTTTTGAGGGGTTAGCATATGATGTTCATCATCTAATACTACACCGTTGACATCGTCAGCTATGCGTTGTGCTGTTTGCAACATTAATTTGAAGTTTTGCTGATTGTTACCCTCTGTAGGCGCAACCATAAAAATAGACACACCAGGTGTGGTAAATTCATGCATTGTATCGGGATCCAAATATCCAGGTGTCACCATATTGGCTAAACTAAATAATATTGCTCCATTACCCGCAGGATCTACATGGCGGTGAAAAATTCTCATATCACCGAACTGAAAACCAGATTGCATAATGCTAGCGAGTAACACATCACCTTGTAATAATTTTCCGTTAATGCCTGTGATATTTAATACAATAATTTCGGTTGTGGATTGTTCAGTGTCAATATTTATTTTTTTGGGTTCTTCGTTATGGTTAATTTCATTATTAGTATCTGATGGTTTTTCTTTCGTTGTAAGAATTAAATCAGGTTGTTGTTCATCTTCAAAAAGATCAAGTTCAACATTGATAGCTGGTTCTTTTGTTGTTTCAGCATTAATCTCTTGTTTGTCGTCATTATCAACAAATAAATCTTCTTGTTGAGGTATTTTTTCTTGCTCTTTTGTGAGTTCATTAATAATTACATCGTTTTCAACGGTTTCACTGCTTTTTGTTGTTTTAGGTTTGAGTAAGATAACATCATCATCTTCTTCTATGTCATTCATAGAATAGTTTTGATATTGTTGAGTATTTTTTTCAAATTTTCCTTTTTTATTTGAACTAAAAAGCGAAGAACGTTCTTTTTTATTGATCCAAAACCCATGGATGAGCAATGCAATAATGACCAAGGATGCAACAACAACTAGAACAATACGTAAATTATCCATAATAACCATCTCTGTATTAAATTAAATATAGACTCAAATTATTCAATCATCTTTTGAAAAAGTGATTGCGGAGTACAGTAATGTAAATTTTTTATTCTTTATTAGCAATATGAATTAATATTCATTAAAGCAACCATATTTGATATTTGTAGTATAACATTTTATTTAAGATACTTTATAGCACAAAAAATCAATTACTCTATATTACTTTATTTCTAGCAATAATCCTAATTAGCAATACTTTTTTAGTATCATAATCTAACTAGCTATTTTTTAGAACTCTGTGCTATTAACTTGTAAAGATACTTACAATCTGTGCATATTTTTTGTAAAATCGCCGATTACTTTTAACTAAGATCAATTATTAAAAATTAAAATAATTATTAAGTTTACTGAGGTCATTTTTATATGAGATTTAACAAGCTATTATTAGCCTTGCCTGTGGCGTGTGCTAGCCTACTTTTATTAACAAGTTGTGATAATGGCAATTCAAAAAATGGTAATAATAAATTACCGAAGGTAACTGTATTTAAAGTGGAACCATTGAATTATACATTAAAAATTGGTTTACCAGGTAGGGTTGTTGCATCTCAAATTGCTGAAATTAGGCCTCAAGTAGGTGGTATCGTCTTAAAACGCGAGTTTGATGAAAGTTCGAATGTTAAGGCCGGACAATCTCTTTATCAAATAGATCCAGCTATTTATCAAGCTAATTATGATAGTGCGGTAGCAAGTGTTGCTAGCGCTAAAGCGAATGCAAATATTGCTCAACTTACTCTTAAGCGTTACGCTGGATTATTAAATACTAAATCAATCAGCCAACAAGATTACGATAAAGCAGCTGCAGATGCTAAACAGGCTGAAGCTGCAGTATTAGTTGCACAAGCAGCTGAGCATACAGCTAAAGTCAATTTAGAATATACAAAAGTGTATTCACCAATTGATGGGTATATAGGTAAATCAAGTGTGACTGAAGGGGCATTAGTGTCGGCAGGTCAATCGACACCACTTGCACTAGTTCAACAACTAGACCCAATTTATGTCGATATGACAGAAGCGGCTACCCGTTATAATAAATATATTCAGGATGAAAACGTAATTTATGAACCAGTAAAAGGTAATAATGTCGAATTATACTTTAATGATGGTTCTAAATACGCTTATCCAGGTAGTGTAAAATTTTCTGATATGACTGTAAATGAAACAACGGGTACAGTAACTTTGCGGTCACAATTTACAAATAGTGAAGGGAAAATTTTACCCGGCATGTTTGTTAAGCCTCAGTTGACATTAGGCTATATCAAAAATGCAGTGCTTGTTCCACAGCAAGGAATTACCAGCAATAAGTTAGGGCAATATACTGCAAAAATTTTGAAACCTGATAATACAGTAGAGTATCGACAAGATATTCAAGTATACACAGGAGTTGGTGGTTATTGGGTTGTAACAAAGGGAATTAACATTGGTGAAGAGGTTATTATTACTGGATTACTTAATTTAACTTCTGTTGAAAACCCTCAAAAAGATGATCCACCTATGAAAGTAGAAAAAGTCGGAGATCCTAATACACTTTCACAAGAACAATTAGACAGTATCATAAAAAACAGTATGAAATAAAACAGGAGTAGGTGAATTATGGCTAAGTTTTTTATTGATAGACCTGTTTTTGCATGGGTAATTGCTATCATGATGATGCTAGGAGGTGCTTTATGTATCAAGCTACTAGCTGTTGAGCAGTATCCTGACATTGCCCCTCCTGCTGTAACTGTTAGTGCTGTTTACCCAGGTGCCGATGCACAGACCATCGAAAATACTGTTACTCAGTTGATTGAACAGAATTTAACTGGATTGGATAATCTAATTTATATGAAATCGACCAGTAGTGCACAAGGTGTTGTTCAAACGACGTTAACCTTTGCTCCTGGAACTAATCCCGATTTTGCTCAAGTACAAGTGTTAAATAAAGTAGAGAGTATTAAATCAAGGCTACCAGAAAGTGTGCAAAAAAATGGTGTTTCTGTTGCAAAAAATAACACCAACTTTTTAAAGGTTGTGGGTTTTTATTCAACAAATCCTAAAAAAACACAGGCAGATATTGCTGATTTTGTTTATTCAACTGTGCAAGATCAGATTAGACGTGTACAGGGTGTAGGTGATACTCAATTGTTTGGTTCTGAATATGCAATGCGTATTTGGCTTGATCCAAATAAATTGACCTATTTTAATTTATCAATTGAAGAAATCATTGCGGCTATTCAAGCACAAAATGCACAAGTAACAGCAGGGCAATTAGGTGCCTTACCATCAACAGATGGACAAGAACTCAATGCGACAATTACAGCTCAATCACGTTTAAAAACACCCGAACAATTCCAAAATATTTTAGTGCGTGTGAATACTGATGGTTCTAATCTTTTATTAAAAGATGTTGCAACAGTTGAAATTGGCGCATCTGATTATAATTTTATTTCTTATTATGATGGTAAAGCATCTGCAGGTCTTGGTATTTATTTGGCAACAGGAGCTAACCAATTAGATACGTCAGATAAGGTAGATAAAAAACTAGAAGAATTATCTAAAATCTTTCCAGAAGATATTAAATATGATTTTCCATACGATACAACTCCATTTGTTAAATTGTCGATTAGTAATGTAATTCATACGTTAATTGAAGCAATTATTTTGGTTGTTATTGTAATGTATGTGTTTTTACAAAATCTTCGTTCGACACTTATACCTACGATTACCGTACCTGTGGTATTGCTAGGAACTTTTGCTGTTTTGTATATCTGTGGGTTTACGATTAATACATTATCTATGTTTGCAATGGTGCTTGCCATTGGCTTGTTGGTAGATGACGCCATTGTTGTTATCGAAAACGTTGAGCGTATTATGCATGATGAAGGATTATCGCCTTATAATGCAACCGTTAAGTCGATGGAGCAAATTACTTCGGCATTAATAGGTATTGCGGTTGTATTATCTGCTGTATTTGTGCCGATGGCATTTTATGGTGGTGCTGCAGGTGGAATTTACCGCCAGTTTTCAATTACCATCGTAACAGCAATGGGGTTATCAGTATTGATGGCTATTGTATTAACACCTGCTCTTTGTGTGCAGATTTTGAAAGCTCCATCTAAAAGTAAAATTAGAAAAATTTCATTGGGCGAAAAATTAGAATCAGTACCGCCATTTAGTTGGAGTTCAAAAGGAACTAAAGCTTTCTTTAAATGGTTTAATAGTTTTTATGATAAAAGTTTACGTTCTTATGAAAAGGGTGTTATTAAAGTTATTCGTAACCCAATCATTGCTTTTGTTTGTTATGCTTTAATATTGGTTGCGGTATTATTCGGATTTAATCGTTTACCTACTGGCTTTTTACCAAATGAAGATCAGGGGGTTCTTTTTGTTATTGTTGAATTGCCATCAGGTTCGACATTAGAAGAAACGAAGTCAGTGTTAAATAAGACAGCTGATTATTATACAAAAGAAAAAGCTGATTCTGTTAAAGAAATTTTTACCGTTTCCGGCTATAGCCCTATTGGTCGTGGGCAAAATATGGGGATGGGTTTTATTCGATTAAACGATTGGAATAAGCGTAAACGAGCTGATCAAAAAATTAATTCGTTAGTTAAAAGTGGTAAGGAATTTGCTTCTACTATAACTGAAGGACGAGTAATTATTGCCAATTTGCCTGCGGTACCTGCATTAGGCATGACTGATGGTTTTTCTTATGTACTGAAAGATACGGCTAGTTATGGGCATGATGCTTTGGTTGGTGCATTTTTCCAAATGTTGGGTCAAGCTTCTCATCATCCTAAACTGCAACAAGTTAGACCGGGAAGTATGCTAGATGTTCCGCAGTACAAAATTAATGTTGATTTTGAAGCAGCACAAGCATTAGGCGTTTCGGTAAATTCAGTAAATACTGTATTGTCCACAGCTTTAGGTTCTGCTTATATTGACGATTTTGTTTATAATAACCGAGTTAAAAAAGTATACCTACAATCAGATGCACCATATCGCATGTTGCCAGATGATTTTAGTTACTGGCATGTTAAAAATAAAAATGGTGAAATGGTTCCATATGATGCGTTTGCTACTACGACAAAAACTTATGGATCTCCTTCACTGGTTCGTTATGATGGTGTGGCAGCAATGGAGATAAGTGGTTCAGCTGCTCCAGGTCTGAGTTCTGGGCAAGCAATGGCTGTAATGGAGGAATTATCGAAAAATTTGCCTAAAGGATTTACTTTTGACTGGACTGATATTTCTTATCAAGAACGTCAAACAGGTTCACAAACAACAACTCTTTACATTATTTCGATTATTGTTGTATTTTTATCATTAGCAGCATTGTATGAAAGTTGGACGGTACCGATTTCGATTTTATTCGTTATTCCTCTTGGAATTTTAGGTACAGTATTTGCAACTATGTTTAGAGGGCTTGATAACGATATTTACTTTATTGTAGGACTATTAACGACAATGGGGTTATCTGCTAAAAATGCTATATTGATTGTAGAATTTGCCAAAGATGCCTTGGAAAAAGAGGGTAAATCATTGATTGATGCTACACTTGAAGCTTGTCGTCTGCGCCTACGCCCGATTTTAATGACTTCGTTTGCCTTTATTTTAGGGGTATTACCACTAGCATTAAATAGTGGTGCTGGTTCCGCTAGCCAAAATGCGGTAGGTACTGGTGTAATTGGTGGTATGTTGACAGCAACATTTTTAGCAATATTTTATGTTCCCTTGTTCTTTTTATTTGTAACAAAACTATTTACAAAACATAAAAATAAAGCAGTGTTACCTGTTAACCGTTCTTAAAAGCAATAACTAAATAGCTAGTTTTGGTACATATATGGCCTTGATGTATAGTTCTATAGGTCATATATAACTTAAGCGAGCTATTAAAATAACGAAATGCGCCGTTTTTTGGCGCATTTTTTATTTATATAGTTGCGTATACGTAAATTGAATTTTGTTATATTTACTTGCGATGCTTTAGTAACTGCTGACTTGTATGGGCGTGGGTGATTGCTATAGCTAAGGCATCAGCGGCATCTGCTTGAGGGCTAGCTGGTAACTTTAATAATAATTTTACCATATGTTGCACTTGCTTTTTATCGGCTGCGCCTGTTCCTACTACACTCTGCTTAACTAAACGAGCTGCGTATTCAAAAACAGGTAAATTATTATTTACAGCAGCAACAATTGCAGCTCCCCTTGCTTGACCTAACTTTAATGCGGAATCGGCATTATGAGCCATAAAAACTTGTTCAATAGCAAACATATCAGGTTGGAATTGTAAAATAATTTCACTAACACCGGCGTATACTCGTTTTAGACGAGTAGGTAAATCATCAACAGCAGTACGAATACATCCGCTACCAAGGTAGGTAAGTTGTCGTCCCGTTTGATGGATTACACCGTAACCCGTCAAACGAGATCCAGGATCGATGCCAAGAATAATGGCCATTAGAGTGTTGCAGCAACCTCGTCAGAAACTTCACCATTATGATAAACTTCTTGAACATCATCACAATCTTCAAGCATATCAATTAAACGTAATAATTTTGGTGCAGATTCAATATCAAGATCGACTTTTGTTGCTGGAATCATTGATACTTCAGCGGCTTCGGCAACTAGCCCAGCAGCATCAAGCGCATCTTTTACTTCACCAAATGATTCTGGTGTAGTAAATACATCAATTGCGCCGTCATCATAAGTCACAACGTCGTCTGCCCCTGCTTCAAGCGCTGCATCCATAACTTGGTCTTCATCAGTACCAGTTGGGTATGAAATAACGCCTTTTTTAGTGAACAAATATGAAACTGAACCATCAGTACCTAAGTTACCACCTGTTTTAGTAAATGCATGGCGTACTTCGGACACAGTTCGATTACGATTATCACTCAGGCATTCAACCATTACAGCTGTGCCAGCAGGACCATAACCTTCATAGATGATCGTTTCCATGTTGCTATCATCTTCCCCACCAACACCCCGCGCAACAGCTCGGTTCATGGTATCACGGGTCATATTATTAGATAACGCTTTATCCATTGCAGCTCGTAATCGAGGGTTTGACGCTGGATCGCCACCACCTAATTTTGCCGCAGTTACTAATTCACGAATAATTTTGGTAAAGATTTTACCCCGTTTTGCATCTTGTGCAGCTTTACGGTGTTTCGTATTGGCCCATTTACTATGACCTGCCATAAAATTCTCCAGATAATAATTAAAAAATCGCTATATTTTAGCAAACATTTACTTAAAATTCATTACTAATATACCGATAAGTTTTTATGTTCTGTAAATTATTCTTTATTAGGAATGATTTAATTTTTACTTATATGTAGGAATCGTGTTGTTCACAGTTGTTAGAGAAGCTACTATAATGAATATACATAAAAAAGCACTAACCTTGTATCACAAATATCCGATATGGCTCCTATATCATCAAGAAAAAATAATTGTCACCGATTCAGCAAACATTTAAAAACGGATAAGGCATCTTTCTACATATTAGGTATACTGAACACTTGCATTTTAAGCACTTCGTCACGCCTAACAATTAATTAAAATATCAAATACAGCTAAAAGCAGTTGCTCTTTCAATAAAAGGAAATAGAAAGACGCTATTAAAGATGGTGTTATAATATAATTTTGTCAAAATGCTAATAATAACAATTTGTTATGCTCTGGAGGTTGTTAACAGATAATCACTGAAAAATGAAACATTATTGAATGTAGTAACACGTTACAATAAGTTGGCAAGAAATTATATCAGTATGATTGCATTAGTACATTGCATGATGTGACTAAGAATGTAAAGGATGCTTATGATTAATACAAAAGATCAACAGCTCCTAACCAATGTGGTAATATAAACATTAAATACGATAGATCCCAAACTATAAAAATAACCTAAGAAATTGATTGATTTTTGGGCATCTATTTTCACCAAAAATTAAAGGTAGTTATCAATGAAACAAAAAATTCCTAATACATTTGGTTTAACTGTTTTTGCGCAAAACGTTGTTACTGTAACCAGTCCCGAACAATTACAACAAGTTTGGCAAGATAACTACCAAAATTTACCAATTATGATTATTGGCGAAGGTAGTAACACTCTTTTTACCTGTGATTTTGATGGTATTATTATTGTTAATCGTATCAAAGGTATTACCATTAGCGAAACAGAACAAGCATGGCATTTAAAAGTTGGTGCTGGTGAAACTTGGCATGATCTAGTATCAACAACAATCAAGCAGAACATACCAGGACTTGAAAATCTAGCATTAATTCCTGGATGTGTAGGTTCGGCACCGATTCAAAACATTGGTGCTTATGGTGTTGAGTTTCAAAAAGTTGCTGATTATGTGGAGCTACTTGAACTAGCTACAGGCAAAATCATCACTGTAACTGATGGCCAATATGGATATCGTGAAAGTATCTTCAAAAAAGCGTATTTGCAAGGTTATGCTGTTATCAATGTTGGTATAAAATTACCAAAACAGTGGCAGCCAGTTTTAACTTATGGGGAATTGCGAAACTTTGATCCCAAAATTGTTACTGCAAAAATGATATTTGATAAAGTGTGCGAAATTCGTTGTAGTAAATTGCCAGATCCAAAGGTTTTAGGCAATGGTGGAAGTTTTTTTAAAAACCCTGTGATCGATAAAATTGTGGCGGACAAGCTACTTGAAATTTATCCAAACATGCCAATATATCCACAAGCTAATCATCAAACAAAATTAGCCGCAGGTTGGCTTATTGATCAGTGTGGTCTTAAAGGCTACCAAATAGGCGGAGCGGCTGTGCATCAACAACAAGCATTGGTTTTAGTTAATAAAGACCAAGCAACAGCACAGGATGTGGTTGAATTAGCTCGATATATAAAAAAATGTGTATTACAAAAATTCTCGGTGAATTTATCACCCGAAATCCGATTTATCGGCAACTCAGGCGAAATAGATGCAGACAATTATTTATAATTAGCACCAAATTATAATTGCCCGCAAATTTTAACCCATAATTATACGCGATAACATTATGAAACATTCGTATTCATTCCCTATTTTATTAACGAGTTTGCTCTTTGTAACAATCTCGTTGTCAGCATTAAACACACAGGTACCATTGTGGTTAGTGCGTAATGAGTTTTCGCTTGGGCAAATTGGTCTTGTCGGATCAAGTTATTTTACTGGTAACTTGCTAGGTACCATTTTCGCCAATTGGTTTATTAATAAATTCAATGCTCGGCACACATACACCTATAGTTGCATTATTTTTGCCATCGCAACCATTGGATTAAGTTTTTCAATGAATTTTTATAGCTGGATAATGTGGCGATTTTTTATAGGTATAGCTTGTGCGGTCACTTGGGTGGTTATAGAAAGTTGTATATTACTCACTGGTCCTGTACGCACGCGAGGAAAAATGCTGGCAGTTTATTTAACCACTTATTACCTAGGTACGGTTTTAGGGCAAGCTTTGTTGCAGTATTTTCCGCAAAACATATTATATTTTGGATTAGTTATTATGTTACTGATGGGATTAGCAATTTTATTTATTTTGCTGACCCATTATAAATTACCAAAAAGGAAAAAAAGCAGCTTTAACATCATGCCAATGATATTAAATAAACCCTCTCGACTTGGGTTAACTGGTTGTGTTATTGCAGGTATGTTAATTGGATCGTTATATTCACTTTTACCAGCCTATTACTCACATTTAGGATATAGTGATATTCAGGTGGCTAATTGGATGATTTTACTGATTTTATCAGGAGTGATTGCACAAATGCCTGCTAACTGGTGTGCAGACAAATTTGGACGGCAACTTATATTATTAATTGAATCGTTACTAATGTTAATTGCATGTATTATGCTGATATTCAATTGGTTTAATGCGTTGGCGATTATTTTATTAGGCGCCACTATTTACACCATTTATCCCATATCCATGGCTTGGGCTTGCTCGTGTGTTAGAAAGCAAGATATTGTAGCGATGAATCAAGCAATGCTATTAACCAACACATTAGGGAGTTTAGTTGCTCCTGCGGTGATAGCATTTATTATGGATAAAACAAGTAATACCTATTTATTTGTTAGTTTTGCTATAATTTCGTTATACTTCATTATATTATTAGCCCAAAAAAGAGGAACGGATGCGCAGCTACAAAAATCCGCTTAAATTAATTGAAATACTAGCCGATGGTCAATTCCATTCAGGGGAAGAATTGGCAACAATTTTTGGCATAACTCGTGCTGGCATTAATAAATACATCAAACAACTGCGTGAGTGGGGGATTGAGTTAACCTCAATACAGGGTAAAGGCTATTGCTTGGCAGCGCCTCTTAATTTGCTTAATAAAACCAAAATTAACCAGCATTATCAATCGAATAGTCGATGTGAAATATTACCTATTATTGATTCAACTAACCAATATCTACTGGATCGAATTGATCAACTAACATCGGGCGATTGCTGTGTGGCCGAATTTCAATCCAAAGCACGGGGAAGGCGAGGGCGAAAATGGTTTTCACCTTTTGGCACTAATCTATACTTTTCAATGTATTGGCGACTAGAACAAGGCGTAGCGGCGGCAATGGGATTGAGTTTAGTTGTTGGTATTGTTATTGCTGACACCTTACGTGCATTATCTGGTCAAGACATCAAAGTTAAATGGCCAAACGATCTATATCTTAACGATCAAAAACTAGCTGGTATTTTAGTTGAGCTTGCAGGTAAAACTGGCGACTGTGCTCATGTTGTGATTGGTGTTGGCGTCAATTTAACCATGACAAACCCGGATACCAACATAGTTAACCAAAAATGGGCTAATTTAGGCAATGTTGATCGTAATTTATTAGTTGCGCAGGTTGCCAAAACTTTAAAAAGTCAATTAATAGAATTTGAAAAACATGGTTTAGTGCCATTTATTAATGATTGGAATAGACTAGATAACTTTGTTAACCGTCCTGTAAAACTATTAATTGGCGATAACATTATTCGAGGAATAGCAAAAGGTATAAATGACCAAGGAGCCTTATTGTTAGAACAAAATGGTAAAATTGAAGCTCATATTGGTGGCGAAATCTCATTAAGAAGTGATGAATAATAACCTAACAATCATTTAAAGAACCTATTCCACTTGCTACAAGTGAAATAGGTTAATTAAACCAATTTTAACTTTTATTCTTAAATTTCAAAACTCGAAGCGCATTAGCTGTCACAATCGCAGTCGTACCTGAATCAGCTAGCACAGCCAGCCACAGTCCAGTAAAGCCAAATAAGCTGGTAATTAAAAATACTAACTTAATTCCCAACGCAATTGTAACATTTTGTTTAATATTACGAGAGGCAAAACGAGTTAAACCAATTAGCTTAGGCAAACTTAACAAGCTATTTTTAGTTAATGCGGCATCAGCGGCTTCTAGCGCAACATCAGTACCACTACCCATAGCAATACTTACGGTTGCCGCTTTCATGGCTGGAGAATCGTTAATTCCATCGCCCACCATAGCAATCGTCGTTGAGATACGCATCTTTTCAATTTCTGCTAATTTATCGGCAGGTAACAACTCCGCACGGTAATCCATACCTAATTGCGAGGCAATGGCTTTGGCCGCTCGCGCATTATCGCCTGTCAGCATCAAAGTCTTAACGCCAAGCTTATTAAGCTCATTCATTGTAGTAATTGCATCAGCCCGCAACACATCTTGCAATGCAATAATGCCCATCAATTGTTGACTTGTTACTGCAACTACTACAGTTTTACCAGCGTTTTCAAGCTCCTCAATAATTTTGGTATGTTCATCTTTCAATGGTGATGAAACTGCCACAACCTTACTTGGTGACACAATATAAAAAGTCTGATTATCTACCTCACCTTGAACGCCAACCCCCGCAATCGCTTTACGATTATCGGCCTCATTAATATTTAATTGATTCTGCAATGCATAATCAACAATAGCCTTAGCAATGGGGTGATGCGAACCGCTTTCAATAGCGGCAACTAATGTCAATAATTGCTCTTTTGAAATATCTTGACTAATCACATCGGTGACTTGCGGTTTACCTTCGGTTAACGTACCAGTCTTATCAAATGCAACCACTTTAACTGAACCAATATGTTCTAGCGCCGCACCGCCTTTAATTAGCACGCCTTGTTTTGCCGCATTAGACAAGGCCGACGTTATTACCGCAGGCGTTGAAATAACCAATGCACAAGGGCAACCAATTAACAATAGAGTTAAACCTCGATAAAACCAAGTATACCAATCAGCATTGAACAACAAAGGTGGCGCAATAATCACTAACAGAGCAAATAAAGCAATTGCTGGCGTATAATAACGACTAAATTTATCAATAAATCGTTCAATAGGTGCTTTACGCTCCTCGGCATCTTCAATCAACTGTAAAATACGATCTACCGCATTTTGCCCAACTTCTGATACCACTTTTAATTGGATTGTATTATCAACCACGAGTGAACCAGCCAAAATCTTATCGCCAGAAAGATAATTAACAGGGATCGACTCACCAGTTAGTGCACTTTCATCAATATTGGCTTGCTCACTTATCAAAATCACATCAGCAGGCAAACGACCACCAGACGAAATTTCAATAATATCATTGGGTTTCAAGCTATGACTGGCAACCGTTTTTCGCTCCCCATTAATGATTATCACTGTTTCTTGGGGCATCAGCTCAGCGAGCGACGAAATACCTTTTTTAGCTTTACTTGTAGCAACACTTTCTAGCATTTCGCCTATCATAAATAAAAATAAGACCATGGTTGCTTCTTCGGACGCACCAATAAACAAAGCTCCAATAGCTGACACACTCATTAACGACTCAATTGCAAATGGTGTACCACGGCGCATTAAAATTAACGCTTCTTTTAAAATAGGTATTAACCCAACAATTGCAGTTATCATAAAGGCATATTCGCCAACGGTTTGATTCCATAACAAAAGGATATAACTCACCACAATTAAAGTGCCTAATACCACTAAAGGAATTAGTTCTTTTTTATCAAAACTGTGGGAATGATCATGATGATGAGAATGTTCTGGAGATGATTCAAAAATAGGTTTATAGCCTAGCTCGATAACTTTATTTTCTATTAATTTAATGGTTTTTTCATTATGTTGGGGAACAAATACCACCAACTTTTCGGTAGAAAAAACAATCTTAATTTGGTTAATATTGGGTAACACTTTTAGGCTATTTTCAATTTGTTGAGCACAGTGCGCACAATCCATGCCTTTTATTTTCCAAGTTAATTTAATTTGCTCGTTTAGCCTGTTGGGATCATCAGGGGGATCGTCAAACTCATTTTTAGACGTAGTATGAGTATCGCCCCCACAGCTATGTGTTGATTCTTGATGACAAGTTATATCGTGAGATAAATGAACATGATTATGTGCCATATTTAAACAATTGCCATGACAACACTCATGGTGATGAAGTTCATGATGTATATATTTGTTATTATATAACATAACGTTACCTCTATTTATGGGTGATTTTGATTGTACGCCAAAAAATAAAAAAGAAAATCATTTTTACTTTTAGTAGCAAAAAAAGTAAAAATCACTTCAAAACTGACCTGTAACACTTTTCAAAAAATAAAGAACTAACTAATTAATTCGCTTTAATTATTAGCATGTGCAAGGCACAAAAAACACAGCAAAAACATTGTAATAAAAACAGAAATTAGCTAATAATTACTTAAATTAAGTGAAATAAAAACTTTAATAAAATCAATATTCTACCTGAGCTATTTTAGAGAAAACACACAACACGGCAAGGTCAATCCACCTATCTTTTAACTGTGTTGTAGTGCTTTGCTAACAGAGTGAGGCTGCACGAAAAATTGGACTGCTTGGCGAGTTTGTGCTTTGTTAGGGATGCCAATTTATCAGGAACAATTTGGCACTTCTGAGCAAAGCAAATAGGCTTAAAAAAGGCGAATATCATAATGATTCGAGTAAATCATACCGATGGTTAAGAGCGAGAGCGTTGGGTACCGTAGTTCATATTTTGTATCTCATGTGAGTTGTAAGATGTTACGCTCAAAATTCTTAAATTAAACGTTATCACCAATATCAGTTATTTCGACAAAACTCAAAAGCTATAAAGCTAACAGCATATTTTAATTATAAAATTAACCTATCTATAAAGTCGAATTGTTTTATCTTTACATTTCTTTACAAAAAATCTGCTAAAAAACTAGCCAACTATTTTTTTATGGTTATACTTTTATCGCTATAGGAAAACAAGCTTATTAAATAAGCAAATAATTATAAAAAATCTAAATAAAACAAATCATTACTTGACAGGTAAACCATAATGCATTATCATTTTAGACACCAGCACTGGCTAACCTATGTCTTAAATTTATTAAATAATCCTATTCGACGAGTTTTTACACGAAACTTATTTATATCTTCCAAATTATCTCTCAACGTATTATCGAAATTGTTTCCAAAAAGCCTATTGGTGTTGGGGGTGTTATTACTGTCATCTTCATGGAGTTTACAGGCATTAACTAGTAAAAGTGGTCGTGTAAATAATCATCGTAGTGATGCAATAATGCTACCACAGTCGGTAGTTATCAATTATGCAAGGCCGAATCTGCTATTTGGTAAAAATGGTGTGGATATTAGTGGAGTCAACTTCGCAGGTCCAGCTGATATATGGAATCCTGATGAGGGCTTTTTAGTTCAATCAACCAATCCTGCATCATACGGCCTTAATTTTCCGACTACAGGCGCTGATGGATTATATTTTGATTTAGTTATAGAGGAAATTGATGCACGCCAATTGGTATGGGAGCCAGTTACACATGGGGGAATAACAGCCACAGTGACATGAATATGGGCTGAAGATGATTGGCTTACATCTGGAGGAGAAATTATAGCGCGCGTTACGCTAAAAGGTCCTGAGGCAAGCGCTCAAATAAATAATCATTATCCTAATCGAATTGCTGTGCCAAGGTTACCGCAGATTTTTGAGTTAGTGGGTAGAGATATTAGTACTGGTAATGAGCTGGTAAAATATGGATTTGTATTACAGAAGTGGTTCGTGAACCGTAAAGATAAACAAGATAACTATTCTAATACAGAAGCGTGGTGTAGATATTTAGGCTATCGAGTGCCGCAAGTAAAGGATCTAACGAACGCAATCTGTTTGGGTACATGGGAAGGTGATTGGTGTAAAGGCTCTGTCGGCGCTACGCCATCATCAAGTGGTAATTATTATCAGCGTCGAATAGGAGCAGGATTTTTCACTGAGTGGGGCGGTACGTACCTTTATGCTGGAGCAGGTTTCGTCTATGACTACCAATACTGGACAAGCGACACGGCTGGAAATACTCAGTTTGATGTGGACTCAGATGTTGGTGATGTGTACTTCAACCAATCGAGTAATAGCCCGCGGGGTCTTTGCGTTACTCCTTAGCTTTTAATCTTTGGAATGTGGTTAAGTTTATGGTGCTAATAAGGAACAAGCATTAAAAAAGTTTCCATGTAAGGTAAAGCCCCCTAGTTTGCGTATTTACTATTAGATAGTAAATACGTTTATTTGAAAAAATTCCAATAAAATAAGTTGTCTGTCTGAAATGTTTTAAGGTGAAAATCCTACATATTGTAAAATTAATATGCCTGTCTTTTCACGACGTTAGAATATATCGAAAACTGAAAACTAAGTTATTGGTTTGTTATTTAGTTTTGGGACGGTTTTTGATTATAGTACGGCTTACTACGTCAGGTTATTTTTTACAATATCATGATTTTATTTATAATAATTAATATAAATTACATTCAGTTTAATCTATTTAATCAATTCGTGTTTAATTATTAGGAATCTTCTTGAATAAATCTTTAAAATTTGATAGTTTACAGGAAAGATTTTTAACATTAAAAACACTAAAAAGAAGGTAATTGTTATGACAATCAAAGTAGGTATTAATGGCTTTGGCCGTATTGGCCGTATTGTTTTCCGTGCTGCTCAAAAACGTTCAGACATTGAAATCGTTGCTATCAACGATTTATTAGATGTTGAGTATATGGCTTATATGCTTAAATATGATTCAACACATGGTCGTTTTGACGGTACAGTTGAAGTTAAAGATGGTAAATTAGTCGTTAATGGTAAAGCAATTCGTGTTACTGCTGAACGTGATCCTGCAAACTTAAAATGGAATGAAGTTGGTGTTGATGTTGTCGCTGAAGCAACTGGTTTATTCTTAACTGATGAAACTGCTCGTAAACACATCCAAGCTGGTGCTAAGAAAGTTGTTTTAACTGGCCCTTCTAAAGACAGCACTCCAATGTTTGTTATCGGTGTTAATGATAAAGATTATGCTGGTCAAGATATCGTTTCTAATGCTTCTTGTACAACTAACTGTTTAGCGCCTTTAGCTAAAGTTATCAACGATAACTTTGGTATTGTTGAAGCATTAATGACAACTGTTCATGCAACAACTGCAACTCAAAAAACTGTAGATGGTCCATCTCATAAAGATTGGCGTGGTGGTCGTGGTGCTGCTCAAAACATCATCCCTTCATCAACTGGTGCTGCTAAGGCGGTAGGTAAAGTTATCCCTGAATTAAACGGTAAATTAACTGGTATGGCTTTCCGAGTTCCTACTCCAGATGTTTCTGTTGTTGACTTAACTGCTCGTTTAGAAAAACCAGCTAAATATGAAGATATCTGTAAAGCAATCAAAGCCGCTGCTGAAGGCCCAATGAAAGGCGTTCTTGGCTATACCGAAGATGATGTTGTTTCTACTGATTTCTTAGGTGAAGTTTGTACTTCAGTATTTGATGCTAAAGCTGGTATTCAATTAAGTGATAACTTTGTTAAACTTGTTTCTTGGTATGACAACGAAGTAGGTTATTCAAACAAAGTATTAGATTTAATCGCAGTTATTTCTAAAAAATAATTGATATTTAACTTTGTTTATAAGGCGACCTTAGGGTCGCTTTTTTTATGCTCTCATTTTAGAGAGATTTTTAGTTTTTTTAGAGACAAAAAAAAACGCTCACTTTGTGAGTGAGCGTTTTTCTAATATGAAATTCTAAAGTTTCAATTAGATTACAACGACTTCAGCAGCTGCAGGTCCACGAGGGCTATCTTGGATAGCAAATTCAACTTGTTGTCCTTCAGCTAATGTTTTAAAACCATCACCTGAAATAGCTGAAAAGTGAACAAATACATCTTTACTTCCATCCGCAGGGGTAATAAAACCAAAACCTTTACTTTCATTAAACCATTTTACTTGGCCTGTTTTTTTATTCATTTACTAGACATCCTAACAATAATTAATAATTAGCCATTACGGCCGTATGGGTTTTAACATCGTGTTAATAATGTAACTAAAAGCCAAGATAATGTGCTTAAAAATACATTATTGTGGTTCATTGTTATTCACTATTTTGTACTTTGTTGTTTACCCAGTGATATTACCGCATAAATTATAATCAAAAGCAAGATGTGAATAATAATTTTTTTTTTATAAAAAAAAAGTTTTATTGAATTTTCAGGAAATTATTTTTTAATTGATAAAAGTCAAATTTTGAACGTTGAAATTTTAATTGATTTTTAAAGTCACTAAAAAATTATGAAAAATAAAAAAGCCATAAAATAATATTTATGGCTTTGATAAAAATATTTTTTATTGAACTTTATTTGTTTTTTGCTCGTTCAAATGACTCAATAATTTCTTTACGGGCGGCATCTGCGTTATCCCATCCGTCAACTTTCACCCATTTACCTTTCTCTAATGCTTTGTATTGTTCAAAAAAGTGTTTGATTTGTGATTTGAGTAATTCAGGTAAATCATCAACATCTTTAATGTGATCATATTCTTTTGATAGTTTGCTGTGAGGTACTGCAACTAGTTTTGCATCTTGGCCTGCTTCGTCTGTCATTTTTAATACACCAACTGGGCGGCAACGAATAACTGAGCCTGGTTGTAATGGGTATGGCGTTGGGACTAATACATCAACTGGATCGCCATCTAATGATAATGTGTGATTAATATAACCATAGTTACATGGATAAAACATTGCTGTAGCCATAAAACGGTCAACAAATACAGCGCCAGTGTCTTTATCAACTTCATATTTAATTGGATCTGCATTGGCTGGAATTTCAATCACAACGTAAATATCATCTGGTAATTCTTTACCTGCTGGTACATTTAAAAGTCCCATTTTTGTATCCTCTATCTAAGTTTATATAGTGTTTGTGAATAATAATAAGCGCACCTTATAAAGATTATTCAGTGTCGCTCAATTCTTTTAAATATTGAAAAATTTGTCTTGCCGTTTTGGTTGGCTTGTTTGTTTCTTGCTCTTTTTTTGCTAAACGGGCTAAGGTTCGTAATTGCTGACGATCGGCAGTTGGGTACAAACCGATAATAGTTTCGGCATCGCCAGTTGCAATCAATTCATCACGAAGTTTTTCAAGTTTGTGAAATAGGGCGATTTGCTGATTATGGCGATTTTTAAGTTTATCAAGTGCTTGACTAATTGGGTCAATATCTCGGTTACGCAGCAGTTTACCAATGTATTGAATTTGGCGGCGATACCCTTCTTTTTTTATTTTCTGCGCAAGTCCAATTGCATAAGTGAGATCTTCATCGAGAGGAATTTTTTCAAGTTCGTTTTTGCTTAGCTTGACAAGTTCAATCCCTAATTTTTTTAAAGCTTCAGCATCACGTTTAATTTCACTTTTACTAACGTAGATGATTTCGTCATCTTCAGTGTCAATAGCGAAGTTGGGTTCTAGATTTGTCTCTTGATTGTGATTCATGTTATTTCTTTTGTTAACTATTGTGTAATTCTAGCTTATTATAGCGTATCGCTAGCAGAATTGTAGAAAATAATAAAATGAGTATTGAACAGATTAAAAAAGAAGCTTTAAATCAAAAAGAAACTTTATCGGCAATTGTTGCTAATGCTATTGAGCAAGCAAAGTCACGTGTTGATGAAGTTGAGGTATCGATTAATAAGTCAACAGGTATTAATGTTAGCACTCGCATGGGTGAAACCGAGAATGTTGAATTTAATAGTGATGGTGCGTTATCTATTACTGTTTATCAAAATAAACGTAAAGGGAGTGCTTCTACCAATGATTTGTCTTCTCAGGCTATTTTGCAAACGGTGAATATGGCGATTGATATTATGCAATATACTTCGCCAGATCCTTGTTCAGGTTTGGGTGATGTGAGTCAAATGGCATTTAATCCACCCGATTTAGATTTATTTCATCCTAGTGATTTGAACGTTGATAATGCCATTGAGCAGGCTAAACAAGCCGAATTAACTGCGTTAAATCATTCCAAATTGATTAATTCTGATGGCGGTTATTTTAGTAGTCGCTATGGTGTTTATGTTTATGGTAATAGTTTGGGGATGTTGCAAGGTTATTGCGCAAGTTCACATTCACTTTCATGCTCAGTTATTGCTCAACAAGCAGGGCAGATGGAAAGTAATTATGCTTATACTTCATCACGTGATTATAGTCAGCTCAAGTCCGCTGATTGGGTTGGTGTGCAGGCGGCTGATAGGGCGATCTCACATTTAGGCGCTAAACAGATTTCAACAATGCAAACTCCTGTGTTATTTAGTGCAGAAGTTGCCGTTGGACTCATTAGGCATTTAGTGGGTGCTATAAGTGGTGGTGCCATTTATCGTAAATCTTCTTTTCTTTTAGATAGTGTAGGGAAGGAGATTTTTCCTAATTGGTTAACTATTTATGAGGATCCTTTTATTTTAAAAGGCGTTGGATCATCGCCTTTTGATAGTGAAGGGACAAAAACGGTTAAGCGCAATATTGTTGAGCAAGGTGTGTTGCAAACTTATTTGTTAGGCAATTATTCAGCACGTAAATTGGGCTTAACATCGACTGGGCATGCAGGTGGAATTCATAATTGGTTTGTATCACCAAGCCAAGCAAATGCTAGTTTTGATGAGATGTTAAAGAAATTGAATAAAGGTGTTTTGGTGACTTCGTTAATGGGGCAAGGTGTTAATAGTGTGACTGGTGATTATTCGCGTGGAGCAGCAGGATTTTGGGTTGAGAATGGAAAAATCCAATATCCAGTTAGTGAAATAACCATTGCAGGTAACCTAAAAGATATGTATAAAAATATTGTGGAAATTGGAAATGATATCGAAACAAGAACGAGTATTCAATGCGGCTCGATTTTGATTGATAATATGAGTATAGCCGGAAAATAAGGATTAGTATGGGTCGTTTGTTACACAGTACTTTTTTTCAAAAACTAATTTCATGGATGCCTGGATTAGGCAGTTTATTACAGTATAAACGAGAATATCTTAATTTTGATATTAAGGCTGGTTTATCAGTTGCTGCTGTTTCGTTACCTGTGTCAATTGCTTATGCTGAATTGACTGGTGTTGGCGCTATAGCTGGACTGTATTCGACCATTTTGCCGTTAATTGTGTATGCGCTTTTTGGTTCTTCTAAACAACTGATTGTTGGACCTGATACAGCAACTTGTGCTGTGGTTGCCGCGGTTGTGTTTCCTTTAGCGGCTAATGATCCAATATTGCGCTGGCAATTAGTTATTATATTAACAATAATGATAGGCATTTGGTGTATCATTGCTGGAAAGTTGCATCTTGGTGCTTTAGCCGACTTACTTAGTCAGCCTATTTTAATTGGTTTGCTTAATGGCATATCAATTACCATTATGGTCGATCAGTTAGCCAAAACTTTAGGTTTTAGCTACGATTATTCTTATTTGATTGAGCGAATTGTCTATTTCCCTTTTAAATTGTCTGAAATCCATATAGGCACTGCGCTAGTTTCTTTTTTTACTTTGTCTATTTTAATTGCTTTAAAGCGATTAAAGCCCCTGTATCCTGCTCCTTTATTAGCTGTTATTGTCATGACGTTTTTTTCGTG
The DNA here is from genome assembly GCF_900103255.1 of Gilliamella bombi. GTDB lineage: Bacteria > Pseudomonadota > Gammaproteobacteria > Enterobacterales > Orbaceae > Gilliamella > Gilliamella bombi. The sequence goes on along the minus strand of NZ_FMWS01000048.1, from coordinate 27,710 downwards.
GGTGTTTAATTTTGAATATTTTAATATTCGTATTATTGGTAATGTTAGCAGTGATTTTATTCCTACCGAGTCATGGCTTGATTTTGATAAAGGATTAATGCGTGATTTAGTTGTTCCTTCACTTAATATTGCTATCATCTGTTTTGTTAGTATGATGATAACTGTACGCAGTTTTGCATCAAAAAATAACTATGAAACCAATGCCGATGTTGAATTTAAAGCGTTAGGTATAGCTAATATTGTAGCAGGGTTATCACAAGGCTTTGTTGTTAGTGGTACATCATCAAGAACGGCTGTAAATGATGCAAATGGAGGTAAAACGCAACTGGTTTCGATTATTGCAGCAATATTAATTGGTATTGTGGTATTGTTTTTCCTTTCGCCTTTACAATATATTCCAACTTGTGTGTTAGGGGTTATTTTAATATATTCTTCAATTTCACTCATTAATTTTCAAACCATCGTTCGCTTTTTTAAATTTGATCGAGATGCTTTTTATTTGAGTTTGATAACACTTATTTCAGTACTTGTTATAGGGATTATTCCTGGTATGGCGTTAGCAGTACTACTGGGGTTATTTTTATTTTTACGTCGAGTATTTAGACCTAAAGATCAGTTATTAGGTGTTGATGAAAGTGGTCGGATTCATTCCATAAGCCAAAATGTGCAACCGATCAGTAATACAATGATTTATCGATTTAATTCTCCGCTAACTTATTTCAATATCGCTTATTTTAAACGAAGAATTATCAGTTATATTGATGAGTCTAGTGATCCAATAAGCTATGTTATTGTCGATGCAATCCCTTGTTTTACTTATAAAGATGTGAGTGTGCTGTCGGGAATTGATGAATTAGTGAAGTCTTTAAAAGTAAGAAATGTTACCCTAATTTTATCTGGTCGACGTAAAACACTTAAAAATTGGTTTAAACAGATGAATATTAAGCTTGATGATGAGTATATCGAGTTTGCTTATGATCTTTATTTTGCAGTTAAGTTAGCTCAAAGTAAGGGCCATATGGATAATAAAACTGATGATGAATCTGAACATTTATCATGACTATTCATCAAATATGTAGGATCTGTTTTAATTATCTGACATTTCTCAATTATTGACAGATAAAGTAATATTAATATAGACAATCGCCTACAAATTTAAGTACAATATTAGATCTTTCAAATAAAGTATTTTAGTAAAAAATTAGAGGTAAAAATGGCACGTGTAACTGTTCAGGATGCAGTAGAAAAAATTGGTAATCGCTTTGATCTCGTTCTTGTAGCAGCGAGACGCGCTCGTCAATTACAAGTGGAAAATAAATCACCACATGTTCCTGAAGAGAACGACAAAGAAACTGTTATTGCTTTACGTGAAATTGAAGATGGTCTTGTTAATAAACAGATTCTTGATATTGCTGATTTTCAAGCTCGTCAAAACAAAGAGGAAGAAACACGAGCAACACTTCATGAGTCGATTCTTCTCGAAAACACACCATCATACGAATAAGCTTTACAGGAATTGCTTATGCAATATTTTGATGGCTTAAAAGAGGTTGTAGCATCTTATCTTCCGTCTAAACAAGTCGAATTGATACAAGATGCTTATCTTTTTGCTAAAAATGCACATGAAGGGCAATTCCGATGTAGTGGTGAACCTTATATTACTCACCCAGTTGCAGTTGCAACATATCTAGCTGAGATGCGGCTTGATTATGAAACAGTTATTGCCGCACTTTTACACGATACTATTGAAGACACTCCTGTCACTTTTCAAGATATTACTGACAAATTTGGTAAACATGTTGCCATTTTAGTCGAAGGTGTCTCTAAACTTGATAAATTAAAATTCCGTAACAGGCAAGAAGCACAAGCTGAAAATTTTCGGAAAATGGTGCTTGCTATGACTGAGGATGTGCGTGTAATTTTAATTAAACTTGCTGATCGTACGCATAACATGCGTACACTTAGTGCTTTAAGACCTGATAAACGTCGTCGCATTGCTAAAGAAACACTTGAAATTTACGCACCTTTGGCTCATCGTTTAGGTATCAATCACATCAAAACAGAACTTGAGATTTTGGGCTTTACAGCAATGCATCCAAATCGAGCTAAAGTGATTGAAAAAGTCGTTAAAACAGCGCGAAATACGCGAAAAGAGCTAATTCAACAAATTTTGTCTGAAATCCGTGGGCGATTACATGACGCTCATATTGATGCAGAAGTTACTGGTATCGAGAAAAATATCTATGTTATTTACCAAAAGATGAAACTACGTGAACAACATTTTCATTCTATCATGGATATTTACACTTTTAGAATTGTGGTAAAAGATGTTGATGGTTGTTATCGTGCTCTTGGACTGGTACATAATTTGTATAAACCACGTCTTAATCGTTTTAAAGATTATATCGCTATTCCCAAAGCAAATGGCTACCAATCATTGCATTCATCGTTAATAGGCCCTCACGGTACACCAGTTGAAGTCCAAATTCGTACCGAAGATATGGATCAAATGGCTGAAATGGGTGTTGCTGCTCATTGGGCGTATAATGCAGTTGATGAATTAAACAATACTACTGCGCAAATTAAAGCTCAGCGCTGGATGCAAAGCCTGTTAGAATTGCAACAAAGCGTAGGGAATTCTTTCGAATTTATCGAAAACGTTAAATCTGATTTGTTTCCTAAAGAGATTTACGTTTTTACTCCCAAAGGACGTATTGTGCAATTACCAGAAGGAGCAACAGCAGTTGATCTTGCTTATGCAGTCCATTCTGATATTGGTTATCAATGCATTGGCGCAATTGTTGATCGTAAACCTTATCCTTTATCACAACCATTAAGCAGTGGGCAAACAGTTGAAATTATTACCTCTCCTGAAGGCCATCCTAATGCTAGTTGGTTAAATTTTGTGGTTAGTGCTAGAGCGAAGTCGCGTATTCGTCAGGCGCTTAAAACTCTTAAGCGTGAAGATGCAATTGAATTGGGTCGACGTTTATTGAATCTTTCGTTAGTTAAATCTGGCGGTATTAATGGACTGTCAGAAAGCCAAAAGGCTAGAGTGGTTGAGTTAGCCAAATTGTCCAATTTTGATGATGTCTTAGTCGAAATCGGATTAGGTAATATTATGAGCCATTTTATTGCCAAAGGTTTAGAACATAAAGCGCTGCTGCAAAATAAATCAGAGTCAAATAAAACTCTTGTTATTACTGGCAGTGAAGGCGTTTCTGTTACATTTTCTAAGTGTTGTCATCCGATTCCTAATGATCCTATTGTTGGGCATGTTAGTCCAGAGAAGGGGTTAATTGTGCATCATGAATCTTGTCGAAATGTTACTGGTTATCAAAATAATCCAGAAAAATATATTTCACTTAAATGGGCTCCGGATATTTCTCAACGTTTTGTTGCTGAAATTTGGCTCGATATTTTAAATACTCAAGGTTCTTTGGCGCATATACTGTCAATTATTAATGATGAAAATACTCGCTTGCAATGGTTAAATACCGAAGAAAAAGATAGGCAGATTTATACTGTTATTCTACAGATAGAAGTAAAAAATACCCAGCAACTTAATGAATTAATTCGTAAAATGTTACTACAACCTGATGTAGTAAGTGTTAAACGAAATATAAATTAGTCATTATGATAAATCGTTTTTTTGACCATTTACCGTTGATAAAACTAACGGGAATTGGTGAAAGTCTAGAAAAAAAGTTCAATACATTAGGTATCTATACCGCTAAAGATCTGTTATTGCATTTCCCTTTACGTTATGAAGATCGTACTTCATCTTGCGCTATTGCTGACGCCAATATTGGTGAATTTACGACAATTGAAGGTGTTATTATTAAAAGCGAAATTGCTTTTGGTCGTAAACAAATGCTAGTTTGTTACGTTCAAGATGATTCTGGTATTGCAATATTACGATTTATGCATTTTACTGCCAGCATGAAGGCTTCGCTAATTAAAGGTAAGTGGATCAGTGCTTATGGTGAAATAAAACGTGGTAAAAATTATCTTGAAATAATTCATCCACAATTTAAATTAAAAACAAGTCGAGACGAAAAATCTACTACGTTAGAAGATGATCAAGAAAGATACACACCTATTTATTCAACTACTTATGGATTAACTCAGGCTGTGATTCGACGGTCAATTATGGCTGCGCTAATTTTGCTGAAAAATAATCCTTCAGAAGAAGTTTTACCTCCACAGCTAGCTTGTCAGTTTTTGTCGGCTTTTGATTCTTTAAATATTATTCACAATCCACCCATTGATACTGAGATTGAACAGTTGGAGTCGGGTGATCACCCAGCTATTAAGCGGTTTATTTTTGAGGAATTGATTGCTTATCATTTGAGTATGTTAATGATAAAAAAACATAATCAAAGACAGCAGGCACACTTGTTTTCCCCGACTCAACACTTGATTAACCCGTTTTTATCATCATTACCTTTCACGCCAACCCATGCTCAACAGCGAGTTGTGCAAGAGATTTATCTCGATATGGCAAAACCAGTACCTATGATGCGATTAATTCAAGGTGATGTTGGTTCTGGTAAAACATTAGTAGCAGCTTTAGCAGCGTTGAATGCAATTGAAAATGGTTGCCAAGTGGTTTTGATGGCACCAACAGAAATATTAGCCGAGCAACATTATAATAATTTTAGTACTTGGTTTGAGCCGTTGGGAATTAGTGTTGATTGGTTGTCAGGAAGATTAACCGCCAAAAATAAGCGACAGCGTTATGAACGCCTTCAAAAGGGTGAAATTACTATGTTAATTGGTACTCATGCAGTATTTGTTGATAAAGTAGAATTCACCTCGTTAGGTCTTGTCATCATTGATGAACAGCATCGATTTGGTGTTCATCAGCGCCTAAGTCTTTGGGAAAAAGGAATTAAAGATCATCTTTATCCGCATCAATTAATTATGACAGCAACGCCTATTCCAAGAACATTAGCCATGACAGTCTATGCTGATTTAGATGTTTCTGTTATTGATGAATTACCTCCAGGAAGAACACCAATTAACACAGTTGTAATACCTAATAATCGCCGAGATGAAATTATTGAACGTGTAAATCAAGCTTGCTTAGCAAACCGCCAAGTTTATTGGGTGTGTACTTTGGTCGAAGAGTCCGAAATACTTGACGCACAAGCGGCTGAAATGCTGGTTGCAGAATTGCAAATGTGTTTGCCGCATTTAAATATTGCGTTAGTGCATGGTAAAATGAAGTCTGATTTAAAACAATCAGTTATGCAAGAGTTTAAAGCAGGAAAAATTCAACTGCTGGTTGCTACAACAGTTATTGAAGTTGGTGTTGATGTTCCTAATGCTAGTTTAATGATTATCGAAAATGCAGAACGTTTAGGTTTAGCTCAGTTACATCAGTTGCGTGGGCGAGTTGGACGTGGCACGGCAGTATCTCATTGTGTATTAATGTATCAAGCTCCTCTAAGTAAAGTTGCTCAAGCACGCATGAAGGTAATGCGTGAAAGTACTGATGGATTTGTTATTGCCCAAAAAGATCTTGAACTTCGTGGTGGTGGTGAAATTTTAGGGACTCGGCAAATGGGTACAGCTAATTTTAAAGTTGTTGATTTGATTCGCGACCAGCATTTGATTAGTGAAATTCAAAATATATCTTATGACATCCAAAAAAACCATCCACAAAGTGCTGAACAATTAGTTGATTGTTGGCTTCCAAATCGTGAAAAATATATTAATGCATAAAACTTAGCTGATTTTTTCTGATAAGTTTTGAAATTATCAATCTGAATCATATTTACAAATTGTGTAACGGTTTATTGCATAGTAACTTGATGTGTAGAATGTAACCTTGTACCTTTAATTTAATATATTTACTTATTGTATATATCTGTTTATGTCCGCATGATGATTTGCGCTTTGCAGCATTGTGCCTATCGTGTAATATAGATAGTATTATAAAAAATGGAAAGAATATGTGAATATTGTATGAAATCAACTATAAAATTGCTCTCTATCTGTTTTGTTACATTGGTATTAGTAGGATGTGGATTAAAAGGTCCGCTTTATCATCCAGTTGAAAAAACAGCAATGCAACAAGCAAAACTAACAACTGCTTCAATTCAATCTGATTTATTTATTTAAATTGCATAATGGAATAAAATGATGGATTTTTTAAATTATCAACAAAATCGTTTATTTGCCAATCAGATAGCGATAGCGGATCTTGCTAAGCAGTATGGTACACCATTATATGTTTATTCGGCCGAATACATAAGTAAACAGTTTTTAGAGTATGAACATGCTTTGGTTAATAATAAACATTTGGTTTGTTATGCGGTTAAAGCTAATAGTAATTTGGCAGTTTTGAGTTTACTTGCAAAACTGGGTGCTGGTTTTGATATTGTTTCACAAGGTGAGTTAGAACGAGTATTAAAAGCAGGAGCAGATCCTAAAAAAATTGTCTTTTCAGGTGTAGCTAAATCAATAGTTGAAATTGAACGTGCGCTTGAAGTTGGTATTAAGTGCTTTAATGTTGAATCTGAGGCTGAATTATACCGAGTTGATGAAGTTGCTAAAAGATTAGGTAAAATTGCACCGATTTCATTGAGAATCAATCCTGATGTGGATGCTAAAACACATCCTTATATTTCAACAGGTCTTCGCGAAAATAAATTTGGTATTAGCTATGAGTTAGCTTTAGATGTTTATCGAAAGGCAAGCTCATTAGCTAACATTAAAATCGTTGGTATTGATTGTCATATTGGCTCTCAATTAACTCAATTGTCACCATTTCTTGATGCTGCCGATCGTATACTCGCTTTAGTTGATAAATTGCAATCTAATAATATTGTAATTGAACATATTGATTTAGGTGGAGGTTTAGGGGTCTGTTATGATAACGAACAACCACCAACAGCATCGCAACTTGTAACCGAACTTAAGAACAAATTAGTTGATTATCCTGATATTGAAATTTTGTTCGAACCAGGGCGTTCGATTGTTGCTAATTCAGGGTTGCTAATTACTAAGGTGGAATATACCAAACACCAAGATAATAACCATTTTGCAATTGTCGATGCAGGTATGAATGACTTAATTCGTCCCGCTCTTTACGATGCTTGGATGAGAGTGTTACCTGAAAAGCAACCACAAACTGGTGATGAATTTTTGGTCTATAATGTTGTGGGACCTATTTGCGAATCTAGCGATGTGTTGGCTTATCAGCGTGAGCTTTCGGTTAAACAAGATGATTTGTTGGTAATTTGTAGTGCTGGTGCTTATGGCTTTAGTATGGCATCAAATTATAATAGCCATTTACGACCAGCAGAAGTGATGCTTATTGATGATAAACAACATAAATTAATTCGCCAGCGTGAATCCTTCGATGATTTATGGCGAGGTGAAGTAGTTTTATAATATTTAACAGGTTATTGAATGCTTAATTATAATAGCATTCCTCTTTTAGTTGATGTTGGTAACCAGTTTAGACTAAAAGTTAAAAATAAAAACATGTTTGACAACAGAAGGTAAACTAGCGATGAACTTTTCAAAAATGCATGGACTCGGAAATGATTTTATGGTTATTGATGCTGTGACGCAAAATGTTCATCTTTCGACAGAAATGATTAAACGTATGGCAGATCGATATACTGGTGTCGGGTTTGATCAACTTCTTATTGTTGAGCCACCTTATGTACCAGATAGTGATTTTCATTATCGTATTTTTAATTCAGATGGTACTGAAGTTGAGCAATGTGGTAATGGGGCTCGCTGTTTTGCACGTTTTGTTCGTTTAAAAGGCCTTAGCCGAAAACGAGTGTTAAAAGTTAGTACCATGAAAGGCAATATTGTTTTAACCGTAAATGATGATAATACTGTGCGTGTTAATATGGGACAGCCTATTTTTGAACCTAACAAAATTCCTTTCAAAGCTATAAAAGAAGAAAAAACTTATATAATCCGAGCACAAGAACAGACTATATTATGTGGTGTTGCATCTATGGGCAATCCTCATTGTGTTGTTCAAGTCGATAATATTCTAACCGCAGAAGTGGCAACACTAGGTCCATTATTAGAGCAGCATGAACGTTTTCCTGAACGTGCCAATATTGGATTTATGCATATTATTGATCGCAATAACATTAATTTACGTGTATTTGAACGTGGGGTTGGCGAAACACAAGCTTGTGGTACTGGTGCCTGTGCCGCAGTAGCAGTAGGCATCAATCAAGGACTATTAAACCAACAAGTTAATGTCAATTTACCTGGTGGCAAATTATTAATTGAATGGAAAGGTGGAAATCAACCACTTTATATGACTGGACCTGCTACACATGTATATGATGGTTTTATTGCTACTTAACTTTAACATCATCCTCCCAATAGATTCTAAAACTTGTTGACAGAAAATAACAAGGCAAAAAACCTTCAGGTTGGGTATTGATTTTATTGAAGTTTTTATCTTTAACCGAAAAAAACAGTAGAAACATGAGATAACACGGTAATACAATAGACGCTAATTATGGTTGGTAAAAATACACAAAATTTAAGAGTAAAAAAAGCTCGGCGATCGTCTTCATCATTAAAATTAAATGATGAAATCGTTTGTCAATATATTATTGATAATCCAGATTTTTTTATGAGAAATGCCCGGTATGTTGAGTGTATGCAAGTGCCTCATCCTGTCAGGGGAATGATTTCTTTACCAGAATGGAACATGGCGCGTCAGCGCAATAAAATTAACCAATTAGAGTGCGAAATTTCATTATTATTGGAACATGCCAGTGCCAACGAATTGTTGTTTAATCAGCTAATGGATCTGCAAATTGAATTAATTAAAGCACAGGATCTAAATCAACTTATTGTTTTATTAAACACATGGGCTAAATCATTAGGACTTAGTGGTGCTTATTTATATCTTTTTGGTGACAAATGGTTGCTTAATGCGCCATCAAATTACCATCATATAGCTTTAGATTCATCACAATTTGATTTTATTCGTGTTAGACATTTCCAGTACAGTCAACAATATTTAGGTACATTAAATTCAACTGAGCTTGATTTTTTATTACCTGATGAACACGGTTATGTTGGCTCAGTGGCATTATCTTTGTTAGGTCGATTTGGTGATTTGGGGCTTTTAATGTTTACTAGTGCTAATCCCGAACATTATCAAGCAGGACAAGGTACATTATTACTTGAAAAAATGAGTGAAATTTTACCAATTTTAATTAGCAGATGGATTATGCGAACAAAATAAGGACATAGCATGATGCAGCCTAATAAAAATGATAATACGGCATTAAAGCTGCCTGTTGATCAATTTTTAAATTATCTAAAGTCAGAAAAGCAACTAAGCTTAAATACTCAGATTAATTATCGACGTCAACTTTATGCGCTTATTTCGTTGGCAAGTGAAGTTGAAATCTCGAACTGGCAAAATTTGGATTCATCCGCAGTTAGATTGTTAATCAGTCGTAGCAAACAGACGGGCTTACAAGCAAGAAGCTTATCATTAAGACTTTCTGCTTTGCGTAGTTTTTGTGATTGGATGGTAAAAAACGAGCAGCTTACCACTAATCCAGCTCGAGGCGTGCTAAATCCAAAATTAGGTCAACACTTACCCAAAAATATTGATATTGACGAAATTAATCAACTGCTTGATATTGATCATAATGATCCGCTTTCTGTTCGTGATAGAACTATGCTTGAAGTTATGTATGGTTCAGGGTTACGCCTTTCTGAATTAGTCGGTCTTAACTGTCAAGAATTGAATCTTGTTGATGGTGAAATTCGCGTAATGGGTAAGGGGAATAAAGAGCGAAAATTGCCATTAGGTCGAGAATCTATCAAATGGATTAAACACTGGTTGTCAATGCGGAATTTTTTAACACCACAAGATGATGCTTTATTTATTTCCAAATTGGGTAAGCGTATTTCACCGCGAAATGTTGAAAAACGGTTTGCTCAGTGGGGAATCAAACAAGGGTTAAGCAGTCATGTTCACCCTCACAAATTACGTCATTCATTTGCAACTCATATGCTAGAATCAAGTGGTGATTTGCGTGCAGTACAAGAATTGTTAGGGCATGCTGATTTATCAACGACCCAAGTCTATACGCATTTAGATTTTTCGCATTTATCTGAAGTTTATGATTCAGCCCATCCACGCGCTAAAAGGGGAAAATAACGATGCACTTTTATCGATCTATTAATAAGATTAAAGCGTTTACTTTTGATCTAGATGATACGTTATACAATAACAGCATGATCGTTGAAAAAGCGGAAGACGAAATGATCAAAACTCTTCAAGGTTATGAACAATTACGCACACTTACTTTACCCGAATATTTTGCTGAAAAGCGTGCTGTACTTGCATCTGACCCTGAAATTTATCACGATGTTATTGTTTGGCGAATTCAAACCATTACATCGCTATTAAATAAAACTAATATACCAGCATCAAAATTTGCTGATGTCATCGATGAAGCAATGAGTTGTTTTAATGTTTGGCGGCACAAGATGAACGTTCCTGAATCAACGCATACACTATTAACTAAATTAGCCACTAAATATCCTTTGGCTGTTATTACTAATGGTAACGTTGATATTAACAAAATTGGCATAGGTGATTATTTTCAATTTTCACTACGTGGTGGTGAACATGGCCGTTCTAAACCTTTTCCTGAAATTTTTGATTTAGCATCTCACAAACTTAATATTCCATCACACTCTATTTTACATGTGGGTGACAATTTATTAACGGATGTTAATGGAGCTATTGATAACGGCTTTTTAGCTTGCTTTATTAATATTTATAATCAGGATATTTTTCAGCTTAATGATACTAGATGTTTACCTCACATCGAAATAACACAATTGCCAGAATTAGAGAATCTGCTATAATTAACCTCCTTATCTGTACAAATAAACAGTAAAATAAATGTAAAGATACGTTTCTTTAGTAGCAATGAAAATTTTTACCTAAGAAGCTTTGTCTTTATTTATGTTCTGTTAGATCACAGTGGACAAACGTATTCGGAATATGATGAAAATATTAATAACGCTTTCAACATTAATGCTACTTGGCGGTTTCTATTATCAAAATAGGTTTGCATATAATGGAAATTAATAAATTATTATTAGATGGCCTAAACACAGAGCAACAAAAAGCAGTTACTACCGATAGTCAATATTCAATTGTTCTTGCAGGTGCAGGGAGTGGCAAAACGCGTGTTTTAGTTCATCGTATTGCTTGGCTTTGTATTGAAAAGAATTATTCACCTGGCTCAATTTTTGCGGTTACTTTTACCAATAAAGCGGCTATTCAAATGCAAGAACGTATTCAAGCATTAGTAGGCGAGGGTTATTTTAATGGTATGTGGGTGGGTACATTTCATGGGCTTACTCATCGTTTGTTACGCATGTTTCCTGAGCAAGCTAAGTTACCTCCTAATTTTCAACTTATTGATACTGAAGATCAAATTCGGCTTATTAAGCGAATTTTTCACGAGCTAAAAATCGACGAAAAACAATGGTCGCCAAAACAGTGTGCTGCTTTTATTTCTACTCAAAAGGAAAAAGGATTCCGAGCGGAAGATATTGTTCCTGAAGATCCTAAACAAGTGATGTGGCAGGCGATTTATCGAGACTACCAAACTATTTGTGATAGAGTTGGATACGTTGATTTTTCAGAATTAATTTTAAGAACGTATGAGCTGCTTTGCCATAATCAAGACGTTTTAAATTATTGTCATCATCGTTTTTGTAATATCTTAATTGATGAATTTCAAGACACTAATAAGATCCAATATCGTTTGGTACAAAAACTGGCAGGTAATACAGCCAATGTAATGATTGTAGGCGATGACGATCAATCTATTTACAGTTGGCGTGGTGCTAATGCGGATAATCTCCAATTATTTATGAACGATTACCCTGAAACTGAAATTATTAGGTTGGAACAAAATTATCGTTCAACTGGTAACATTTTAGATGTAGCTAATAATTTAATATCTAAAAATCAGAACCGATTGGGTAAAAATTTATGGACAGATATAGGCGGCGGTGAACTGATTACGCTTTATATTGGTTTTAATGATATTGATGAGGCAAGATTTGTTGTCAGTCAAATAAAAAAGTTCCATGACGAAGGTGGAAAGTACGCAGATTGTGCGATATTGTACCGTAATAATGCACAATCACGTATATTTGAAGATACATTGTTGCAAGCGGGTTTACCTTATCAAATTTATGGATCTATTCGTTTTTATGAACGACAAGAAGTCAAATTAGCGCTTGCTTATTTACGGCTATTACATGACCACAATAATGACATGGCGTTTGAAGCTACAATCAATACCCCAACTCGAGGTATTGGTAATGTCACGCTAGATAAAATTAGATTGACTGCAAAGCAGTATAATATTTCATTATGGGATGCATGTATAATGCTAATCCAAACCAATGCTTTTACTGAACGGCAAAGCTCTGGGATTGGTCGTTTTTTGGAATTAATAGAATCAATTTTCGATAAAGTAGAGCTTAAACCATTTTATAAACAACTTGATATTATTATCAAATTATCTGGCATATTGCAAATGTATGAGCAAGAGCCTGGTATTAAAGGACAATCAAAGCTGGAAAATCTTGAAGAATTGGTATCGGCCGCTGAGCAGTTTTATCGCTTTAATGAAAATAACCTTATTCAAGATAAAGAAACGGGTAAGGCATTAACTGTGTTAGAATCATTTTTAGCATATACGTCATTAGAAAGCCGAGATGTAATTAGTGAACAAGATACAGTTCAACTAATGACTCTACATTCTGCCAAAGGTCTTGAATTTGATAATGTTTTTATTGTAGGACTAGAAGAGGGCATATTCCCAGACTTAAGATCTTCTCAAGACTTCGATAAACTTGAAGAAGAGCGTCGTCTTGCCTATGTTGGCATTACTCGAGCACGTAAGTATCTAACATTATCATTAGCTCAAATAAGGCGTCTATATGGTCGTGAAGAACGTAATTTACCTTCACGCTTTTTATCTGAATTACCCATTGATAAATTAAATGAAATTAGTTATCAAGGAACAATGTCGCCTGAAAAAATAAAGTCTCCTCCTAAAAAGAAGCCTCAATGTGATGGTTACAAATTAGGTCGTAAAGTGTTACATAAACGTTTTGGTGAAGGAACTATTGTTAATCTTGATGGCGAAGGTGATCATAAGCGAGTACAAATAGCTTTTGTTAATGAAGGTATAAAATGGCTAGTAGTTAAATTAGCAAATCTTACTTTATTGTAGATTTCTTTTAAGTAAAATTTGTGACTACTTTCTTGAACGGGAATTAATTGTTAAACTAATTCCCATTTTTTATATATTATAGCTCAGCTTGTTCTTTTACAGATTCAGAAAAAATTTGATCAAACGACTTGTCGGTGCGATTACAAATCCAATTCTTATCGATATAATCAAAATGATAGCCTTGTTTTTGAGTGGCTAGCCATACCTGAAAGAGTGGTTCTTGGGTATTAATAATGATTTTACTACCATTGGGAAAACTAATGGTGATGACATTGCCGTTTGTTTCATAGTCTAAATCGATGTCATGCTCATTTACATAATTATCCAAGAATAATTCGATTTTGCTGAATAACTGCTCGGTAATGGTATGGAATTGTGTGATATTCATAAAGGGATATTCATTCAAATAAATAATAGAGCGATATTAACATAAATGGATATACTCCGCCACAGCAAGGTGGCAAGAGTAAAAGTAGGTACTGATTTACTATTTAGCAAGTGGTAAGGAACAGGCAATAGCAAGTAATTTGTATTGCTCGTTATCATGAGTGATAGCTATCCAACGGTTTGCTATCTCAATTGTGTTGACTAATTTTCCATCACCAAAATTATTTTCGATTGTTCTAAGTTTTCCTTTTGCTAACTCCATTTTGTCGCAATTGGCATAATATTCGATCTTTATGGAATGATAGGGTGTCTCTGTACCATCATCATTTTTTTGTATCAATGCTGGGCTGTAATTAGTCACTTCACTAAATACACGAATTTTGGAGTTGAAAGGGTGAAGGTTGATCGATTTTCTATCTAAAAATGAATAGCCAATAGTATTATTGTCGTTAGTTTTTGATGTTGGAATGAATTGTTCTCCTACTCTTGGATCTTTTAAACTTTCAACAGCAGTATTTTCATTTGCTTTCGTATCAATATTAGCTTTTTCCCCTGAGGCATGGCTGAATGCTGCAAAAGAAAAGAGAATTAAAAATAAATTGACCTTTTTCATTTAAATTTTTTCTCCATCTTTTGAGTTAGTATCTGTAGGATTAGCTTGTGATTGAGTTTGTTGTTTTTCTTTTTGCATTTTTTCTTGATTTGCTTTAATTCGCTCTTGCAGTTCAGCTTCTTGTTTTTCGATGATTGGTTTTAGATCTGGGCGAGTCGTAAGAATTGTTTCTTTTTCTAAATCGCCTTGAATAGAACAAAAAATACTACTTTGATTATTAGCAGAAGATTCTAAATAAAGCGCTTTATTAATTGTACCAAACCTTGGAATAACACCATCGATGGCATAAATATCATCTTCCCATGTTTTAGATTTTGATTTTCTATCATAAATTTTGGCGTTTGCTATGTAAGTATTTTGGCTATAGTGTAACCAATTAATATGGCTTAAAGCACTTTTAATTTCATCTTGCTTGTTATCAAAGATAAATCCCCAATAAAGAAACTGACCAGATAAAGTAGTTGAAATATAAATATTTTGATAGCCAACAATTTCTAAATCATGATACTTAAGTGGTTTTTTAAACATAACTTTATTTTTGTCGGTTTTTTGAATAGATTCAACAGGAATATAAGTTACATTATCGGGAGTGGTTGCTAAATCAACGTATTGATTTATTGACTCTTGGTGTTTAGATAATTGTTCAAAAAACTGATTATCACATTGCAAAAATGTATCAATTACCTTATCTGTTTCATCCTGTATATTATTTGTTTGGGCAAAAACACAAGAAACGAAAGATGCGCAAACTAGCACAGAAAGTTTTTTGAGAAGCATGGCGAATTTCCTTGAACCACAATTATATTTCTTCTTTTGTAAAGGAAGATTGTAAAGTAATGTAAATATAAATGTCAATTGACATTATTTCAATTCTCAACGAAGACCATTAAATCACCGTTTTTAAAGGATATTTTAATCAAATCACTAATCGCTTTGTTTCTTAAACTCACAACTCCTCCTAGCGATAATGTGGCATCAATTAAGGGGTATTGAAAGCCTGTAATGGTTACACCAGTTACTTTCGAAAATGGCATTAGTGAAATAATATGATCTTTTACATTGGTTATTTCTTGATGATGTTTTGCAAAAAAGAAATGACAATAATTATCATAAAAGGTAATTTGATACTGATGATAATATCTTATTGCAACAGAAATATTCCCCAAAAAGTGATCGCTAGCATGACCACTAGCACCATAAACATCAAATGTTTTCACCCCTTTACCTGCTAAAAACAAAATTGCTTTTTCAAAATCAGTTTTATTTTGGTCAGGTGTATGAATAATTTTAGTTTTAGGTGGAATTGCTTTGTTAGGATTATAGCTATCTAAATCGCCAATAATAAAGTTTGGTTCGATTGACAAAGTCGACAGATAATTATGATAAGCCCCATCTGTGCAAGCAATATAAGTATAATTATCCAAATGTTGAAAGTCATGTTGTGGTGGCTCGCCATTAATAAAAAGTAAAGCTCTATTTTGTGACATTACACTTTTTTCCTTTTGCTCATTTTATTGGTAAATCATAAAGCCAAAGTATATGCCATGATAATAGCGTCTTCTTGTTTACCATTAGTTGTTGGGTAATAATTTTTTCTAATCGTTATTTGGTTAAATCCCAGCGTGTGATAAAGCTTAAGTGCTGCCGTATTTGATTGTCTGACTTCAAGCCAAAGGGTTGAGATTGGATAGGGCGATTTTATCGTTATTAACGCATCTATTAAATGATTGAGCAGCTCTCTTGCTAGTCCTTGCTTTCTGAAATCGGGATGTATTGCAATGTTAAATAAATTTGCTTCATCTGCTACATGTTGGCAAATACAAAACCCAACTATTTGGTTATTAATCGTTATTTTAAAATTGAGATAACGTTCACCTTGGTTTGAAAAGAATGTTTGTTTTGACCAAGGAATTGCATGGCAAATCTTTTCTAATTCAAAAGCTTTTTTTAAATCATGTTCGGTGAGGATGGAAATAGTTTTCATATTGACATAATTGTTGCCATAGTAGGCGTTTTTGTTGTGGTGCTTTTGCAAGCTGATTTAAACTGGTTGTTTGAATAGTTAATGGGTTAATCCAAGACTCATCCAAGGTAATATCAATAAACCAAATTACTGTATTAATTTCATCAGCAGGAATAATTAATTGTTGTGGCGTTAAAAACAATACTTGTTTTTCAGTTAGATGGATAGCATTTAAAATATCATAATAGATTTTTTGTGTTGGTTTTTGTTCTGCAACTACAATCAATCTAATTTCTTCACTTATTTGTGTCGCTATTTCACCTTTGAAAACATTAGCATTCCTCAAAACGTATTGAGTTATGTTGCACTGTTTTAGATACCAATCTTGTAGTGTCATTATTGACTTACTGTTTTTTATTAGAGATTAAAGATAGTTAATTGTATAATCAATGCATCAATTTATAAAGGTTTTTCATTGAGGAAATATGGCAACATCTGCTTTTACCCCAGCAAGTCAAGTACTTGAGCGTCACCAAACATTTTTTAACGATAAAAATGTGCTGATAGCTGGTGATATTCAGGATAGTTATCCATCTATTATGTCGGCAAATCAAGTTAAGATTCATTGCACACAATTTCATACTTATTTACGTCTAAAAGCTAGTGCACGAGGCAATCACACCTATTTTTCATTATTGCCAGAAGCGGATTTTTACGTAGGAATGAATACACTGATTTACTATTGGCCAAAAACTAAAAGCGAAGCACAATTTCAGCTTTCTTATTTATTGCATAATATGCCAAAAGGTAGTGATATTTTTATCATAGGTGAAAATAAAACAGGTGTAAAAAGCGTGGAAGCTTTATTGAATGATTTTGGTACAATTCAAAAAATCGATAGCGCAAGACGTTGTGGTTTATATCATTTTCAGGCAGATAGCCGTTTAGTATTTAATCTTGATGAATGGTGGTTAAGTTATCATTTAACTATTGAAAATCAGAATATTGAAATAAAAAGCTTACCTGGTGTTTTTAGCCAAAAAGGCTTAGATGCTGGTAGTGAATTATTGTTAAATGCATTGATGGATCGTACTGATATTATTAAAGGTAATGTATTAGATGTGGGATGTGGTTCGGGCATTTTGTCCACGGTGCTAGGTAAATTAAATCCTGATATAGCACTAACGTTATCTGATGTAAGCTGTGCAGCAATTGAATCAAGTAAAGCCACGTTAAACCGTAATCATGTTAATGCCACAGTTGTAGCGAGTGACGTTTTTTCAAATCTAAATGATAAATATCATCTTATTGTTTCGAATCCACCTTTTCATGATGGTAAACAGACTAATTACACGGCCGTTAATACGTTAATCAAAGAAGCAAAAAAACACCTAAAATTAAATGGTTATTTGTGCATTGTGGCAAATTCATTTTTACCGTATCAAACCATTTTAGATGAAACATTCAAAAGCGTTGAAGTGATTGCCCAAACGACGAAATTTAAGGTTTATCTAGCAAGCCATTAATAAGTGCTGTTTATTTTGTTTAAAAAAATAGGGCGATGTTATCGCCCTAGGTATAAAATTTAAATATTTAATAACAAACTGATTTCACTATTCTTGATATCATATCTGGATTAAGAGAGAGCTTCTTTTAATGCCTGCATTTCATTATAGGTAAAATCACAGCGCATAAATTCTTGGTCAAGAAGAATAGGAACAGAGTTGCTTTCTCCAACTACGGCCAACACATTACATTTATTTCTAATCTTATCACCTATAATGATTGGTCCACCGTTTGAGTCTTTATTAAAATTGGCTGCATATTTAGCATTTATTCCTTGTGCATTGCTTGCACGATATAAGGCAGTTATTATTTTACCATAAGAGACTAGTTTAACTGGTACAATAACAGGTGTTAATTTTTGCCCGTTAATTTCCTTGATAACTTTTATCATTTTATGTGTTCTTAAGAAACATCCTAAACTCATCCATGTAACCAACAACAACAAAAGAATAAGACCAGTAGTAGCCACAAATACAGTCCGCATATTATCAATAGCTAAATTGATTGTTACTAGTGATGGATCATCGGCCGAAGCGACAGTTACAACTTGATAATTTCCTTTTTTCCCCCCAATGAAAGTATAATCACGCTTAATAACTTGTCCTGTATCAGTAGTAATTTTCACTGAACAGTTATCAACCATACGTCTTGCACGACATGTTCCTTCTACATCATAGTCAACCACAACAGGATTCTGTGATATTTTATAATCATCAATTAATCCAGGATAATTTCTTATGGCCATAAATAAAGCTAACGCAAAGAGAATTATTGCTGCAAGTAATCTTCTTATTTGATGCATTGAGCCTTCTTGCTTTAAATTCATGACTTTTAAAGGGCGAGTTGGAAATACTTCTACTAATTTATTCATCAATGCCATTTTATCAATATACTCCTTATTAAAAATAAAAATTTCATGTCTAAGGCTAAAATTGTGAATTTAAAAGCTAACCTTTAATCACAATAAAATAAATAATTTATTTATTATTTTTTATTAAATTAGAATAAATATTATCATAATATTTACTTTGTAGGAATTACTCATATTGTTTACGGCAATTTGACAAACGACTTCAAATTAAATAACCCTAGAAAACTGCTGCTGCCTTGCCATTTTTCGCATATAAATATCAAAGCACATACAAATATTGCGTATCAATAAATGTCCTTTAGGTTGGACTTCGATTATATTGTTATTGATTGTCACTAATCCATCTTTTTGCAATGGAGCTAGTAATTTTAAATCTTCGGAAAAATAATCATCAAATTGAATTTGGTATTGCTGTTCAATGACATTTTTATCTAAATGAAAATGGCAGATAAGCTGTTTTATCACATCACGACGAATCTTATCGTCACGATTTAAGGTGAATCCTTTCCATAATCCATGTCCTTTTTGCTCAACCTGAGTTTGATAGATTTTTATATCTTTCTGATTTTGCGCATAACTATCACCTAACATACTAATGGCCGACACACCAAGTCCAAGTAAATCAGCATCGCCTTGAGTTGTATACCCCTGAAAATTACGATGCAATTTATTTTCTTGTTGAGCAATAGCTAATTCATCAGAGGGCTTAGCAAAATGATCCATACCGATAAAGTGATAACCAGCTTCGGTTAACTTTTTAATGCTAGTTTGTAGGATCTGCAATTTTTGATTGGCATTAGGCAAATCATCATCTTTAATTTTTCGTTGGGCAGCAAAACGGCTTGGTAAGTGGGCATAATTAAATACACTTAAACGATCGGGAGAAATCTCAATCACTTTATTAAGCGTTTCGGCAAAACTTTCAATGGTTTGTTTTGGTAGGCCATAAATTAAATCTAAACTAATTGAGTGAAAATTATTTTTACGTGCTTGATTAATAAGAGACCGTATTAATGTTTCATCTTGTTCACGATTAATTAGGCTTTGGATTTCGTGATTAAAATCTTGAATTCCCATACTTAGCCTATTAAAACCAACACTTGCTAAATGGTCAATTGTTTGTGGTGTAATTTCACGCGGATCAATTTCGATGGATAGTTCGGCATTAGCAACAAAATTAAAATGCTTTTTTAACGAGGTAATCAATCGAGTAATTTCAGCATCGTTTAAAAAAGTTGGTGTACCACCACCCCAGTGCATTTGTGTTACCGTGCGATGTTTAAATAATTTTGCACGTTCGGCAATTTCAATATCTAAAATATCAAGGTATTTGGTAACTTTTTGTGTTTGGCGAGTAATAAGTTTATTACAACCACAAAAATAACAAAGCTTATGACAAAACGGAATATGTACATAAAGCGACAACGGCTTTGTAGGATAACGAGTTGCTACCGATAAAAATTCCTGCTCATTAAATTTTTCGTTAAATTCAAGTGCAGTAGGGTAAGAGGTATATCTTGGGCCAGAATAATTATATTTTTCAATTATCGCTTGATCCCATAATTGCGTATCAGTCATGCTTTTTACTTCCACTTATGTCTATCTTTAGTGTTGTTATTTTTATGAATTTTTACTATTGCTTTTTGTTGGTTCTTGATTTTGGTTTTAATTTTGATTCGATTAGTTTTATTTAAATATAACAATGTGCAAATCAACAACCCAAAATATAAACTTAACATAATTAATATTGGCACTATGATTTGCTCACTGTTAATTATTAATTGACTGAATAAAAATAATGGATTCTAAGCTTAAATTATCAGTAGGAATATAATCCAATAGATTATATTCCTACTGATATCAAGACACACACTATCACGATTGCCGATTATATTTTACTATCATTAGTTTCGTTTTAATAAACTAACAATATCTTCTTTCTTTTCGTCTAATTCTTCAAAATCATCAAAGTCTTCATCAGTATAACCAAGCTTTTGCATCAGTTCATCGATACGATTCAATTTTCTATCAAGATAAATTTGTTGATCTTTAGTGAGTTTGACATTTTGCTCGACTAGATCAAGTAACATATCTAATTTTGGATCATTCTCTAACTGTTCTAATTCTTGTTGTGGCGATAAAATCGTTTTAATTGGTTTAGATTGTTTAACAGGTTTTTCTATATTGTTAGAATCTTCAACAATTAAAGAAATAGGTTTTTTGCTACCCACTCTTGGATCTTTGGTTGTTTTTGTCGAATTTTTATTTTTATTATTATCTAGCTTATTAAAGCGAGAGCCACTTGGTAAACCTTTGTGTTTGCGTTTACGCTTCAGTTCCCGAGATTCTTCATTAATCTCTTGACGGCTTTTTTTAGCTTTCTGTTTTGATTTATTTTTTAACATAAAATCTCTGTCTAATATTAGGGTTAATCATTTTACAAACGTATTTTATCAGTAAGTCCAGAATATAGCTATGATGATGACGTCATGCTAATTTAAGATTGTAAAAAAAGAAATTTATGTATAATCTGAGTCAAATAAATTTGTTAGATCGAATTAGAGAACAATATAAAATGAAAAATCACTTAAGCCCTTATCTGAAATTTAATCGTCAAGAATGGGCTAGCTTACGTAATACTGTACCAATGACTTTAACTGCAGATGAATTAGTTTCGTTACAAGGTATTAATGAAGATTTATCCATGGATGAAGTGAGTGAAATTTATTTACCTTTATCTAGATTACTTAATTATTACATCAGCAATAATTTTAATCGGCAAGCTGTTTTATCTAAATTCTTAGGTAAAAGTCAAAAAACACCTTACATTATTGGCATTGCAGGCAGTGTTGCTGTAGGTAAAAGTACTACCGCTAGAGTACTACAAGCATTATTAACCCGTTGGCCTGAACATCGCAAAGTATCTTTGGTAACAACTGATGGTTTTTTATATCCAAATAGATATCTTGAAGAACATGGAATAATGAATAAAAAAGGGTTTCCTCAGTCTTACGATATAAAAAAATTGCTTAATTTTGTTGCTGATATAAAATCAGGACAGGCACAAGTTAAAGCACCCGTTTATTCTCATTTAGTTTATGATATTGTCGAAGATGAAGAAATCGTTATTGATAGTCCTGACATTTTGATTCTTGAAGGTTTGAATGTACTGCAAAGTACACTGAATTATCCACAAGCGAATAACCGAGTTTTTGTTTCGGATTATGTCGATTTTTCAATTTATGTTGATGCTGATATGTCATTATTACATGATTGGTATGTAAATCGGTTTTTAAAATTTAGGGAGGGTGCATTTAGCGATCCTAACTCTTATTTTAATCACTACTCAAAACTTCCAGAACATGAAGCTACAAATATTGCCAATCGTATTTGGCGAGAAATTAATGAATTAAATTTAGTTGAAAATATTTTACCTACAAAAGAACGAGCGAACCTTATTCTAACTAAAGGTAAAGATCATAAAGTCAATTGTGTTCAATTAAGAAAATAAAATTAAGGAAAAATTCGTATGAAATCAGTAATTCGGTTAATAAGTAAATTGAGTGTCATTACATTAGCTATCTCATTATCATTTGGTGCTTATGCTTCAAATGAACAACTAAAGGGACTTACGTGTGAAAGCAAAAAACAGGCTATTGAAAAACAGATTGATTATGCTAAAAAAAATAATAATTCTCATCAAATCCAAGGGCTTGAAAAATCATTACGTAACTTAAATAAGCATTGTTCAAATGATGATTTAGAAGCCAAATATAAAAAAGAGATTAACGAAAAATCAAATAAAGTGGCTGAAAGAACTAAAGAATTAGAACAAGCAAAATCAAAATCAAAATCAAAAGCGAAAGATAAAGATAATGAACAGAAAATTGTCAAACAACAAACAAAATTAGCTGATGCTGAAAAAGAACTTAATGAAGCTAAAACTAAATTATCTGATTTTTATAAAGAATTGGGAGCGAAATAAACGATATCAGGCAGAGTATTTCCCGATTCTTGATTTATTTGCTCTTCAACGATATTTTATTATTAACACCATCAATAGTTATTGTTGACGGTGTTAGTTTTACATTTTTTATAAATCTATTGTCATACTAGACTTTTTAAAGCAAAAAGAGTATGGTGTGCGCCTTGTTACGTGGTTCGTGAACCTCCCACGCTAAAAAACTAAGGAAAAATAATGAGTAAAATTACACTACTAGGCGATCAGTCTGTTCGCTATCCAACAACCTATTGTCCTGAAATACTCGAAACGTTCGCTAATAAACATCCGAATAACGATTATTTTGTTAAATTTAATTGCCCAGAATTTACTAGTCTTTGTCCTATCACAGGGCAACCTGATTTTGCGACAATTTATATTTCATACGTGCCCAATATTAAAATGGTCGAAAGTAAATCGTTAAAACTTTATCTGTTCAGCTTTCGTAATCATGGCGATTACCATGAAGATTGCATTAATATCATTATGAAAGATCTGATTAAATTAATGGATCCTAAATATATCGAAGTCTGGGGAAAATTCACTCCGCGAGGTGGCATTTCGATTGATCCTTATGCCAATTATGGCAAATCGGATACTCATTGGGAACAAGTTGCGGCTAATCGATTAGCCAATCACGACATGTATCCAGAAAAAGTGGATAATCGCTAATCTAATCTATCCAAACAGGAACAGTTAATGCAAACTCGTAAAGCACTAGTTATATTTTCTGGTGGGCAAGACTCAACCACTTGCTTACTGCAAGCCATTGCTGATTATGGACGTGAAAACGTTCAGGCAATCAGTTTTCGCTATGGTCAACGCCACGCAATAGAGCTTGAAAAAGCCAAATGGATCGCAGATGATCTTGGTATTGAGCAAACTGTCATTGATACATCAGTTATCAAACAAACTACAAATAATGCGTTGATTGATGACGCTCAAGAAATTAAAGCCGCTCAAGATGGCGATTACCCTAATACCTTCGTTGATGGGCGTAATATGCTTTTTTTACTTTTGGCTGGCTGTCATGCTAAGCAACAAGGAATTTCTGACATTATTATTGGAGTTTGTGAAACCGATTTTAGTGGTTATCCAGATTGCCGTGATGTCTTTATTAAATCAATGAATGTATCAATGAATTTAGCCATGGACTATGCGTTTAATCTCATCACGCCACTGATGTATTTAACCAAAGCGCAAATGTGGGAAATGGCTGATAAACTAGGTTATCTTGATTATGTTCAAAAACATACCCATACCTGTTATTACGGTGTTGAAGGGGGATGTGGTAAGTGTCCTAGTTGCTTGCTGCGTGATAAGGGCTTAAAAGAATATATGGCTCAAAGTAAATAGATTAACCAACAACTGGGTTCTCTCACCCCATTAAAAAGGAAAAAAGATGTATTTGAACACTCATTCAGAATCGATAGAAACAAACTTTACCCGTAAACAACAGCAAAAAGCCCTTTACTGGTTGGCCTTTTTTCATATTTTAGTTATTGCTTCAAGTAATTATTTAGTCCAAATCCCGTTTGATATTTTTGGTTTTCACACCACATGGGGGGCATTCACTTTTCCGTTTATTTTTTTAACTACCGATCTGACTATTCGAATTTATGGTGCTAGTTTAGCCAGAAAAATCATTTTTGTTGTAATGATTCCTGCATTGTTATTTTCATACCTGATTTCGGTACTATTTTTTGAAACCCATTGGGTTGGATTATCAGCATTGACGGAATTTAATAGCTTCGTATTTAGAATTGCATTGGCAAGTTTTGCCGCTTATTTAGTTGGTCAACTAATGGATATTACTGTTTTTAACTATTTAAGAAAAAACAGATCATGGTGGGTTGCCCCAACAGCATCGGCAATATTTGGTAATGGTATTGATACTATTGTTTTTTTTGCTATCGCATTTTATCAAAGTAACGATGAATTTATGGCAAATCATTGGATCGAAATTTCGTTAATGGACTATAGTTTTAAAATTCTAATTTGCGGATTATTCTTTTTGCCACTTTATGGTGTCATTCTCAATTTTATCCTAAAAAAGTTAGTTGCAATGCCTAAAAACAATTAATCATTAAAATCTAAATTTTAGTTACTCACCTAAATAAACATAAACTCATTTATTTTTTTGATGAGTTTTATGTTTAATATTGAAAAATACACTAATATTTCACAACACTCAAAGGTCAATATAGCCTTTTATCCTGCGTCGGGCAGCCGAAGGCTTCATTCTGCATCCTGTGCTAGGTTTTTAGAAAATTTCGCCAAAAACTAGCGCTTTAGTATTTAGTTAGCTATAATTTTGATTATTTTATGGCAAAACGCAGCTCATTAAAAAATAAACAACTATAAAAATAAAACACAAATTAACAGGAGGTTAGATATTGTGTGCTATAATAATAACAGGCATTGGCAGTGCTATACCTTAAATCTATTTAAGTTTTACCGTAATCAAAAACAAACTCCATTTTGCTTTTTATTATCAAATCTAGCGAAATCGCCAAGATTGCCGTCGATTTCCAACTTGTTATCCAAATTAGCCATAGTTTTTGCACCATTGTTGTTATTGCCATATTCAGTGAGTTCGCAGGCGTTGTTAGCTCGGACCTCACAGGTTATTAACGGCTCTGCGCCGTATTTGACGCTTGATGGTGGCGTCACTAAATTAACTACAACTGATGATTTAATAAGTATTAAGTTATCGGACGGTCAAGTTTTCACTCCACAAAATAATAACTCAGCGATGACGCCAATTCATTTACCTAATGCAGGTGATACGCTTGCTAATATTGAAATGATAGTTCCACCATCAACCGACTCTGTGAGTATAAGTAGCTTGGTAACACAAGGTAATTGGGGAGATGATGATGGAGATGGACAGGGAGCTAATAGTGTCACTGCGACAGGGAATATATCAGTATCGTTTACTGATAAAAATAGTAATGCCGTTAGTCGCAGTGATATATTAGATATTTGTAATGCACCTTATAGGATAACATTAAGTAGTACGGATGCTACTTTAGAAACAAAGTATGGTGTGCCAAATAGAAGTACTTTAAATGGAAATACGGTGTCATATTATATCAACCCAAATTCACAGCAGCCTAAAGTTTGCTATGTAAGGCCTCGTTTGATATTTGGTGGTACTAATTTTGCTGGAGATAATCCTCGCTTTGCGGGTCCATCTAGTATATGGGATCCTACTAAAGGTTTTTTAACACAGTCAATTAATCCATCTTCTTATAGCCTTAATTTTCCCACTACGGGGGCAGATGGATTATATTTTGATTTGGATATAGGCGGGGTAGATGCAAGTCAGTTGACCTGGTCTTCAAAAACTCAAGGAGAGATAACTGCAACAGTGAATTGGGTAAAACCTCGTTCAGACTCATTCACCATTCCATGCCGATGGTGCACGGGCACTACTACATATGATGATTGGATTATAGATAAATCCAAAAACGTAACGCGAGTAACGTTAAATGGCCCTAGGGCGAATAATACCCAAATACAATCGAGTAATCCTAGTCGACTTACTGTGCCATTTTTGCCGCAACTATTTGTGTTGGAAGGGAAGAATAGTAGTGGTGTGGTTGTTAAATATGGATTTGAGCTAAAGCAGTGGTTTGTCCATCGGGGAGAAAAATATACTACTGTTCCTGAGCAAGCAACTTGGTGTAGTAGTTTGGGTTATCGTTTTTCGAAGATAAGAGATTTAAGCAATGCGAAATGTGGTGTGAATAATGCTTATTTTCCATGTATAAGCGACATAGATGGCTCCACGCCGTCGTCCGGTAGTTTATATTACCAACGTCAAATAGGGGCAGGATTTTTAAGTGAATGGAGTGATGTATCCTATTACGGTGATGTGGCAGGTTTTGGTCGTGGTGATATTTGGACGAATGATGCGGTATCAAATACAACTCACTTATATATTCACCGTAATGGTTATGTGGATCAGTGGGGCACCTCTGGAGGTGGCTATGCTGTTTGCACCGTACCTTAGTGTTTAGTTCTTAATCCTTGAACTGTGGGAAGTTTATATGTAAATAGAGAATAATCAACCAAAGAACTGTAAATCCCCCAAACTTAGTACACAACTCACGTAGAAAATTAAGCTGCTTGTTTTAATGTTTTATATTCGAGCAGTGTCATGTTATTTAACGCCTCATGTGGTCTTTCGGTGTTATAAATC
>NZ_FMWS01000048.1:239-730 GCF_900103255.1 Gilliamella bombi | reverse complement strand
TTATCGACCCGTATTTTTAATAAATATCCATGATATTCGGTCAGTTTATCTAAGTAACGGGTAATTCTTTCTGCCGGTAAACTGACTGCAATATCAATGCCTAGCGCCTCACGATTAAAGTCCTCTATCACATTGAATGTTCTCAAGTTCACATTGCGTTAATCTTTGCCTCTAGTTAGTATTTCGATTCATTCTATGCTGAACATTTTTCTTAGATACCTCTTTTATCAAAGTAATAATTGATCTTTGCAAAAATATTAGACAGTGCCCACCGCTATCATTTTATTGTTTTGGTAAAATTGCTATTCATATTGCTGCGGCGATATCTAGCCTTTGGCTGAAAGACGACGAATACGATTATAATAGATTTCAATATATTCAAATAGTGCTTTATTAGCCTGCATCCTCGTTTCATAATAACAACAATGAATAATATGGGGTTTGAGTGTATGAAAAAACTTTCAACAACAGCATTATCAAAGCAGTTTCCT
>NZ_FMWS01000048.1:0-230 GCF_900103255.1 Gilliamella bombi | reverse complement strand
ATAATTGCTTGAAATCAGCACAGGAATATTGGCTTCTTTGGTCACTATGAATGAGTACATTTTTAGGAAAGTGACGCCGAAATAAAGCTTGTTTTAATGTATTACACACTAAATAGCCTGTATCCCTAACATCATGAAGCAGGCTTGGTGCACCCAAACGGGCTTTATGTTGCCAATACTGTTTTTGGATATACTCGCTGAGTTTGGCGGATTTGTTTGCTCTTTTTAAC
>NZ_FMWS01000091.1 GCF_900103255.1 Gilliamella bombi | reverse complement strand
TTCGTTCTGAAACTTGATAGCTCGCTTCCCTTGCATCATGAAGCAAACTCGGTGCATCCAAACGTGTCTTATGGTGCCATACTGCTTCTTAATATACTCGCTGAGTTTGACGGATTCGTTGAGTCTTTTTAGCTAGGCATAATAACCCGACGTACTAACACCAAGTAACGAGCACATCTTGGTAATGGAGTAGGAAGTTAAATGATTTTTCATATAAGCGTACTTCATCGACTTGGATTGTTGATGAAGTACACATGCGCCTTTTTTAGTATATCATTAGCCATTTTCAGTTCTTTAATCTCTTTTTCTAACGCCATAATCCGCTGTTGCTCAGCGGTTAACTCTCGACGGCTGGTTTTATTCGGGGAAAGTTGCCTAATCCATTTATCTAGGGTTGATTTACCCACACCTAGATGGTTGGCAAGTTCACTTATGAAAAGGTGAGCATGGAATAATGCATAATCGACTGATTGTCGTTTAAATTCGATGCTAAACTTTTCGACCATGATAATTTTCTCCTATGATTTGTATTTATATCATAGAGCTGACTTCTGTACACTTTTTGGGCGATGATCAATCACGGATTTAAGAAAACAAATTAAAATTTGAGATTTTTTAAAAATAGTTGTCTCTTCTCTTGAGAAACATTTTTAATTTTTCCCATATTTTTCCAAGTCACATTCTTAATTCCTAATTGTTTCAAAGTTGAATTAATAAAAACAGATTTAATGCTATTCCCTGCAAAGAAACGGATAAACCATGTAGGGGCCTCAGAAGTAGTTAAAACTGTAGTTGAGTTAATATGATTAATATTACCCTTTATACCCGTTGGAGTATCAATGTAAGAAAAGTTTTTTTTAAATACTTTATCAATAAAACCTTTTAAGATAGCTGGTAAATCATACCACCAAATAGGAAATATAAAAACGATATCAGATGCATCCGTTATCATTTTTTGATATTTTTCTACTAAAGGATCTGTTGTTTGTCCGGTACTATATAACCTTAATTCTTCGGAAGTGTATATTGGATTAAAGCCGTCTTTATATAAATCAATAATATCAAAATCTTTTCCACTTTCTTTCAAAAGAGATACAATTCTTTCCAAAATAGCATGATTATAGCTCTTTTCATATGGATGAGAATAAATTATTAATGTTTTCATTGTAAAATCTCCTTGTTTTTTAAAAATAAATTTGATCCTCGCCAAAAAAGTGAACAAAAGTCGCCTCTATGATATAAACAAAATTTATAGAAGACAAATATCATGGTCAAAAAATTTAGTATCGAATTCAAACAACAATCAGTGGATTATGCGTTATCTAATGCACACCTTTCTATCAGCGAACTTGCCAACCATCTAGGTGTGGGTAAATCA
>NZ_FMWS01000019.1 GCF_900103255.1 Gilliamella bombi | reverse complement strand
TTTTTTATCCATAATGTCTTTTTTTCTGTTTCTGATGAATAAATTTCAATCTGCAACCAAGCAACCTTGACATCTTGACTTAGTATCTTTATTTTAGTTTTTGTGTAAGGTTTACCGACCGTCGTATCCGAAGGTGCTTCTTTTTCTAGTCATTTTACTTGGCTAGTCTAGTTCAAAGGGCCTAAAGATGATCACAAATTACTTCGCTCTGGTAACAAATCCGCCTCGCGTAACCGAACATCAAGGCGATTCATTGTTTTCACATCCTCAATATTTTTAAAAAACGGAAAGTGATCGAGCGATACAATGACAGTGCCAACCTGTTTATCATTTTGATTAATAGGAATAATTTTATGCGCTTCTGGGTAATCCTTAGCATTAAGTGGCACTGGAATATAAACCAGTAGTGAGGTACCGATTCGTTTAGGAAATATAGCTTCAACTCTTTCCATCAAATCAATTTCAATATAGCTATCTGTAAATACGTTAGCCAATTTTGTTACAAAAGTGGTGATTTGCTTTAACAGCTGTAAATCTTCAAGTTTAGTGAAAAAAAAGTCAATATTAGAGCTAATCAGAGCGTCATCAAAAAATGATTTATCAACATTATAAGTAATAACCTGCCCGATACTTGTCGGTTCACCATCAATAAAAAAGATCTGCGTATCATTGTTCTTTTCAATTTTTTGGTAGGCTAAAGCAAGCTTTTTCATCCCAAAATCAGTAAAACCCTCAGGGCAGTAGACTAACTCTTCTTGTTTCGCTCTTATAGTGTTTTTAGATAAGTACCAATACATGTTTGAATCAAAACTGTCTTGATAAGCCTTTAAGCCATTTTCCAAACGTTGATAAAAATCAGTAAAGGGAAGTGTTGTTGTTTTTGGTAAATAAATTATAATACTAAACTGAATATTCTTTGATGCAATGTATTTAGTCATATTAATCTCCTTATGGTAATTATGATAATGGAACCCAAATTGCACTGATTGAAGGGTAAGAAGCCTTATTTAATATCTTCAAAAAAGCATTATAAGCAAGGGGGGTCATAAAAACCCAGCAACAACGAGCGTATGGATGAGCAGAACAAATTTTATCATGTTGTTCAGCTTGTTTTTTGAACCCCTCTATTTTTTCCTTACCCAATCGTTTTAATTCTGGCTGACCTGTTCGGGTATTAAATTTTGTTCGGCTAAACATCAAGGAGTCATAATTGGCTTTCATTTCAAGCAACAAACAAAAATTTTTCAGCCAACCATCGAAATCAGCTTTCCCTGCTGGACCGTTATACTTCCATTCTTTTATTTCTACCGATATTTTATTGGTTTTGGGGTTGCGATTTCTGATCCAATCAACCCCTGCCAAAGTTGTTTGATAGTCAGCAGATAAATCGCTCATATTTCGTCGAAACAAATTTGGGGTAATAAAAGGTTCAATCGAACACTGACAATGTTTTTTTTCTAACCTTTCCTTTTCAATTGCAAGCATTTTTTCGGCAAAAGTATTTTTTATTTGTTCTTTTTCATCATCGGTTAAACGATAGATACTATAATATTTGGCTGTTTTAATATCCTGTTGGAGCGATTCAATTTCTTTCTCGTAATCATAGATAAGTGTTAATAATTGCGCCTCTGTTAAGGCTGGGGTGATTGTTTCACCGCGCTTGAGTTTTTCAAGCTTTTCCTTGTACGGATTAATATAGTAGGTTTTTATCTCATTGATCTCGCTTTCTAATTTAGCGATTACCTCAGGAGTGTCGGGCTCTATATCGTCTTCTTCGGTTCTATCGATGACTTCGTTATCCGTTGGTATCGCCAATTTTACTGCGAGCATTGCTATAAGTACCATACTAAAAAGCTGCGGATTTTGATATAAAGGATAGAGATAAGCATTGTTTTTTTGATGTATATCCGAAATAGGCTCAGAGCTTATTTCATAACCTGGAGGATAATCGAGTATTTCCTTGCTAGTCTGATAAGCGATTATAGAAGCTCCCATTATCACTATTATTCTTTCCATAATAATAAATATCGGCATGATTGTTGTTCCTTAAAGTAAACCTTTTTGCTTTTTCTCTGCAATAATAAGCAAATCTTCATATTGTTTTTCTGGAATATGATCCTTTTTTTCAATCCAATCTTTAATTATTGGATTATTCTTATAACCCGGCGTTACAGCTTCACCATATAAAAATGCCTCGATAAGTGCTTCTTTCGTAAAACCGAGGGCAATAAGGTAGTTATAAGTTTCTTTTAATCGTCGAAATAACTTATTAATATCTTCGTCTGGTAAAGTTAAACGTTTATCATTTTTGATCTTATGCGTTACTTGCCAAAGGTACTCTTCATCTTCTTGTTGATATATTGCATCCATTTGTTCTTGAGAAAATTGCATTATAATTTACCTCTTATTAGTGAATAGTAATAATTATTATGAAAATAGAGCCAATCATTAATATTTAATGTAAATAATTTAAATTGCTCCACTGTTAGCACATTTTTTAGCTTATTTAAAACACGTGGATCGTAATAACGTAATAGCGCATTACGTTTATCTGGTAATCGTAAATGTAATTGGTGTTCTAGTTGGTTAAATAAATAATCTAATTTAAGCGTTGAAATTAACCACATAACCGATGGATATGTTCTTTCAAGCTCTAATAGTGAATTTTGTACATTTTTATCCACCTGCATAATATCAATAAGCCAAGGACCAGCAAAAGCAACTTCTTTATTATTTGGACGAATAAAAAGAGGTAATATACTTTTATCTTGGATAAGTTCATTTCGAAATAAGCGTTCATACTCTAGTCCATCGACTAAAGTATAAAGCGTCAGCTTATGTCTAGATTGCTTTTGTTGTTCTAAAAATGTTTGATAAGAAATATGCTTGTCTAACATTAATCATCTCCTAATATCACTAACATTTGTGCTTTTTCTGCGGCTCGTATCAAACACGACAAACAAATTTTTTCACTATTCTTTGTAGTGATGTTAGGTAATGTCGGAGATGTAATTGATTTTGTTGCCACCCCCATCTTCTGCAGCACATTACATTTAAGATAGATATTATCCTGTGTGCCCAGTTCAATGCCTTCACTGCTGATTTTGATATAAGAGCCACCGCAGATTAGCGTAAGGTTGTCTTTGGCGGTAATGGTGACTTTGCCATCCACGCTATCCACTTTAACATCTTGCTTGGCGGCCATATTAAGGTTGGCGTTTTGGGCTTGCAGGTCGATATCACCTTGGTTAGCAAATAGTTTCATGCCTGCTTGTTGGGCAAATAAGCCAAGCGCCTCACCCGATGAGAGGGTGACGTTTTTTAAGGCGTTGATGTCGGTTTGATTTTCACTGGTTAAGGTGAGGCTGTTAGCTGTCGATAGTTGGATATTTTCAGGGCTGGTTAGGGCGATGCCTTCTTGC
>NZ_FMWS01000097.1 GCF_900103255.1 Gilliamella bombi | reverse complement strand
TATTTGATAATAGCTATTAATAACAGCTTGTTAATAACAGTCAGTTAATAGCAAAAGCGCAAGCTTGAAAATTGTATCGGTCGAAGCATTGTTTTGACTTTCAGTCATTAAAGCGCTAGGTTCACAGACTTTGCCTGCTCAACGCCCCAACTTACGCGGGGGCTTGATTCTTTGTTATATTATCCTCTCAAGCACCGTAACCCCCTTCCGCGCCCTAAGGATTAAGAACTAAACGCTAAAAACTAAGGTGCGGTGCAAACAGCGTAACCGCTGTCGCTAGCGCTGCGGCTGCGGACGTAGCCGTCGTACGAGTCGACAGCGAACTGGTAGCTACCTGTTGCGTCGCTCGTCCAGTAGTCGTAGGGGACGAAGCCCGCATCAGTGTAGTTGGTCATGTAGCCCCACTCCGTGAAAAAGCCTGCTCCTATATAACGCATGTAATAATTAACTGATGAGCTAGGTGTTGCGCCTGAAATAGGAGGACTAGCTCTTCTGACCGCATTGGTTAAATCACTTACCGCAGGCATCCGATAACCCAAACTTCTACACCATGCTAACTGGTCACTATAAGTTTTCCTTTGACCACCACGATTGACGAACCACTGCCTCAATTCAAATCCATACCTAACCTCATTACCACTTCTATCCCTACCGATTAATTCAAATGTCTGTGGCAAAGTTGGCACGGTAATTTGACCAGGATTACTTGAACTTATCTGACTACTACTTGCCCTTGGACCATTTAACGTTACCCGTGTGTTTGAACCAACCCTACTCACCGTTGCTGTTATATCACCACTACCACCATATGTGGTAACAGACCAACTCAACTGACTTGCATCTACCCCAGCAATAAGCAAATCAAAATACAATCCATCTGCTCCTGTAGTTGGAAAGTTTCTGTCGTAAGATGATGGGTTTGTTGACTGAACTAAAAAGCCCTTGTCAGGATTCCATATGTTAGCTGGGCCGGCATAGCGGCCTGTGCCATAATAAAGATTTGGCCTGACCGCACAAATAACGGGCGGTGACGGTAAAGTGATATAATACTCCGCTGTTCCTCCACTAAAAGTACTACTATCTGGCAAACCATATTGTGTAGTTAAACTCCCCCCTGTACTACTTAAGGTTACCTTATAAGGTGCATTACATATATCTAATGCATCACTACGATTAATGGTATTGCCATCTTTATCAGTTATTGCTAACGATATACTTCCTAATGCGGTAACACCATTTGTACCCTGACCATCCCCATCATCATCTCCCCATTTACCTTGTGTCACTAAGTCATTTATATTTATTGAGTCACTTAATGGCGGGACTATCATTTCAATATCAGCCAAGGTATCCCCTACATTAGGTAACTTGATTGGCGCTGTTGGTGATGAAGAATTATTTTGCAATGTGAATGTTCGACCATCTGATAACTTAATACCTAATAAGTCCTCTGTTTTAGTCACTTTAGTAACACCACCATCAAAGGTTAAATAAGGCGCAGTACCGTGAATGCGCTCAGAAGTCGTGGCCGATAATGCCTGCGATTCTAAAGAGTACGGCAATAACAACAACGGCGCTAATGCCAATGGGATTTTTGAAAATAGTTTTGTGGATAATTTCGATGATATAAATAAGTTTCGGGTAAAAACGCGTCGAATAGGATTATT
>NZ_FMWS01000100.1:4140-4323 GCF_900103255.1 Gilliamella bombi | reverse complement strand
CAACCGTTAAGGTATAGCGATTATGGCTAACCCCACTCAAACCCGCCATTAAATCGCCAAAGCCTTCACCGAGTTGCTCCAGAAGACGATTAAGTTCGTTTGACATGTTTGTTTCCTTTCCTTATTTATTTATTGATTTAATTAAAATAAAATGAGAATGCCTTTTGTTTGTTGTTATGACTT
>NZ_FMWS01000100.1:0-4101 GCF_900103255.1 Gilliamella bombi | reverse complement strand
GAATTTTAACTAATTTTTAACGATGTTATTGTTTAATATTAATAATTCAAGTTAGTTTAATAGCGTTTTTTTTGCGGTAAAGTCGTGGTTAAAAAAGCAATAACAATGACTTCACCCTTTTTAATTTAAGTATGATTTTTTGTTTTTTACATAAACATAGTGCTTTCCTGAAAGTTTTTAACAAAAATGGGAGGCTGTTTTTATTTTTTAGATAAAATATTTGTTTAGATAAACTGTGTGATAACTACCATATCAGGCAAAAATTCACCAAACCCGCCTGCCCACAAACGCATGTGAAAGCCGAAAGAGTGATACGAACTTTAATGGAAATGTGGCATAATCAGCAAATATTTAGCGATTAAAAACAGAGAAAACAAAAACTTAATCACTTTATTAATTTTTATAATACGGTTAAACCGCATAAAGCGATTTTAGGGAAAACGCCTTATGGGTTTTAGCGGATTGTTTTAATCATGAAGGAGAAACAAGTTGGTGTTTTCCTGCATTTAATTTTTAATATAAACGCTGCCACCGTCATCTCGACGTAATAATGTCCATGTAATATCGGTATAGGTTTGCTTTGTATCGTCATCAATAAATGGCGCTACTTTATCTCCGTTGATTAATTCACGGTACTCAATTTTGCCGTTAATGGTTGCAGAATAAAGCCCAGTATGGGGGCAAAGTTCACCTGTTTTTATACGAATGGGCACAGCTAACCCCGTTTGGTCGGGTGTTTGCTCTATTTGTTCATCTGTTTTCGGTAAGTCGGTTGCAGTGACATCATCAAAGCGGCATTGCCACTCTTTTGATGTGCGATCATTAAAGCGAATTTCTCTATTGATTGAGCCAAAACCTAATGAACCGATTTCAGGTGCTCGTGCTGGTTTTAATAGTGTGTTAACGTTGACATAGTGCTTAGGGTAAGGATTACGGCTTACATCGCCTAGTTCAGGAACTTCACCAGCCCGAACAACAACCCCACCCTTGTACGGATAAAAAGTAATTGCTTCGTCTTGATTGCGTTGTTTTAATTCATCAAGGCGACCTAATTTATCGGTAACCAGCTGATCACTAAGGATAGTGAGCCAGTTAATGCATTTAAAGCCACCTCGAAAGCGCAAATCACTTTCAACATTTGAAATATCAAGCCCTAAGTATTTATGTGCTAATTCATACTCTAAATATTGATAATCATAATACTCATGGCTATGTTGAATACCTAAACCAAAAAAGCCATGCATAGGCTGTAAAATTTGGCTGATTTGACCTATTAACTCCACAAGTGAGTCCACACCAAAACTTTTAAGCTCATTAATTGGTAAATAAAATTGAACATTACTAATTTCTTTATGTAACTCTTCATACCATTCTGCTCTTGAATATACATTAAGCATATATTCTGGAACGAAGTCTATATTATTAACATTACTCCAATAAAAACAAATATTATCTGCTCCTACCCCATTAATCTGATTAATTTTTTCATATAGTGAAGTTTGTTGATAAGGGAATAATTTATTAGGATCACCATCAATATAGCCAAATTGCAATTTATCCCCCCAATACTTATCATAGAGAGATAACACTTGACCGATAGCTTGGCGTTTTTCAGGTTTATAGGCTTTATCTAAGTAAAAACAGCCAACTAACCCCGTTTTTATTGCATCTTCAATATTATCAGGATCTAAATAGTGGCCATAGGTAAACTTATTATAATTTTGCTGATATTCGTCTAATAATTGCTGTAATTTATCTTTCATCATTTATCCTATAATTAAGACTAGCTTAACTGCCTATAGTTACATTAATTTGTTGTTGGTTCATCGCCAGGCGTAAAATAGTAGTAAAACTGTTGTCGATAAGGGTAGTAGTGAATCAATCTTTTATTTTCGCCCATTCTTACTCTGTCTCTACTCTGTTTTGTTAAAGTTGAATCATCTTCAAATTCAAAAAGACTCTCTAACTTATTAAAATGATATTTTTGCTGATAGCGATAGTCAATTTCAATTAGGCGATCATCTTCGTACTTTTGCTTTTCTTGCTCGGTAATTTGGGCGTAATAGGTAAGTTGTTGATTCGGCTCTAATACATAATTGTTTGTTTGGGGTTGCTTAGCGGCCAACGGTAGCGAGGCCGTTGTCGCTGCTGCGGCCACAGTGGTTTTTGTTATAGGTGAAAACTTAATAATTTCAGCCCCATTGCGAATAACTGATGTTGTTGCTCCCATTTCGGTAATTAATGCGACTAAAGGTGCCGTGCTCATTGCACCTATAATGGAAACCCCTACTGCTGCTAATGGGGCGTTAACAACCGCTTCATGCCGTTGTTCATAGCGCTGTACAGCGTCTACTGCTAGTTCAAAATTATAATTATCAGGAGCTAACAATTGTGGGCGGCTGTACTCAAACTCTTGCTGGTTAACCCATTTTATAATGTGTTTTGATATCACATAATATTCTTGCCTCATCTGTTGTTCAATGGTTAATGCTAGTTTAGTGTTAGTCACTGCCTCTTCGCCTACAATTGCATATAAGGGATCTGCTTTGGCATTGGCAAGCATCTCTTCCTCCTCTTTCCCTTTACGTCGACGAAATTCACACTGCTTTAAGGTCATTAAGCGAAATTTATTACGATCGTTGTTGGCAATTTTTAAATAATCTTTTTTCTGATATGGCGACAATCTATCGCCAGGAAATTTTATCTCAATGACGGTATCAATATTATCAGGGTGATATCCTGCGGCACCTAATAATCGGTAGTTCTTTTTCTTTATGACATCTGGAATGCGAATCATACCACGCCCATTGGGGAACCATTCTTTTGCAACATCAGGGTTGATGGTTCGATAAGCTTCAACAATATCATTATCACCACTTCGCTTTAGCGATAATTCGTTTTCGAGTGTGGTTTTATCTACCATAGGATCAACCACGTCAACCTCACGAAAATCAAATAAATAACTTCCTTCAGGATCGCCGTATCTATTCAGTTTGCGGTATTCTCGGTAAATCATACGAAACTTTGATAAGGGATATCTACTAGGTCTAAATGGCTCTTTATTACTGGTAAGCGGTACTGGCGGTTCTTGAGTCATATTGTATCCAACTTCACCACAGTAAGGAAATTTATACTCAGAGTTTTCAGCATCTTGCCTAATCCACATTGTCACTTGCCGTTGATAGCGTGGTGTTCCGTTTTTTGCAATGAATGGAAATTTTTTCGCTGCTTCCATTTTTTGGCATAAATAAACAATATCAAACGGATGTGTTACAGGTAGTACGGTTCCTGATGTATTCTTTTCTGTAGTAGCCGACTGACTACGTCTGGATGTCGGTCTTGCCCTTGGTTTATCAATCATTGTTGTCATTTTTATTATCCTAAACATCATTAAAATCAAACTGAACAATTTTACCTGTTGCGATATGTTTTGCCTTGAAAGTATTTTTAGGGCTTTCTTCTTGTGCTGAACCTGTAATGGTTTGCGGTTCATCGGTAAACACACGCTTTGTCCGTCCTTGAGCATCGGTTATACCAGTCAGTGTCTGTCCATTTACTTCGATTTCATAGGGATAAAAAGCTAATGGTTCACCCGTTTCATGATCGGTTAATATAAAAAATTCACTGTAACCATTAATGCCCGGCAAATTAACATAAGGAATGGATAATGTCGCCACTCCCATCTTTTGCAACACATTGCATTTAAGATAGATATTATCCTGCGTGCCCAGTTCAATGCCTTCACTGCTGATTTTGATATAAGAGCCACCACAGATAAGGGTGAGGTTGTCTTTGGCAGTAATGGTGACTTTACCATCCACACTATCAACTTTAACATCTTGCTTGGCAGCCATATTGAAGTTGGCGTTTTGGGCTTGCACTTCAATATCACCTTGGTTGGCAAATAGTTTCATCCCTGATTTTTGGGCAAATAAACCCATCGCTTCAGCCGATGATAGGGTGATATTTTTTAAGGCGTTGATATCGGTTTGGTTTTCACTGGTTAAGGCCAGGCTGTTAGCTGTCGATAGTTGGATGTTTTCAGGACTGGTTAGGGCGATGCCTTCTTGCGCATAGGCCAGTAAGCCACTTTGGGTTAGC
>NZ_FMWS01000040.1 GCF_900103255.1 Gilliamella bombi | reverse complement strand
TATTATCATATCTCTCGTTTCAAAGGCAATGCGTTGATTAAGGCGTCCAATGAGTACGAGTCCAGTTTTGCGCTCAACTAACGTCAACAATGCTTGCTTGTCTTTACGGCTAATTATAGTATCGCCCTCCCAATGCCCTTGCGTTTTCCGGCTTTCTACATAACTTGGACGTTGTTTAATTGACCGTTTATATTGACGGTCTCCTTCTTTAATGTTCGGCGCCTTGCAATGCCGATAAGCTTTGCCTTTTCGCCTTAGATAAGATTTGAATTGTTCATAGCGCGCTTTATTTTGATAAAGGTAGTTATAGATTGATTGGACGCTGATTTTCTTTAAACGTGCAGCAATCTGCTCTGGGCTGTAATAAAGCATGAGGTATTTTTCAACTTGACGCCATACCGAAGACTCTATTGGCTTACCATTACCGCTGTTTTTTCGCCTTTTCCTAGCGAGTGTTACCGCCTCATGTGCTTGATAGGTTTGATTAGGTTTTGAGTTTCTTTTTATCTCTCGACTTATTGTCGAAGGATGTCTATTGAGTAGCTGGGCTATCTCTTTTTTATTCTTTCCTGCTTGTAATAATACGAAAATCTGGTATCTTTCCTTCCTAGAAAGGTGATTATAATACATAGCAATCTCCAAACTGTGGTGGTGCGAAGGTGCTAGTATAAATCACCTTTCTACTTTCTTCACTCCAACGTGTTTAAAATTGCACTTCATGTTTGAA
>NZ_FMWS01000124.1:392-585 GCF_900103255.1 Gilliamella bombi | reverse complement strand
AAACTGGCTAAGGCATTGTCACCAAATAGAGATAAATTGGTATCAATCACTTGCAGTTCGGTGATTTTGCCAGTAATAATTTGAAAATAAGCGTTATTGGTTTTCATATTCGGTTTTGCTTTTGTCCTTGTCCGTTTCGGTATGGATCACGGTGATATAGTCAGGTATTGGCGGGGCTTCGCGGTAAAAGGCA
>NZ_FMWS01000124.1:0-366 GCF_900103255.1 Gilliamella bombi | reverse complement strand
ACATCAATATAAAAGTCAGGTTCATTCATGGATTTGTTATTAAAAAACATCTCGATATATTCTTCTCCCATATCAACAGTTTTGGGTTTGCGGTAACCCAGCGTGGCAAAGATTTTATCGGCCACTTTCGAACCGCCGCCAAGCATACCTTTATCACAAAAATATAAAGCTAAAAAAAGTAATCCATCAAATATAAAAGCGCCAATGCATCCTATAAGAAAATAAAGTAATTCCCTACCACTTTTTATTGTTACGCAATTGATAGATATTGCTATACATATAATTGTTGCAATAAAAATGCCTCCTGAAATAGTGCCAGCGAACTTAAGCGAAGATTTATTACTTGCTTTAGTTCCCTTCATCGCC
>NZ_FMWS01000023.1 GCF_900103255.1 Gilliamella bombi | reverse complement strand
TCACATCATGCCGTCTAAAAATAATCATGAAAGATCAACACGCCCTAAACATTAAATCGAAAATAGTTGTGCTTCATGGCGTGAATAAATAGCAGTGTTAATATGCAGTAAAAACTTGGCGAAATAGTTAGTAAAAAGTGTTTTTTATATTGTAAATAACTTGACTGAGTTATTATACTAAATAACGATTATATAAGACTATTGCTAGCTAAAACCACATCATAATCATTCATCATCTACAACGCCATCAATGAATTTATCTTTGTACCATACCATATTTTTATACAATATATTATCTTCACCAATTACATGCGGGTTTTCTCGATCAATATTATTTCGGTTTAACAAACAAGCATTATATTCTTCTTCATTACATTTTCTGTGCTCTTGGGTATCAATGTTTTTAAACTGACAGCTATTTTTTATATTGATATATTTGTATTTTTGATAATGATAAATACTTTGTATTGTTGTCAAGATTCTTTGCTGTTTTTCATTATAATTATAACAATTTTTTTTACCTGTGGCGGATTTATCTTTTGGGTTAAAATCGATATCGCTACCCCACAAGTTTGTGGCTACAAATTTACCTTTGTCATTGATATAGTAGTCATAATTTGCACCTATTCTGGCACTTGAGGCATATTTTTTAATGGCTAAATCAAGATTGCCGTCAAAATTGATATCCTCTAGATAAATGCTGTCAAATTGGTTGTAGCTATAATGTAAATTTTGTATTTTTTGCATTAATTGGTGGTTACTTTTGTCATAAACATTCACACCAACTAGTTTAATTTTTTCTTTTTTCTTTTTTGATAATACCGCAGTAAAATAAAATTTATCTGATGAATTCGTTTGTAATAATTCAAGGCGATTAAATTCAGCATCTGCTTCATCAATTATTTCAAGTTCTTTTTGCAATTTTATTGGATATTGTTGATTTTTTTTGCCATCAAACCAATAACCAACTAATTTTTGATTAAATTGTGTTTGCCCATTATGATTAAAGTTAAAGTAACTAATTGAATCTTTAATTTTTGGATGATTATCATTTTCATCCAAATAAATATCTTTATCATCATAAAGTTTTAAACTGTTTTGTTGGCTAACTTCATCGCATGAGTTCATTAAGTGACATTCATAGGATAAAGCATGTTGTATCTGTTTGTGATCATCTTTATAAACCCAAAAAGCTTTCAAATAGGGGCTCAAATATAACGTTACTTCTTTATTCTCAATATAGCCTTTATAAGCATAGGTAGCACTATAGGTAGTTCTATAGATAGTACTAAATACAGGAAAAGAAAGGATTAAAAGTAAAGCAAGTAGTATATTTTTCATTGTTATTATTTAGATTATTTGAAGTTTTTTCAATATGATGTTACAACCATATTTTATATGGATTAAAAGATATTAATAGTTTAACTTTAATATGTTAGCGAAAATTTCAGCTTAAGTAAATTCGATTATTTTTTATAATACTGAAGAATTTATATTCTGTATTATGCTTGGAGTTTGATTACTACATTTTATATGTTAGGTATTTGTATGATAAAGAAATGATAAAAATAAAAATTAGCTTAACAAAACTTTACAAAAAAATAGGTGAAAAATGAAGTTTTTATTCTAAAATAGGGTAGCGTAGTTATATACTACTTTATGCTAAAATTACTAAAAACAACATTAACTGTTTATTTTATAACAATAAATTTAAGAAAATAAGTATGAGGAATAAT
>NZ_FMWS01000003.1:36511-67511 GCF_900103255.1 Gilliamella bombi | reverse complement strand
AGCCAAATTCAACGTAATAAACAACTAACCTATAAGTATATGATTTTATTTAAAAATAAAAAATTCAATAAAATCAATGGTATACCTGAGCAATTTTAGAGCAAGAAAATCTCACAATATTGTAAAGTCAATATTTTACTTTTTCATAGCGATA
This sequence comes from Gilliamella bombi, assembly GCF_900103255.1. Lineage (GTDB taxonomy): Bacteria > Pseudomonadota > Gammaproteobacteria > Enterobacterales > Orbaceae > Gilliamella > Gilliamella bombi. Next base: position 67,357 of record NZ_FMWS01000003.1, on the reverse strand, counting down.
GCATGCACGATAATTAAGTAAAGCTAGTACACCAGACAGTGCGAGTTGGGAAATTTTTGCTTTGGGTGTTATCACTAATGTCAATTATTTTCGCAAAAGGTTAAATGTTCTAAGCCTAATACTATATTTTAATTAATAAATTATCCAAAAAACTAGCCAAAATTTTCACAAAAGATTATACTTTTACAGCTGATAGAAAATCAGCTTATTTAATAAGTTAATAAAAATGAAATGGAACATTCATTAATAGGTGAAATATAATGGATTATTGTCGTAGGTGCAAGAATAGGCAGGCCTATATCTTAAATTCTCTTAAATCTTCAAATTATCAAAAACTCTTACAAACTGATATTTCTTTAGTGAAATTAGCGGATTTATTTATACCGCAACTAAAATTCATCTTTACATTCTCAAGCGTATGGTTCTTGACTCCGTTGTTGTTATTATCGTATTCATCGAACTCTCAAGCACTAACGGCTCATACAAGCGGTGTTATACAGGGTAGTGCGCCTTATTTAACATTTGACGAAGGTCGGACTAAGGCTATAACAACTGATGAGCTATTGGCTATCACATTATCCGATGGTAGTAAAATCACACCTAGAATTAATAGTTCCTCGTCTACAAAGCCAATTGAGTTACCCATAGATGGCCAAAGTTTTGCTGATATTAATATGCTGGTGCCAGCATCTACCAATTCAGTAAGTATAAACAGCTTAGTGACACGTTATCATTATTGGGGGGATGATGATGGTGATGGAGAAGGTAGCGGTGGAGTTAAAATAACAGGAAGTATAACGCTCAGGATAACCGATAGTGATGGTCAAGCAGTTAATCGTAATGATGTTTTAGATATTTGCAAGTCACCTTATAAAGTGGAATTAAGTAGTACAGACGGTAATATAAGCACTTATTACGGCATACCAAACACCAGCTCCTTTAAAGGTCGTATAGTAGCATATTATATCAAACCGAAGGCATCGCCAACCGTTTGTTTTGTAAGACCGAATTTGTTTTGGGGGGACAGATTAAGTGCTGGTCCAGCCGACATATGGAACGACAAAAAAGGATTTTTAGTTCAATCAAGCCATCCAGACTCATACAGTCAAAATTTCCCGACAACGGGAGCTGATAATTTATATTTTGATTTCATCATAGGTGGAGTTGACGTTGGTCAGTTGACTTGGGAAGCCGTTACTTTGGGGGGAATAACTGCTACGGTAACAAATGTTGTAGCTAGTGATAGATGGATTCCTAATGACGATAGAAGGAAAGTCGTAGCACGCGTTAAATTAACAGGGCCTGCAGCAAGGAGTAGTCAAAAACAGTCAGACACTCCCAGTATAATTTCCAAGCCAAGTTTACCACAAACGTTTGAATTAGTGGGTAAGGATAGTCGTGGTAATGTATTAAAATATGGATTTCAATTAAGGAAATGGTTCGTTAGTCGAAATAAAAAAGATATAGTTTCTAATCAAGAATCTTGGTGTAATAGTATAGGTTATCGTCTTCCACAGACAAGTGATTTGACTAATGAAGGTGAATCTGGACGTGGAGCTAAACCGTCTTCAAGTTATAAACATTATCAACGCCGAATAGGAGCTGGATTTCTTACAGAGTGGGGACCTTTGCATAATTACATTGATGGGGGTTTTGGCTCCTCTTTTTGGTCAAGTGACAGGAAAAAAGATCTCCATGATAATATAATTTATTGGCACGAGATAAGCCCAACAGGTCGTTCTGTCTGGAAGAGCAGTGTTGACAGTACTGCGGCTGTTTGTGTTTTTAATGCTTTGTAAGGTGTAGATAGGAGTTATGGTGTTAATAAAAGACAAAACCTACGTAAAGATAAGTCCCAATAGGTAAAGTTTGCTGTCTGAGTACTTTAATGATTGAAAGCAAAAAAAGCGATTCGACTAGCAATACTGAAGGCTTACGCTTTTGCATAAAGTGCAAAAGCATTTTTTTAATTCACCACAATAAAAAAATCAACCAATAGTTATTTGATTTCACTTAAAAACTTTAATAAAATCAGTATGCTATCTGAGCTGTTTATATAAAAAATTCTACCGCTTTAGCTTAAAATTGTTCAGAAAACATATTGATTTTATTTGTGTGTTTGTTTTGATATCTTTCTAATAAAAGGATTATGTGAAAAAACAGCAACCAAATAGTTGCTGCTTTTTATTGCGTTTGTTTTTTTTCGGTTATTTAATCGCTTTTGCTACAATTTCTTGCGCCTCTTGCTGTAGCGTATTTAAATGTTCGTTGCTTATAAAGCTTTCTGCATAAATTTTGTAAGCATCTTCTGTTCCTGATGGGCGAGCAGCAAACCAGCCGTTTTTGGTTATTACTTTAAGCCCACCAATTGCAGCATTGTTAGCTGGTGCAGTGGTTAAACATTGAGTGATTTTTTCACCTGCTAAGTTGTCGGTGGTTAGTTGGCTGGCATCAAGTTTGGCTAGTTTTTGTTTTTCACTAAACGAGGCTGGCGCTTGGATTCGTCCATAATAAGAAATACCAAATTTATCTTCAAGTTCTTGGTACTGTTCTTGTGGATTTTTGTCTAGTTTAGCCGTCATTTCGGCAGCAAGCAGACATAAAATAATGCCATCTTTGTCGGTAGACCATACTTTACCGTTCGTTCTTAAAAACGATGCGCCTGCGCTCTCTTCGCCAGCAAATCCAAGTTTACCATTGTAAAGCCCATCGGCATACCATTTAAAACCAACTGGGTATTCTAAGTACTGTTTGTTTAAGCTATTAGCAACTCGGTCGATCATTGAGCTTGTGACTAGTGTTTTACCAATAGCAATATCTTTGTGCCATTGTGGACGGTTTTGGAACAAGTAATTAACACAGGTTGAAAGGTAGGCATTTGGGTTCATTAGTCCTTTTGGTGTCACAATGCCATGACGATCAAAGTCGGTATCATTACCAAAGGCTAAATCAAATTGGTTTTTTAATTTTAATAACCCAGCCATAGCCCAACGGCTTGAGCAGTCCATACGAATAACTTCGTCATGATCTAGATGCATAAAGCTGAAAGTTGGATCGACTTTGTTATTAACAATATTGAGGTTGATGCCATACTTTTCGGCAATGCGTGGCCAATAGGTGATACCAGCACCACCCAATGGGTCAACACCGATTTTGAGCGATGATGATTTGATAAGAGAGAGATCTAAGATATTTTCAAGATCGTTGATATAGTCGGTTTCGTATTCTTTGGGGTGGATGTAATTTGAATTTAGAGCCTTGTCTAAGGTGACACGTTTTACACCATTGAGTTTGTTTTTCAGTAATTCATTGGCGCGGTTTTCAATTTGTTTGGTGATGTCAGTATCCGCAGGTCCGCCATTGGTTGGGTTGTATTTTATTCCGCCATCTTCTGGTGGATTATGCGATGGAGTGATAACAATGCCGTCTGATAGCTGTGATTGTTTGTTTTGATTGTAAGTTAAAATGGCATGCGAAATCACAGGCGTTGGCGTATAACCCCAATCACGAGCCATAACCACGGTTTGCTCATTGGCGACAAAAACTTCAAGCACCGATTTTAAAGCAAGTTCTGATAAGGCATGGGTGTCTTGACCAATAAAGCAAGGGCCTGTAATGTTGTTCGCTTTGCGGTATTCGGCAATTGCTTGAGCAACGGCTAATATATGTACCTCATTAAATGTGCCTTTGTTTGAGCTTCCGCGATGACCTGATGTCCCAAAAATGACTAATTGGCTAGCATTATCCGTATCAGGTTGGATTTGGTAATAGTTATTGCGTAATGTTTCAACGTTGATAAGATCTGATGGTTGAGCTAACATTCCTGCGCGGCTTTGCTTGGCCATTTTTTACTCCTCTTTCATAAAAAAATACTTTATATGACTAAAAACGTGAATCTGTTGAGTTTATATCACGTTTTTAGCTTTTTTATTTTTATTTAACCTATTAAGGTAAAAATGCGTTGGTGACTTGGTTTATCATGGTTTCAGATATGCCCATATCACTCATTATTGATTCAATAATATATAATTTTCTGGCAGTATTAGTGTTGCTGATAACCCAATAAGGTGTACCAATGATTTCGCGGGGTTTTGTGTTTTTGCCTGATGTTTCTAGTAATTGTTTATCTTTGGCTAAATATTTTCGCTTGCTTCCATGTAAGGATGTTGCAGCTATGGCAAATAGTGCTGGATTATAGTTATACAACGCACTAAGCAGTAATATAAAGCGACTAATAATGGATTTCTCGTTCGTGAAAGCGTCACTAGTTAATAAGTCATTAAACAGTGGATAATGATTCTCTTTTTGTGCAATAGTCTGTTTTTTTGCCGATGTAGATTGGTTTATATTTAATAAACGTCGTAATATACTTGATGCATCTTCGCCAATGTGTTTAGTTTGGCCAGCAATAAATTGGTATAATTCTTCGTCGATTTCGATAGTTTTCATTATGTTACTTGTGCCTATTGTATTATTTCACGGGACATCCTAAAGCAGGAATTTTGCCTAAATGCGAATCGTGGGCTGATTTGTTATCTAAACAATCATTCGATGGCTGTTTAATGGCAGCATTATCGGTTGTTGTAGGTGCTTGATTTGCATCATGACAAGCAGTTATCATAACTGATAATGTTAATAGAAAAAATAACCGTTTCATATATTCATTGCATAGTTGATAAATTTTTGTGCTGAGTATAACCTAACTTAAGCATAAATTGTATTGGCTATTGATAAAATAATGAAAATGGTATTGTTGTTTTTAAAAAAAAATATTATTCTAAACTGTGTATAAAAAGCTTATACTATTATTATATGAGGAATAAATTATGAAAAAAATCGTCACGTTAACTATTTTAGCTGCAATTTTATCTGGATGTAGCAATAGTGATGTTTATTCTGGCGATGTTTATACAGCAGATCAAGCAAAACAAGTTCAGCAAGTAAGTTATGGTACAGTTGTTTCAGTACGACCTGTTAAAATTCAAGCTAATGCGTCAAATGGTAAAAGTGAAAGTGTAGCAGGTAGCCTTGGTGGTGCTGTTATAGGTGGCGTTTTAGGTAATACTATTGGTAATGGTTCTGGCCGTGTGTTAGCTGCTGCAACAGGAGCTATTGGTGGTGCGATTTTGGGTGATGCTATTCAAAATAAATCTAGCCAAGCTAGTGGTGTTGAGTTAGAAATCAAGCAAAAAAACGGATCTAATATTGTTCTTGTACAAAAAGGTTCGGCTAACGATTTTTATGTTGGTCAAGCTGTTCGTTTAGTCACTAATGGTAAACAAATTAGCGCATCACCACGTTATGGTAGTAGTGTAAAAAAATAACGCTTAATTTTATTAGTTTTGGACATATTGTCCTTAAATAACAACTAATTTTCGCTCATCTCAATGGTGAGCGGATTACTTTAGCAAATAACTTGATTAAATTAATTATTGTTTTTTATCTAATCGATGAATCTTTCACAGAAGTTTGCCTGTCTGAATGCTAACATATAAGCTCAAACAAATTATTAATCGTATAAGGAACAACAAAGTAATGCGTATATTACATACTATGATTCGAGTTGGCGATCTACAGCGCTCAATCGATTTTTATACTCGTGTAATGGGAATGCGGGTGTTAAGAACTAGTGAAAATACTGAATATAAATATTCACTTGCATTTGTTGGTTATGGTGATGAAACAACTAGCTCAGTTATTGAGTTAACTTATAATTGGGGTACCGATAAATACGAGCATGGTTCGGCGTTTGGTCATATAGCTATTGGTGTTGATGATGTTGCTAAAATGTGTAATGACGTCAAACAAGCTGGAGGCAAGGTAACGCGCGAAGCTGGACCTGTAAAAGGTGGCTCAACCATTATTGCTTTTGTTGAGGATCCTGATGGCTATAAGTTAGAGTTGATCCAAAATGATCAGGCTGATAAAGCGTTAGGTAATTAATTTATTCCATAAAAATATCGCCACTTTTTTGGCGATATTTTTTCATCTTATTTCGAATTATTCCCCTAGCAAATCTACTAATAATTGCCTATTGATGATAGCTTGTTTTGGTTGCTCAAGGCTGGCAGTGGTAATAATGGCACTTAAGGCATTTAATGAGGTGTCAAAATCATCGTTAATAATGATATAGTCATATTCGTTATAATGTGAAATTTCAGCTCGGGCTTTTTGCATTCTTTTGGCAATCACATGGTTGTCGTCTTGCCCACGTTTAACTAGGCGGTTTTCAAGCTCTTTGAGCGAAGGTGGTAGTATAAATATGCTTTTTGCTTGTGGCATTTTTTGGCGTACTTGCCTTGCACCTTGCCAATCAATATCTAGAAAAACATTAATTCCTTGCGATAGGCTTTGTTCTATTTCGGCTTTAGATGTGCCGTAATAGTGGTCAAATACGTTGGCATATTCGACAAATGCTTGCCGATCAATTAAGGATTCAAAGTGTTTGTGATCCACAAAGTAATAGTGTTCACCATGCGCTTCTCCTGGGCGAGGATCGCGCGTAGTATGCGAAATTGATACTTTAGCTTGATGTTGATTCTTTTGCGCTAGGTAGGCTCGGATCAGACTTGATTTGCCTGCACCACTTGGTGCAGAAATGATAAATAAAGTTCCTGTATGCATAGATATATTTGTCACATTAATTGTTATTAAGTTATTTTGATTGTCATCAATATTAGTTAAGCGATATTATAGCAAATTTCGGCAATATATTATGGCTTATTGTGAATTAAGTTATTTAATTTGTCATTTTTAATATGTATTTGTAATATAGGTAATATTAATCTATAGCATATTGTTATTATTAAGGAATATCTATGCCATTATCATTTAAAGATGGAGTTTATGCTTGTATTCCAACGCTATTGGGGTATATCGGTATTGGTATTGCTGCCGGTGTTGTGGGTAAATCGGCAAATTTATCGGTACTCGAAATTACATTACTGGCTATTATTGTTTATGCAGGCGCTGCGCAGTTTATTATTGCTGGATTAATGATAGTAGCTACACCTATTTCGGCTATTATTTTTACTGTTTTTTTAGTTAATTCACGTCATTTTTTGATGAGTATGGCAACAGCTCCAGCTTTTCGCAAAGCATCGTTATTAAATAATATTGGTATTGGTAGCTTATTGACCGACGAAAGTTTTGCCGTGGCAATAAATGCGATTACAAATAAAGTGCCAGTTAATGCTGCTTGGATGCATGGCCTTAATTTAACGGCTTATATTACTTGGATTTTGTCTTGTTTTATTGGTGCTTTAATCGGAGAGTGGTTGCCTGATCCTACACAATTTGGTCTAGATTATGCTTTAGTCGCCATGTTTATTGGTTTGCTCTATTTGCAATTGATTAGCGATAATAGCAAAAGCCTTAAAAATCGACTTTTAGCTATGTTAACGGTTGCTGTTTTGCTAATTTTCTTAATGCGTTTTGTGTCACCTGAAATGGCTATTTTAATCAGTACGTTTGGCGGTTGTTTTATGGGCATGGCAATGGAGAAAAAGCATGACAACTTATAGTTTATTGATTATTTTAGGTTGCGGGTTAGTAACTTGGTTGCCAAGAGTGATTCCATTTATATTAGTTCGTAAATTTCAGTTACCTAATGTTGTGACTCAATTCTTGTCATATGTACCTTTATGTATTTTAACAGCGCTATTTGTGCAAAATTTATTTGTGGCAAAGGAGGGGCATTTTCCTGATTTTAATGTGGAATATTGCTTAGCGACAATTCCAACCGCAATTGTTGCCTTTTTGACTAAGAATCTGATGTGTATTGTGGTTGCTGGTATGTGCTTTATGGCGTTAATTCGCTATTTTATGATTTGATCTGTATCAATCAATAACTGAATTTTTAACCATTATTGTGAGTTCAAATAAAAACAGGGCAATTACCCTGTTTTTCTTGTTATATTTTTTTATGTTCTTTCTTTTTGTTCAAGTTTACTAATCGATTTTAATATCTTTTCTGCTTCGTTTGCTTGGCCTAGTTGAGTTAGATAATTAGCCATCGCTTTTTGATAAGCCATATTATTTAAAATGGCTCTTGGTTGTTCATTCCACCATTTTACTAGTGTTTGTGCATCACTATTAGTCGATAATTGCTTAATTCGACCAATATAGGCTGCTTGTTTAAACTGATCTAGTTGCGACTCGCTGTACACTTTAGCTTTGTACATTGCTGGTAATAGGTCAATAATCGCTTGATAATCACCCATTTCATAATAAAGTTGATCTGCTAATCTAAGTACTTCAGCATTGCGAGGCTTTTCGTTTAGTAGCTGGTCTAATGTGATGCGTGCAGTTGTGTATTCTTGGTTTTTTAGTTGCAACCTAATTTGTACTAGCTGAAAGGCAAATAACTCATTAGGTTGGCAACTTTTAGCGGCTTGTTCTAGTGACTGATTAGCGGGGATTAATTCATCATTATCAATTTGAGCTTGTGCCGCAAGTAAATACGATAAGGTGGTATTTTTTGCCCCTTTGGCACTTTTGATAAATAGTTTAGCAGCTTGCTTATAATCACCTTCAAGTAATAACATTTGCGCTTGTTCAACACGTTTTATCGATTTTTTTGGCGACTTTAAGCGTAGCCAATTGCCTAATGCTGTTTTAGAATTAAAAATTTTATTCAATAAACAATAGATTAAATAAAGGCAAAGTAGACCAACTAATTCAAGTATCATAAATGAATTAAATGACATGCTGACACGATATTTGGCAAATTCAAATACCGCTGAACCTTGGTGCCCTTGTAATAATGGTCCCAAAAAGAATCCACCCACTAGTACTAAGAAAATAATTAGTATTTTTATCATTATTATTCTCCTATTTTGTTAACATTGAGCGAACGCGGGTTTGCATTAGTTTTTCAAGTTCGCCAATGCTAGTTAGGTTTTCAGGCACATTTTGATTGCTGATTGATTGATTTTGCAAATTTTCAAGTTCATTAATAAATGCTTTAACGCTTGGAGCATTCCCATCAAAATAAGCATTAACCCAAATTGCGGTTTCATTTAGTGCACGTTGGTAAATAAGTTCTTGATGTCTTGGTACGGCTTGCGCTGCAATCAATAAACGGAAGCGGATGTTTTCACGTAGGTAAAGCGACTGTTCCAAATTCAGTGGTGCTTTTAATATTTGGCATTTGACGATTTGTTTTTCGTCTTGTCCTGCTTGTTCTAAGCAAGCCTTAAAGTTGTTCTCTTTGTCATCAAGTTTTTCTATGGTGATAAATTTATCCATAAAAGTCTTGGTACTGCTTAATAAATTATCAGACCAATCGTTAACCGATGATGATACCCCACTATTATTATCATTAGCTATATTGTTAATGTTTGTTTGTGGTGTGTTTGTAGCATCTTCGGCATATTGTGTCATGCCAAGATCGATATCTTTATAATTACCTACTAAAGGTAATTCGGTAAGCGATTCTGATAAACCGATTAAATTCATAATAATGCCATCGGTATCAGTAAAGCTTACTTGAGCAAGTGAATTAATATCCTTACTAATTGCCTGTCTTGCAGGCAATAGGCTTGGGTCATCAGCTTGAGTTAGGCTTTCGTCAGCACTTTTTAGTAGTAATCGTGCTGATGTGTAGTCTTGGTCACTCCAAATTTTACGACCAGCTAAATGTACTAAGTAATTGGCTTGTGAAATTAACCAAACATTGTGATCACTTGTTGACATTGCTGCTAAGCGTTCATTGATATTTTGTAAGCTTTGTTCTGTCAATTTTTGTGAATCATTAATTTGAGTTGTTAATTGTTGCTGTAGCTGTTGTTGATCACTCAGTTTACGATCAATACGCTGTTCTAGTGAATTGAATTGCTGATTTTGTTTATTAACTGCGTCGGTAATACTACTTTGTAAATCATTTGTTATACTTTGCTTGGTTGTTTGTTTTAAATTGGCCAGCTCAGTTTGTAATATTGAGATGGTTTTTTTTTGTTTTTTAATTTCCTGTTGACCATAATAAAGCCCCAAACCACCTAAGCAAACAGTTAATGCTATAGCAATTATTGATAGTTTTGAAACGGGTGATTTGCTCGTGTTCTTAGTGTTATCGCTAACACTGTTTTTAGGTTGGGATTTAGATTCCACAGATGGATTGGATTGAGTGGTTGTTTGATTTTTTTTATCTTCTTTCATAGTGTTATTCGCTTCATTTTGAACCGCTGTTATCGTTATTTGACTAAACGAAGTTGTGTTTATTGTTGAAAGTGTTGCATTGGCACCGTAATATTTTGGTGGCATAAATAACCTCATTTAGATTTCTAGAAATTTATGTTGCATTATGACATAGAGTTAACATTGTTTTAAATAAATTTTAATTATTGTCTTAATAAGCAAGTGTCATAGATTATTTATATTATCGGCTATAGTATAATTTATCATTACAGCGTTAAAAAGCTTTTGATTATTCGCACTACTCACTAGTTGAACTTTTTGCCAATTAAGTTGTTTCGCTTTTGCAAAAATTCGTTGGCTTGTTACTACAAGATTAGCATGCATTTTATGTTCAAGATTAATATATAACTCAAGCTGGATTAAGTGTTCTAGACTAGTAATAATAATGATTTGATTTTCAATATTACTAGATAATATCATTGGCGGATAGGTGATTGGCTCACGGCAGTAACACGTTATTGATTTTACTTTGGCTTTTCGATTTGTTAGTGTTTGAGATAATAATTGCCGACCTGAATTACCGCATAAAATTAAAACAGTATGATTTTGTACAGATTCTTGCTGTAGTTTTATCAACAATCCTTCACTGTCTTCTTGTTCTGGATAATTGACTTTAGTTGTGGTGAGCTGGTTAAATAATTGTGCTGACTTTTTTCCTATTGCGTAATACCGAACATTAGTTGGTAATATTAGATTGCCAATATAGGTTTTAATAACGTGTGTAACTTGTGGTGAAACAACGATTACAATATCGTTAGGTAAAAGTTTATTCAGTTGTTGTTGTAAATTTAGTAGGTCATTGCCTTGTGAAATAGTAAAAAATGGAAGATGTTGTACAGGCAAATTTGCTTGAGCAAATAGTTGGGTAAGGTTTTCACCCTCTGGAGAGGGTCTAGTTACATAAATCATCCGCCATTTAATTCCTTTAATATTGTTTTCGCACCTTGATCTAATAAGCGTTTTGCTAATTCTTTTCCTAACTTTTCGGCTTCAGTTATACTACCCTCTAATGTCCCTTTAATTATTTTAGAACCGTCAATGCGTCCAACAAGGCCTTGTAGTGATAAAATATTGTTATTTAATTGGCTATAACAAGCAATGGGCACTTGGCATCCACCTTGTAAAGCTTTATTCATTGCTCTTTCTGCTTCAATACAAACTCGGCTATGTTTGTCATCAAGCACTGAAAGAATCTCTAATATTTTTTTGTCATCTGCTCGGGTTTCAATACCAATAGCACCTTGTCCGACAGCAGGTAAAATTAAGTCAGTATCAATATATTGTTTGATTCTGTCTTGTAGTGCTAAACGTTTTAAACCCGCTGAGGCTAGTATGATGGCATCGTATTGTTGATTATCCAATTTAGCTAAACGAGTGCCTACATTGCCACGAAGATCTTTAATTTGTAAATGGGGATATTTTGCACGCAATTGACATTGACGTCGTAAACTTGATGTACCAATTATTGCACCATTGGGTAGCTCATCTATATTTGAATATTTATTTGAAATGAAGCTATCACGTACATCATCTCGCTTGCAAATTGTGGCTAATGTTAATCCTTCAGGAAACTCAGCAGGGATGTCTTTTATTGAATGGACAGCAATATCCGCTTCGTTATTTAATATTGCTTGTTCTAGTTGTTTTACAAAAAGACCTTTACCACCAATTTTCGATAAAGGGCTGTCTAGCAATACATCACCTTTAGTTACCATGGGAATTAATTCCACTGTCAAATTTGGGTGATTAGTTAAAATTTGTTGCTTAACAAAATTTGCTTGCCATAGCGCTAATGGGCTTTTACGAGTTGCAATGCGAATGTTCAATTAATTTCCCTATTTTTTGTTTAGGTGATTTATATTTAATGAGTAATTTCTACACTAGTGTGATTAATATGATCACCTGAAAGTCAATATGGCCTGATAGGGTGTGACTGTATCAGGCTATTTGGATTTAAGTTGTTATTCTAAATTGTCAACAAAGCTAACGGCATAACCAATATAGTTAGCTGGTGTTAACTGTTTTAGTCGTGTTTTTTCGCTTTCGGGTAGATTTAATGAGTCAATGAATTCTTGCATGCCTTTTGCATCAACTCGTTTGCCTCGAGTTAATTCTTTTAATTTTTCGTAAGGTTTTTCGATACCATAACGGCGCATTACTGTTTGAATTGGCTCGGCTAATACTTCCCAGTTGCGATTAAGTTCTTCAAGTAAGTGGTCTTGGTTGACTTCGAGTTTGTTTAATCCTTTTAGGGTTGATTGATAAGCTATAATGGCATAACCAATACCTACACCTAGATTACGCAACACTGTAGAATCGGTTAAATCACGTTGCCAGCGGGAAATAGGTAATTTGCTACCTAAATGGTTCATAATTGCATTGGCAATCCCTAAGTTGCCCTCTGAATTTTCGAAGTCGATAGGATTAACTTTGTGTGGCATGGTTGAAGATCCGATCTCGCCAGCAACAGTTTTTTGTTTAAAGTGATTTAGTGAAATATATCCCCAAATATCTCGATCAAAGTCTATCATAATGGTATTAAAACGTGCTACACAATCAAAGAATTCGGCAATATAGTCATGTGGTTCAATTTGGGTGGTATAAGGATTCCATTTTAGTCCTAGCGAGTTAACAAAATTCTCACTAAATTTATGCCAGTTCACTTGCGGATAAGCAACCATATGTGCATTATAATTTCCCGTTGCGCCATTAATCTTACCTAGTATTTCAACCGATTTTAGTTGTTGTAATTGGCGTTTTAAGCGGTAAGCTACATTAGCAAACTCTTTACCTATGGTTGATGGCGTAGCGGGTTGACCATGTGTTCTTGATAGTAGTGGTAAATCACGATAAGCGATAGCTTGTGAGGTGATTTTATCAATGAGTTTATTCCAATATGGCACTAAGACAGCTTCTCTAGCTGTTTTTAGCATTAACGCATAAGATAAGTTGTTAATGTCCTCTGATGTGCAAGCAAAATGGATAAACTCATTAATGGCGTGTAATTCTTCATGAGTACTCACTTTTTCTTTTAGAAAATATTCTACAGCTTTAACATCGTGATTAGTGGTTCTTTCGATTTCTTTAATGCGACTTGCATCTTGCACACTAAATTGGTCTACAATTTGATTAAGATGATTAGTAGCTGATTGACTTAATGTTGGAACCTCTAAAATATCTGCTTGTGAAGCTAATTTTTGTAGCCAACAAACCTCGACCTGAACGCGGTATTTTAATAAACCATATTCGCTAAAAATGGTGCGTAACTCTGTGGTTTTTTCACCATAACGCCCGTCAATTGGCGAAAGGGCAGTGAGTGCAGATAATTCCATCGGTTTTACTCCGTTACAATATTTGAAATATCAGTTATAAAGTGCAAATTAGTTTGCGCAATTAATTTGGTCTAATAGTTCTTGTGCTGCTTTACAAATGCGTTTACGGCAAAAAAGAAACTGGAAACGATTTCCACCAACTTGATACCATAAAATAGCCGATCGAACACATCCCAAAAGGGCGGTTCTTACTTTTGCTTGTACCAATGTGTTTTGTAAAAATTCGATTTTGCCAACAACTTTTATTCTTGTTGATATCGGGCTGATGATATCAGAATAAATTCCGGCTAATGAATAGGACAGATCTTCAACATTAGTACTAACAGTTTCATCATTTATATCTAGATAAAGCCCTGAAATGCGTTTTAATCGTTGGTCAATTTTATCTAATGCGTCATTATTTTTTAATAATTTGCTAGTAATGCCAATTGTACCAAACAGGTAACGAATAATTTGGACTTGTTCTTTTTGTCCTGATAATAATAATTGTATTACTGTTTGTAATCCTGTTTTGATATTTTTAATACCATCATAAACATCATCCGTTGTTTTTGGCGAGGTTTTAAACAAGCTTTTTATTGCTTGTTCATAAAGTGTAACATTACAAACGCCTGTGTTAGCAAGTTGTGGCACCAGTATTGCACTTTGTGCCGCACCAGCGAGGGCAATAGCAATATGGTGGTATTTATTATTCACGTTAGTCTTCCTTACTGTTTGTAATTCGTTCTTCTATAATACCACCACCAAGACATACTTCATCTTTATAAAAGACAGCAGACTGACCTGGTGTAACAGCTACAACAGGATTATTAAATATGACTTTAATTTTGTCATCGGTTAATGGTATTACTTGGCAGGCTATGTCTTGTTGACGATAACGTGTTTTTACAGTACAGCTAAATGGTTTTGTTACTACTTTACGATCAACCCAATGAAGTTGTTGAGCAATTAATCCTTCAGAAAGGAGTGCTGGATGATCATGGCCTTGTGCCACAATCAATTCGTTATTGGTAAGATCTTTGTCTACAACATACCATGGTGTGTCGTCAGCTTGTTTTAAGCCACCAATACCAAGCCCTTTGCGTTGCCCTAATGTGTGATACATCAAGCCTTGATGTTGACCAATAATCTCTCCATCAATAGTGCGAATGTTACCTGCTTGAGCGGGTAAATATCGTGCTAAAAAGTCACTAAATTTACGTTCACCAATAAAGCAGATGCCAGTTGAGTCTTTTTTAGCAGCGGTTGCTAAACCAAGTTGTTGTGCAATTTTTCGCACTTCTGGTTTTTCGAGTTCACCAACTGGAAATAAGCTTTGGCTTATTTGTGCTTCGCTAAGGGTGTAAAGAAAGTAGCTTTGATCTTTGTTATTGTCGATCCCTCGTAATAATTCGACTTTATCGCCTGTTTGACGTTTACGGACGTAATGCCCTGTGGCAATAAAGTCTGCGCCAAGATCTTCGGCCGCATATTCTAAAAATGCTTTAAATTTTATTTCTTTATTACATAAAATATCAGGATTTGGCGTTCGGCCTGCTTTATATTCAGATAAAAAATGTTCAAATACGTTGTCCCAATATTCGGCAGCAAAATTGACAGTATGTAATTTTATATTTAATTTGTCACAAACTGCTTGCGCATCGGCTAAGTCAACAGCGGCAGAGCAATATTCTTCTGTGTCGTCTTCTTCCCAATTTTTCATAAATAACCCAACAACATCGTATCCTTGTTGTTGTAATAAATAAGCTGAGACAGAAGAATCAACGCCGCCAGACATACCGACAACGACTTTTTTTCGAGTGTTTATATTTGGCATAATATTATATTAATAGGTAAAACTAATAAAAAATTTAATGCTAATTTTAGCATAACTAGTGAAAAAAGCATAAAGTTATGCTGATAACGATTGTTAAGTTAATTTGTTTTTTATAATAGCTTTACATTGATTTTATACTGAAACACATAGTTACCTGAAACTTTTTGACATTTTTTTTAACTTGATATTCATTGAAAAAAACGAGAGTTAAATACATTAAAACAGCCTTACCAGTCGAAGCCGATAAAGCTGTAATTAGCCCAAGCTTAAATGGGTTTTAGTTAAGATCTTTTAGAAGATAAACTACATGCCCAATAATTTTAAATTCTTGCGGTTCATGCTTATCCCCAATAATGGTTGGGTACTTAGGATTGTCGCAAAGTAATGCTAAGTTTGCTCCTTGATTTTGAATGCGTTTTATACTGATTTGATCCTCATATTCAACAGCATACAAATAGCCATCGATCGGTTTATAATGCGCTTTATCAATAATAAGAATATCATGATTTGATATTGTTGGCTCCATGCTATCACCTTTTGCCCATACGGCGACTAAGTCTTCGTAATTACAGCCTTGATGCCTTATTAAATTAATATCAAATGGGATTGATTCGATTTTTGAGTAAGATTTCACCATATTATTTAAATGGTGGAATGGGATATATACTGAATCTTGAGTATCTGAATCTGATAATAATCGACATTTTCCTTTTCCAGTTACTAACCATTCAATAGGAACATTACATTTTTGGGCTATGATAGCTAATCTATTTAGTGATGGGTAGGTTTTGCCTGATAAGTAATCTCTTATTACAGCTTCTGACATGCCAACTTTTTTAGCAAAGGCATTACCTGAAAGACCTTCTAACACTAGGCTTAATCGATTTTTAAAATTAATGACCCCTGTATTAGTTAGGGTTCGTGTTTTTTCTTTTTCGGTTTGGTTTTTTATTTTATTTTCGAGCATTTTTTCCTCTATTCCATTTTTTTATTGTTTTTATTGTTTTAAATCGTTTTTTTCTGTGTTATTCTGTTCTATATAAATTCATATCTTTTGAACATTGTATTACCGATAATCTTTACAATAGTAAGAATTTAACTAATAGAGGATCTCATAATGAGAGAGCAAGATCAAGACTGGGCACCATCTAGAGTTGTAGGCGAAATTAAAATTAGAGGCGGAAATTTAAGAGCATTGTCTAGAGCTAGTGGTTTGCAGGCTGATACTTTAAGAAACGCATTATATCGCCATTGCCCTAAGTATGAACGAATTATTTCTGATTATTTACAAGTGCCTGTCGAAAAAATTTGGCCTTCACGTTATCCGACTAAGGCTAAAAAATGATATTAATTTAAATGATAAAAAGACGCTAAATTAAGCGTCTTTTTATTTTGTTATTCGACATATTTATACGTTATTTTTTAGCCTGTTCAGCCGCTTTAACAATTGCCGCAAAAGCATCAGCTTTTAGTGATGCACCACCAACTAATGCGCCATCAATGTCGGGTTGAGTAAATAGTTCAGCCGCATTTTTATCATTAACTGAACCACCATATTGAATGGTTACTTGTTGTGCCACTTTTGCATCTTGTTTAGCAATATGATCACGAATGAATTTATGAACAGCTTGTGCTTGTGCAGGAGTTGCAGATTTGCCAGTTCCAATAGCCCAGATTGGTTCATAAGCAATAACCGCACCGTTAAATGCTTGAACACCAAGTGATTTTATTACTGCATCAATTTGGCGTGCGCAAACAGCTTGTGTTTGACCAGCTTCGTTTTCTGCTTCGGTTTCGCCAATACATAATACAGGCACTAAACCAGCTTCTTTAATTACACCAAATTTTTTTGCAATAAATTCATCAGATTCTTTGTGATAAGTTCGGCGTTCAGAATGTCCAATAATAATATGAGTCACGCCAATTTCTTTTAACATGTTAACTGATACTTCGCCAGTAAAAGCACCTGATAAATTAATACCAACATCTTGTGCTCCTAAAATAATATTAGATCCACCTAATTGGTGTTTTACAAAATCAAGGTATACAACAGGTGGTGCAATTGCAATATCACATGCTGTGTCGTTTGATAGCTCACTTTTTAGTCCTGAGACTAAGCTTTTAGCCATATCCAAACTACCGTTTAATTTCCAGTTACCCATAACGAGAGGTTTTCGCATAATTTTCTCCAACTTAAGATTTAAAAAGGTGTTGATTTTAGAATGAATTCGGTATAATGATTAGCATTATACACCAAATAATTTGAGCTTGAGGAAAAATATGTCATTAGAAATACTAAATCAATTAGAAAGTCGAATCCAACATACTATAAATACTATCAATACATTACAACAAGAGATTGCAACCTTAAGAAAAGGCAATCAAGAGTTAGAGCAATTAATTAATGATAGTTCAGATGAAATGAAAGCACTACGTGACGAAAACGAAAAGCTAAAACAAGATCAGCAAGTATGGCAACAACGTATTCAAACTTTATTAAGTAAAATTGGTGAAATTACACAATAATTGATTCGACTTTATGAACGCGACTTATGTCGCGTTTCTTTTATATTTTATTTATTATAATGTTGAAGATTAAGTCTAATGCGACAAAAGCTAAAATCACTCTGGTTGACCGAAACGATCCATTTAATTGAAACAGAATTTGGGCAGTTTGCTGATCAAGATATCAACCGACAAGTAAGAGCCGAACAAATATCGCTTCCAGATCGAATTGTGATGCGGGCAATCATGTTGTCTAAACAAAATGGATTGTATTTGGCGCAAAAAGTACTTTTGCGATCGGTAAAGTTATCTTTTGCATTATTGCTGCTACTATCTGTTTTTTTAGGTGGTTCATTAGCATTGGGAGCATTAAGTCAAAACCCTATCAATTTGTATTGGGCGCTTTTTAGTTTGTTAGGCGTTCATTTAATTACGCTAACTATTTGGCTTGGTTCGTTTTTCCTCTTTTCCAATTTTGGTGGTAGTTTGTTGATTCATTGTTGGTTATGGTTGGCTAAAAAGCTTTCTCAAAAAAAGACAGTGCAACAACTGATCCCTGCATTTGTTGAACTATTTGGCTCTCGTATTCGTTGGCTTATTGGGTTTGTGCTTAACCTGTTTTGGACTGTGATTTTAAGTTGTGCATTATTAGTTTTAGTTGTGCTATTTTCAACTAAGCATTATAGTTTTGAATGGCAAACCACTTTGCTTAGTTCTGATACGATTATTGGTTTAACTCATTATTTAGGCTATTTACCGTCATTACTTGGCTTTGAAATTCCAAAAGATGAAGTTATAAAGCTAAGCGAACATGCGTTAAGTGCTGGTGAAATTCGATCATCGTGGGCTGTTTGGCTGTTAGGTGTATTTATTGTTTATGGATTAATGTTACGGCTTTTGTGTATGGTGTTTTGTGGTGTTAATTGGCTTATTAGTAGTCGTCGAATTGAGCTTAATATCTCTCATCCTGATTATCAAATATTAGCAAATCGGTTGCAGTCATTATTTGTGAATATTGAAGATGCTGATAAATTAGGTCAAAATAGTCACCAGTGGCATTTTTCAACACATTCAATAGAAGCTGCTGAAGGTAATTTTTTGGTTGCCATCGATGTGCAAGAAAGTTGGCACTACCCTGAGTCTGTCTCATTTTTAGGTTTTTTAAATACGCGTGAACAGCGCAGTAATATTCTAGATTATTTACAATTAACGCCAGCTCAAAAATTATTAATTGCGGTTGATACCGATAGAGCGCCAGATAGGGGAGTATTAAATTTTATTAATCAACTGATTAATAAATCTCAGCAAACTCGTATTTGGTTTATTAATCAAGGTAAACAGTACCATAATTGGCAATCATTATCTTTACAGTTGGCTCAACCTGACTGGCTAAGCGAGGCTCTGTAAAATGCTATCAACATTAAAATTAGCAGTGGTTGGTCATGCCAATGTTGGCAAAACATCTTTACTACGCACCTTAATTCGTAATAGTCATTTTGGAAATGTATCTGATAGCCCTGGCACCACAAGACACGTTGAATCAATAACATTGCCACTTGAGCATAATAAATCAATAATTTTTTATGATACTCCAGGATTAGAAGACAGTTTAGCACTTTATGATTATATTAACCAATTACTTCCTACTAATGCAAAACTTGATGGTGTCGATAAATTAACATTTTTTTTACAAAGCCCAGAGTCTGAAAACGTATTTAATCAAGAAGCTAAAGTCATCAAGCAACTGCTAAATAGTGATGCGGCTATCTATGTGATAGATGTACGAGAGCCAGTATTGGCAAAGTATCACGATGAATTAGCTATTTTAGCCAATAGTGATAAGCCCATATTAGCTGTTTTAAATTTTACTGCAGACAGTAACCAAAATGAAAAGGAATGGAAAAGATTACTGTCACGCATTGGGATTCATGCTATTATAAGATTCGACGCTATATTTCCTCCTTTGGATGGTGAAGAACGTTTATATCATAGCCTTGCTTTACTAGTTGAGCCTGCTAAGGTTATATTAGATAACTGGCTAGATAAAATCGCACAAACTCGTAATTCTCGAAATCAAACCGCTAATCTGATTATTGCCGAAACACTCGTTGATGTTACAGCCTTTTATGAAATGGCTAAATCAGAAGATGTGCAGGCAATTGCTGATATGCAAAATAAAGTTAGAAAGCGAGAACAAATGGCGATCAATGAATTATTAAAATTGTATCAATTTGATTCAAATCAAGAAAGTGAAGAGAATTTACCTTTAATAAAAGGTCGCTATAATGCTGATCTATTTAATATTGATGCTCTAAAAATGATGGGTACTCATTTGACTAAAGGCTTTGTTCAGGGGGCGACAATTGGTGCTAGTATTGATTTAGCGACCGGAGGTATCTCACTTGGATCAGCTGCGTTAATTGGTGCCGCAGTTGGTAGTTTAATGCAGACTGCAAAACATTATGGTTCTAGAGTTCGGTATCAGCTTTCTGGATATAGAAAGTTAAGTGTTGATGATGTTATTATCTGTTTTCTTTCTTTGCGCTTAATTCGCCTTAAAGAAAGTTTGAATCATCGTAGCCATGCGGACACTAGCCCAGTTAGATTATCTAAAATAGATAAAACCGAATGGGAAAAAGGCGTGTTGCCTAAAAGCTTAAAATTGGCTAGGCGTTATTCGTATTGGTCAACGTTAAATAAAGGAACAAAAAGAAATGATAAAAAAAGACAATCAACTATTAGGGACGTTGCTCGACAACTGTACTAACGTGAAAAAACGTTTTTTAATAACTATATTGTTTTTTTCTATTTTCATGTTGTTTGGTTGTAGTACTACCCAACGTCAAGTTTCTATTAAGAAAACTAAACCTAGTCCTAATCTAACCATGTTAACTAAAATAGAATCTCACTATAAAAAATGGCAAAACACGCCATACCGTTATGGCGGTACGACTTTAGCGGGTAGTGATTGTTCTGGTTTTGTAATGAATTTTTTTAAAAATAAACTTTCAAAAAACTTACCAAGAAGTGCTGCTGAGCAAGCTCGGTTGGGTGTTAAGGTAAACACCCCTAAAGCAGGTGACTTAGTATTCTTTAAAACAGGCCGTAGCCGTAGTGGTCTACATGTTGGCATTTATTATGCAGACGGCAAATTTTTACACGCTTCAACATCAAAAGGTGTAGTTTATTCAAACTTAAATGATAGTTATTGGAAAAAACATTATTGGATGACGCGTCGTATTATGGGTAGCTAAATCTTTTTCGTCATTATCTTCAATGAATAATTCAATTTTGACGGCTTATAATAAAAATAAAGCTCTTTAAATTAGCTAATATTTAAAGAGCTTTAGAATAAGCAGTTAATTTAAATTTTTCCTTTTTCTTTTAATTCACGCATTACATTTGCAACGTAAAGCATCTCACTCGGCGAACCTAGCGATATTCGACACCAATTTGTTGCTGGTGCGAAATCTCTACCAATTAATACAAAATTATTTTTCATTAGTTCTCGATAATCTTTCAAATCAATTGGACTTTTGTGAAACATAAAATTAGTTTGAGATTTTAAATAATGCAAACCTAGTTCTGATAAAGCTTTTTCCATAATTTGCCTTGATACATCAACCGCTTTTTTAGAGTATGTTAAAAAGGGTTGATCATCTATTGATGCGAGAGCTGCGCAAACACCACAGTAATTCAGTTTTTCACCAGCAACATATTGAGCTATATTCTTAACGTTTTCAACTGAACTGACCACATAACCCACTCGTAACCCTGCCATAGCATGGATTTTTGAGAATGTTTTAAGCAATATAACATTGTCACAACCTTGTGTAATTAATTTATCAACTGATTCAAATGCAGGATCATTAACAAATTCAGCATAGGCTTCGTCAACAATAAAAATAGTATTTTTAGGCTTACTTTTTATCCAAGATTCAATTTCACTTGTTGCAAAAACTGTCGAAGTTGGATTGTTTGGATTAACTAAATAGACAATTGAAAATCCATTATAATCTTCGGCAGCTTTTTGTATGCCTTTTATATCGATCTGCCAATCTGGCAAACTTGGTACTTTGGTAATTTTTAAATTAAAGATCTTTGCAAAATGTTCTCCATCTCCATAAGTAAGCTCTGGAATGACTAATTGAGTATTTGGCTTAACAAATGCAGCAATAGCACTACGAATACCTTCTGAAGATCCTGCAGTTAATAAAATTTGAGTATCATCGACTTTATGATATTTAGCTAATCGTTTGTTAAGTAATGGCATTTCGGCTTTGGCATAGCGATTAGCTTTTGGTACAGCCTCAATTGCAGCTTGTTTTGCTCGTGGTGACATACCAAGCGCATTTTCATTAAAGTTGAGCCTTACAGGATTGTTAATATCAGGTGTTGCTGCATTTTCAAGCATAGGTAGAGAGAATGAAACCGAGTTCTGCGCTTCTATTGCATGAGCTTTAGATAATAATTGATTAATAGATATCCCTGCAATTGCCGCACTGGAAAATGTGATTAATTTTCTTCTACTAACGTTTAAATTGGATATCATGATTCACCTCCCATTTAATTAATTTTTATGTGGTCAATTATTAATCATGCAAAAATAATACCAAGTTTTTAACGATCATTGGATAATTGATTCGTATATTACTCAATAACATAAAATTAGTGATATTGGGTTGTTATGTGAGCTATTGTGATTTGAATATGCACAATTCTGGTGCTTTATTGCTCAAATGCGGTAATAAAAAAGGACTATTATTAATAACAGCCCTTTATAATGGCTTATAATTACCATGTATAGCTATTGTCAGCTATCTGCTGGTGTCTCAATATCCGAATAGGTTGCTAGCATCTGTAAGAATTTATATTTAGAATCTGCCATTTTTGTTGAACGTTCATGCAAGGTATTTGCAATTACAGGTTCAAGTGTTTCTAAACGACGAAAACGTTGTTCTTTTAGTAAGATACCAGTTAGTGACTCACTATTTGGTGCTTTTGAGTCTAGCACTAATCCTGGTTTGCCTTCTGCCATACGGCGTGGGTCGTAACGATACAAAGGCCAGAATCCTGATTTAACTAGATCTTTCATTTGTTCATGCGATTTAGCCAGATCATAGCCATGTTCCTCACAAGGACTATAAGCAATAACTAAAGATGGTCCATCATAAGCTTCGGCTTCTTGTAAGGCTTTAAGAGTTTGGTTAAGTTGTGAACCTAATGCAACTTGTGCAACATAGACATGGCCATACATCATTACACTAACACCAAGATCTTTACGTGCTTTATGCTTACCTAAATCAGCAAATTTTGATACAGCGCCCATCGGTGTAGCTTTTGATTGTTGACCTCCAGTGTTGGAATAACACTGAGTGTCTAATACCAATATATTTACGTTATCAGTTAAACTCATAACATGATCAAGCCCGCCGAATCCAATATCGTAAGCCCAACCATCGCCACCAATAGCCCAAACTGACTTATCTACCAAATAATTTGCATCTATCATCAACTCTTGTGATTGCGAAGAATCTAAGTGTGCAAGCTGTTCACGTAATAACTCGACTTGTTGACGTTTTTCCGCTATAGAGGTTTCTGGCGATTTTAAGGCGATGACTATTTCGGGCGAAATGTCGCCAGCAACATAATCAAGTAAGCGTAACGCTCGTTTTTTATGTTGGTTATAAGTAATACGATATCCTAATGCAAACTCTGCATTATCTTCAAATAATGAGTTTGCCCAAGCTGGACCACGACCATTTCGATCAGTAGTGTAAGGAGATGATGGGAGGTTGCCACCATAAATTGATGAACAGCCAGTGGCATTGGCAATGGCTAAATGCTCGCCATAAAGTTGGGTCAACAATTTGATGTATGGTGTTTCGCCACAACCTGCGCAAGCACCCGAATATTCAAATAGCGGTGTAAGTAATTGTGATGTGCGCACATCAATGCGTTCAAGCGTGCTGATATCACGATCAGGCAATGCAGTAAAGTACTCAAAGTTAGTGCGTTGAGTCTCAAGATTATCGATACGTGATTGCATGTTAATGGCTTTAATTTCAAAATTATTACGATCACGAGCTGGGCACACTTCGACACATAAATTACAGCCAGTACAATCTTCTGGTGCAACTTGTAAAACATATCGTTGTCCCTTCATATCACGAGCTTTTACTTCAAGTGAGCTTAATGAATCAGGCGCATTGATCATTTCATCAGGATCAACAACCTTAGCTCGAATAGCCGCATGAGGACAAGCAACCGCACAATGATTACATTGGGTACAGAGTTCAGGTTGCCAAATAGGGATCTCTTCAGCAATGTTACGTTTTTCCCACTTAGTTGTACCTATAGGCCAAGTTCCATCGGGTGGAAATGCTGATACAGGCAAGTTATCGCCTAAACCAGCTAACATTGCAGCAGTGACTGTTTTAACAAAATCAGGCGCGTTAGCAGGTACAATAGATGGCATTGTTGAACTGCTTTGGTCAACACAGCTAAGTGGTATTTGTTCAAGCGAAGCCATAGCTAAGTCGAGCGCTTTCCAGTTATTTTCAACTAAATCTTGTCCTTTACTGCTGTAACTTTTGGCAATGACTTCCTTTAATTGGGCGATATTAAAATCGTTTTTAAAAATTCCAGCTAGATGAAAAAATGCCGCCTGCATAACGGTATTAATTCTTGCACCTAAATTACATTCACGAGCTATTTTTGCCGCATTGACAATGTAAAAGTGTGCTCGTTTTTGTATTAATTGAGCTTGCACTTCTTTTGGAAGTCTATGCCAAATTTCGTCTTTGCTATACGGCGTGTTAAGCAAAAAGATGCCATCGTCTTTTAATTTATCAACAATTTGATATTTATCGATAAACTGATCTTGGTGGCAGCCAATAAAGTGTGCGCTGGTAATTAAATAGGGTGAATCAATTGGATCTAAGCTGACTCGTAAGTGTGAAGTCGTCAAACCTCCTGCCTTTTTAGAGTCATATACAAAATATCCTTGTACATAAAAAGGAGAATTATCACCAATAATTTTAATATTATTTTTGGTTGCAGATACCGTGCCATCACTGCCAAGCCCATAAAATAGCGCTTCAAGAGCAGATTTTTGTGGTATCGATTGGTCAGGTAAAGGTAAAGAAAGCCCAGTTATATCATCATAAATACCAACGGTAAAACGTGGTTTGGGTTTATCTAATCCAAGTTCAGTAAAAATAGCAAGTACACAACGTGGGTCAAATTCTTTAGATGATAACCCATAACGTCCACCTATAATAAGTGGCATAGTTGCGCATTCTTTGCGCGACAAGCTTTCAGCAAATGCGGTCATAATATCTAAATAAAGCGGTTCGGCTTGTGCTCCCGGCTCTTTAGTTCTATCAAGCACAGCAATTTTATTAACAGTACTTGGAATAACTTCGAGCAGATGATTGGCTGAAAATGGGCGGAATAGCCGAACGATCACAACCCCGACTTTTTCGTTTTGTTTAAGTAAAACATCAACTACTTCTTTTGCGGTGCTAGCACCAGATCCCATAATAACAATAATATGCTCAGCATCACTAGCACCATAATATTCAAAAGGTTGATACTTTCGGCCTGTTTCTGCTGCAAAAGCGTCCATAGCATCAACAACATGTTGATAGACATTATCATAATAAGTATTTATCGCTTCTCTGCACTGGAAGTATGTATCAGGATTAGCAGATGTACCTCGAGTTACTGGTTTATCAGGCGTTAATGCTCGTGAGCGATAGGCTTTAATGGCTTCGTGTGGTAATAAATTACGGATTTGGTCATCACTTATTGGATAGATTTTATTAACTTCATGTGAGGTTCTAAATCCATCAAAAAAATGAACAAAAGGAACAAGGCTATTAAAACTGGCCATTTGCGAAATTAAGGCAAAATCCTGCGCTTCTTGCACTGAGCTAGAACAAAGCATCGCAAAACCAGTTTGCCTAATTGCCATCACGTCAGAATGATCGCCAAAAATTGAAAGAGCATGCGTTGCAACAGTACGTGCTGCAACATGCAAAACAAAAGGAGTCAGTTCGCCGGCTATTTTGTACAGCGATGGGATCATTAAAAGCAAACCTTGTGATGAAGTAAACGAAGTTGCAAGTGCACCTGTCATTAATGAACCATGAACGGTTGCAATTGCACCTGCTTCGGATTGCATTTCAATCACTCTTGGTGTATCACCAAAGACATTTGGTTTATTAAACTCAGCCCAAGTGCTAGCTTGCTCGGCCATGGTTGAGCTTGGTGTGATTGGGTAAATAGCAATGACTTCGTTTGCCCGATAAGCGACGGATGACACCGCACTATTAGCGTCTGATATGATCATTAAAAAACCTTTTATTTTATAGTGTTATGACATTACTAACTTATTATAAATTTGTATTATTGTATCAGAAACTAACCTAGCTTTTCGTTATTTTTATGTTAAATTTTTTATCATTACCACTTTAGACAAAAGTATTGATAAAAAAACAAAAATCAATTAATTTAAAAAATTAAGCATATTTTTGGTTAAATAATAGATAGATAAAATAATAAAAATACTAAAACAGAAAAGGATAAAACAAATGAATATGAAAGAAAAATGCGGTTGTCAACGCGATGGGCTTGCTATATTTCCTGTGCGTTATACTGTTATTCCTACCTATCTTAATCGTTCAAAACCTTCATGGGCAAATTTAGATGGAGTCACAACAGTCCCCCTAAATGATGATTACCAATATCATATTCGCCGAATAAGGGAAGGATTCATTTACCTTCATTTACCTAGTCTTGTACAAAACTCACTAGACGAAGTTAATTTAGCTGATATTGATAAAAGTTGGATTGTTTATGAAGTCAATAACAGGGGGCAGTTGACTTTACAACATTCCATTTTTAGTGCTCCAACAGCGGAACACAACAATGATGATTCTTATAAATGTCCTAATTTAGATCAAAATCCAGAATTAACTTCGTTTATTACTATACCTAATTCATTCCGTCACGAAAAAGCTTATATTGCTTATAGTGAATTTCCATGGACTAAAGAAATGTTGCTTGACAGCACCAAATCTCCATTACCTAGAATGCAAGAAATCAACATTCAAGCATGGAAAAATCAGCAACAACACGCAAGTGCAACGGTCGCCACTGAAGAATCATTAAAGCAAATTTTAGATTATGATTTTGATTTTATAACAGATCGACGAATGCCCGATAATCAACAAGGTAATGAAATATACCCTATGTTTTTAAACCATGATGATAAAGATCGTAAAAACAAGGCGATTTTTTGGAAAGAAGTAACAAAAAAACGGGTTTCAAAAGTTGATGATGTCAGTTATACCGGAATATCTTATACAACTGAATATTTTATCGAATATACATTCAAAAAAGAAAAACTAAAGCTTAACAGCACAAACCAACCATGGGCTCCTTTTAAAACAAAGTCTTTTATGACAGCTCCAGGCACAGATACTAAAGCGATTTTAGCGGAGCAATACCAAAGTAGTTTGCATACATTATACAAAAACATGCAAAATTATAGTGGTAATGATGGCACACCAATGATCCTAGCAATAGAAGATGCATTAGGTGTTGCTCAAGATTTAAATGATTATTATAACGACATTTATGGTCACTTAGCTCAATTTAAAAAAGAAGCCGAAATGGAGTGCGATGTAAAACAATGTATGACCAAAGTTCGTGCTTATGTTGAGTCAGATGTCGCAAAAAAAGATTTTGAAATAGCGCCTTATAAAGATGAGATATATCAGATTATTGATAAAGGATTAACTATTGATGATCATGATTATCAAAAGGGAAAATTAAAAGAGCTTGTCCGTAGAAAAGCACCCGGAATACAATTAGGACGATACAGTGGTGATATTAATATTGAAACTGTTGCACAAGGCTTAGGTATTGACATCTCGGTCGTTAAAAATTCACCTGCACCAAGGAAACGTGAATTTTATAACATGGTCAAATCTTATATTTTATTGGTCAAAGATCACTTTTATGGCAAACCATTTGGGCATCTCTATTATCAAAAATTTATGAATTACCTTAAATTTGATAGTTATGAAGATGATAAATATCATATGACACATAAAAATAATCCTGGGGTGCCAGGATTAGCAGACTATTACCCAAACTCTATTTATGCAAAGTTAGTTAAATATTCATCGTTTACACTTGATGCTAGCGTTATTGAAACCAAAGAAACCGCTTTAACTTTGCACAAAGTCTATCAAGAACTGGTCAATGACTATGACAGTAAAAAAGAACAATATAAAGCCGAGCTCGATCAAAAAGTCGATAAAGCCCTCGAAAAGTACACCGAACGCTTAGACAGTAAAGATTTCGATGCTATTGTTGACCAAGTTAATAAAGAAGTAGAAAAAATAGCAAATGAACGTGCTAAACAGCTTATTCGCTGGCTTGAGCAAAGCCATTATCTTATGGCGATTAATGACTTAGCATATGAAGATAACATCAAAATTGATAGCGACGATCCAAAGTGGCTTGAATTTAAAAAAGAAATGGATAAAGAGTTAAAAGAGGCTTTATCAAATCAAGAAATTACTGAGGAACAATATGAACAACTAAACAATATCAATATTAATGGATTTTATTTTCAAGCGGTTTATAACCGTTCAACACATGGGCTAGAAGGGTGTGAAACAGGACGACAATTTAACCAAAAAATGTATAATCTTAACCATCTAAAAGGGATTGATGTTGAATCAGATGCCTATATTAAACTGCGCAAAACTCACTTTGTTATATTGGCATTACGGGCACAATTCTTTGATTTTCAACCAGCAATGATTGTACTTAAAGCAATTTATAATGAGGTCGATAGTCAAAAAAACGCAGAATATAAAAAAGATTTATTAGAAGCTATAACACTAAAAGGTCTATCATTTATTACTAGTCAATTTCGCTATGCAACTTTAATGCTTGAGTATTTTACTGAACTACAGCGATTACAAAAAATTGAAGGTTTAACCACAATAACCCTTAACACTAATCTGGGTAAAAGGATATTTTTAATCAAATATCTGGCTAATTATGACTCGCCAGGGCTAATTTGTAGTGGGACATTGCGAATGTACGACAATCTGATTAAGCTCTGTAAACCTATCGGTAATGGTTTGTTGAGTTTAGGGGCAATGATTGCCGAATCGGCTATGCTTGCCCTTTCGGGGGCAGTTTGGAAAACCTGCGTGATTTATGCTCACCTAAAATATCAACTGTTTGAAGCGTGGATAACCTTTAAAAGCCTTAGTTTTTCGGGCGTTGATGCGGGCGGTGGCTTAAAGCTGGTATCAAATGCTTATTCTGCTGAAGTGAAAAAGTTGATTAAAGATTTGCGCAACAGCTTAAACCAAGTCATCAAAGATATTGACCAACGATTTTATCGCCAATTGGTTGAAATTGAACATGTCTTTAAAAAAGCATTAAACATTACCTTTAAAGTGTTTGAAGATGGTACAGGGATTAATGTTAATCGCAAACAACTTCAATTTCGCAGCGTAAGACTTGCTTTTTTAGTCGGCGCATTCGAAATTTATAACTGGCAATATGTGATGGATAAAAAGCCCAATCTGTTTGCTAACGATAGTGATATTTTAATGGAAAAAATGATAGCTACTAGTTCGCTCATTGCCGCTGCTGCAGATATTACAGCCAGTGTGACAAAAGTTTTAACTGGGCGAACATCAGTGTTTATTTATTCCAAAGTTACCTTTGGCGTTTTTACTGGATTAGTTAGCTTTTTAATGGGCGCTAAAATGATAAAATCCATTATACAAGATGGCGAATTTGGTAGTATCTTGTCAATATTGTTAGCTAGTGTATCATCTTTGAGTTATTTTGCATCAGGCAGTGCTTTTTCGTTAATGTGTATGAGCTATCGCTATGCTTGGGTTCAAACTTTTATTGAAGCTAAAATTACGCCAGTGGCAGAAAAGCTAGCAGCACGTTTTGCCCACAAAGGCGTTCAAAAAGCGTTTAATCTATTTGCTATGCGTACAATATTATTCCGTTTTGCAGGTGTTGTTGGCATAATAGCTTTGGTTTTAGAGTTACTTTATGACTATTTTTCTGACGATGAAATTCAAGTTTGGATCACCTATTCAGCTTTAGGAGTACGTAAAGGTGAGCTAAGATTTAAAATGAGTTTCGATCAAATTAGAGCATTTAAAGAGCTCAATATGTTTGTTGAAAAGTTTCAAGAAGAGAGCGGTGTTAATCTTTCCCAAATTGACAAAAAAGCGATTGAAAATATACAAAACGATTACGAATCTATTTTATTAACGACTCAAAATAATGTTCATAAATGGCTTAAATAAAAAAGGGCATGTGTGCCCTTATTGTTCAAGCGGGGGATAGCCTGGCCAATTACTTGGATGTTTTCCTTCCGTCATGATGATAGCATATTTACGCCAAAGTTGAGCTTGTGTAATATCTTGTGCTTCGCCTTTATAATAATAGCTTAAATAAGTCATGGTCTTATAGTAACCTTGTATTGATTTTTTTACTAAGTAACGTTCTTTTAATGGTGTAATTTCACCCACTGTTTCACCTAATATTACTGACCATGTTGGTCTAGGCCAAATTTCTATAGGACCTATTCCATTGGTAAAATTCAACTGATAGATTCGATTGAAAAATTGAAATCGTTCAGTAATATAGTCTTCATCACTGGAATTATTTGGTTCAAATTGTTCTCGATATTGTTTTGAATAATCTTCAATTTTAGCTTTAAGTGAGTATTTTTTATAATTTTCGTTAGTTTCAATACGCCAGATAATATCTTTTAGATTGTTATCAGGCATAACATGAAAAGCCTGCACCAAAGTGTCAAAACCTTTAGGTACATCTTGCTCAGTGCCAAGGCCTTGCATATACATAAAGGCCAGTGTTTTAAGCGCCGGTGCGCAGTTTTGTTTAGCGGCCTTTTGGTATAACTCAAAGGCT
>NZ_FMWS01000003.1:0-36419 GCF_900103255.1 Gilliamella bombi | reverse complement strand
GTAGTTGCGAGGCGGTTTACCACCTGAGCCGTTTTCGTAGATATAACCAATACTATTTTGGGCATCCAAATTACCTTGAGCGGCCGCTTTTTCAAACCAGCTTAATGCAACAGGAAAATTATTAAACTCATCACGATACATCGCCCCTAAATTATATTGGGCTTTAGCCAGTCCTTGAGCAGCGGCTTTTTCGAACAGTAATCTGGCTTTAGTATGATAGCCTTTATGTAATAGGGCATCTTGATAATAAATTTCCCCAAGGCTATTTTGGGCATTAGCATCGCCTTTATCGGCCAGTTTGGTACAAATAGCGATATTGGCTTCGTCTTTATTTAATGGCAAACACTTTGTATTGGTTTTAGCCGCACTAGGCAATGATAACCCAACTAACACAAACAATAAAAGGGGGAGTTTGGTGTGTGCTAACATAGAGTATTCCAGTTGATTGTTCGATAAAACATCAGTTTATCATAAAATATTCCTAGATAAAACAGACCATTAATGCCGAATGGTCTGGCGCTGAAGATTAAATTTAAGTTGATTCTCGCTCAAATTAAATCGTTTAAAGAGCTCAATATGTTTGTTGAAAAGTTTCAAGAAGAGAGCGGTGTTAATCTTTCCCAAATTAACAAGAAAGCGATTGAAAGTATAAAAAACGATTACGAGTCTATTTTATTAACGACTCAAAATAATGTTCATAAATGGCTTAAATAAAAAAGGGCATGCGTGCCCTTATTCTTTAAGTGGGGGATAGCCTGGCCAGTAATTTTCAAATGGTAGCTGTCCCATGGTAATAGCGTATTTACGCCAAAGCTGAGCTTGTGCAATATCTTGTGCTTCGCCTTTATAGTAGTAACTTAATAATGTCATGCTTTTATAATAACTTTGAATTGCTTTTTTTATATAATAACGCTCCTTTAGTGAAGAAATTTCACCAATAGTTTCTCCTAGTACACATGACCAAGTTGGTCGTCGCCAACTATACATTGAGCCAATACCATCTCTAAGATAAAGCTGGTAAATGTTGTTAAAGAATTTAAATTTTTCAGCAATATAGTCTTCATCACTGGAATCGGTTATTTGAAATCGTTGTCGGTGTGGTTCTTTATAATCTTCAATTTTAGCTTTAAGTGAGTATTTTTTATAATTTTCGTTATTTTCAATACGCCAGATAACATCCTCTAAACTGTAATCAGGCATAACACGAAAAGCTTGCACCAAAGTGTCAAAACCTTTAGGTACATCTTGCTCAGTGCCAAGTCCTTGCATATACATAAAGGCCAGTGTTTTAAGCGCTGGTGCACAGTTTTGTTTAGCGGCTTTTTGGTATAAAGTAGTCATTATGTATTTCATTCGCAATTACGTTGGCAACATGATAATTCTGTTATAAAAAACCGAAAGGTAAGAATTATTCGGGCTGATAATAGTGAAATAGAAGCAGTAACCGATGAAAATGGAATGCTACCTGCACAATACAGTCAATTTGTTGAGCCAATAACTATTGTGATTGAGCCAGAAACAAAAAATTAAACATCGTATTACTAATTTAAATCATGATCACAAATATATAAATAGCAGGAAACATATTAATGGGCTGGGAAACTTCTAAATTATTAAGCTATCAACCAATTAAAAAACCAAATTATCTATTATGGGGTATGAGTTTATTATTTTTAATTTTAGCTGGTTTTATAATAACTGTTTTTACTTGTGATGGCTCAGACTACCTTTTATTTTGGTTTCTGGCTATTGGTGTTCCGTTTTTTTTATGGATAATGATACTTGCATCTTGTTTATTAATTAACATTTCTGAGCATGCTTATAATGAAAGAATCACAGAACTAAATCAAGAATCAACCCAATTTTGGCAAAATTGGAGTAAGCAACAGATCCCCATATTTGGAAGTTATATGATCTGTGCAGAACAAAATGGCATAAAAGCTTTAACAGGTGATCTTGAACAAATTCCCCTTTATCCTGAAAAAGCAAGGCCCCTATTTAATTTGACTGCATCAACTAAACCCTATTGGTTTCTTGATGAGGTAATGCAAAACTTAGAACAACAATGTCCTAATTATCGTCGCTATTTAACGCATATCTACATACCTAAAGCACTCATTGATGACGATGAACTGCTAGAAGCTATATTTCAACGTTGGGATTTATATCCTGAACCCATAATGGATTATTCGGTATGGATGTCAATACTTTATGAAGAGCCAGATAATATAGAATTATCGCTAATATTAGTATGCCAATATAGTGATATAACCTACCATCATCACAGTAAATTTATCAGTGCTATGTTAATTGGTGCAGAATCATTAATTAATACTAAAAAGCTACAGGCAAAATCTTGGTTAGGTCGTTTGATGATTGCTCAAGACGATTTATCAGCTGATATCAATCAGTTTTTTACTTATACACAACTTTCTGCTCAAAATGTTAAAGATGTTTGGATTTCTGGATTAGACCCAAAAAATCGCACTCAATTTAACATTGAAAGGCATAAATTAGATATTGGTGAAAATAAAGAAAATCTAATTCATGATATAGATTTAACTTTTGCCAAACCCACAGAATTGACAAAGTATTTAGCGTTAACGATGGCAAGCGGTTGTGTTAGTGCTTCTTCGCAAGAACAACTCGTTATTAGCCAATATAAAGATAAAGTCTATATACAGCTAATTACTTTAAAAAAATTGATCCAAGAATAGAATAGGTAGAAAACAACATGACTAACAATAATCAGCAAGCCACGTATTTATATAATACCGTTCCAACATCAGAAAAGACCATACAAGGTTTATATCTTGAAAAAGAACGACTTATTGTACCGATTATCTTTATTCCGGGTGTGATGGGCAGTAATTTAAAAGAAAAAACAGATAAAAAGGAAGCAAAAAAAATTTGGCGTTTAGATGATGAAACATCGGTTATTGGCTGGTCATTACCGTATTATGGTGATGCTAAAGCACGAAAATTAGAACTTGATCCTGAAAAAACAGAAGTTGATGATCGTGGCACTGTGGTTGATGCGGCAGCCGAAGAGGTCGCTCGAATTAAAAATGAATATAATTTAAAGATACAATTATTAGGTAATGATAAAAGTCAACGGAATGAAAAGCGTCGCCTTAACCGAGAACAAAAAAAAGAAATCCAAAAAGCAATAAATAGTAACCTTGAAAACAGACTTTTTGGTTCGCGACAAGCACGAGGTTGGGGGACAGTAGGTTATATTAGTTATGGTGAATTTTTAGAATTATTACAAAAAATCTTATTTGAACCAAATGGTCACTTATCAACTATTTTAAATGATTTAACAAAACCGCCTTCATTTTCATTAGATGAGGGTTCAAAATCGTCACTAGAGTTAGATGAAAAGCAAATTCAACATTGCGAAAAATTTTATTTTCCCGTACATGCAATGGGGTATAACTGGTTACAATCTAATGAAGATAGCGCTATGGCGTTAAAAAAACTTGTTGAAGTGACCTTACCCAAATACTATAAAAAGCGTGGAAAAAACTGTGATAAAGTGATTTTGGTCACTCACTCTATGGGGGGATTAGTTGCCCGTTATTATACTGAAGCATTAAATGGTCGGAACAAAGTCTACGGAGTAATCAATGGTGTACAGCCAGCTACGGGCGCCGTTGCTGCCTATACTCGAATGAAGCGGGGCACAGAAGTTAATGGAGATAATAGCATAAGTAATTTTGTAACGGCCAATGTTTTAGGTAAGGATGCCGCAGAAATGACCGCAGTTTGTGCTCAAGCACCAGGACCACTCCAGTTATTACCCACGCCAGAATATGGTATGGGTTGGCTTACAATCACAGAACCCAACGGTAAACCAGAATCCTATCCTAAAGCTGATCCTTATGCAGAAATCTATTTAGCCAAAGATAAATGGTGGTGTGCTTGTGAGCCCCATTTGATTAATCCATTTAATACTGACCATAATTTGCAACAAATGCAAAAGGATTGGAAGAAATATGAAAATATTATCAAATATAAAGTAAAAAAATTTAATAAGAGTATAGCTAATAAATATCATCCTAACACTTATGCTTTTTTTGGTCTTGAAGAAGATGCTAATAATATTAAAACAGAGTCGTTGACTTATCAAATCGCCCACTGGCAAGGTTCTGTGACGGTAAGCAAAAAAAAGGCGTCAGCCAACCATATTGGTGATAAGAATCGGCTTAATTTAAAAGAGCTAGTGGAAATAAGAACCCTCCAAAATGGGGATATCAATGAAAAATACACATTATTACCCGCAGACGGTAATGGTGATGGTACCGTATCACAGCAATCTGGCGAAATACCAATTGATTATTTAAAAGCACGAATGTGTTTACCGGTTGGCCATGAACCCGCTTATAAAAATAAAATCAGTCGATGTAATAGTTCACTAAGAATAGAAATAAGGGAATAAATAAAAATTTGCGGGAATAAATTGGATTATGCCTGATGGAATAAGGGATTATAGAGAATTAAAAAAATAAAGCGGCGAAAAATTCAAAATGAAAATAAAATATAAAACGGCTTGGTTTTTTCGTTGAAATTAGTAACGTGGGTCAGCCGTTTAAATTGCGTTTAAAAATTCTTTAAAAGTTATTTGTAAGGGCTGGTTAAAATCATTTCTACTTTAGCTATTACTTTTATATGTGAGTCTGCATTATCTAATTTTATTGTAAATGATTTATATGCCTTATTGTCGTTTATTATATGAATGGTGTTTGTGTTTAAATCATGTTGTAATCTGTATATAACGTATGACTCCTTTATCTTCAATAAGTAGATCCCATTCAAGATATTGTGAAGCGCTTCTTCTTGTACGTTTAATAGTGCAATATCGCCCTCATTGATTGTTGGGGTCATTGTATCATTACTTGCTCTGATGATAGCTAATTTGGAATTAAACAGACCCGTTTTTAGTAACCAATACTTGCTTAATACAAAATTTTCCCTTATATCCATCATCCCCGATGGTGGTTCTTTTTTGTCTAATTCATCAGGAAATAAAATTGATGTTAGATGCGGAACAATCACATAACTATCATTGCTAGTTGTGTCTGTGGGGTAGTCTTTATTATAGTTTGGTGATTGTTCATAGAATTTTTTATCTAGGTCTCTATGGTTGTAATTTTGCAACAACTCAAATTTATTTATAATATCAGATACTTCGTATTCAAAACCTCCGCCTTTTTGCCCTTTTGTTTTTCGCTTTTTCCAGTTTTCATTCTTTGCTCTTAACGCCACTCCTTGCACGGTTTTTGGACAGTTATATTTACCTGCCATTTCTCTTGGAGTTAACCAGATTTCTTTCATGTTAATACCTCATATTTAAAGTTCACTTTAAAGTTAACATTAAAATATTTAAACTTTAATAATTATTTGTTTATCAAGCGTTTAACCATTATATTTTTAGTGGTAGCTTATATTTTTAGTGTTTCAACCTTAAAGAGATCTTGCAATTAACTTTAAAGTAAGTTACGATTACTTACAGGTTGCAGTTAAACTTAAAAGTTTAACTTAAAAGTAATCGGTTATTGTTACATTTTTTAATAAGGTGGTAAATATGGAAAAACAAGATTGGCATGCAGAAGATATTAAGTGCGAGCTCCGTAAAAAAAGGATTACCTTGAAATCGCTTTCAATAAATGCGGGTTTAGCTCCTTCTACATTAAATAATGCACTAAGAGTCTCTTACCCAAAAGCTGAGCGCATTATTGCGGAGGCTCTTGGTTTAGAACCAAGAGATATCTGGCCTTCACGCTATCAATATAAATAAGGGATGCATTTATGTGGATTACAGCGCAAGAGTTAACTCAAATTGCAGGTATGCCCAGCACCGTTCAAGGTGTTCTGTATAAAGCTAAGGCTGAAAGCTGGGAACGACGCAGAGCTCAAGGTATAAAAGGCGGTGCGTATGAATACAATGTCTTTTCTTTGTCTATTTATGACCAAGGTCGTGTTTTGAAATCAAAAAACAAAATCATGATCGGCAATCAAATTTTAGACAAGCCCGAACCCAAGGAAAAAAGCTATTGCGCTGATGCTCTCTGGGCTAAGTGGGAAAAGGCAACTGATAAGCAAAAAGATAAGGCTAAAGTTAAAGTCGCGGTTGTCCTTGCTGTTAAAGCTATTGTTGATGCTGGCACTAGCCCAGTTACGGCATTTGATGTTGTTGCGCAGAGTCATGGTTGTAACCCTTCAGCAGCTCGACGATGGTATTACACTGCAATTAAAGTTGAGCAATCCGAATATCTTCCTGCTCTGCTTGACGGTAGTGCTTTTCGTGATTATTCATCTCGTCAATACAATATGACGCCCGACGCATGGGACTTTTTTGTTGCTAACTATTTTAGACCCGAGCAACCAGCGTTTAACACGTGCTATCAGATGTTGTGTGATGTCGCCAAGGATAAGGGGTGGGATATTCCGCAC
Source organism: Gilliamella bombi (assembly GCF_900103255.1). Taxonomy (GTDB): domain Bacteria; phylum Pseudomonadota; class Gammaproteobacteria; order Enterobacterales; family Orbaceae; genus Gilliamella; species Gilliamella bombi. The sequence continues at coordinate 29,963 of NZ_FMWS01000003.1, read as the reverse complement.
AAATCCAGCTTGCGCCGAAAGATTGAACGTGAAATCACACCACAACAGCAAGTATTGTGGCGTAAGGGCGAGCATGCACTAATGCAGTTGTATCCTGCGCAGCAACGTAGCGTTATTGAGCTTGATGCGCTCGAATGGATTAACGGTGACGGCTATCTGCACAATGTGTTCGTCAAATGGTATAACGGCGAGATTTTACGACCTAAGACTTGGATCTGGCAAGATGTTCGCACTCGCAAAATCTTAGCTTACTACTGTGATGTTTCAGAGAATAGCGATTCAATTCGTCTATCGCTAGCTGATGTGATTGAGAATTACGGCATACCAAAGCATGTCACTATCGATAACACGAGAGCAGCAGCAAACAAATGGTTGACTGGTGGCGTACCAAATCGTTACCGCTTTAAAGTTAAACCAGATGAGCCAATGGGGATTATTCCAATGCTTGGCATTCAGCTTCATTGGTCAAGTGTCATGTTTGGTAAAGGGCATGGTCAAGCAAAGCCGATTGAGCGTGCATTTTCTCACGGTGGGCTTGGTGAGCTTGTTGATAAGCACCCACTTCTTGCTGGTGCATATACAGGGGCAAATGTGCTTGAAAAGCCCGATAACTATAACAGCAAGAATGCTGTTGATGTTGAATCTTTTCTTAAGGCGCTTGAGCAAGGTATCGCAATGTTCAATAGCAAGCCAAATCGTAACACCGAGGTCTGTGGTGGTGTGATGTCGTTTGATGATGCATTTAATGCTAGCTATCAATCAAGCGCCATTAAAAAAGCTACAGCGGAGCAACGCCGATTATTGTTACTTCCTTCTGAAGCGGTGACCGTTCGCTTTGATGGCACGTTTACGATTGATGCCGGCGGCTCAATTCGTGGCGCTAAAAACCGCTACTACAATGAAAAATTAATTGGCATTCGACCTAATAAAGTTGTTATTCGATTTGACCCTCGCAACCTACACGATAGCGTCCTTGTTTATACGTTGGATGGTCGATTTATCTGTGATGCTCAGTGTTTAGATCGTGTTGCGTTCGGTGATACGCAAGCCGCTCGTGAACATAAACGTCAACGTACGCAGTTCGTTAAACGCCATAAGGGCGCAGCCGAAAATCAAAAACGCATGTCGATTTTAGAAGTTCAATCGCTCATGCCCGATATTGAAGTATCAGAAAAAACAGATTCGAAAGTCATTGAGATTTTAAAAGCTGAGCAGGCAAAAAATGGAACTGTGGCAGATGTCGATACTGACAAGCCAAAGGCCGATGTGCTTGATTTCGATTCGGCATTTGCAATTGGTTTAAAAAAATTAGCAGCTAAAAAAAATGAGGAATAAGCATGTTTACTGGTATTAGAAATGAAATAAAAGCGGCGGTTGAAAATGGTGAAAAATATAGCGCTATCGCGAAACAAAGCGACGTTTCACCTGCAGCACTCAGTCAGTTTATGAATAATTTGTATGGCGGCGACAACCAGAAAATTGCTGATAAGTTAACAGTGTGGCTTGATAACAAAAAGAAAGCAAACAACTTGAAAACCGCACCAAGCTTTGTTGAAACACCAACAAGTAAAAAGATATTTAATGCGCTTGATTATGCAAAAATCGCTGGCTGTTTTGTTGTTGTATACGGCAATAGTGGTGTTGGTAAAACTAACGCAATCACTGAATATGCCAAGCAACCAAACGTGTGGCTTATCACTGTTCGCCCCTCATCATCAAAATTAATTGAGTGCTTATATGATATTGCTTGTGCACTCGATATTGATTATGCACCAAAAAGACTTGGCACATTAAGCAGTGCTATATGCAAAAAAATGCGAGAGACCAAAGGGTTGTTAATAATTGATGAAGCAGACCATTTGCCTTATGACGCACTTGAAGAAATTCGTTTGATTCAGGAGATGACGGGCGTCGGTGTTGTACTATGCGGTAACCATCAAATCTATTCTAAATTATCAGGCAATGGCTCTCGTAAAACTGACTTTGCCCGCCTCTTCTCCCGTATTGCTAAAAAAGTGGCGATTTTAAATACAACCGCAGGCGATATTGATGCTATCGCAGATGCTTGGGGCATTGACGGCGCTCGTGAAAGAAAGCTAGTGCACGAACTTGGCAAGAAAGCCGGCGCACTTCGTATTATAAAAATGACGTTATCACTGGCTGCAATTCTTGCAAACAGTAGTAACACATCAATCAATGAAACACATATCAATGCGGCAATTAGAGATTTAGAAGGAGTTTAATTATGCAAGCACAAGAACAACGTAAACCATACGGCACTAACGAAATTGCACTAACAATGAATGATGTATCGAGAATTGTAGCGCAGTTAGCAAACGAGGGTTTTTTAGTTAATAAAGTTGTAATTGGTAATGCTCTGCGCCCTACTATTTTTTTATTTAGTAATGATAAATGTCGCGACCTGATAGATTCAGGCAAAGCATCGTATCAACACTTTAATAATGTTATGCCAATCAAGCAAGGGGTTTTTGAGTATTCTGGCTGTCGCGTTGTTTGGTCTGAAAGTCTAATTTAATTGGGGAAACAAAATGAACGAAAATAAAAATAAAACTGGCAAACAATACACTAATGAAGAAGTTATAGACGGATATTGGAAGGATGGCAAGGGAGCTCTTGTACCAGTGTCAATGATTAAAGATATCGACATAGAGCGTGAGCAAGTCGTTGAAGAAATCATCAAGCATGCAAAATCACTTAATAAAGCGCTGTCGTTATTTAAAGCTAAAGCGTTCGGTGATGTTGCTGCGTTTATCGAGTTATCTGCAGAGCAATATAATGTCATCTTGGGCGGTAAAAAAGGTAATGTAACTTTATTCAGCTTTGACGGTAGGTACAAAGTACAACGCACAATGCATGATAACATCGCTCCAGATGAGCGAATTTTAGCGGCTAAACAGCTAACCATGGACTGTGTTAACGATTGGTCAGAGAATGCGCGACCAGAGCTTAAAGCGATTGTTAACAGAGCTTTTGCAACAAGCAAAGATGGTGATTTAAAGCTTGGTCGGTTGCTTGAGTTGCGCCGTCTTGATATTAAAGATGAACGCTGGCAAAAAGCAATGGACGCATTAAGTGAGTCGCTTCAAGTTATCGGTAGCCGTTCTTACATCCGTGTTTATGAACGCATTGGCGACAGTAACGAGTATCGACCGATTGCGCTGGATATTGCGGGGGTTTGATATGACGAGATCGCAATTAATTAAACTTATTCATATAGCCAAGCAAAAGCTTGGCTTAGATGATGAAACGTACCGCGCTTTGCTTGTCACTGAAACTAAAAAAAGCTCGTGCTCTAAAATGCTAAAGCATGAGCTTGAGAAAGTTTATGAAACAATGAAGTTGAAAGGGTTTGAGTATACAGGCGTAAAAAAGAAGTATGGCGCACCCGCTGTCAAAACATCAGATCGGCGTGATGACATAAAAAAGATTCGCGCTATCTGGATCACAATGGGGCATCAGGGGTTTATTTCTGATTCACGTGACAAAGCGCTTGATGCATACGTCGAGCGCATGACAAAAAAATTTACGGGCGGACTTGGCATTAAAACTCATGCATGGCTTGACTTTAATTTAGCTCAGCATGTTTTAGAGTCTTTAAAGAACTGGCATATACGTGAAATGGTTGATAAATTTTTATTAGTTGATGGTGTATGCTATAGAAACAACGTGCTTTATTTGCCAGATGGCACGTCATACAGTGGGTATGATGAAATTAGAAAGCTTTATGAAGATGTTATCAAAAAGAAATATAGCGGGAGGCGAAAATGAAATTAGGACGCTGCCCTGTTTGTCATAGCGATATTCATCTTGACGCGCTGATTGAAGATGAGGCTGGACGTGAAGTTTTGTCTATGCTGCTTAAATTTAAGCATAACTGTGCTCGTCCGCTTGTTGCCTATTTGGGGTTATTCCGCCCCGCTAAATCTAACTTGAGTAATTCTAGGACAGCTAAACTGATGCAAGAGGTTCTTGAGCAATTCAAACCCAGCCGTCACCTAGCCCACGCTCTTAATGAGACCGTTAAGCAAATTCAGAAAAAGCGAGCAAGCGGTAACGAAATAAAGCCGCTTGCAAATCATAATTATTTAAAAACAGTTTATAATTCAACTGCGCACTTATTTTTGTATACTGAGGCAAGTAAAGAGGATGCACCAACAAAAGAAAGTAACGAAGTTTATTTTGAACAAATGTATCGCGCCAAAGCTGATTTTTCAAAAATAAATGTTGAGGGCGCGCAGGAATGGTACAAAAAAAGGAGGGAAAGAGATGGGCGAGGATAATTTAAGATTGTTCGATGATGATCATGAAGAGCTAGGGGTTGCACTTGATACATTAGATAACATGACTGATGTTATAACAATTCGAAAAAACTGGCCTAGACTTTTATCTGAGTTTGTTGATTTATTTTGCGCTGAGCTGGTAAGGCAAGGTATGTCGCATGAAAAAGCAATAACTACAGCAACAAAGCTCGTTTGTGTGCTCGGCAATTATTTTGGCGGGCGTGTTTGTTATATTCCTAATGGCGAAAGGTTGAAACAGGCAATACGTGATAATCGGATTTTTCTTGATTATCAAGTTAGTGACGGAAACATAGCGCCACTGGCAAAAAAATATAATTTAACAGATAGTCATGTTTATTCTATTATACGGGAGCAATTAGCATTACATAGAAAAAAATATCAACCAGATATGTTCGAGAGGAAAGGATAATGACAATAAGAGAAAAATTTATAAAGATTCGAAATTTTATTTATATATTACTAGCAATATTTCTTATTTATCTTGCTGTCACTCATTTTCTAGGTACGAGCGCCCCTACGTGCGGAGCAAAAGAAACTGTTAATAACGTTTTTTCGATTTTAAAAAAAAGTGCTCTGCAGGATGGAATGACTGAAGATGAAGTGTCTCGTATTAATTTAAAGTTATCTAATATAATCACTTTAGATAAAAATAACGTTGGTGCGTATTTTTGTGAAGCTGATGTAATATTACAGCAAGGTGATATCAAAATGACTAATCACATAAAATATAACAATAGAATTGTTGAAGATAAAAAGGATGTATTTTTAACAACAATCACTAGCATCAACTAAATCTAAATTTCTTAGAGCTACCACAAACCCAACAATTCTTTAATTCCCCTATCCTTTAATTATTAAACTAATTAAAGGATAGAAAATGGAAAACCAATTATCCCCACACTTTAAAAAATCAGAGTTCATGTGCAAATGCGGTTGCGGCAATGTTTTATATGCTTATGAGCTGCTTGATGTACTTGAAGATGTGCGTGAGCACTTTAATGTACCGGTCATTATCAATAGCGCTTATCGCTGCTCATCTCATAATAAAGCGGTTGGTGGCTCGCCTCTTAGCCAGCATATGAGCGGTAATGCGGCCGACATTGTCGTTAAGGGCGTTCGCCCTAAGGATGTTGCTAATTACCTAGAATCAAAATACCCAGATAAATACGGTTTAGGCCGTTATAAATCATTTACCCATATTGATGTGCGCCAAAACCGCAGTCGCTGGGGTGCTAACTAATGATTGAGTCTGCTCACTCAATTGATGATTACGTCAAAATGTACCCCATTTTACGTAATAAAAAATTTTTAGAACTTTTTGAGTTTGCACGTGAGTGTGCAATGAACCGTGCGATAAGTGGCGATAACTACAAGGTAGTCCCGTTATACAGTCATGATGCTACTTATCAATCTGTTTTTACAAAGGGCTGGCGAAGCGTTAGTGAGCAGGATATTAGATTACAAAAAGCTCTTATGGATTTAAGGAAATCAAAGCATGAAAAAATTACTTGAATTAATTACAAACCCGAAGACCGGTAAATTATCGTCATCAGATTGTGCGGTAACTTTGGCGTTTGTTGTATCTAGCATTGTTGTACTTTACCAATGTTTTAACTATCAGCAAAACGAGCTGCTGCTAGGTACTTATCTGGCAGCTTGGGTTGCGCAGTCGCAGGCAAGCAAGCGTGCTGCAATTAAGCGTGATGTTGAATTGAAGGATGATTCTAATGATTAAATTTTTAAAAAACTTATCACCAGTCATGATCGCACTATTTGCACTTTCGGTAATTAGTTTTTATTGGATGCAACAAAGCCAAAAGCTAGAAGCAAGGATTGCAACTTTAAAAGAGAATTTTATGCAAGAAAGATTAGCGGTTGCTAACGCTCATAAAATCGAACTGCAACGACAGTCAGCGCTTAATGATGAATTAACGCGACAGTTAATCGAAAAACAAAATCAAATTACAGAGCAGTTACAACAGTTGGAGAGTGCGATAGATGATGCGATTAAAAAAGACGGTGCTACTTATAACGGCATTGGTGCTGACAGCTTGTGCATCTACAAAAGAGCCTATGGCTACGATTGTAAATAACAAGCCGCCATCATCGGCTATGACGCTACCAGTAAGGCCGTTGCCTCCCAAAAACGGCAAGCCCGCCGAACTGTTGCGGTTTGCTACACAATACGGCGCTTACTGTCAGCGATTAGAAAACAACATAAAAATTATTACAGAGTGGGGAAAACTACGAAATGGACTTGGTCGATAAAAGTAATGATACAGAACAATTGCTGCGTAATACAGAGATTGATAACTATATTAATAGAGTTCGTCCACAGCGAGTTAGTGATAGCTGTATTGATTGTGATGAACCAATCCCTGCTGAGCGATTAAATGCAGGTGGTTATATCGTTCGCTGTATTGATTGTCAGTACATATATGAACTTAAGAAAAAACAGGGGCGATTATGATTGATTTTTTACGGCAGCATTGGTCGACACTTAGCTCTCTGGGGGCGTTTGCCTTGTCGTTTTTAGTGATGTTTTTAGCGACAAAATTCGCAAAACGTGAAGAGCTAGACGCTATTGCAAGTGATGTATCAAAACTAAAAAAAGATGTCTCGACAATTCAGGGGCAACTTGAGTCACTGCCAACCAAGGATGATATCCATAAATTAAATCTTGAAATATCGGGGTTGCGTGGTGATATTAAAGAGATAAAGCCCGAATTGGCCGGAGTAAAACGGATCAGCAATCTTTTATTAGAAAACGAATTAAAGGAAAGCAAAAAATGAGCTTTAGACAATTACTAGATGAGGATCGTCGACTAGTTGCACTTCGTGCTTTATGCGACTGTGGCGGCTCAGCAAATGAATCGGTATTACAAACATGCTTGGATCAGTACGGTCATCGCATCAGTCGTGACTTAATGCGCTCATACATGAGCTGGTTAGCTGAGCAAAATCTGGTAAAACTTCAAGATGTGGCCGGCTGCTTTGTTGCTGATATTACGGGACGCGGTGAAGATGTTGCAACTGGGCGAGCAACGGTTATTGGTGTAAAAAAACCACGAGCAAGCGACTATGACTAAACAAACACGCGGGCGACCGTCTAAAGTTGATTTGCTACCGCAAGCCATCAAAGATGAGCTACACAAGCTACTACGTGATAAAAGCATGACACAGCAAGATATTCGTGTGGCTATTAATGAGCTTATTGATGAGCACGGTCTTAGTGATGATATGAAACTAAGCCGCACCGGATTAAATCGCTATGCAACCCGCATGGAAGATATTGGCGCTAAAATCCGTCAATCGAGGGAGGTAGCAGAAGCGTGGACGGCAAAGTTGGGAGATGCACCGACGTCTGACGTCGGTAAATTGCTACAAGAAATTGTTAGAACATTAGCCTTTGAAACGTCGATGCACATGAGTGAAAAAGGCAAAGCTGTAGAGCCGAAAGCATTAGCACAAATGGCGTTAGCAATTCAACGTGTAGAGCAAGCAGCAATGGCTAGTCATAAGCGAGAAAAAGAAATCCGTGCTGCATTTGCTGAAGAAGTTGCCGAATCAACTGAAAAGGCGGTAAGAACAGCTGGCATGAGTGCCGAAACAGCACAAAATATTAAACAAATGATTTTAGGTATTGCGTAATGACTGAGTTTAAAACTGATATAACAACTGTTTCAGCATCAGTTAATGCCATTTTAAATAATGAATTTAATCCTGATGATGTACTGCTTGGCTATCAAAAGCGTTGGGTTGCTGATTCGTCCGTTTTAAAAGTTGCTGAGAAATCACGGCGAACGGGGTTAACTTGGGCTGAAGCTTGTGATGCAACATTAACTGGCGCAATGAGTCGCGACGCTGGTGGTCGTAATACGTTTTACGTTGGCTCATCAAAAGACATGGCGCGTGAGTTTATTGATGCATGTGCAATCTGGGCTAAGGCATTTAATTATGCTGTCAGTGAAATTGTTGAAGAGGCGCTGATTATTGAAAATGAGCGCACGGACGTTTTAACGTTTGTTATCTATTTTTCATCAGGTTTTAAAATTCAAGCGCTTTCATCAAATCCGAAAAATCTACGCGGTATGCAAGGTAACGTGGTAATAGATGAAGCAGCATTCCATGAATATTTGCCCGAGCTTTTGAAAGCGGCAATGGCTCTCACGATGTGGGGTGCTAAAGTGCGCATTATCTCAACACACAATGGCACTGATAATAATTTTAATGAGCTGATTCAGGAAATCAGAAAAGGCAAGCGTAAAGGGGCTGTTCATACCATTACGCTTGATGATGCTTGCTGTGATGGGCTTTATCGTCGAATTTGCCAAGTTAATCATATTGATTGGACGCAGGAAAAAGAAGACGAATGGAAAGCTGATTTATTAAAGGGTTGCTTTACTGAAGATGATGCACTGGAAGAATATTATTGCGTGCCAAAAAATGGTGGCGGTGCTTATATCCCTCGTGTCCTTATTGATAATGCGGCTAAAGCTGAGCATAAAGTTATACGTTACGAAATGCCCAAGGGGCACATGCTTTGGACTGAGCCTGCTCGAACAACTGAAATTACAACGTTTTTCAATGAAAAAATCAAACCAATACTTGATAAATTAAATAAAGAAACTCGCCATGCTTACGGTCAAGATTTTGCACGAAATGGTGACAGGTCAACAATAGCGATTGAGAGTATCGAACAAAGCACAACTCGTAAGATGCGATTAACAATAGAGCTTCATGATGTGCCATACAATCAGCAAAAAGAGCTTGCCTTTTTGATTATTGATAACACACCAAGAATTGTTGGTATTGCAACAGATGCCACGGGTAACGGTGGTTATCTGGGTGAAGCGCTGCTATTACGCTATGGTCAATCAATGGTTGATGCTGTGCATACTACTGAGAATTTTTATCGAGAGTGGTCGCCAAAATATAAGGCGTTATACGAATCTGGTTTTATCGAGATACCTAAAGACGAAGATATTATTATTGACCAACGACATCTGCAGATAATTCGTGGTGTACCCAAAATCGACAAATCACGAGATAAAGGTAGTGATGGTCAGAAGCGACATGGTGATAGTTGTGTTGCCTACATTATGGCTGTTCGTGCAAGCTATATGAATGGGTTTGTTGCTGAGTTTACTACGCTACCAAGTAAGCACGAGCGTGAACGAGCCAAAACAGGTCGAAATAATAGATATGATGATTTACCCAATTACGAAAAAGGATGCTGGTAATGCTAGGTTTATTAAAACGTAACAAATCAACACTTATTGAGCGAGCAACTGAGCCCAAGTTTAGCGTGCCGTCTGTTGCTAAAACGCCACAAACTGAGCGCCAAAATGACAGCGCAATAATAATAAAGCGTCATGAAAGTACGCACCCATCAATCGGTTTAACTCCAGCACGAGCTGCCTCAATATTGTTAGAGGCGGAGCGTGGTACATTGTACCCGCAATGCGAGTTAGCGGAAGATATGGAAGAAAAGGACACGCACTTGCAATCTGAATTAGGTAAGCGGCGTCGAGCGGTGCAGGGTTTAAATTGGCATATAGTCCCCCCGCCCCGTGCAACTGATGCAGAGCAACGAGATGCGGAGTTGCTCACGGAAATTATAGAGTCTTTTACGTGGTTTGACGATTGTGTCTATGATGCAACCGATGCAATTTTGAAGGGATTTAGCTGTCAGGAGTTTACTGGCTGGGAGCAGGTGGATGGATTAATGCTGCCAACGGGTATTGAGTATCGTGATCAGAGTTGGTTTCAGTGTCATCCTGACAATAAGAATGAGCTGCGATTACGTGATGGTTCACATGAAGGGCAAGAGCTTGCTCCCTTTAATTGGATATTTCACACTGCAAAATCCAAAAGCGGTTATTTATCACGAATCGGATTGATTCGCACCCTAGTTTGGCCATTTATTTTTAAAAACTATTCAATACGCGATTTAGCTGAGTTTATTGAAATTTATGGACTACCGATTCGTGTGGGTAAGTACCCATCCGGTGCTACTGATAACGAAAAAAACACGCTATTACAAGCTGTGATGCAAATTGGGCATAATGCTGGCGGCATCATCCCAACGGGCATGGAGCTGGATTTTAAAAGTGCGGCTGAAGGTGGTGCAGAGCCGTTCGTTGCGATGGTTAACTGGGCTGAGCTTAGTATGTCTAAAGCAATACTTGGTGGAACTCTAACCAGCCAAGCCGGTAGTGTTGGCTCACAAGCACTGGGGAACGTGCATAACGAAGTGCGTTTTGAGGTTCGTGATAGTGATGCTAAGCAGCTAGCTGCAACGCTAACTCGTGATTTAATTATGCCACTGTACATGTTAAACGGTAAATCGTTTAGCGATCCGAATCGTCACCCTCGTTTTGAGTTTGATTTAAGTGAGCCCGAGGATTTGACTACCTACGCCAGCAATTTGCCGACCTTGGTCAATATGGGCATGAAAATATCAACGGCGTGGGTGCATGATAAGTTACAAATTCCGATAGCTTCTGAAGATGACGACATTCTTAAAGCAGCTGAACCACAAGTGCCCGCATTTTTAAGTGCTAAAAACCCCAAAGGGTTTGCAACATTAAATGCTAGTCAAGAGGTCGACCCGTTAAAAGCAGCTCCTGCTGCAATTACTGGTAATGACTGGCAGCAGACGATCGACCCCGTTTTAAAGCCGATTGTTGATATTATTATGCAAAACGATTTAGCAACAGCTAAAAATAAAATTGAAAATCTGTACAGTGATTTAGATAGTGAGCAACTTCAAGATATGATTGCCCGTGGCATCTTTGTTGCGCAACTGTGGGGGCGATTAAATGCTTGATGTGGATCTGGGGTATGCGATGAAGTTAGAGCCTAAGCTTGCGGTCGATTACTTTCGCTCCAAAGGTTATAAAATCACATGGAACTGGCAAGAAATGTCAACACAAGCACACGCTCAAGCATTCACGGTTGCAAAGGCAACCTCGCTTGATGTGCTTGAATCTATTCAATTAGAGCTTGATAGAGCGCTAGCAATGGGAATAACAGAAAGAGAGTTTAAAAAGAATTTAACGCCCGTTCTTCAAAAGCTCGGCTGGTGGGGTAAGCAGATTAATGTTGATAGTGATGGTAATGCAAAAGAAATACAGCTCGGCAGCCCAAGGCGACTAAGTACTATCTACCGCACAAATCTTGCTACTGCGTATCAGGCAGGCCGTTATCAGCAACAATTAGCTAGTAGCGAAACGCATCCCTATTGGCAATATATTGCAACCATGGATAATAGAACACGGGCAGCTCATGCCGCATTGCATTTAAAAGTATTCAGATATGACGATCCTATCTGGCAAAAGCTCTACCCACCCAACGGCTGGGGGTGTCGTTGCCGTGTTCGTGCATTAACTAAGGCCCAAGTTGAGCGTGAGGGGTTAACTGTTGAGTCAAGTAAAGGGAAATTAGAAACGTATGAAGTCAGTACCGGCACTGATGATGCAACGGGTAAGGCGTATCAATCTGAAGTGACACAGTTTAAATCAGGCAATCAAACAATGCGAACTGATGCCGGCTGGTCGGGTAATGTTGGTAGTGCTGCCATGGGTTCGGATATCAATATTGCCAAAAAACTTACAACATTACAAAACAGAAAACTACGTCAGCAGGTTATTCAATCATTAAATAATGCGCCTGCACGTCATGATGCATTTGCCGAGTGGGTCGGCAATATTTTAACAACAAGGCGAGCGAGTAACGCATTGCAACCATTAGGTTTTATGACTGATGATATTGCAGAGCAAGTCAAAAAAATATCAGGGATTGAGCCAGCCAGATTATTTGCTGTGAGTGAAAAAAATATATTGCATGCTGACAGCCTAAAGCATGAAAAAACCGGCGTTAAATTAACTCTAAAAGATTATCAATCATTACCTAAATTGATTGCTGATGCACAAGCTGTGCTGTGGGATAAGCAAAAGAATAATTTGCTTTATATAGCTAAAGGTAGCGACACAATGAAAATTGTTATTAATGCGCCATATAATTTGAAGGGGCAGAAAGACGCGCTTGATATCGTAATTAACGCATACAAAGCTAGCATAGTTGATTTGCAAAAGAGCGTAAAAGGTGGGCTGTATGCTGTACTCAAGGGCGGGATATAAATAAAGCCCTGACATGCAGGGCTTATTGCTGTGGTGGGAGTTGAACCCACATAAACATGTGGCGCTGAGCGCTTATGCCGAATTACCATTATCCGTACACAGCTTAGTGATAACTATAAAACAAGATTAAATATTATGCAAATAGATTATAAGTTCAGTGATGAAGCAATCCAAGCCAGTATAAAACGCTTGCAAGGTCTTGGCGCAGACATGACGCCCATTACTCGCGGCATTGCTGCCGTGCTAGCAAGTGAGGCTGATGACGCTTTTCAAAAGGAAGCCGACCCTACAACCGGCAGACAGTGGCAACAACTTACGCCAAATTATGCTGCCAAGTTAACAGCCAAAGGACTGACCGGTAAAATGCTAAATAGAACAATGGGCGGTTTGGCAATGTCATTAACTACTGATTTTGATGCTGTCAGTGCGGTTATTGGTTCAAACAAAGTTTACGCGGCAATTCATCAGCTGGGCGGTACGCCAGATATGCCAGTGGCGCCTGCATCCGTTCCTGCACGCCCTTATATGGGGTTATCTCAATACGGTATTAGAGATATTATCGATATAATTAATGTAACGCTCTCTAACGCGATTAATAGCCAAAGATGATAAGTATTGCATGTAAAAATATTTAAATGATTCTAGACGTTTTTAAACGTGTTTTAAACGGGTTTAATTCTCGCTTTCCTCCCCTCTTTTTATTTCTTATTTGTTTTCTTCCTTAAAAATGTTTGAAACGCCACAAACCCAATAAATTTTCCTAGCCGTTAATCTAGCGGCATGAAAACGAAAAACACACTCAACAAAAACAAGATTGCCATTTTATCAGCAACATTAAATGCGGCTGGTGATGGTTGGTATCAATTACTACCGGCAGGCGAATTTAAAGCCCGCGATGGTCGCCCGTTTGATGTCGAAAGTGGCTGCTGGTTTTTAGATGAAAACATAGCTACTGCATTCATTCAACGCACAATCGATGAAAGTAAGGGTAAGCCGATTCTTATCGATTACGACCACCAAACGCTTTACAAAAATGAAAATGGGCAAAAAGCGCCCGCTGCTGGGCGAATTGTTAACCCGTCACAAGACATACAATGGAGACCTGACGGCATATACATACGTCCGAAATGGACTCCTATCGCTGAGTCTGAAATTGCAAGCGAGCAATTTAATGACTTATCCGCTGTTTTTCCGTACGACGAAAAAGGGCATCCACTTTATTTGCGGATGGCGGCAATAACTAACGATCCGGCTTTGCTTGAAATTAAATCGTTAGTTGCGCTAGCGGCTGAATTTTTTAACGAAGATGAACAAAAGGAAATAAAAATGAATGAAGCATTAAGACGCATTCTGGTGCAGCTCGGTGTTTTGGGCACTGATGATTCAACTGAATTAAATGATGAAAACATAACAGAGTTTGCAAACAAAGCTACTGAAAAGTTGAATGCGTTAATGGAAGCATCAAAGGCCGCCGTTGATGTAAGCAACGCACTAGAAAGCGCAACAACAACTGAATCTGCTATCACCGAGATTGTTGATGTTGTTGATAGCTCGCTCAGCGAAATTGAAGAGGCAGAAATTATCGTTGAAGAAGCAGCACTAAACGGTATTGATTTAAGAAAAGCAGTGCCCGTTTCGGCATATCAACGACTTTCCGCTCGTCACGCGGCACTTTGTGCAAGTGCGGGTAGCTCGGGGATTAATGAGTTGCTGCAACGCGGGCGACGTCGCGGGCAAGTGACAAATGCTAACGTTGGCTATCTAACCGCTGTTGGGCGTAAGTATGGTGTGGCAGCACTATCAGCAGCGATTAATGCGATTCCCCCTATCGCATCGCTGTCAGCAAAACAAACTAAATCGGTTGATAAACCAGTTAAGCAACAAGCTAATACCGCAGTACTGTCTGCTAGTGAAAAAGAAGCAGCGCGATTGCTCGGTATCACTGAAGCTGAATTTCAAAAACGTAAAAAAGGAGCAGCAAAATAATGGCTATTGTAACTAATGAACTGGTACAAAATTTATTTACAGCGTGGAAAGGTGATTTTCAAAAAGGCTTGTCTGGAGCTGAACATCAATATGCCAAAGTTGCAACTGTTGCACCCAGCACATCACGTTCAACAACTTACGGGTGGCTCGGTGATTTTCCGGCAATGCGCAAATGGATTGGTGAGCGCGTACTGAAAAGCATGAAAGAGCACGGTTATCAGTTAACAAATGATGACTACGAGGGCACTGTCGTTGTTCCAAAAAATGCTATCGCAGATGATGAAGTCGGAGTGTATAGCATGATGTTCGAAGAAATGGGAAATTCGGCAGCAAACTTGCCCGACGAGCTGGTTTTTGCGGCATTGACAAAAGGATTTACTACGCTCTGTTATGACGGTCAGAATTTTTTTGATACAGACCACCCAGTTTACAAAGAAGTTGATGGCTCTGGTGGCGTAGTTAGCGTGAGTAATGTGCTAGAAGATCCTAATTATACCGGTCAACCTTGGTACGTTCTAGATTGTTCCCGTGTGATTAAGCCACTTATTTTCCAAGAACGCCAACAGCCAAATCTTATCATTATGAGTGATGATAAAGACGAAGCACTATTTATGCGTAAAGAGTTGCGGTTTGGTGTCGACTCTCGTTGCGTGGCGGGGTATTCGTTTTGGCAGCTAGCGTATGCAGTTAAAGCGCCGTTGAATGGCGATAATATTTGGCGAGCTATTGAAAATATGCGAGCAATTCGTGGTGATGGTGATAAGAAATTAGGTATTAAACCGACACACCTAGTAGTACCAACTTCGCTAGAACAAGCAGCAACGAAAGCGCTTAAACGTGGTCTGACTGTAGAACAAGGCGCAACTGTTGATAACGAGTTGCAAGATCGTCTTGAGCTTGTTGTTGCAGATTATCTGGGTTAGTTGCTGCTTTGATTTAATTAGCGTTAACGGCTGAAATGCCGTTAACTAAACCGACTAAATAGGTAAAAAAATGGAACAAAAAATTGAAGTTATCAACAATCGACATAACGGTTATCGTCGAGCTGGTCTAACACTCGCAAAGGGCAAGAATGCGTTTTCAGACCTAACGGCAGAACAAATCAAAATGCTGCAAGCTGATTCTGCGCTAACTGTGACAATCGAGGTGGAAAAATTAAATGAAGATTCTAGCGATAATGGCGGCACTGGTAGCTCTGCTAGTAATTCGGGTTTGGGTGCAGATGAAACCGGTGGAAAAGGAAATACTGAAGAAACTAACGGAGCAAATGGCGAAAGTGGCGCTAAAACTCCGGAAGCTCCTAAATCACATCTTGAGCTATCTCAAGCAGTTGTGGTTGCCTTAGCCGAGAGTGATGAGTCTGTTTATTTCAATAGAGATGGCTCACCAAAAATCACAAAATGGCGCGAAGTAACAGGTAATGCTGAATTAACTAAAGATGACGTTACCGAGGCAATAACAGCGTCACAAACCAAGGAGTAAAAGGATGTACGCAACAGCGCAGGATATGTATAACAGGTACGGCAAAACAGCTATTAACCAGCTAGCTGATAGTAAAGTTGATATTGATGACGAAACTGGTGAGCCATTACAAACTCGTGAGCAAATTATTAGTAATGCAATTCTTGACGCATCTGCAGCAATTGACGGCTATATCAGCGGCCGTATTACTTTACCTGTTGATAAGGTGCCTGCTGTACTGGTTCGCGCTGTTTGTGTGCTGGCGTATTACAATCTATCGGATAGTGTTGCCACTGAAAAAGCCGAAAAAGATAAAGATGACATCATTCGCTTTTTAGAGAAAGTGGCTGCAGGGCAAATTAGCTTAGGGTTATCTGTTGATAACTCAAAGCTTGCAGAGGTCTGTGATGTTGCAGTAGTTACTAGCGCCGGCAGTGTTTGGGCACGCAGTCGTTCGAAAGGATTTATCTGATGAACCAGTTATCACCAACCGCTGCACTTGAAAAAGAGCTGATTGATTGTATTAAAAATCATTTTGCGGGTGAAATTAAGACAGTAGAAGCATTGGGTGGAGCATGGACTGACGAGACAATGCGTACGCTTTTGAAAGTAGCGCCGGCTGTTTATGTAGCATTTATTGGTAATTCGCCCAGTGATTTACGTTATTGTGTTAAGCAGACATGGGCGTTGTTTGTTTCTGTCAACGTGCTTAATGGTGTCAGAATTGAGCCAGAAAAAGCATTTCTAATACATGACTATCTAATAAAGCTACTAAACAATCGGCGATTCAATTGTGCAGCTCGTGCAATGCAATTTAGTCAATCTGCAAATCTATTTAGCGATTTATCTGCAAAACGTGGGCTATTCGTATATGGTCTCTATTTCATTGTTGATATGCCGCTACCTGCTGATGATGAGCAGCACACAATCGATGATTTTATTACTTACTATCATAAATTTATATCAGTAACCCCTAGCTGGGAATCATTAAATACATTGCCACAGGACAATAATAATGACTGAATTTTTTATTAAACCCGTTAGCGGCGTCACAGTTCGTGACCCCGAGACATTAGATCCACTGGCTGAAAGCGGTGAGTTAAAACCAAAAAATAGTTATTGGCTTCGCAGATTGAACGATGGCGACATCGAAGTCGTTGAGCAAGCAAAGAAGAAAAGCAAAGGAGCTGAATAATGGCAGTTTCATTTAACACAATACCAAATACGGTGCGCGTACCACTTACTTATGTTGAGTTTGATAACTCGCAAGCGATTACGGGCACACCGGTTAAAAATAATAAAACCATAGTGTTAGGGTTGCGTCTACCAAACGGCAAGGTTAATGCGGGAGAGCCGACGCGTATTACTCGTAAAGAGCAAGCCGAGGCAGCATTCGGTCGAGGCTCGATGCTAGCTGAAATGTTAAAGGCATTTTTACACGCAAATCCATATGCGGACTTGTATGCACTAGCACTAGATGATACTGATGACTCCGTACGCGCAACAGGTAAAATCACAGTTACTGGCACATGTAGCGTTGCTGGTCAGGTTGCATTAATGATTGCGGGTGTGTCAATCCCCATTACTGTTCGTCAAAACGAAACCGCAACAACAATTGCAAATAAAATTACTGCAACAATTAATGCTAATACATTACTACCAGTTACCGCAAGTTCGTCGGGCGTGGATGTAGTGCTAACATGTCGCTGGGGCGGTATAACAGGTAATGATATTGATGTTCGCATTAATTATTATGCAGGTGAAACCCTGCCAACCGGCGTTGCTATTGATATTTCAAAAATGACCGGCGGTGTGGGTAATCCAGATGTGTCGCAAGCTATTGCTGCTTTGGGTGATACGTGGTGGACAGACATTATTAACCCGTTCACTGATACCGCTAACTTGAACTTATTGAGTGAGGAATTGCAATCAAGGTGGAGCGGTCTTCGTCAAATTGACGGGTTATGTTGGATTGCGTATAGAGGCACGCACGCGCAAGCTAGCACATTTGCGTTAGCGCGCAATGATTATTTATTTACATGCATACCCACAAGCATATCGCCAGAACCGCCGTATATTTGGGCATCTGTCAATGCTGCGGTTTGTACTTATGCGTTAAATATCGACCCAGCGCGACCAGTGCAGACATTAGAGTTAACGGGTATTAAGCCGCCAGCAATTGCTGACAGATGGCAGTGGAATGAGCGCAATTTGCACTTGTTTGATGGATTAAGTGCTTATAACGTCAATGCAAATGGCAAAGTTCAGCTAGACCGTGTTATCACAATGTATCGCGTAAATAAGTATAACGTTGAAGATGTCAGTTATTTAGATGTCGAAACAATTAAAACGTTGTCATATATACGTTACGCAATACGCGCCCGTATTACGCAAAAATTTCCGCGTCACAAGTTGGCCGATGATGGTACGCGTTTTGGTGTCGGTCAACCGATTGCAACACCGGCAACTATTCGGGCTGAATTGATTGCGTTATTTACAGAGCTTGAAGCAATGGGATTGCTTGAGAATTTTGATGCATATAAAGAATCGTTGATTGTCGAGCGTGATGCAAATGATAGAAATCGCATTAACGTGCTCAGTAATGACGATTTAGTTAATCAGTTCCGCATTTACGCACATTCAATTCAATTTTTACTATAACGAGGGTTAATTATGCAATATCAAGGTACAGCTATTATTAGAGTTAACGGTCGAGAAATCGAATCATTAACTGGTGCAACATTTACAACAGGTGGGTTTACGCGCCAGCCAGTTAAGGGTGCGCGGGTTTACGGGTTTAATCAAACACCGGTTGAAGCAACGATTAATATGACTATTCCGAATAGTGCTAACACGTCAATCGCTGATCTAAATAATATGACGGATGTGACTATCACATTTATCCCTGACGCGGGTAAACAATGGCTGATGCCAAACTCGTGGGCAAATGGTAACGCTAGCGTTAACGGCGAGGGTAATATTACATGCGGCTTTACATCATGCGAAGCGAAAGAGATTTAAGGGGATTTAAATGCAAATTAAATTAAAAGATGGTTTGCTTGTTGGTGATGAGCGTATTACAGAGTTAACTCTGCGCAAAATAACAACGGGCGACTTGCTTGATAGCGAAGTCGCTGCAGAGCAAGTTAAGTTGACAGCGCAAGGGCATCAGTTAATTGCAAGCTCTGCTGTTATGTCAGCCGAGTTATATCGTCGCAGTGTTGCAAAAATTGGGGATTTAGATGGCCCGCTATCAATGGGGCAACTTAAATCATTATCAATTGTTGATTATGACTTGCTTAGAAAAAAGTATAACGAGCTAAACAATCCGATAATCGATGAGGTGGCTGAAAATAGCGCAGAGGGGCGATAAGCTCATGCTCGTTCGTAAGCTCGAACGAGCGGCGCTATCGCTTAGCGCTCGAATTAACGCAAGCCCAGAATGGGTTTTAAAATTGCCACTCGACCGTTTTTATAGATACTTAACTTGGACATTTAAAAATGACAGCAGAGAATAAAGCAAATTTTGTTGTGAACCTTACGGGTAATGTTGCTCAAAAAGCAAAATCGTTTGGCTCTGCGATATCGCAAATGGGCAAGAGCGGCTCTCGCTCTATGCGTTTAATGTCATCTGCAATGTCCGCATCTAATAAAATTTTAGATAAATTTGACAATAAATTTGTCGGGTTTGCAACGGGCGGCGGTTTAGTCATGGCCGCAAAAAGGGTTGGCGACTGGCAGCAGCAGCTCACAGAACTTGGCACGCGTTACAATCTTACTGCTGAACAATCTGACGACTTTTTAAATACTGTGTACGCAACTGGTGCAGCATACAAAATGCCGTACAGCGATGTAATTACAGCATTAGACAAGATGCTAGAACGTACTAACGATGTATCGGGCAGTATCAGTAATGTTGATAATATTGCTAAAGCTATAAAAGGTCTTGGGCTAAATGCAGATGAAGCCGGTGCGCATGTTGCACAATTAATGAATAAAGGTTTTACATCTGACAATATTAATAAATTATTTAACGGTGTTGCATCAGCATCAAAGATTGGCACGGGCGATATCAAAGAGCAGTTAGCTGGCATGATTGAGTTAACAAAAGATACTCAGTGGCAATCACCAGAGCAGTTGATGCAAATGCTGGCAATTCAGCGTTTAAGCGACTCATATATTGGTAATAGTGCTGATGCAGCTGCTGCAATGCAATCGTTCGGCAAATCAATTAAGGATAAGCAGGTTCAAAGAGTTTTGCGGGATAATGGTATTAATGTCTATAGCGACAAAGATAAAACTCAATTTAAAGACCCTGCGCAACTTCTGTTAGAAATAGGTAATCGTGCAAAATTTAAGGATCATAATTTAAAAACCATTTTTCCTGAGAATTTAATAAAAACAACAAAAGCATTTGCTGATTCAGAGCAACAGCAAAAACTCCTTGGCGGTGTAAAAATTGAGGACGGGTTGCTTGAAGAAAAAGCATCAAAAAACATCAACACTTTTAACGGTGCATTGACTTCACTTACAAATGCTGGTGAGAGATGGGCGCAGCTTAAACTTGCAAAACCAATCCAAGAGCTGGCAGATGCAATTAACTCGCTCACACCTGAGCAATTAGATGAGTACACCAGCAAGCTAGAAACGGGCGCAAAAATCATCGGCGGAGCAATTGCGGCACGTTATGCGTATCGAGGCTACAAGAGCATTAAAAACGTGCTAAGTGGAGGCAAGGGTAAGCTGGGGAATGCTGTGGATTCAGCAATATCATCGGCGGATGCGACACCTGTTTATGTGACAAATTGGGATGAACAGAAAGGCGGTAGAGGTTTTGGAGGCAATGGCAACTCAGGTGGAATAAATCCTCTGGGCGGCAACCTGTTAAAGCAATTTGCGCTAACACAGCAAATCTATGAAGCATCACGATTAACAGAAGACAAAGTTAAAGACTTGCCTGATGACGATAAACGTAAACAGTTATTTGAGTATGTAAAACGAACAGAGAATGAACCCGAATCATTTTATGATGATGGAAATACTCAAAGCTGGTTGGGCTCTGTAAGCCCCGCGCTTGATAACAGCATGC
Source organism: Gilliamella bombi (assembly GCF_900103255.1). Classification (GTDB taxonomy): domain Bacteria; phylum Pseudomonadota; class Gammaproteobacteria; order Enterobacterales; family Orbaceae; genus Gilliamella; species Gilliamella bombi. The sequence continues at coordinate 8,961 of NZ_FMWS01000003.1, read as the reverse complement.
AAAACGTCGGAAAGACACTGAATAATGCGATAACGGAAGTGAGCGAGTCATTGAGTGGTGCGATGGAGAAAATAGGCGAAGCAATACGTCTACCGTTTGGCGTTAATGCAAAGCATGAACAGCAAACAATAAAGGGGACCCCCCCTTCGTTAACCGAAAAATCAGAAATTGTTTTAAAAATCGAATCATCCGATGGCTTGACAGTTAAAACAAAATCAATTAGCGCGGCAGATACAGATATTGTTGTAAATACAGGTAAGACGTACGGCCGCGGCGGAGGTATGTATTGATGCTGGATTTTTTAAAAAGCTTTGGCGCCAAAGCTACGGGAAAAGGCTCTTTTCGTGGTGTGTCATTTTATATTATCGATAACGCAGAGCGCAGCGGCGGTAATCGATTAATTAAGCATGAATACCCACTGCGCGATGTTGGTAAAATCGAAAATATGGGGCGTAGTGCAGCATCAACAACAATCAATGCAGTTGTTGTTGGCAATAACTGTAAAGAGCAAGCTGATGCATTAATTGATGCGTTAGATAATCCGGAATCTGGTGAGTTACAGCATCCAGATTACAAAACGCAATTAGTCTATATTGAGCAGTGGAGCTCCCGAACTGTCGCAAGCGAGCAGCGTGTTGTCTATTTTACAATAACATTCACGCCTGACACAGATGAAGAATCCCCTGTCGTTGATGAAGATGGCTTATCAATTATGGGGGTTCTGTCCGACATTCTGGGTGCTGATATTGTTAATGATTTTGTATCTATTTTCGATACTGTTAGTGACGCAATATCATTCATTGAGGATTGCATGGAATTTGGCGAAGCAATAGCAAACGGCATTACCGGTGCGATTCGTGGCGTTGCTAGCGGTTCGGGGTTGTCATCACTATTGGGTAAAGCAGCTTCATATAAAGCAAGTCTAAAGAACTTATTTAAAGCACCCCAAAAAACAGCTAGGGAATTGCGTGATTTGCTCGGCGGTATAAGTGATTTACGCAACGATAACAAGCAAAAGAAAATCAATAAATCAACAAACCCAGCTAATGCGCCAGTAACACAAAAGCAAAGCAGGGAACAAAAAACCGCAACCTCGCCTACTCCGCTGTTAAGCGATTTAAATGTGGGAATAGCGCAAATATTCGAATCTGTTGAATTGAATATTAAAAATGCAACTGAGACAAAACAAAAAAATGACGTAACAAAGTCATTACAAATGCTTGTTGATGTAATTATCGCTACAGAAGTCGCAAAAGCAGTGATTCAAGACGCAACAGCAGCAGTTAAAAAAAATCAATCTGAAGCGATTGTGACTTATGACGATTGCAAGCAAGCAATCAAAAATCACGGCGATAAGCTGCAAGCGCTCATTATTGCTAGTAGTGATATGTACTGGTATCAAACAGCACGAGCATTAAAAGATGTTAAGCATGCATTTGTTACTCAATTAGAAAAGCTATCAACTAAATTGCCGGCTGGAAAAATTATCGCTGCACAACAAACAGAGCCAGCTCTTGTCATGCTCTACCGTGAGACAGGTAACGCTGTACCAGTTGGACAATTTACACGTAGAAATAATTTAAAACATCCAACGTTTTCAATGGGTGGTAAAAATTACGAGGTAATCAATAATGGATAGGCCGATTGTTGAATTATATGTTGGTCAGCTGATATACAGTGGCTGGACTGATGTGCGTATAACTCGCAGTATAGAAGACATGAGTGGCTCTTTTAATTTGCAACTTACGTCAAAAACTGATGTTAATGACGGCGATATAAAAGCAGGTGCTGAGTGTTATGTTGAAATTAATAGCAATCGAGTTATTACGGGCTATATTGATGAAGTTGTCATTGATATTAGTGATATAGAGCACACAATCACGGTTATCGGTCGCGATAAAACGGCTGATTTAATTGATTGCGCAGCAATTCACGCGTCAGGACGCTGGCGTAATGCGTCACTTCAAAAAATTGCCGAAGATTTATGTAGGCCATTCGGTATTGATGTCATCTGGGATGTGAACGACAGTAAGGCAAGCGAACCTTTTAGGTGGATGCAAATAGAGCCGAGCGAGACCGTTTTTGAAATACTGGCACGTGCTGCACGCCAACGCGGCATACTCATGACAAGTGATGTTTACGGCAATCTGGTATTCACAAGCGCAGGTGAAAAAAATATAGCAATACTAACGCTCGGCGATAATATCAAAAATTTAAGTATAACACGCTCATGGCGCGATAGATTCAGTCTGTATCGCGTTCTGGGTGATTCTGCGGGCGGGGCGATTTGGGGCGAGACTCAAACAGCAGTGCAATCAACAGCGGTTTATGCAAATGTAACTGATGAGTCGATTACACGCTATCGCCCTACTATCATCATGTCAGATGACAATATCAACAAAAAAAATGCAGCTGTACGTGGCGACTGGGAACGCCGAAGAGCCGCAGCACATAGTCAGCCTATTAGCGTAACGGCGCAGGGTTGGCTATATGATGATATCAATTTATGGTTACCAAATCATCAGGTCTTTTTAACAGCTGAAATTTATGACCTGTTTGCTGAAGAGTTGCTAATTGTTGAGACTGAATTCGGTATTGGTAATGATGACGGTATAACAACAAAATTACTGCTAATGTCGCGCGATGGGTTTCTTGCACCAGCTGAGCCAGAGAAAAGAAATAGTACGATTTGGAGATAGCAATGTTTAAACAACTTCAACGAAAAATACAGTTATTAGTATCACGCGCAGTTGTCAATATTGTTACCGACTCACTCAAACAACAAAATATGCAAATCAATTTACTCGACGGTGAAACGGCTGATGATGTCGAACGATTTCAAAATTACGGGCACACATCGGTGCCGCCAGTCGGTTCAGAAGCGATCGTTTTGTCTGTTGGGGGTAAAAGGCAGCATCTTGTAGCGGTGGTTGTTGATAGTAAATCATCGCGATTAAAAGACCTGAAAAGCGGTGATAGCGCACTCTATCACTTAGATGGTCACTATTTATTATTAACTGAAGAGCAACTTGTAAATCTAGTTTGTAAAAACCTTCACGCAAAAGCTGATGAAAAAATTTTGTTTGAAACACCACAAACCCAATTTACGGGCAACGTTGATATTATTGGCGGTGACAGTAAGGCATCAGGAACAAGCACGGCTGCAGATCATATCAGTAGTGATATTAGTTTTTTAAATCATGTTCACTATTGCGAAAAATGTGGCTCAACAACATCAAAACCGCAGGCAGGATAAATGCAATTAACATGGAACAAACACACTGCAGATATCGATTATATCAACGGTAACGAGGTGTTAACCAATATTATCGCATCATTGTTTACTGATGCGCGTGCGCATGATGATGACACTTTACCGGATGGTAGCACAGACAAGCGTGGTTGGTGGGGTGATTCATTCAGCGATAAAAAAATTGGTTCTCGACTATGGCTGCTAAGTCGTGAAAAACAATTGCCATCAGTGTTAAAACGCGCGCAAGAATATGCTGAAGAGTCACTACAATGGATGATTAAAGAACGTTTAATTAAATCTGTAACAGTTGTAGCAGCAAACCCGTCAAATGGCGTTTTAATGTTAACTGTTCGCCCTGTTTTATTAAACAGCAAGGATGTGCCGGAATATTCTTTTACTGCGACTTTAAATAATATTTAAATGGGGTTTAAATGTCATACACACCGCCAAAATTAACAGAATTAATTAAGCGCGCTAAAGGTGATTTTAACGCTGTTGGTGTTCGCTCATTATTAATTGATGCAATTGCAATGGCACATGCTGGGCAAACTAATGGACTTTATGAATTTTTGGGGTGGATATCAAGGCAAATTGTGCCACATCTTGCTGACGATGAGATTTTGTTGTTGTTTTGTCAATTTTGGGGTATCCAACGAAAGATGCCAAATAAGGCTAGCGGTCAATTAATGTTAACGGTTCGAGGTGATACAGCTATCACCGCGGGCACTCAGTGGCAAACAGGCTCAGGGTTAGTTATTGAATGCAGTCAATCTAAGTTATTGAACGCAGGAACCACGGCGGTCGACGTTATTGCCGTTGATGAAGGCGCGACCGGCAACGCGGCTGGCGGCATCGAATTTGAATTAATTTCACCCGTTGCCAACGTTGAAAGCAAAGCTACATTAAGTACTGCAGGGATGACGGGCGGTGCTGATATTGAAAGCATTAGCTCGCTACGCGCTCGTTTACTGTTTCGTGTTCAGTATCCGCCGTCCGGCGGCAACAAATGTGATTATATCAGGTGGGCACGCGAATGCGCTGGTGTTACGCGGGCGTGGTGTATCCCTGCACCTCTCTACTGTAATTATGTAACCGTGGTGTTTGTGCTTGATGAACAAGCAAATATCTTACCATCTAGCGATGACTTAAACCGAGTGCGTGAGTATATCAACGGGCACATCAATCCAGTTACTAATCAATTTGAAGGTAAGCCGCCAGCTGCAGAGTTAATTGTAAAAGCACCGGTGTTAAAAGCTATCAATCCGCAGATTAGATTGTTCCCTGACACACCTGAGACACGCACGGCAGTTTACAGCGCATTAGTTGAATTACTACATAAGTCGCAGCTAGGTGAAAAGGTGTATCTTTCGCATATTCGTGCTGCAGTATCAAATGCTAAAGATGTTATCGACCATCAAATTAATCTAACGACTGATATCGAAGCATCAAGCGACGAATTGATTGTACTGGGTGATGTGACATGGCTATGACACCCAAAGATTATCAAAATGCAGGCCTACAGTTGCTACCATCGGGTTATGCGTGGAATAAAGAACCAGATAGCGAAAATGCGAAACTGCAGCTTGGGTTTGGTTATGAATTTTCACGCGTTGAATCAACAGCAGAGTTGCTACTAAAGGAAGTTATTCCTAGCGATGCAATGTCACTACTAAAAGAGTGGGAAGAGTTTGCCGGACTACCGGACTGCACAACTGACGAAACCGCAACTATTGAAATGCGTCACCAAGCGCTATCGGCAAAAATAAAAATGACGCCATCGCTGTGCTCAAAATTTCTGGAAAAAATTGCTGCAGATCGTGGTTACACAATCGAGGTTATAGATAGATACCCGCATCACTGTATGCGCGACATTAACTACCCACTGCACCCATGGCACAACTGGTGGATTGCATACGTTAAAGTTTTTAATTATGCATCGCATTACATGACTGTATTAGATAACGTAAAAACATATCTAAAAATCAATGATTACGGTGATTTGCAGTGTTTACTAGAGCGCTACAAACCCGCCCATATCAATTTAATTTACGAGGAAGTCTAATGTTTCACTTGGATAACAATAGCGGCATCGATGTAATGCCCGAAATAAAGCAAACTTTATCGCGCCAAGCAAAATGGTTCACCGAAGGTGACGCACAGACACCACCAAGCTACCCAGGCGCTGACTGGTTTAACATCGTGCAAGCAGAATTATTAAACGTGCTAAGTGATGGCAGTATAACTCCTGATAAAAGTAAGCTTAATCAGCTGTCGAGTGCGATTAAAAGTATTATCAGTAAAAATCAGAAAACTATAAAATTCAACTCATCAATTAACAGCACATCAGAAACCGAAGCTGCGACCCCATTGGCTGTAAAAAAGGTTTATGCTTTAGCATCAAATGCAGTGAAAAAATCAGGCGATGATATTAGCGGCCAAATTACATTTTCATCAAGATCGTACGGAATAAAATTTTTGCATGAAAACGGAAATGAACTTGTGCTACGACCATCAGGTGATAGTTTTATATACGCATTTTATGACGCTAAATCAAACACGTGGACAAACAAATTACGATACGCAGCAAACGGTAATACTTGGCGTTTTGAAAACGTTGATGATGTTGCAATTAACGGTCACTCAGTTTTAAAAGCTGGGGATTACGGTATCGGCTCATCGACGGGTGCTATTGCTAATAATTTTAATGATCATTTGGAGGGCGGATTTTATCAATGTAGAACGACAGATTTTTCAGATTTGCAACTTGCCGGTAATAGCACAGCGACATTATTAGCATATCCTAGTAATAACACAGCTTGGAAAGTTGAACAATTATCAGTTGTTAACTCGAAAGAGCCACGAATTTATTATCGTTGTGATACGCAAGCCGGTAAACAAACGTGGTATGAGGCAATCACGACAGCAAATATTAATAAATACATTCCCCTTGGCGATCAGCGTATGATGCCGTTTCGACACGAAGAGTTGCCGTTCGGTTGGTATTTTCGCAACGGCGACAACTTTCTTTTAGATTCGCCGCAGGGGCGAGCTTTAAATGGTTTATCTGCTAACTACAAAAGAGATCACAATATCGCGATAAAAACAATTAACGGTAGGCAGTACATTAATGTACCCACGGCGTTTGCACCAGACGGCCGCGGCTTTTTTGAGCGTGCAGTAAACGGCGGCAGCAGGCAGGTTGGTTCGTGGGAAAATGATGCGATTCGTAATATCAAAGGCTCAATTGGTAATGTGGTTGTTTCGTCATTAAATGATAGCGAAGCATTTTATCACTCAAACACTATATCGCCAGCATATGCAGGGAACAACACGGGTAGTCACGTTGTATTTAATTTTGATGCATCACGCGTAGTGCCGACTGCTCACGAAAATAGACCCGTTAATATTGGTATGACACCAGTAATTTATCTTGGAGTTTAATATGATTAATTATTATTTTGATAACACAAATGAGTTAAGACCATTTACGCATGAATTGGACGCGAATAATGACACATTACCGCCAGATAATGCATTACGCATTAAACCAGAATTTAAGAATGGATTTTATCCGTGTGAGCAAAATGGGGAATGGGTCTTAGTTGAAGATAATCGAGAAAAAACGGTATATAACACAAAAACGAAAGAATCAAGCACAGTTGATTATCTCGGTAAAATTCGTGATGGTTTTACATTACTTGAGCCATTCGAATTCTGTAAATGGGACGGCAAGAAATGGGTTTTAGATGAAGATGCAAAAAATGAACATCTCATCAAAAACAATCAAAATTTAAAAAACTCATTAATCAATGAAGCTAACGAAAAAATAGCGGTACTTCAAGATATCATTGATTTAGACATGCAAGAAGCGAATGAAGAAGCACAGCTAAAACAATGGAAAAAATATCGAATATTATTAACGCGTGTTGATGCGTCTGATATCAACGCTGTATTTCCCCAAAAACCGTAATAAAGGAGATAAAATGAAGTTAAAGTTATATAAGGTGATTTCACAAAAAACAGTTACCGAAGGATATGATAGCATTGTTATCTGGGCGAGCGATGAAAATGAAGCGCTGAAAATCGCTATTGATGTATCAGATAATTTTGATGATTCAATTATTGATGAGGTTAAGGAGCCGGCATTTAGTTGTGTAATGCACGCTAATTACATTCACAAAAACGATTCAATTTAATATAAAATTCGCTCAACTCAATAATAAACTAGGTTTTTATGTTGAGCGAATCCGTTTTTTGTTTTAACTGGTGCGCTACAGTCGAGAATTCACCCTTCGAGCCATTGTTGACATTATGTATAAGGTAAAAATAAATGATTAATTTAACTAAATTTTATAAATATTATTTCGGTTTTATTGCAGGTCTATTCGCGCTAACCGTATTAACCAGTTGTCAGATATTTCATAAGGATATTCGTATGACTAAATTATCACCAACACAACAACAACAAGTAAATGAGTTATTAAAAAATAGCGCAACACGCTGTATTGGCACCTATTTAATCGACTTACCGATTGAATTTAAAGTCAAAAAGAAGGGAAACTTTTATTATAAAAGTAATCATGATGTGACCATTACCACAAAGCAACAATATTTCCCCCCTTTTAAACAGATGATAGCTCGGCGTGAGCAAGAGTTGCGAAATACTAAACCGGTTGATCCCCTTGATGGCAATTATCTAAAACACGTGTATCCTGTGCACACCCATAACCCCGATAAAATGCAAGGCATTATTTTTGAACGTATGGAAAGTATTGGTACTTCTGATATTCTTAGAGTGTTAGAAGGTTATCGCTGGCAAGATGAAGTCACGTTAAAGATCGAAATGAAAGCACAAAATGGCTTAGGCGAACAATATGCTAAAGATAGGCAAATTGATCCTGAATCCTATGAGAATAACGTGCCACAAAAATTAGCTGAGTTACATAAACTGTTTGAACGAATTCAACCTCGTGATGATTTAACTATCCCAACAACACCTGGGTTTTGCATGTTTAACAGTTTTATGCATGGAGAAGATCGCGAATGGAAAGATATGAATTATGGTTATTGGCATGATAGTATTGAAGATTTTTCTTTCTATTTTGAATTTAATGATTTTGCAAGCGATTATGCACTACTTGATAAACCTGAAGTTTATTTTACACAAGGAGATGGTTATACCATTTATAAAGGTACGCGTGAGAGTAATAACTTAAAATTAGAAGAGTGGGTGGTTAAAAATAAATCTTCTGAAGACAATTTGGAATTTAATACTGACGGGTTAGCTTATATTTTTACTTTAGGCATTCATGTAACAGATCCAACTTATAAAACGCCTCGATTACGTTTAGAAATGTACTACAAAATCCCCGATGATGAAACACAAGCATACAGTGAAAAGCAACTTATGGTCATTTGGCGAGAAATCACTAATAGCATTAGAATAAGGGAAAGTTCTTTTGAAAACGAATAAATATTACTGTTTTATTGTTGGCCTATTCGGGCTAACCGTATTAACCAGTTGTCAGATATTTAGCAAGAATATTCAAACAATTACATTACCACCCAAAGCGCAGCAGCCAGTGGCTGCGTTACTATCAAATACATCAACACGCTGTATTGGCACCTATTTAATCGATGGATCGGCTACACTAATTCATACAACTTTTTTAAGGGGTAAGGAAAACTTATCACAACTAAAAAAGGAA
>NZ_FMWS01000018.1 GCF_900103255.1 Gilliamella bombi | reverse complement strand
CCGTAAATTACTTGACGAAGGCCGTGCAGGTGAAAACGTTGGTGTATTACTACGTGGTACAAAACGTGAAGAAATTGAACGTGGTCAAGTACTTGCAAAACCAGGTTCAATCACACCACATACTGATTTTGAATCAGAAGTGTATATCTTAAGTAAAGATGAAGGTGGTCGTCACACTCCATTCTTCAAAGGTTACCGTCCACAGTTCTACTTCCGTACAACTGATGTAACTGGTACTATCGAATTACCAGAAGGTGTAGAGATGGTAATGCCTGGAGATAACATCAAAATGACAGTATCATTAATTCACCCAATCGCAATGGCAGACGGCTTACGTTTTGCGATTCGTGAAGGTGGTCGTACTGTTGGTGCGGGTGTTGTTGCTAAAGTTATTAAGTAATCAAACTTACCGTAATAAAGAGCAACTATTGATGCTCTTTATAATCAGTAAAAAAGGTGCATTTAGGTGTGCCTTTTTTATTTTTTAATCAATAATTTCATATATACTTAAAGTTAACTAACCGCAGTAACCTTATATTTTCTACAGCATTATAAAACGTCAAGCCTCGAACATATTTCCGTTAAAAGAAAGCCTTTAGCCAATTATTCTAAATGTCTATTAATACTTTTACTAATTTATCTAGCATTTTTTTAGTACATCATTGATATTAAAAATAAATTTCACTATTTACAGTTATACATAAGGTTGTTATTAGTGAATTTAATTCATGATACTATCAATTAGAAACTTATTTATTTCAATAAATATAAGGGTTAGAATAATTTATCGAAAATATATTATTCGCTTATTGTTAGAAGGATAAAGTTTATTCAAATTAATTTTTACAAGGGAGGATTTTATGGAATATTTACAACTTGGCAACTCTGAGATTAAAGTGTCTCGTCTTTGTTTAGGATGTATGAGTTTTGGTGATCCTGCCAGTAAAATGCATGCATGGACACTTAATCCCGATCAAAGCGAAACAATTATTAAACATGCACTAGATTTAGGAATTAATTTTATTGACACTGCCAACACTTATTCTGCCGGTACAAGCGAAGAATATTTAGGACGGGCAATCAAAAAAAAATATCGCTCGCGACAAAGTCATATTGGCAACAAAAGTCTATTTTAACGAAGGACACCTATCAAAAACCGCAATTGAAAGGGAAATAGACGGATCGCTTAAACGACTTGGCACTGACTATGTTGATTTATACATCATTCATCGCTTTGACGATACAACACCAATGGAAGAAACAATGCAAGCTTTACACAATCTTGTCAAGGCAGGAAAAGTCAGAGCTTTAGGAGCTTCGGCTATGTATGGATACCAATTTTATAACATGCAACTTGTGGCAAAGCAAAATGGTTGGACGCCTTTTATTTCTATGCAAAATCACTACAATTTACTATATCGTGAAGACGAACGTGAGCTTATTCCTATCTGCCAACAATTTAATGTCTCTTTAACACCCTATAGCCCTTTAGCCACAGGCAGACTTGCTCGTTTAGAGTGGCAAGCCGACACCTTACGCAGCCAAACCGACCAAGTCGCCAAGTCTAAATATGACAGCACGCAAAAAGCCGATACCAGCATTGTACAAAAGGTTAATGAACTTGCCGAAAAATATGGGGTAACCATGACACAAATAGCACTAGCGTGGCAATTTGCTAAAGGAGTGACAGCACCAATTATTGGAGCGACTAAAACTAAATATCTTGATGATGCAGTTGGAGCTATTAAGGTTTCGTTATCGGAAGATGATATTGCTTATTTAGAAGAGCCGTATATACCGCATCGTATTGTTGGGGCGATTTGATTTGTGAAATAAGATGATTACGAAGAAGTTAGCAAACTTTTTAGCCATTTGATGAAATATATAGCAGTATGATTTGGGGGGGAATTTGTGCCTCCCTAATGTAGTAGTTAAGTTTTCTGACACAGCTAATTAGTTTTATTCCAACAATAAAAGAGGATATACCCATTCTCTTTTTAACGTATCAAGCAAGCATTTAAAAATAACCCCAATCAAAGCCCAAAAAATAACATAGATAGCCATTGTTTAGAATTCGTCTTGTTTTTTGATAAACCCGTACTTTGTTATTTCTGACTGGCAGAGTAAAAGTAACCTTTTTTAGAATTTAGATCCTCTTTTTAAGTAATTCAGTCTTTTTTCATTTTTTTATTTTGATGATCTTGACAAAACCCACAAATAAGTTTGTGTATTTGCCTATTTTGAACAACTCTAATGAGTAAAAATAAGGTACATATAAAATAGACAAACAAAAATTGAGACAAATGGAAGCACAGTTAGCCAAAAGCATAAAAATATTATAAAAGAATTGAATTATAATAAACAATATAGTGGTGGAGCTGGCGGGAGTTGAACCCGCGTCCGAAATCTCTACATCCTCGGTACTACATGCGTAGTTTGTTTTTGAATTTCATCTACCCGCTGCGAACAAACACGCTACTGATAGACTAGCTTGATTAGGTTTAATGCTTCCACCCCAAGCAAGGCTTCCACACGATCTCGTTTGGGTTTGACTCCTCTTTATCCCCGTCCTACGAGCGGAGGCTAGGGAGAGAAGGCTCTATACAGGTTATTAAGCTGCTAGTGCGTAGTTTTCGTCGTTTGCGACTATTTTTTTGCGGTTTATTTACGAGGCCTACCGCACCTCGGCATGCACCTTGGGTTTCGCAAATCCCGTCGAATCCAGAATCAGCCCCAATTGTGAATTGTAAATAAAAAAACAATATTAAGGCATTATAGGTGAATTCAAAATGGAATACAAGTTAGCTAGCTTCAAGGTTGGTCTAGTTATCGGCAAATTTTTCATCTTTTAATGCTGCGTGATATTATTAACAGCACATTTTTTCCTTCACATATCACATTTCAGCCATTGCAGAGCTGACTTGAGGTGATAATAAAACATTATAAATGTTTGTCGTAAAAGGGGAATTGGTAGGTAGTGGCTCAATTTCAAATGCATCAAGTCCTGTGGCTTTGCTCGTTTTATTTTTAGTACTTCAAGCGGCGCTTGTTGATCAACTATTTTTCACAGGCATCATTAATAAGTATTGCCGAAGGCCTCATTAAAGCTAATTTTTCTTTTGTGAATAGTTGAATAGTTTTTTTTGTTAATGGGAGAATGGTAACAACAAAATTGGCTTGTTTTAATACATTGCCTAAAAATATATAATCATGCGGCTAAGTTAGCTGGTAAAGTAGCAGAGCGTAAATATTTTTCAGCTATGTCACTTAATATCAAAGTAATCATTAAAACTTTCAATAAATATACATAACCCAAATAACGCCTTATCATCAGCAGAATATTATGCTTTCATAACATAAAATAGCCATCAAAAACCCGCTATAAAGATGTAAACATTTTATTACAATATTTGCTTAAATTATCATTACACTAACTTTTTAAACTAAATTTATAATTAAATAACAAATCATAAAACAATTATGATTGGATAAATAATAAAAATTCCATTTACTATTATGTAATTTTGTGTTTACATAATAATTGTTTGTGTAATTGTTATTTTACATATAAAAATATAAATGATTTTAACAAGGAAAATAAAATGTTAAAAGATACTTTAAATAATGTTCGAATCAGAGACGAGCATATGTTAATCACACCTGAAGAAATCAAACAGCTTTACCCTCTTTCTCATGATTTAGAAAACCAAATTGCCTTATCACGCCAAACTGTTGTGGATATTTTAGAGCGACGTGATCACCGCTTGCTTATTGTATGTGGTCCTTGCTCTATTCACGATCCTATTGCGGCAATTGAATATGCCCATAAATTAAAAAAATTATCAGACGAAGTCAAAGACCACCTATTTATAGTTATGCGAGTCTACTTTGAAAAACCACGCACAACTGTAGGATGGAAAGGTATGATTAACGATCCTCACATGGATAGCTCATTTGATATTGAGCATGGACTAAAAAAAGCCCGTAAATTACTGCTTGATATTACTCAAATTGGCTTGCCTATTGCAACTGAAGCACTAGATCCCAACACACCACAGTACATTGGTGATTTAATTAGTTGGTCTGCAATCGGAGCAAGAACTACTGAATCACAAACGCATCGAGAAATGGCCTCGGGGCTTTCAATGCCTGTTGGTTTTAAAAATGGAACTGATGGCAGTTTGGATGTTGCAATTAATGCCATGAAATCAGCCTCTATGCCTCATCGTTTTGTAGGAATTAACCAACAAGGACAAGTAACGGTTTTACAAACAACAGGCAATCCACACGGCCATGTTATTTTGCGTGGTGGAAAAACGCCTAACTATGATGCGCAAAGCGTATCATTATGTGAAGAGCAAATGCAAAAAGCAGGATTATTGCCTAACTTAATGATTGACTGTAGCCATGCGAATTCAAATAAAGATTATCGAAATCAACCTATTGTTGCTAATTCCATTATTGAGCAAATAGAAAAAGGCAATAATTCGATTATTGGCGTAATGATCGAAAGTAACTTATTTGAAGGAAATCAGCCTTCCGAACAACCACCAGAAAACTTTAAATATGGCGTATCTGTGACTGACGCATGTATTAACTGGGAAGAAACAGACACACTATTACGAAAAATGGAGCACGTTTTAGCGCAGCCACTTATCGAAAGACAAAAGCACTCAGTTACTGCTTAAACTACTCAACAAATAAACATATCGCCGACACCATTATCGGCGATCTTTGTTTTATTTAACCTAATTGCTTACGAGCATTACGGAATATTCTCATCCAAGGGCTATCTTCACCCCAGTTATCAGGATGCCATGAATTAGTTACCGTTCTAAATACCCGTTCTGGATGTGGCATCATAATAGTTGCCCGTCCATCTTGAGATGTCACTGCAGTAATACCGTTTGGCGAACCATTTGGATTAGCAGGGTATTGCTGTGTTACTTTGCCAAAATGGTCAATATAACGTACGGCAACTAATCCGGATGCTTCTAAACGGCTTAAATGAACATCATCACCCACTTCAACACGTCCTTCCCCGTGTGAAACAGCAATTGGCATATGTGAACCCACCATATCAGTAAACAGCAAAGATGGACTTGGTTGGATTTGCACTAAACTAAAACGAGCTTCAAAACGTTCTGACAAATTACGAACAAAACGAGGCCACAAATCCGCTCCCGGAATTAGATCCTTAAGATTCGACATCATCTGACAACCGTTACAAACCCCTAACGATAAAGTATCTTTGCGATGGAAGAATTGTTCAAATTCATCACGCACTTTTTCATTAAATAAAATCGATTTAGCCCAACCTTCACCTGCTCCTAAAACATCGCCATAAGAGAAGCCACCACAAGCAACCAGTGTACTAAATTGACTAAGTGTAATTCGACCAGAAAGTAAATCTGTCATATGTACATCGATTGCTTGAAAGCCTGCTCTATCAAATGCTGCTGCCATCTCGACATGCGAGTTAACACCTTGTTCACGCAAAATGGCCACTTTAGGTTTTGTACCTTTGGCAATATAAGGCGCAGCAATATCGGCTTGCAGATCAAAAGTTAGCTGCACATTTAATCCTGGATCATCTTCATTTTGTTTAGCTTGATGTTCTTGATCTGCACATTCAGGATTATCACGTAAACGTTGCATTTGCCATGTCGTTTGCGCCCACCATGTTCTCAAGGTTAAGCGTGATTCACTGTATACTGTAGCCGAGTTATCACGCATAATAATTTGTTGACCAGTTTTAGCACTACCAAGAACATGAACCGCATGGGATAAGCCAAACTGCTTAAAGCAAGCCATCACATCATCTAAACGATTATTAGCTACTTGAATAACCGCACCTAATTCTTCATTAAATAACGAAGCAATCACATCATGACCTAACGAGGCAATATCTACATCAATACCACAATGTCCAGCAAAAGCCATTTCGGCCAATGTCACAAACAGTCCACCATCAGAACGATCATGATAAGCAAGCAAAGCATTTTGGCTTACTAAAGCCTGAATCGCATTATAAAAAGCAAGCAGCTCTTTAGGATCATGGACATCCGCTGTTTTTTGCCCTAAATGACGATACACTTGGGCTAGTGCGGTGGCTCCTAGTGCTTGATGGCCTTTCGATAAATCAACCAACAATAAAGTATTATCCTGATCAGTACACAATTGTGGTGTCACTGTTTTACGCACATCTTCAACACGCGCAAATGCCGAAATCACCAATGATAATGGTGAAGTCATGGTTTGTTGCTCACCATCTTGTTGCCATGTCGTTTTCATGGACATCGAATCTTTACCAACAGGAATAGCAAGCCCTAAAGCTGGGCATAACTCTTCACCAATAGCTTTAACGGCCTCATAAAGACCAGCATCTTCGCCCGGATGTCCTGCCGCCGCCATCCAGTTAGCTGAAAGCTTAATCCGTTTGATATTACCGATATTGGTTGCGGCAATATTAGTAATTGCCTCACCAACTGCAAGCCTTGCTGATGCGGCAAAATTAAGTAACGCAACTGGCGCATGTTCACCAATTGACATAGCTTCACCATAATAACTATCCAAACTTGCAGTAGTTACAGCACAATCAGCAACCGGTACTTGCCAAGGCCCGACCATTTGATCACGAGCAACCATCCCCGTCACTGAACGATCGCCAATGGTAATTAAAAAGGTTTTTTCGGCAACGGTTGGCAAATGTAGAATGCGTTTGACCGCATCATATAAATTAATTTCAGAAGTTGAAAAATTATCACCATGTGCTTGGTGAGTTTTAACATCACGTTGCATTTTAGGCGTTTTACCAAGTAGCACATCTAATGGCAAATCGATGGGATGATTATTAAAATACTCATCATGCAAGGTAACCGCCTTATTGGCGGTTGCCTGACCAATCACCGCATAAGGTGCACGCTCACGCTGACAAAGTTCAGCAAATAATGCCAATTTATCGGGATGAATCGCAAGCACATAGCGCTCTTGCGATTCATTACACCAAACTTCTAGTGGTGACATACCTGGTTCATCGCTAAGTATTTTACGAAGCTCAAACTGACCGCCACACCCACCATCGCTAACAAGTTCAGGCATTGCATTAGACAAACCTCCAGCACCAACATCATGAATAAATAAGATAGGATTATCTTCACCAAGCTGCCAACAGCGATCGATAACTTCCTGACAACGGCGCTCCATTTCAGGATTATCACGCTGAACAGAAGCAAAATCCAAATCAGCATCAGACTGACCCGACGCCATAGACGAAGCCGCACCACCACCTAAGCCAATATTCATAGCAGGGCCACCTAACACAATCAGTTTAGAGCCCGCTGGAAACTCACCTTTTTGGATATGTTCACGGCGAATATTACCCATACCACCAGCTAACATAATCGGTTTATGATAACCTCGAAGCTCCTCGCCATTATGGCTGTTAACCTTTTCTTCATAAGTACGGAAATACCCTAACAAAGCCGGACGACCAAATTCATTATTAAACGCCGCACCACCTAAAGGGCCATCCATCATAATATCAAAGGCGCTCACAATGCGATCAGGCTTACCAAAATTTTGCTCCCAAGGTTGTTCAAAATTAGGAATACGTAAATTAGAAACTGAAAACCCTACTAAACCGGCTTTAGGTTTAGCACCTCGACCAGTTGCCCCTTCATCACGAATCTCACCTCCACTGCCCGTTGCCGCACCCGGCCAAGGTGATATAGCTGTTGGATGATTATGTGTTTCAACTTTCATTAAAATATCTGCATATTCTTGATGATAGCAGTAGGTTTTATTCTCATTATCCGCAAAAAAGCGCCCAACGATTGAACCGTCCATCACTGCGGCATTATCCTTATAAGCGGACGAAACATAATCAGGAGTGTGTTCAAAAGTATTTTTGATCATCTTAAACAGTGATTTAGGCTGCTTTACCCCATCAATAACCCAATCGGCATTAAAAATCTTGTGACGACAATGCTCGGAATTGGCTTGTGCAAACATATAAAGTTCAATATCAGTAGGATTACGATTTAGTTTTTTAAAGTTCTCAACTAAATAATCAATCTCATCAGATGCTAACGCCAAACCTAATTTAAGATTAGCCTCATCTAATGCAGCACGACCTTGACCTAATAAATCAATGGTTGTCACTGGCGCAGGTGATTCAACATGAAATAACTGCTCGGCTTGATCAACATGGCTAAAGACTGCTTCCATCATTCGATCATGAATTAATGCTACAAAATCATTTTTTTGGCAATCGGTTAATTCTGAACGCACTTGCACATAATAAGCAATTCCCCGCTCAATACGGCGAATCTGTGGTAAACCGCAATTATGTACAATATCAGTTGCTTTTGATGACCAAGGCGAAATCGTTCCCACTCTTGGCGCCACTAAAAAGAGTTGCTTGCTAGCCGTTTGTTTAACATTGATTTGTGCATTTTTTGGACCGTATTGTAATAATTTATCTAACGTTAACTGTTGTTCAGCCGTCAATTCGCCTGCCAAATCAACAAAATGCAGGTATTGGGCTTCAATATTGATAACAGGGATAGATTTCTTACAACAAGCAGATAAGATTTTACTAATACGAAATGGAGATAACGCAGAGCAGCCAGCTAAAATTTTCATAAAAATTACTCTTTTTAAGCTAAAAATAGAGAAGAAATAAGACAATATTATAAAAGAAAGCGCACGATGTGGCTATATTAAATACAGTTAATCAGGAGATAGATAAAAATTCTGTTTTTTAACCAAAAGAAATAACCAAAAAGAAAAATAAAATCAATATGATATATAATTCTTTTTTACTAAGAATTGGATCTATTTTGGTAAGTGAAATGAATTAAGTATGAGGGTTAGGATATTTTGATACAGGAATAAGGTAGGTATATTGACCTTGCAGTATTATGAAAAAGTTTTTTACTCTAAAATCATTCAGGTAGAGTATTGATTTTATTGAATTTTCTATTTAAGCGTTTTTAGTAAAATCAAGCATTTATAAGATATTTAGTACTAGAGCTTTTATATTTCATTTAACTGTTAAATTTTAGCAAAGAAATTTCAATTAACTAAAATTCTAAATAAAAAAGCAAATTATTATCAAGTTACTCTAATGATAGTTTATTCAAACATATTGATTTATTGATTAATTACTGATTTACTGTTCATCAGCAAAATACTAACTTAATATTTTAATTAACGATAAAAACAAATAAGTGATCATGAAATAAAAAATATAAGGAAAAATTGGTATGGAATTTCTTTTTTATTTCTTATTCTTCGCAGTAGTAATAATTATAGTGGCATTTATTAATCTTTCTAGTTTGAAAGATCAAATTGTCCGGTTAAGAATTCAGTTAACAGAGGTACAAGAAACCCTTTTATCACTCAAAGAACAACTTTATCAGCAAAATAGCTCGGTTGAGTTAGAAGAAAATTCCAATTTAATTCATAAAACGACGTCCGAGCCAATTAATTATTCAGAAAATTCAGATGAAAAAGAGGATATTGAGCACGATAATACTAATTCGCAATTTGAATATTCAAATAGCAATACTACTGAAGAAACAGCGGATATTGCTGTTCAAATAGAGCCTCCAACCGAAATTTCTTTACCTTGTGCAGCTAATAATAACCATTTAAACGATGGACTTTTGCAACTTAATGAGCAAAATGAACCCGCCCTGTTACAAGAAAATATGCAACTTGATTCAGTAACAGTAGAACAACCCGATTCTCAATATCAAGAACTCAGTCAGGAAGAAGAGTTACCAACATTAGTTAGCGAATCTCTGGCGATAGAAACTCCAGAACAAGAAAAAATCAATCTTGATGAAACTACATCACAAACAACAGATCCATTTAACCCACAATACAGGCCAGTTACAAGTACTGAACCCAATCCGTTATTTATTTTTTTTAATTGGTTAATTAAAGGCAATGTAATTGCCAAAATTGCTATTGTGATCTTATTTTTAGGTCTAACCTATCTATTTAAATACAGTATTGAACATGATTATATTTCACCTGAGATCAGAATCTTAGGAAGCTTAGTATTAGGTTTTGTTTTGTTAGGAATCGGTTGGAAATTAAGACATAAACGAGAAATCTACGCCTTAATACTACAAGGCGGTGCCTTTGCTGTTTTATATCTGACCATATTTGCCGCCTATAGGTTATACGAACTTGTACCTATGTTAATTACGTTTGCTATTTTGTTGATTATTTGCTCAACAAGCATTTTATTTTCCATTTTGCAAAGAGCTATGAGTCTAGCAATTATAGCCAGTATCGGCGGTTATGTGACACCGATTTTACTATCCAATGGTTCAGGCAATCATATTGCTTTATTTAGTTATTATTTGATGATTTCCAGTGCTATTTTAGTTGTTAGCATCTGGCAGTCTTGGCGAATACTTAATTTATTAGGATTTTTATTCACCTTTGTAATATCTCTACTATGGGGAATGAGTAATTTCCGCCCTGAGTTTTACATTGAATGCCAAATATTTATCATCGCCAATATGTTAATTTATGGTATTTTAGCTGTTTTATTCTCGGTTCGAAGTTTTAATAAAGAACATAATCAAAATGCTATTGATTTAATTTTACTATTTGGCACACCGTTATCCGGTTTTGCATTACAATATTCTATTACCAATCAGTGGAAATTTGGACCTGCATTTTCATCATTGGCATTTGGTCTGTTTTATATTATTGGCTCTTATTTCATTCTGCGCTTGTTGAAATCTTCAGCAAAAAAAATCTCGCTTTATGGCTTGGCCATTGGTCTATCATTTAGTACGTTGGCTATTCCACTTACCTTTAGTGCCAATTGGACTGCCACAATTTGGTTATTTGAAGGAACAGCATTAAGTTGGATTATGCTTTCGCAAAAACATTATCGTACTGCTTTATTAGGTGTCGCAATTACATTATTTGGTATTGTTTCCGCTTGTATATCTTTCGAATGTGAACAATTAAATCCGAGCTCACTTACACTACTACTTGGTATTATAAGTGCCATTTTGCTAGTGAATGCCTGTTTATGGCATTGCTATGGTCGTAGAATTACTACAAATAATTTACTTAAAACGATGTTTATCGCTGTTGCTGTTATATTTTGGGTAATATGGATTTTATCAAGTGTTCATTTACATATTGACAATACAACATCAAAAGTATTACCAATTTTATTATGCTTCACTTTTTCTTCATGGCTATGGTATATCGTTGGGAAAAAAATCAATTGGCATCAGCTCTGTTATTCTGGGTTAACCTTATGGCTAATGATATTACTAGCTTTATTTAAAAGTTATGCCGAATCCTGCTATTTATTAAACTCGGGCATTTGGAGTGTGGTTTGGATCATAGCCTTTGTTAGTGCTTACTATTATTTACATATTGGAAAGGCACTTATCACAAACAGTATTGTAAATCGTAGTTTTAAAATAAATAAACAAAATACTTATCGTTTATTTGATATGTTACACATCAGTTTATTTTGGATGATTTTATACTGGATAACACGAGAATCTACTCATTTACTTAATCAATTACCATGGGGATACGAAGTAATAAAATGGAGTGTAACTGCAACTATTGCTAGCAGCATTATTCTACTATTTTATATACTGATTAAACGCCAAATTATGACCACAATATCATTAATTAAATCTTATTGGATGATAGGCTTATTACCTATTGTTATCTATTTAGGATTTTATTTAATAATTGGGCTTGGTATGAGTGGTCAAATCATTTATTGGAATTATGTTCCTATCATTAATCCACTTGAAGAAAGTGCAATCTTTGCTTTAATGATGTTTAGCGTTTGGTTAAAACTTGCAATAAACCATTTACAACTAAATAGCAGGATAATGAATCTTGCAAACTTTAAAATACCATTACCTAATATGGTTCTAGTGCCTTTAATTGTTTTAACCTTTTTCTGGGGAAACAGTATCGTTTTACGCTGCTTAAGCCAAATATTTGACATATCTTGGACAGCTAATTCTTTATGGCACAATAATATTGTCCAAATGACTGCATCATTACTTTGGATGTTAACTGCAGTAATATTGGTGACTATTGGACACCGTTATTCACTTCGGAAAATATGGTATAGCGGTGAATTTATTCAAGTGATCGTTATTATTAAATTAATCTTTGTAGATATCCGTGAGCTTGATGGATTACTTCGTGCATTTGCCTTTATTGGTGTTGCGTTATTAATGCTGTTAATTGGATATCTAGCACCATTACCGCCTAAGTTAAAAAATGATGATACTGATGAATAAATACACTATAAAAAATAGGTTTAAGTTTAACAATGACGTTTTCAGAAATCATTCTGATAATATCATTCAGTTTAATATAACAATAAATAAAAATTCGTGAATGTCATTGATTATTATGGATAAAAAATTATGAAAAAATTTTTATTGAGTTCGCTGTTATTAATAAGTGGATTTAGCCAAGCGATAGACAAAACTAATCAGTATGCCTATGGTGCCATGATTGATATCTCCAACGATACTAGCATGTATAGCAGAATAGAACTGACTCATGATGTTTATACACAAACATTATCAAGTTCATTAGATGATATTCGCATTTTTAACCAAAAAGGTCAGCCTGTACCTTATGCATTAGTCAATGTTTATCAGCAAAGTGATAATAATCAAACTTTCCCAGTAGCTATTTACGCGTTAAATGAAAACAAAGATGAAGATCAAAGCAAAATGGCGATTGAACAGTATAATATCAATATCAACAATAAAGATGTTCAAATCTATCTCGATAAAGCAAATAGCCAAGGAGGCTATAACGCAAGGTATTTATTGCAAATTCCCGAAAATGTTAAGTTAGAACAAGCCATAAGTCGTTTATCCATTGATTTTGATGTAACTGAAAGTCAAAATTGGCAAGCATCCGCCAAATTGCTTTATAGCCAAGATTTAAGTAATTGGCAAACTGCACTCAATAATGTTCCAATGATGTCTTTGACTGATAACAATAATAATCAGTCACTTAGAGTAAATACAATTGATATACCAACAAACACTAATTACAAAGCACGCTATTGGATTTTATTATTAAAGTCAGATCAATCCACTGTTCCTAACGTCAAAAAAATTGAATTTACTTCAAGAAAAGAAACACCAAAATTAGCTCTTTTCCCAATTAACTTCGAACTAACATCATCAGATGGTCAAGAAGCAACTTATCAGTTACCATCACCTCAACCAGTTAGAGAGTTATCAATTAAGCTACAAAACCCACGTATGGTTTTACCTACTAGCATCTATTATAAAACCGATGACAAAGATAAAACATGGCATAAACTTGATGACTATATTATTCGAAACATAGATAGCAATGATCATAGCCAACATATCGGTGCTGGATTAATTATTAAACAATTAAAAATTAAAGCCATCAACGCAAGCTTTGATGAAGCACCACAACTAACAGCTTACCGCAATCGCATGAGTGTTGTTTTTAATAGCGCCAATAATGGTCCCTTCATTCTAGCCTGGGGATCAGCAAAAGCAACGTCTGCATCGTTAAGTGAAAAAGCATTACTTTCAGATTCAATATCTGTAGTTGATGTGCCACAAGCCTTTATTGGTGAAAATATTAAACTAGCAGGTAAAAAAGTATTATCCCAAGCAAATAATGATCCGACAAGAAATTCAATTTTACCTAAATGGTTAATTTGGGTTAGCTTAGTTATTGGCGCTATCATATTAATTATTATTGCATTAAAATTACTTAACGAAGTTAAAAAGTCATAAAAATGACTAGAAATAAGCACTTAATAGAAATTTACTCCATTGAGTGCACCACACATCTAAATACTGATAATTTTTAATTAGATAAGATGATAGAGACAATAAAAGGCTTTGATTTTGGCTTAAGTCATTGTGGTAACAAACATTCGCCGACTTAAGCCGGCGAATTGTAGCATATTAAATTACGCTTCGTTCCAACTATCTCTTAACCCTACGGTTCGGTTAAACACTAGCTTATCTTCAGTTGCAAACTTGCTATCTAAACAGAAATAACCTTCTCGTTCAAATTGATAAGCTTTCCCCGCCTGAGCTTTTTGTAAACTAGGTTCAACAAGACCTTGCTTAATCACTAACGAAGTAGGATTAATGGTTGATAAAAATTCCTCTGCTGCACCTGGGTTTGGCGTATTAAATAGACGATCATACAGGCGAATTTCGGCTGGTTTTGCAAATTTAGCTGAAACCCAATGAATTACACCTTTGACTTTACGACCATCTTCAGGATTTTTATTTAAGGTTGCTGGATCATAACTACAATAAATCGTTTGAATATTACCTTCGGCATCTTTTTCAACTCGATTTGCTCGAATCACATAGGCATTACGCAATCGCACTTCTTTACCTAATACTAAACGTTTGTAATTTTTATTGGCTTCTTCTCTAAAATCTGCACGATCAATATATATTTCACGAGTGAAAGTGACTTCTCTATGACCCAGTTCAGGACGATTTGGATGATTTGGCATATTAAGCACTTCATCAATAGTATCCGAGAAGTTTTCAATGACAACTTTAACCGGATCGAGCACCGCCATAGCACGAGGCGCATTTTCGTTAAGATCTTCGCGAATACAAAACTCAAGAGTACTCATTTCTACGGTATTTTCTTGTTTTGTCACACCAATTCGACGACAAAATTCACGGATCGAAGCTGGTGTATAACCACGACGACGTAAGCCTGAAACAGTCGGCATACGCGGATCATCCCAACCATCAACAATCTTTTCTGACACAAGTAAATTTAATTTACGTTTTGAAGTAATCGCATATTCAAGATTTAATCTTGAAAATTCATACTGATGAGGCCGTGCCTCGATTGTAATATTATCTAATACCCAGTCGTATAAACGGCGATTGTCTTGGAATTCAAGTGTACAAAGTGAATGGGTAATATTTTCAATCGCATCTGAAATACAGTGGGTGAAATCGTACATTGGATAAATACACCATTTATTACCTGTTTGGTGATGTTCTGCAAATTTAATACGATATAACACTGGATCTCGCATCACAATAAATGGTGATGCCATGTCAATTTTAGCACGCAGACATGCTTTTCCTTCGGCAAATTTTCCCTCTTTCATTTGGATAAAAAGCGCTAAATTTTCATCGATGCTACGATCACGATAAGGGCTATTTTTACCCGGCTGAGTAAGTGTTCCTCGATATTCACGGATTTCATCAGCTGAAAGCTCATCAACATAAGCAAGTCCTTTATTGATTAGCTCAATAGCATATTCATATAATTGGTCGAAATAGTCAGATGAGTAACAAATTTCGCCATCCCATTCAAACCCTAACCAACGGACATCTTCTTTAATCGACTCAACATACTCTATATCTTCTTTAGTCGGATTGGTATCGTCAAAACGTAAATTACATTTACCTTTATAATCTTGCGCAATACCGAAATTTAAACATATTGATTTAGCATGACCAATATGTAAATAACCATTAGGCTCTGGAGGAAAACGTGTGTGCGTAGTTTTATATTTTCCTGCTGCTAAATCAGCATCAATAATTTGGCGAATAAAATTAGATGGACGATTATCTGTTTCGCTCGGTAATGAACCGCTCATAAAAAAACCTCTGGTGATATATTTATTAATAACAAATTGAGAATATTTGCTATATTATTGCTTATTATGTAATGAATATAACAAATTTTTCTTATTTCTGAAATGGAAAACAAACGATTCACATCGACAAAATTAATCTTTGATTAAACCCTGCTATTTTTAACTAAAAAACATATCTTTTTAGCAAAAATACAAAAATAAAAAATTAAACAAAATAAAAGCTCTACCTGACGGTTTTCGCTAAAAATACAACTAATTATTTTTATTCATCACCCGATTTCAATGAAACCACAAATCTTGCTCCACCTAGTGGGCTAGTGACAACAAAGGCTTTACCATTATGAAATTCTGCCATTAGTTTTACATAAGCTAAACCGAGTCCATAACCTCCAGTTGAGCGAGTTCGGCTCGTATCAAGTCTGGCAAAAGGCATAAAAATCTTTTCACGTGCATCAAAGGGAATGCCCACACCATCATCATCGATTTCAAGAATGACTCGATTTTCTTGTTTTGTGATATTCAAAACTGCTTTATGTGCTGCATACTTAAAAGCATTTAGTAACAAATTTTTAACTATGGTTTCAACTAAATTAGTATCAATCATTGCATATGCATCTTGGCTATTACAAGTTAGTTCAAATCCTTTTGGTTTAAATAATGTTAGGGATTGGCAAACTTTTTCACTCCACTGTTTTAATGATACCCTCGTGAAGTTTAATTCAACATTGCTTTGCTGAATTTTAAAGTAATTTAAACTAGCATTGATTAATGTCTCAAGTTCATTAATATCATCACTCATGCCTTTTTGTAGCAAAAATCTCTCTTTTTCATCGGTTGACTCTTCAAGCATACTAAGTTCAAATCGCATACGGGCAAGAGGTGTACGTAATTCATGAGCCATCGCATGAGAGATTGTTTGATTGGTACCAACTAGATGTTCAATATGCGTTCCCATATTATTTAAAACATTTGCTAGCGGCTTAAATAACCAACCTTTAACATTTTCGGTTCGGGCTTTTAAATTACCTTGCCCTAACTGCTCGGCGGTTTGTCTGATATTAACTAGATCCTTCCATACGGCACTAAAAGCCATATAAATTAAAATAAAAAAAACAATAGCACTAAACAAAGCCCAAATAACAAGAAAGATGGTCAACGACATGGTATTGGATGCCAAAATATCCCGCATTACAATCGGGCCTAATTGAAGCAAATTGCCATCTTTTAAATCTATATAAACAATCTCATTATCACCATCATAAGAAAAACCAAGTTTTTTTAACTCGTTAAGCACAGTATCAGGTAACGGTGTGTTAATTGGTAACACTTCGATAGGGTAGCCAAAATAAGGTTGCAATTCATTAACCACTTCTTGAAGGGGTCGATCTTTATGTTCTTTAATTTGCATACGAATCAGATTCACTGTACCTCGTTGAGATTCACGAAATACAACATGATCATCTGGCATATCGGTTAATGATGAAGGTAATGAATCAAAAACCAATAAAGCACCATAAGCAATAATACTTTGCAATAAAAGTAAAATAACTAGATAAAATACAATACGGCGATTAAAAAATAGCGGCTTGGCTAATAATTGACTCAATGATTTTCTCCTTCTCGCATAAATAAGTAGCCTTTTCCTCGCACTGTTTTTATGCGAGACGGATTATCTGGATCATCGAGTAATTTACGACGAAGTCTTGAAACACGAGCATCAATAGAACGATCGCTACCATCAAAATCGATCCCTCTTACTTGAGAAAAAATATCATCTCGAGAAAGAATAGTTCCCGCATTATAAGCAAGCAACCATAGCAGATCGAATTCGGCAGTAGTTAAATCAATTTTTTGCTCGTGCAAGAGTACTTTTCGGTTTTCACCGTCTATGACTAGATTATCAAATATTAAAGTTTTATTATTCTGTGGTAAAACAAACTCTTTCGTATTGTCTTTGTCGGTTTCTATCTGTTTCCGTCGTAATAAAGCTCGTATTCGCGCTAATAATAATCTGGGTTCAACTGGTTTTGCTAAATAATCATCCGCTCCCAATTCAAGCCCAACAATTTCATCAATATTATCTTCACTTGCTGTCATGATCAGTATAAAATTACTAAACCATGTACGAATATCTCGACAAATATCAAAACCTGTTTTTACAGGTAACATTACATCTAAAATAACTAGATCGGGATTAAGTTGTTGAATCTTTTCTTCTGCCCCTTCTCCACTATTATGCCATTCAACAAGATATCCTTGCCGAATTAGATAAACTTGAATTAAATTAGCTAAGCGCTGATCATCTTCAATGATTAATATACGTTCACTCATTATCTGTTCTCGATTACTGTAGCTTGTACCTAGAGATACCTCATTATACAGATAATTTTTTTCCCGTTACAAAATATATACAAAGAGGCTACAAAGTTTATAGCAACTCTATGAGAGAATTTACGCCAATATCTATAAATAGACTATTTTTTATCAAAATGAATACTTTTTCATCAATAGCGAACCATCTTTTTCATCCATCTTATCCACAAAATCACACGCCAATTGTTTTGTGTGATTTTGATGGTACGATTAGTGTTAAAGATG
The DNA here is from genome assembly GCF_900103255.1 of Gilliamella bombi. Classification (GTDB taxonomy): domain Bacteria; phylum Pseudomonadota; class Gammaproteobacteria; order Enterobacterales; family Orbaceae; genus Gilliamella; species Gilliamella bombi. Next base: position 18,887 of record NZ_FMWS01000018.1, on the reverse strand, counting down.
TCACCGATACTTTACTAAGCCACTTTGGTCAAAATGGTTGTGATGAGCTTGAAGAATTGTGGGTTAACGGTAAAATTGGCTCTCAAGAATGTATGAGTAAACAAATTGCATTAATGGATGCAAGCTTAGATGAACTCAATCAAGTTTTATCACAAATTGAAATAGACCCGGATTTTAAAGCTTTTATTCATTATACAGAACAGAACAATATTCCCGTTCATGTGGTCAGCGACGGTTTAGATTATGCCATTGAGTTTATTTTAAAACGTCATGGTATTGAACATTTACCAATTTTTGCTAATAAATTAATGCATAATAACGCACGCAGCTGGCGCCTTGAGTTTCCTTACGCAAACAAGGACTGTATTAAGCAAAGTGGTAATTGCAAATGTAATCATGTAAAAAAACAACAGCACTTTTCGCAAATATTATATGTTGGTGACGGTACATCAGACTATTGCGTATCACATAATGTTGATTTCGTTTTTGCCAAAGACAAGTTAGTTAATTATTGTGAAAAAAATAAAATTGAACATTGTAAGATTACTAGTTTCGCAGATGTAACCTCGGCATTAAAACGGGCACAACATGCCGTTATCCCTGTCATGATGGTAAAATAAAGGAATATTAATGAGTACAATTCAAGATTTATCTTACTTTCTACCAGGTAACAAAAATGGCGTACTTTTGATTCATGGTTTAACTGGTACCCCTAATGAAATGCGCATTTTAGCTAATGGATTAAATAAAGCTGGATTTACTGTCTATGCAATCCAATTAGCTGGGCATTGTGGTACTGAAGAAGATCTGTGTAAAACAACATGGCAAGATTGGTATAAAAGCGTACAAGATGGCGCAGATTATTTAGCACAGCATGTAGATAATGTTTTTGTTGCTGGATTATCAATGGGTGCGCTACTTGCACTAAAACTTGCTGCCGATAGACCTGAACAAATTAAAGGTGTTGGCGTTTTAGCCCCCACATTTTGTTATGATGGTTGGAGTATGCCATTTTGGGCAAAAAAACTTTTCTTCTTATTAGTCTATTTTAAAAAATTGGGTATTTTTCAAAAAAAGGTTTTCATTGAAAAACCACCCTATGGACTTAAAGATGAACGCATTCGCGCAGTAGTGTCCGAAAGCATGTTAAGTGGCGATGCGGCATCAGCAGGGCTTGCTGGTAACCCGTTTCCTGCACTTGCCGAAATGCAGTTATTGGCAAAAGAGATGCGCAAACAATTACCTAAAGTAATTTCGCCTTGTTTAATTATGCATTCAGGCAATGATGATATCGCCAATATAGAAACTAATGCCAAATTGGTTGAAAAATCGGTATCAGGCTCAACAAAATTAGTGGTCTTAAATGATAGTTATCATTTAATTACTATTGACAGCCAACGCCGTGAAGTGATCAAAGAGTGTGCATCGTTCTTTGATAATATCGCAGAAGGAATAAAAGCATAATGTCACCATTAGTTATTATACTTTGGATTAGTAATATCTGTTTTGATACGCTAGGACAAGTCGCTTTTAAATTTGCAGCCATCGCGCCAAATAATCGCGATGGTTGGTACTACTGGCTAGATTTATCGAAAAATAAGTGGATTTGGGTTGGTGTTATATCTTATATTGCTGAATTTTTATTATGGTTAGCCTTTTTAACCTTAGTCCCTCTTTCTCAAGGCGTATTACTTGCTTCATTTAATATCATTACGATTATGTTAGTTGGTCGAATTATTTTTAAAGAATTACTAACCATTTATCGCTTAATTGGGATGCTATTAATTACAGCTGGTGTCATTTTTGTAGGAATGTCTTAATATGGCTAGATTTTATTTAATTGGATTTTCTGTATTGCTCTTTTTTGACACAATTGCGCAATGTAGTTTTAAATTAACGGCTATCGAAGCTCAACCATTAGAAATGAGTATTCAATGGTTAATCCGAGTATTTACCAATCCTTGGATTTATATTTCAATAGTAGGATATATTCTTACTTTCTTCACTTGGATGACATTATTAAAAAAAGCACCTGTAGGTCCTGCTTTTGCTGCATCACACTTTGAAATTGTGACAGTTATGATTGTTTCAATCTGGTTATTTCACGAACCGATTACATTATTCAAGTTAATAGGTGCAATATTAATTGTTTCAGGTATTCTCTTTTTAGCCCTAGCTGAAAATAAATTATCTAAACAAAATTTACACAATCATCAACATTAAATTCTGAACACAATAATGGAAAGGTAGGTAAAGGTTTATACTTAAAGTACCGCTTTCCTAAAACCTTTTTACAAGTTTATACTGCTAATGCCCTTAATAAGGTTAAATTAAGTTGATGTTGTTCTTGTTGCCAATTGATAAGCTTATCTGGCGATATGGTAGGTTGTTTATCGAGTGAACTGAGTAAACGTTTAAACCAATTTGATGATTGCCATATAGATAGCTCTCCCGTAATATCACTACCAATAATTCTAGGTTTTATTGATGATATAGTATCAAGAATATGATATGTTTGTAGCTTACCTTGATCCCAATTGGTATGAATTACATCTTCGCTCAATACATCTTTATCAATCGATAAGTAAACGGGTTGTGCACTGTGATACTGTTCTGATAAAAAGCTCGCAATAAGATCATCTGGTGTTGCAAAATGTCGAAAAGCGTGTCCTAAACCAATTTTTTTTGCCCATGCAACATTGACCTCCAAGCTCCAATAAGTCAACTTTTTATGAAAAAGCGCTGACCATCTATTTTCCCAAAAATGAGAAAGCCCAATATCATGAGACGTAATACCAAGTACATGTACATGACTAACAAAAGGCAAACTTGCCACATAACTAACCCATGAGCCACAATGAATACCAAACAAATATCGCATATTGTCTGGATGATTATCAAAAATCACGACTTGAATTGGATTTTCGGCAGAATATTGTTTAGCTAGATTTTCAATCAGTAATAATGAAATATGGTGATAATCACCGCTACCCATTAATACCGTACCATGGTTTTCAGGTAAAGATTGCTGTAACACATTTTTAAATTGGTGAAATTTTTTCTTAGTACAACCAAAACGAATCGCATCTTGCCATTGGGTAAAATCAATCGTTTTAGCATGATAAATTTCACCAACACTTCTATCAAAATTGAGAATAATAGGACATGTCATGTTACTTTCTCCTTGTCACTTTCAAAATGACCAATGAATCTACGCAATACGGTTCTTAATAATGGATTGCGAATATAGACAAGATGTTTAGTAAAGGTGAATTTTGCACCTAACGAAGCTTTTACTTCGGGATCAGTCCAACCTGCAATATAGTGAGTAAAACCTTGCTGTAAAGCATATTCAAGATTAACAAACCAACTTACAAAATAGAGATTAAGTTCCCTTGCCTGCGGATAAACCATACCGATATATTTATCAACTAGCATATTATTAACAACAAAACAAATATTGAACCCCACCAACCTATCATTATAGTGATAAGTCACTATATGTGCATTTTGGGTTTTACATTGTAATAGTTGGGTGAAAAATGGTTTGGCCAATAAGTCAAAATGTATTTCACTTTGCTGATAAACATTAAGATACAATTGATAATACTCATCTAGAACAGTATCATAAAAAAAACAATCATCACCACTATGCAAAACATTAATATTTAATTTTTCACGTGATCTTAATTTTCTTCTAAAATTTTTACGTCGGCTATAAGAAAACTGTAAAAAAACCTCGTCCATATTTGCAAAATCAATCGGAACCCAAGCTAATGCCTGCCCTTCAACTTCGATAAAACCATTTTCTTTTAATGACGAAATAAAATCCATTGAATAATGGTTGTCTTTTTCGTTTAGTAAAGGAGACGCAACAGGAATATCTTTAACAATAAAAAAAGGATACTGCTTAGCATAAGCTGCTTTGAGGTGTTCAGCCAATTGATTCGCATCAACGTTATCAGTTAATAATGCATATTCCGAAACAGTAGCACCAACAAAACAAGTATGAGGTTGTAAATAACACCGCCATTTATTATAAAAAGGAAGTTTCTGAACTTTATGCCTGAAATCATCATCTGCAGTAGTAAGAAGATCAAACTTAGCAGAAAAAATAGGCACACCATCTTCGCTCAGCCATGCTGAAAAATCTTGCGGAGGATGGGCTAAAAAATTGTCTATTAATTCATTAGGTTCTAACTGATTAAGGTATTTCATAAGGTAAATCTATGATTAGCTGTAACACATAATCCCGCCAATAGACATTGACGGGATTATGAAGATCAAACAATTAAAGTTCTTTTTTCGCTCGGGTAATTAACTGATCTAGAAGTTCAATACCTTGATCAATTTCCTGACGTGAAATGTGTAATGATGGTGCAAAAGTAATCACATTTTTATAGTAACCACCAATATCAAGCACTAATCCCATTTTGGTACCTTTCCAATCAAGATCACCTGACATACCAATATCAACCATTTTGTCAACTAAGGCTTTATTAGCTGTAAAGCCATCTTCTGTACAAATTTCTGCGCGAAGTGCCAAGCCTAAACCATCAACTTCACCAATTTCTTTATGTTTCTTCTCAAGTGTTTTTAAACCCTCAAGGAAATAAGCACCACTATCCATTACCATTTTTTCGTAATCTGTTTCAGAAGTCATTTTTAATACTTCAAGACCAACAGCTGTACCTAATGGATTTGATGCAAAAGTTGAGTGGGTTGAGCCAACTGGGAATACTTGAGGATTGATTAATTCTTCACGCGCCCATAAACCACCTAGTGGATTCAGACCATTAGTTAATGCTTTAGCAAAAACAACAACATCAGGTTTAACATCAAAGTGTTCAATTGACCAAAGTTTACCTGTACGATAAAAGCCCATTTGGATTTCATCAACCACCAATAAAATACCATACTGATCTAAAACTTTTTTAAGTCCTTTAAAGTAATTACGAGGAGGAACAATATAACCACCTGTTGCCTGTAAAGGTTCAGCATAGAACGCTGCATATTCAGCTTGCCCAACTTTTGGATCCCAAACACCGTGGTATTCAGTTTCAAATAAACGCGCAAATTCTGCGACTAAATGTTCACCATACTCTTCTGCTGTCATGCCTTTTGGACGACGGAAAGGATATGGGAATGGAACAAACATAGCACGATCACCAAAATGACCATAGCGACGACGATAACGATAACTTGATGTAATTGATGAAGCACCTAGAGTTCGGCCATGGTATCCACCTTGGAAAGCGAACATTAATGATTTACCACCAGTAGCATTACGAACAACTTTTAAAGAGTCTTCAATACACTGTGAACCACCTACATTGAAATGTACCCGCCCTTCATAACCAAATCGCTTTTCCATACCTTGAGCAATAGTTTTAGCTAATTCAATTTTAGTTGGGTGTAAATATTGGCTAGCACATTGTGGTAAGGTATCAATTTGCTTTTTAAGAACATTATTTAAACGCTCATTGGCATAACCGAAGTTACATGCAGAATACCACATTTGCAGATCAAGGAAAGCTTTGCCTTCTTTGTCATACATATAACTACCTTCACAACCATCAAAAATTTTTGGTGGTTCTACATAATGCACTGTATCACCGAAAGAACAATATTTTGCCTCATCTGCTAACAAAGTAGCATCATCAGGACGGCTATTAATCATTTCTAAAGTTGGTTTACTCATAAGTTGTCTCACTAATTGATATTCAAACATGATAAAATGTGGCATTATTATTCAGGAAATTTGTTTGTTACAATGTACAATTAATGTATAGATTGTGTGACGACAAAACTAACCATCAATAAGATATAAAATTAGTATAAATAACGACAGGTGATCACCTTTTATATATGGGTATGAAAAATGAAAAAAACATTTTGTACACTATCTATTTTATCAATAATAACTTTAGGAGTTACCCAAATTGCATTAGCTGACACTACCTCTATCGGGGTTGGTGTGGGTCGGACTAATTCACCGTATAAAAGTTATAGTGCTAATTATTACCCTATTCCTCATATTGATTATGATAATGGTCTGTTTTTTATCGATGACTTGTCAGCAGGTATTTATGCTTATAATCAGGACAATCAAAGCGTGTCTATTGGCGCACGTTATTTATCTAACGAATTTAAGCCACATGATTCAGATAACCACCAATTAAGACTACTTGATAGCCGCCATTCAACATTACTTGCAGAAATCGAGTATTCTATTGATACCAATTGGGGAAGTTTTTCCAGTAGTGTAGGAACTGATGTATTAAATGAAAGTAATAGTATTTTAGTAAATGCTGATTATACCATTCCTTACATGCAAGGCAATTTGATTGTTGCGCCCACCATCGGTATAAATTGGGCTAATAATAAGCACAATGATTATTATTATGGTGTTTCACATAAAGAAACCTCTCGTTCAGGATTACGATACTTTAATGCTGATGCGTCATTGACACCTTATGCTGAATTAGCTGCACAATATTCATTAACCCCAAATATTGCGACATTTGGTGGTGTTCATATTGACAAATTAACTGGTGATGTGGCAGATAGCCCAATGGTGGACAATAGCACTGTAACCTCGATTTATATGGGTGTTTCTTATAGCTTCTAATAAATATACATTTATACTCAATCACTAAATAATGACAGTTTATTATTCTCTATAAGCTGTTACTTATTTAAACAATGATAACCCTTTATCACAAAATGCAGGAAATAGAAAAGTATGCTTTGGTTTAAAAATGCCATAATTTACCAACTTAATAGCGACACGTTACTTAATAAAGATGCAATAGAAAAAGCGCTAAAGTCTCACCCTTTTACTCCATGTGGTAATTTAGACACCACAAAAATGGGTTGGGTTTCGCCTTATCATGATAATAACCAAGATGATTTTATAGTTGATATGCAAGGGCATTTATTATTACGGATCAAAAAAGAAACAAAAATATTACCAGCACCCGTAATAAAACAAGCTTTATTAGAAAAAATCGATAAACAAGAACAAGCACTAAGCAGAAAACTAACTAAAAACGAAAAGGCGACTTTAAAAGATGAAGTTATGATTGATCTAATGCCAAGGGCTTTTAGTAAATATAATCATTATTGGTTATGGTTAGATACGCATAATAAACGCATTATTGTTGACTGTAGTAGCTTTAAACAATCAGAAGATATCTTAGCGATTTTACGTAAAGAGCTTGGCTCACTCGCTTTAACCCCTTTATCGATTGATAAACCACTTGAACAGGTTATGACCTCATGGGCTAAGGAAAACCTAAAATTCCCACCATTTTTATTAGGTGATCAAGCCGAACTAAAAGATCCTCTTGAAGGAAATGGAATTATTAGCTGTAAAAATCAAGAAATCACCAGTGATGAAATGCGTGTCCATTTCGATTCAGGGAAATGGATCACTAAAATTAAAATTATTGATGAAAGAGGCGTTAGCTTTATTGTTAATAGTGACTTAACATTTAAACGAATTAAGTTTGATTCTGCTATTTTGGATGAAAACGAAGATATCGGTTTAGATGAATTTAATAAGAGATTAGAAGCTGACTTTTTTATTATGGCTAATGCATTAGCAAATACTATTAATGACTTTTACATAACAATTAACAAAATTATTTGAAAAAATTATCTAAATTTTTTTTATTGTAACTGCAATAACTATAGATTTGCCTATTATCTATGCTATACTTGACATCAGATTATGGGTAACATAATTATATAAAAATAAGTATTGTTCTTTTTACTTTAAATTAATTTTAAACAATAAAAGAAACTAAACATCGTCTATAACAACATATAAGTTGAGGCAATAAAATGAAAAAAACTACTCTAGCTCTAGCAATCGCAGTTGCAAGTTTAACAGCTACTGCAGCTAACGCAGCATACGATGACAACACTATTTATGCAGGTGCTAAATTAGGTTGGTCAGAACTTTATAGATTAGATGCAAATAAAGTTCGTGTATGGGATGACGTTGGCATTAGCACGTCAAACCGTAGCAACGTTGCTGGTGGGGCTTTCCTTGGTTTCCAAGCAAATCCTTACTTAGCTTTCGAATTAGGCTACGACTGGTTAGGATCTGCTAAATATAAAAGATCTTTCAGTTATGCAGGAAGAAGCTATGATGTAGGTCATAGTAAAGTTTCTGCACAAGGTGTTTCTTTAACTGGTAAATTAAGTTATCCTATCATTGACGGACTAGATATCTATGGTCGTGCAGGTGGTATGGTTACTATCGCTAAATGGAAAAATAGCGGCTTAGTTAAAAAATATGAAAAACTTGACAATGGTACAAAAACTGACCTATCTCCAGTTTATGCATTAGGTCTTGACTATCGTTTTGACGAAGACTTCTCTACTCGTTTAGAATACCAATATGTTCAACATATTCATACTAAAACTGACGCATCTCCAGACGCAGGTACTGTAAGCTTGGGTATTACTTATCGTTTAGGTTCACCAGCTACTCCAGCACCAGTTGAATTAAAAACTGAAGTAAACCGCTATGTATTAAATGAAGATGTACTATTTGCTTATGCGAAAGCTGATTTAAAAGAAGAAGGTCGCCAAGCATTAGACAACTTACTAACAAATCTTGTTAAACTTAACCCAACTGAAAGCGCTATCGTAGTAATTGGTCATACTGACCGTATCGGTTCAGTTAGTTATAACCAAAAACTATCTGAACAACGTGCTAACTCAGTAATGAAATATTTAATTGCTAAAGGTGTTCCTTCTAACCTAATTAGCGCTCGTGGTGTGGGTAAATCTCAACCAGTTACTGGTACAAAATGTAATGCTCTTCGTGGTGCTAGCTTAAAAGCTTGTTTAGCTCCAGATCGTCGTGTTGAAATTGAAGTTAAAGCACTTAACAAAAAAGAAGTTCAAGTAACTAATGAAACAAATTAATTTTTTGTTATTTAGATACTTCATTAAGACCCGGTTATAAGCCGGGTTTTTCTTATTTTTATTGTTAACAACTAAATTAAATATTACCTTAGATCTACAAATTATCCACAAAAAAGATTATAATACTTCACGATATTGTTAGTAAGCAAAGTTAAAGGAGTTGCCGTGCCTACCGCTATTTGGCAAGATTGCCTTTCTCAATTACAAGAAGAAATCCCCACAACAGAATTCAACTTATGGATTCGCCCGTTGCAAGCGGAAATGGTTGATAATAAACTCTATATCTATGCGCCCAATAGATTTGTCCTAGATTGGGTAAGAAATAAATATTTAACTACTATTTCTCAACTATTAAATAAACTAATTAATGACGATTCTCTAAAATTATTTCTTGAGGTTGGTTCAACCGTATCCGCAGATAAAAAAGAACAAAATAACCAAAAGAAAGCAGAGGTTGTTCCTGCATGGAAAACAACAAAAGAAACCAATAATAATCATGTGTATCATTCAGGTATTAACCATAAGCACACTTTTAATAGTTTTGTTGAGGGTAAATCAAACCAACTTGCTGTTGCGGCTGCAAAACAAGTAGCTGAAAATCCAGGAAAAGCTTATAATCCACTATTCTTATATGGTTCCACCGGTTTAGGTAAAACGCATTTATTACATGCAGTTGGCAATCAAATAATGGCAAAAAAAGCCAACGCCAAAGTTGTTTACATGCATTCCGAGCGCTTTGTGCAAGACATGGTCAAAGCACTACAAAATAACGCTATCGAAGAATTTAAAAATTACTACCGTTCTGTTGATGCTTTACTTATCGATGACATTCAGTTTTTTGCAAATAAAGAGCGATCTCAAGAAGAATTTTTCCACACCTTTAACTCTTTATTAGAGGGTAATCAGCAAATTATTTTAACGTCAGATCGCTATCCTAAAGAAATTAATGGCGTTGAAGACCGACTAAAATCACGTTTTGGTTGGGGACTAACCATTGCAATTGAGCCACCTGAACTAGAAACACGGGTTGCAATTTTAATGAAAAAAGCCGAGGAAAATCATATTAAATTACCTGAAGAAGTCGCTTTTTTTATTGCTAAACGATTACGCTCTAATGTTCGTGAATTAGAAGGCGCTCTTAATCGGGTTATCGCTAATGCTAATTTTACTGGTAAGGCCATTACCATTGATTTTGTTAAAGATGCCTTAAAAGATTTACTCGCTTTACAAGAAAAACTTGTCACCATTGAAAATATACAAAAGACAGTTGCCGAATATTATAAAATTAAAGTATCAGATTTACTTTCTAAACGTCGTTCTCGTTCTGTGGCAAGACCACGGCAAGTAGCAATGGCGCTTGCCAAAGAGCTCACCAATAAAAGCCTACCTGAAATCGGTGACGGCTTTGGTGGAAGAGATCACACGACTGTATTACATGCATGTAGAAAGATCGCAGAGTTAAAAGAAGAAAGTAATAACATTAAAGAAGATTACTCCAATTTAATTCGAACATTATCAACTTAAAAAGAATCAATACTATGAAATTTATTATAGATCGTGAAAAACTAATAAAGCCATTACAACTTGTAAGTGCACCATTAAGTAGTCGCCCTACACTACCAATTTTGGGGAATTTATTATTACAAGTGAGTGATAACACGCTATCGATGACAGGAACTGATCTTGAAATAGAGATGATATCTCATCTACCATTAGTTGAACCGAGTGAACCAGGTGCAACAACCGTGCCAGCAAGAAAGTTTCTTGATATCTGTCGAAACTTACCTAATGATGCCAAAATTTCGATAAGCGTTGACGATAACCGATTGATGATTCAATCAGGACGTAGTAAATTTTCATTATCAACACTACCAGCTACCGATTTTCCAAATCTAGAAAATTGGCAAAGTGATGTTGAACTTTCAGTTCCACAAAAAACCATTAAACGCCTTATTGATGCGGTACAATTTTCAATGGCGAATCAAGACGTAAGATATTACCTAAATGGCATGTTATTTGAAATTGAAGATGGTTTACTAAAATCAGTTGCAACAGATGGACATCGATTAGCTTTATGCTCACAACCTATTGAACAAGATACTAAAACTAATCATTCTGTCATTTTACCAAGAAAAGGGGTACTAGAGCTTGCAAAACTGGTTAGTGATAACGAAGAATTAATCAATATGCAAATTGGTAATAATAACTTACGGGTTAATCTTGGTGATTTCACTTTCACATCAAAACTCATTGATGGAAGATTCCCTGACTACAAACGAGTATTGCCACGCAACCCAGATAAACCACTTGAAGTATCTTGCGAAGAACTCAGAAACGCCCTATCAAGAGTTGCGATCTTATCTAATGAAAAATTCCGTGGTATTCGACTTTATGTCCATAACAATCAAATAAAGATTACAGCAAACAACCCAGAACAAGAAGAAGCAGAAGAAGTTATTGACGTAAAATATGAATCCGCAGAGCTTGAAATTGGCTTCAATGTAACCTATCTACTTGATATATTAAATACATTGAAATGTGATAGCGTACAACTATTATTAACCGATGCAACATCAAGTGTACAAATAGAAGATATCAATAATCAAACAGCAACTTATGTTGTTATGCCAATGCGCTTATAATCCAATCTTACTTAATATTCCGGCTTCGTCCGGAATAATTTAAAGCATATGACTCTTTCAAAAATCAAAGTTCATCATTTTCGTAATATTAGTTATGCACAGCTAACTTTATCGCCACATTTCAACTTCATTGTTGGCGATAACGGGAGTGGAAAAACGAGCTTACTTGAAGCTATTTATATGCTTGGTCATGGTCGTGCATTTAGACACACTCAATCTAATCGAATTATTCAACACGAACAGCCAGAACTAGTATTATTCAGCGAACTAAACACAGCCAATCAACAAAATCACTCAATTGGGCTTGCTAAATCGCGTAATAATGATAATAAAATCAGAATAGATGGAAATGAAGGTTATCGATTAACCGATTTAGCCAAATTATTACCCATTCAACTAATCACACCTGAAGGATTTGATTTATTGACTGGTGGACCTAAATATCGCCGAGCATTTATTGATTGGGGATGTTTTCATCACCACCCTGAATTTGTTCATTTATGGAATAATTTAAAGCGTTTATTTAAACAACGCAATGCATTATTAAAGCAATCCCATAGTTATAATCAATTATTACCTTGGGACAAAGAACTTGCACCCATCGCTGAAAAAATTAGCCACATTAGAGAAAACTACTCACAACATATTTTTCCTGAAATTATACAAACTTGCCATGATTTCTTACCCGAATACCAACTTAATTGCCAATATTACCAAGGTTGGGAGCATGGTACTGATTATGCTGAAATATTACGCAAACAGTATGAACGAGACAAACTCCTTAACTACACATCAGCCGGACCACATAAAGCAGATATTCGATTACGTGTTGATAACATTCCAGTTGAAGATCTGTTATCACGTGGTCAATTAAAATTATTAATGTGCGCATTACGTTTATCTCAAGGTGAATATTACTCTAAGCAAAATACCCAAGCTTGTATCTACCTACTTGATGATTTTGCATCTGAATTAGATAACAATAAACGCGAATTGTTAGCCAAACGTTTAAAACAAGCTAATTCACAAGTATTTATTACTGCAGTTAACCAATCGCAAATTACCCATATGATCGATGAAAATGATAAGATTTTTCACATAAAATCTGGTATAATTTCGTAAATATACAGAACGATATAAACAATCAAAAAAGTCGAGAAATCCATGTCTAATTCTTATGATTCTTCTAGCATTAAAGTACTCAAAGGGCTTGATGCTGTCCGTAAACGTCCAGGTATGTATATTGGTGATACTGATGATGGTACAGGACTTCACCATATGGTTTTTGAAGTTGTTGATAATGCCATAGATGAAGCATTAGCTGGATATTGTCACCATATTGAAGTAACAATCCACCCTGATAACTCTGTTTCTGTACGTGACGATGGTCGCGGTATTCCAACAGGTATTCATGAAGAAGAAGGTATTTCAGCAGCAGAAGTTATCATGACCGTATTGCATGCTGGCGGTAAATTTGATGATAATTCTTACAAAGTATCTGGTGGTTTGCATGGTGTAGGTGTTTCAGTTGTTAACGCCTTATCAGATAAATTAGAATTAGTTATTTATCGTGATGGAAAAATCCACCAACAAGTTTATAACTTAGGTGTCCCGCAAGAGCCACTAAAAGTAATTGGCGAAACATCTGAATCTGGCACTTATGTACGCTTCTGGCCAAGCCCAGAAACATTTACCAATATTGAGTTTGTCTACGAAATATTAGCAAAACGACTACGAGAATTATCATTCTTAAACTCAGGCGTATCAATAAGATTACTTGATGAGCGCACAGGCAAAAATGAACATTACCACTACGAAGGTGGCATTCAAGCGTTTGTTGAATACTTAAACAAAAATAAAAATCCTATTCATCCTAAAATATTTTACTTCAGCACAGAAAAAGACGGTATTGGTGTTGAAGTAGCACTACAATGGAACGATGGTTACCAAGAAAACATCTATTGCTTTACTAACAACATTCCACAACGAGATGGCGGTACTCACTTGGCGGGTTTCCGTGGAGCAATGACGCGCACATTAAACAACTATATGGAAGCTGAAGGATACAGCAAAAAAGCCAAAATCAGCGCCACGGGTGATGATGCTCGTGAGGGTTTAATTGCGGTAGTATCAGTTAAAGTACCTGACCCAAAATTCTCATCACAAACCAAAGACAAATTGGTATCATCAGAAGTAAAATCCGCCGTTGAATCCGTAATGGGCGAAAAGTTAACAGAATATCTACTTGAAAACCCAAGTGATGCCAAAATTGTTGTCGGAAAAATCATCGATGCTGCAAGAGCACGAGAAGCCGCCCGTAAAGCGCGCGAAATGACACGTCGAAAAGGCGCCTTAGACTTAGGCGGATTACCAGGTAAACTTGCTGATTGCCAAGAAAAAGACCCAGCTCTATCTGAACTGTACTTAGTGGAAGGGGACTCTGCGGGGGGCTCAGCAAAACAGGGACGCAACCGCAAAAATCAAGCAATCTTACCGCTTAAAGGTAAAATTTTAAATGTTGAAAAAGCACGTTTTGACAAAATGCTCTCATCTCAAGAAGTCGGAACACTAATTACCGCATTAGGTTGTGGAATTGGCCGTGATGAATATAACCCAGACAAAATGCGTTACCACAGCATTATTATCATGACCGATGCCGACGTTGATGGCTCGCATATTCGAACATTATTATTAACATTCTTCTACCGACAAATGCCAGAAATCATTGAGCGAGGTTATGTTTATATTGCACAGCCACCTTTGTACAAAGTCAAAAAAGGCAAACAAGAACAATATATCAAAGATGATGAGGCAATGACGCAATTTCAAATTGCCTTAGCGCTTGAAGATGCATCGTTACATGTCAATGACCATGCACCTGCACTTGCAGGCGAAGCATTAGAAAAACTAATTGCTGAATATCAAAAAGTCGAAAAACTTATTACAAAAATGGAACGTCGCTATCCAAAAGCGTTGCTATCGGAATTAGTTTATCATGATGTATTAAACGAAAGTATTTTACAAAACCAACAACAAGCCGAAAATTGGGCAAAAACCCTTGTTGAAAAACTATCAAATAAAGAACAACATGGTAGCAGCTACCTTTATTCAGCTGAATATAATGAAAAAGCACAACTATATGTGCCAATCATTAAAGTAAAAACTCATGGTGTAGATACTCATTATCCATTAGATCAAGTATTCATCCATAGTAATGAATACCGTAATATCTGCCACCTTGGTGCACAATTAAAAGATCTACTTGAAGACAGCGCCTTTATTCAACGTGGAGAACGCAAACAACCCGTAGAATCTTTTGATGAAGCTGTTGATTGGTTAATTAAAGAATCACGTCGTGGATTAACTATTCAGCGTTATAAAGGACTAGGTGAAATGAACCCAGAACAGTTATGGGAAACCACAATGGATCCAACCAGTCGTCGCATGTTGCAAGTCACCATAAAAGATGCAATTGAAGCGGATCAATTATTTACCACATTAATGGGGGATGAAGTTGAACCACGCCGACTATTTATTGAAGAAAATGCCCTTAAAGCGGCGAATTTAGATTTTTAAATATTGTCGTGATAAAAAGTAAAAAATCAGACATAATGTCTGATTTTTTTTGTGCAAAGGAATTAGGCGTTGTTTTTTACTCTAAAATTGCTCAGGTAGACCATTGATTTTATTAAATTTTTTATTTTTAAATGAAATCAAACAATTATAGGCTAGCTATTTTTTTATTACGTTGAATTTGGCTTTTTAAGAAAAGCGTTTTTGTTATTTGATAATAGCTATTAATAACAACTTGTTAATAACAACCAGTTAATAGCAAAAGCGCAAGCTTTTAAGGCGTATCGGTCGAGGTGCTATTTTGGTTTTCTGCCATTAAAGCTCAAGGCTCACAAACTTTGCCTGCTCAGCGCCCCAACACTTGCGCTGGGGCTTTATTCTTTTTTATATTTTCCTCTCTGGCACCATAACCACCCCCGCGCCCTAAGGATTAAGAACTAAACGCTAAAAACTAAGGTGTGGTGCAAACAGCACCGAAGGCGTAGGAAGAAGCGCCAGTGCCGCCGACGGAGCCTTCGGACGAGGGAACAAAGAAGCCATTGCTACCGATCGTGTCGCTTGTCCAGCAGGTGTTGTTGAAGAAGCCCGCACCAACGTAGTTGCCCAAGTAGCCCCACTCCGTGAAAAAACCTGCTCCTATATGACGCATGTAACCATTACCACTAGACTGCGGCGTGGCACCTACTGCACCAGTACAAGGAGCGTAACTATTCATGCCCCAGCCAGAACAAACCGCATTGGTTAAATCCCTTACCCGTGACAAACGATAACCCAAACTATCACACCATGTGCTTTGATTAGAAAGGCTATCTCTTCGAAGTCCCCGATCGACGAACCACTGCCTCAACACAAATCCATACCTAACCTCATTACCTTGACTATCCCTACCAACCAACTCAAATGTCTGTGGCAAAGAAGGACGTCTAAGTGGACTTGGATTATCTGAATTCATCTGAGTACTATCAGCTTTAGGACCATTCAATGTTACCTGCGTGTTTGAGTAAACCCAATTCACCGTTGCTGTTATATCACCACTACCACCATATGTGGTAACAGACCAACTCAACTGACTTGCATCTATCCCAACTATATCCAAATCAAAATACAATCTATCTGCACCTGTTGTTGGAAAATTTAAACCGTAAGATGATGGATTTGTTGACTGAACTAAAAAACCCTTTGCTGGATTCCACATGCTAGGTGGACCTGCATAATCGCCTGTACCTTTATTTAGATTTGGCCTGACCGCACAAATAACGGGCTGTGACGGTAAAGTGATATAATACTCCGCTGTTCCTCCACTAAAAGTACTACTATCTGGCAAACCATATTGTGTAGTTAAACTACCTCCTGTACTACTTAAGGTTACCTTATAAGGTGCATTACATATATCTAATGCATCGCCACGACTAACAGCATTTCCATCTTTATCAGTTATTGCTAACGATATACTTCCTAATGCGGTAACACCATTTGTACCCTGACCATCTCCATCATCATCTCCCCATTTACCTTGTGTCACTAAGTCATTTATATTTATTGAGTCGCTTAATGGCGGGACTATCATTTCAATATCAGCCAAGGTATCCCCTACATTAGGTAACTTGATTGGCGCTGTTGGTGATGAAGAATTATTTTGCGATGTGAATGTTCGACCATCTGATAACTTAATACCTAATAAGTCCTCTGTTTTAGTCACTTTAGTAACACCACCATCAAAGGTTAAATAAGGCTCAGTACCGTGAATGCGCTCAGAAGTCGTGGCCGATAATGCCTGTGATTCTAATGAGTACGGCAATAATAACAACGGTGCTAATGCCAACGGGATTTTTAAAGATAGTTTTGTGGATAATTTCGATGATATAAATGAGTTTCGTGCAAAAACTCGTCGAATAGGATTATTTGATAAATTTAAGACATAAGTTTGCCGGTGCTTGTACCTAGAATGATAATGCATTATGGTTTACCTATTAATTAATTATTTATTTTATTTAGATTTTTATAATTGTTTGCTTATTTAATAAGCTTGTTTTCCTATAACGGCGAAAGTATAACCATTTATAAAATAGTTGGCTAGTTTTTTAGCGGAATTTTTTGTAAAGAAATGTAAATATAAAAACAATTTGTCTTTATAGATAGGTGAATTTTCTAATTAAAATAAGGTGTTAGTTTTATAATTTTTTGTATTTTGCGGAATGATTAATATTGCTGATAACATCTAAAACACAAACACGCCCAACAACCTAGTTTAGCGTACTAGCTTTACTTCGTTATCGGCATATTTTGATGCTGGGATAAGGCTGGCTGATTAACATTGTAGTGCTATAAGCGTGTTTCTTGCTCTAAAATTGTTCAGATGAATTATTGATTTTATTGAAGTTTTTATTTGCGTTTCTAAATAAAATCAAACAATTATAGGCTAGTTTTTTATTACGTTGCATTTGGCTTTTTAATAAAAGCGCTTTTGTTATTTGATAATAGCTATTAATAACAGCTTGTTAATAACAGTCAGTTAATAACAAAAGCGCAAGCTTTTAAGGCGTATCGGTCGAGGTGCTATTTTGATTTTCTGCCATCAAAGCTCAAAGCTCACAAACTTTGCCTGCTCAGCGCCCCAACTTGTGCTGGGGCTTTATTCTTTTTTATATTTTCCTCTCTGGCACCATAACCACCCCCGCGCCCTAAGGATTAAGAACTAAACGCTAAAAGCTAAGGTGCGGTGCAAAGGCCATAGCGGGAGGGGCTGGCATTGGTGCTGTTGACGTAGCCGTGGTACGAGTTGACAGGGAACTGGTAGCTACCTGCCGCGTCGCTCGTCCAATAGTAGTAGTAGACGAAGCCCGCATCAGTGTAGTAGTCAATGATGCCCCACTCCGTGAAAAAGCCAGCGCCTATGTGACGCATGTACCGATTAACTCGTGACGACGGCGTGGCGCCATCTATGTTATTTATACATGGGAAATAATTATTATCTAAACCACACTTCGCATTTGTTAAATCCCTTATCCTCGGCATGCGATACCCCAAACTATTACACCATGCTAACTGGTCACTATAAGTTTTCAATTGACCACCACGATTGACGAACCACTGCCTTAATACAAATCCATATTTGACTACCTCATCACCAGTATTAATATCTCTACCCACTAACTCAAACGTCTGTGGTAACCCTGGCTTAGCTATTTGACTAGGATTCGGATTGAACCATTGATATATTGCCTCTGGACCTGTTAGCTTAACACGGGAGACAACTTGTCCCTTGTCTTCATAAAGAATCCAGTAATCATTAGGTACAACATTTGTCACTGTTGCAGTAATTCCCTCATGCGTGACTGGTTCCCATTTCAATTCATTTATATCTACTCCACTTATGAGTAAATCAAAATATAAATTATGCGCTCCTGTAGTTGGAAAATTGAGGTTGTATGATTCAGGATTGATTGATTGAACTAGGAAGCCCTTCTTAGGATTCCATATGTCAGCTGGACCTGCGTATTCGTCATTACCCAAAAATAGATTCGGCCTTGCATAATGGATAACTGCCGACGGTAGCAGTATTGCATCACTACGATTATCCGCTCGAGCTATTTTACCATTCAATGCCTGTAAATTCGATGAAGATGACAATAATAACAATGCTAATACTAGCAAAGCTGTTTTAGGTGATTTGAGCGATAATTTCGAAGATATAAATAAGTTTCGGGTAAAAACTCGTCGAATAGGATT